>NZ_AP022577.1:5449932-6055481 GCF_010730955.1 Mycolicibacterium aubagnense | reverse complement strand
GGCGCCGCGGCGCCAGTGATGGGATCGACATCGCAAGCCAACAACGCCAGTCGCAGCACGGAATCGCTGTGGGCCCCCACCGGGTCGACCGTGTCGATGAGGCTGATGTGGCCCTCGGTCAGGGTTCCGGTCTTGTCGGTGACGAGAATATCGATATCGCCGAGGTCTTCGATGCATACCAGCCGCTTGACGAGGACCTTGACCTTGGCAAGCTGTCGGGAGCCGGTCGCCAAGCTGGTGCTGACCACCGCGGGCAACAGCTGCGGTGTGATCCCCACGGCAATGGAAAGGCCGAACAGCAGCGATGTGATCACCGGTCGGTGCAACAAGATGTTGGCAATCAAAATGAAGACAGTCAGCGCAATCGCAACTTTCACCAGCAGGTAGGAGAACTGCCGCAGCCCGGCCTGAAAAGTCGTCTCGGGTTGGCGTTCCCCAATCCGCGGCGATCCGGCCGAATTCGGCATCCCGGCCGGTCGCATAAACCACCGCCAGACCCTCGCCGCCGCTGACGATGGTGCCCATAAAGGCCAGATCAGTCATATCGACCAGGGCAGCCTCGGTGCCACCGGCGCCGTTGACTTCTCCGCGCTCGTAGATTCTCCGACAGGATGCCCTCGTCGCACTCCAGCGCCGTGGTTTCGATCAACCGCACATCAGCCGGCACGGCCTCTCCCAGAGCCGGATGACATCACCGGGCACCAGGTCGACGACATCCACGTCAATGACCGTCCTGTCGCGGCGCACCTGTGCGCGGTGGTGGACGCTGTCATGCAAGTCCGCCGCCGTCTTCTCGGCCCGATACTCGTTGATGAAGCTCAGCCCCACACTGGCGCTCAGAATGATCCCTATGATCAGGGCGTCGGTGTGGTCGCCGAGGAAATACGACGCGAGCGCGGTTATGGCGAGCATGATCATCACTGCGTTTCGGAACTGGCGAACGAGCACCGACCAGGCCCTGACGTGGTGGCTGCGAAGCGCGTTCGGCCCGAACCGTTGCAACCGCTCAGCAGCCTCGGCAGCGGACAACCCGTCCGCAGTTTCCAGCCAGCCAAGGACCTGCTCGACCGAAGCGGTCGCCGCGGCCTCGGCGCTCAGCGACGCGGATATAGCTGGGAGGTGGCTTGAGGTCATCGACCCACCCGGCTGTTCAGCGAACAGAGGGATAAGGCATCTGAGCACCGGATAACACTGATGTCTGAGGGCTCCACCGCCACAGTGATCACGACCGCCACGCTGCCATCCCTCGGCTCGATCTGGTACACCGCACCGCAGCTACCCATCCCCATTGAGCCGCGCGTCAACTCACCGCAGCTAACGGGACTCGAATCTGTTAGCACCAACCTCCAGCCACCAACCCATGAATCGTCTGGCGTTCTCCCCGGGTGGCAGACAGCTTGGAATCCCAACGGCGGTCGGTCAAGTCCAGGGACGTGGTGTATGACGTCGTCGTGTGATTCTTCGAGGTAGTTGGGTCAGGCGGGCAGTGCCGCGGGGGTAGCCTCCTGTTCGGTTGGGGTGTCGTTGACGGTGTGATTTGCTCAGAACGTCGAGGCCGAGGTAGCGCCGCGACTCGGCCCATTCGTCGTGTGTTGTTTCCAGCACCGTTCCGACGAGACGGATCAGGGCCGCGCGGTCGGGGAAGATGCCCACGACGTCGGTGCGCCGGCGGATCTTTGTTGAGTCGTTCCTGGGATTGTTGTCTGCGATGGCGCCAGATCGCTTGGGGAACGCGGTGAACGCCAGTGATCCGGCCGCGCCGCTTCGAGGTGATCGGCGACATTGGGCAGCTTGTCGGACAATGCGTCGATGATCCGATCATATTGAGCAGCAACGGATTCAGCGTCATCGAACACCGGTGCAGCAGGGTGCGCACCCAGGCCACGAACTCTGGGAGTGACGGACATCAGGTTGGTCGTGTAGTGGCCTTGCAGCGCTGCCACCCGGGCAGGTGGCCCCGATGGCGGCGACCAGCCCGGCGTGGGCGTCGCTGGTGACCAGTTTGACCCCGACAGGCCGCGGCGGTCAACGACCGCCAGAACGTCAACCAGCCCGCCCCGTCCTCAGCGGTCGTGACATCGATTCCAGGATCCGCGGTAGCCCTCGGCGTTGACCCGACGGCGATCAGGGCGCACGTTGACCACCCGGCCGGCTTCACGCACCTTGAGCACCAGAGCGTCCGCAGCGACGAACGTATACGGCCGGCATCGAGCGGCCGGGTCCGGAACGTCTCCACGGCGGCGTCGAGTTCTGGCCATCACCGACACCTGCGACTTCGACAACGACGTGATGCCCAGGGTCTCGACCAGCTTGTCCATCCGCCGCGTCGAGACACGCAGCAGGTAACATCGCCACCACCGTGGTCAGGGGCGTTTACGGCGCTCCAGCAGCCAGTCCGAAGTAGGATCCTTGCCGCAGCCGGACTTAAGATCCAAAGTCCCTGCAGGGTGTCGAATTGACGGTGTCGGTAGCCGTTGCGGGAATTGGTGCGTCAGCCGAGCGTTCGCCGTAGCCGGCACCGCATAGGGCGTCGGCTGGCGCCATCATCAGGGTGTGGATGAACGTGGCCAGCAGCTCGCGCACGCTCGGGATGGCAGTGGTGAGTCGCCCGGCCAGCACAGGCAGATCGATATTGTGGGCAGTGGTCATCGCGTCGATTCCTTTGCTCGAGTGACTTTGGACGGTCTCTCGAAGAATCACGCGATGACCTTCAATCACTCGGCTACGACACGCCGGTACCGCTGATCAGGTCCGACTCGTACACCACCTTGATGGACGCAACCCGGCGGTCAGATAATTCACCGTTCAGTCCCACCGGTCAACACGCCGTCGTCATAGGCCACAGCTCCATCTTGGGCAAACCGGTCGGGATGCTGCTGGAACGCAATGCAACGGTGACGTATTGCCACTCCAAGACCGCCAACCTGTCGGCCGTCCTCAGCGACGCCGACATCGTCGTTGCCGCGGTAGGCCATCGCGAATTGACCAAGGGCAGCTGGATCAAATCCGGTGCCGACATACTCGACCGCTGCTACGACGGAGTTGCTGTCCCTAGGTCTGGGCGCTGAACTCCGTTCGTACACGGCGCTCTACCAGCAGCGGAACAAAATCGCGCACCGAACACGAATCGAAGCGTGACAATGCCCGTCGCACGGCGATCACGACGTCGACCGAGTCGCGCGACGGGAAATGAGCCGCTAAACGCGCGGTCACCTCGGCGATGGCGCGGTCCTCGCTCATGTCGAGTCGCATGAATTCATCGTCCATCCACTGAACGCACGGACAGGTCAGATTCAGGAAATCCGCAGGTTCTCCGGGGCTGATCCGCGAGGTAAGAGTGTGGATGAGCGTTCGTGATCGGTGAGGAACCCGAGGCGATGACTTCGCCAATCACGACAACACCTCATCGTCTTGGAAGGCGGCGTCGCCAACACAACGCTTTCCTTTAGGAGTCGGGCGATGCGGCCGGCACCTGTACCGGTGGAGGGCTGGCGGGCGCCGGTGCGGCCGTGGGCGTGGGTGTTGCCGCCGTCGGCTGACCGTTCGCGGCTTCGAGGACGGGTGCGGGTTGCCCAGGCACCTGCGGGGCGGTGGTCGGCTGGGCTGATTCGGCGGCGGCGGGCGTTTTGGGTGCGGCGCCGCCCGGGTCCTCCAGGGTGGGAACTTCCATGCCCGCGCCGATGTTGGTGCCGGGGGTGACCGTCGGCAGGGTCGGGTTGGGGCTGAGGCCGGCGCCGATCCGGTAGCGGCTGCTGCTTGAGGTCAGTGCGTTGGCTTTGTTAGGCTCAAGCCCAGCGCGCTACCGGGCATGCCGTCAGCTTCCATCGCGGGTCAACGCCAGCTGTGGCTCGGACTCCTCGAGCGTCGAACGCGGCCGGCGGGGCCACCGCAATGATGTTGTACCAATTCGAGTAGCTACCCATCGTGCCGTTGACGGGCACCGGCGGCCCCGGCATCCATGGCAGGACCGGCGGCGTGGGCGGTTGCGCACGAGCCACATCAGGAGCGAGCGGTGACCCCAGCACACCAGCATCAGCCCCACCACTGCTGGCCGTATTTTCATGAATGACATACGGATTCGCCTTTCGTTGGCTCCGGGGCAGATCAGTCGACTGGGCTCATCTCGTCGGCGCTCCATCGGACGCCGGTGACTTCGGTGCTTTGATGACGTCGGCGAGGGCGGCTTCGATGCGGTGATCGTCACGTTCGTCGGCGATGACGGTGGCGGCGATGCGGACTCCTTCACCGTCGGGTAGGTCGATCGCCGTGATGGACCGCACAGTCAGGTTAGTGCGAGATCGCGTCGAATACCAGGCTGCGGATGTGCACTTCGGCGGTCGTGGCGCAGCGGACTTCGAATCGATATTCGGCAGAAGGCTTTCAGCGCCGGGACCATGGTGGCGGTTCAGGGTCCGCCCGACCGGGCGCAAGAAGATGTTGGCGGCAATGACGGCGCCGCTTCCGATGGCGGCGGGATGATCATGCCTCCGCCCGCGAGGGCGCCGACGGCGGCCGAAGCCCAGAGGGTGGCGGCGGTGTTGAGTCCAGAGATGGTGGCGCCTTGCTGCATGATCACGCCGGCACCGAGGAAACCGATCCCGGAGGCGACCTGGGCCGCGACACGGGTGGGGTCGGCGTGAATGCCGGTGAAGGAGTATCCGCCCATCACGACGAACAGCGTGGACCCGAGGCTGACCAGAGCGGCGGTGCGCAACCCGGCGTTACGGGAGCGCCACTGGCGCTCCAGTCCGATGGCGGCCCCCAAGCCGAGTCCGGCGGCGATCCGCAGGACGATGTCCAGCGTGTTGATCATGATGTTCTCCTGAGGTTTCGTGTCGTGATGGGATCGTCGACGAGTCGTGGCTGATCGGTTGGGTTCGCTACCGGTGGTCGTTTGGTTGGCCGGTGACCACCGCGCAGCAGCATTCGGCGGAGAATGGCGGTTCGTTGAGTCGGACGATGCGCAGCGTGCCGCCGATCAGCAGCACTGCGAGTGGCAGTTCGCCGCACACGGCGCTGATGACTGAGGTGAGCTGATCGCCGTGCTGTGCGGTCATCACGTCGAACCATGCATCGCACAGCAGCAGCACCCCGGTGGTGAACGCCACGACGGTCAGCAGCGGGCTGCGCAGGAAGCCCAGGACTGCCGTGGCGAACAGGAACAGCACCAACAACACATCGAATCCGATCCAGGTGGCGCGCCAGTGGGCCGCGGCGTAGTCCTGCGGAAGTGTTCCTCCGAGGTAGAGGATCCACGGGACCAGTGCCACCGCCGCGATGACACTGATCCAGGCACGTACCCGGCCGACCGCCCGGGACCGTAGTGTCCTAGCCATCAGACCAGTGTTCTCTCGTCGTTAGCCTCCGTGGCTGATCTGGATTGCCTTGACCACCAACAAGATTGCCCCGACAACGAGGTAGCTGCGCAGGGCGATCATGCCAAGACGGGTGCCCGCGTTCCACTGGACTGGTTCCAGCAGCGCTAGCGGCGGCATCCGCCAGGTGTCGCGGTCCAGTTCGTCCACCGGCTTTACGGTGGCCGCAGGTTGGCGGCGGGACATCAATCGCAGTGCGACGAAGCCAATCCCGGCGCCGACGACGAGGCCGCCGGCGAGATATTCGGTGACGGCGATGACGTTGAGGTCTTTGAACATGGTGGTGGCCATCAGGATCGACGACAGCAGCAGCAACACCCCCACGATGACACCGGCCACGGCGTTAAGCCAGGGCCGGTTCACCCAGGGCCCCAACACTTCCCGATCGTTACACAGCAACAGCAGGAACACGGTGGCGCTGGGTAGCAACAACCCCGCCAAGGCTTGTACCGCGGTGGTGATCAGCCCCAGCGGCGCGCCGGGGATGAGCACGATCGCGGCGGCCAGGGCGATCATGGTGCAGTAGGACACGTAGAACGCTTTGGCATCTTTGAACCCGCGGTGCAGGGAGTGCTTCATGCCGAAGACGTCGCCGAACGCGTAGCTGCTGGCCAATGTGACGGCCGCTGCGCCGACGATGGATGCGTCGAGTAGAACGATCGCGAAGATCGAGCCGAGCGCGTGGCTGTGTGCGCCGAGCAGGTGCGCGATATCGCCGGCGTCGACGAAGTCGGTCTTGCCGGATACGTGCGCGGCGAAGTCGCCGACCATCACCAATGCCGCGGCGCCGATGATGACGACGAAGGCGCCGATCACGGTGTCGGCGCGTTCGTAGCCGATGAACCGCGGGTGATGCGCTTGTCGACGATGTTGGACTGCTGAAAGAACAGCTGCCAGGGGGCCACGGTGGTACCCACGATCGCGATGATCAACAACACCGCATCGGAGGTGATGCCACCGGAAATGCTTGGTACTACAAACGATTTCGCGGCATGGCCCCACTGTGGGTGGGCCATCAGCAGCATGGGTAGTTGCAGCAGGGTGATGGCGATGAACACGAACATGGCCCGTTCCCACCGGCGGAAGCTGCCGCTGGCCATAATCGCGATCAACGCGACCGCGGCGGTGGGGACCACGATGTATTTGGACACGTTGAAGTAGTCCGCCGCCAAGGCGATACCGATGAACTCGGTGACCAAGGTCAGGAAGTTCAACAGGAATAGGTCACCGACGGAGAACCATCCCCAGCCGCGGCCGAAACGCTCGTTGATGAGTCGGGCGTGGCCGACACCGGTGACCGCGCCGAGGCGGACCACCATCTCCTGGTTGACGATCAGGACCGGGATCAAGAGCAACAGGGTCCACAGCAGGCTGTAGCCGTAGGTCTGTCCCGCCTGGGCGTAGGTGGCCACGCCGCCGGCGTCGTTGTCGCCGACCATGACGATGATGCCGGGACCCAGGATGGCCGCCAAGGTCAGCAGCCGGGTTTTCAGGGTGGAGCCGGTGTCGGGGTCGCTGATACTGATCTTGCCGAACGCGCCCTCGATGTCACCGAGATGTGCCGAGTCCAGCACCGCGCTCGGTGGTGGTGATTTCGGTGGCCCGGCCGGTGCCGGGCTGGCCGCACCTGATGGCTGTCCGGCTGCGGTGGGGGTGTTGTTGGTCATCATGACTGCGCTCCGTTACCGGTGGTGCCGATGTCGCGGATGGGCCGGGGCGCGGGTTCGCGGCGGCGCCAGTCTTCGGGGATGAGTGCTTCCAGAACGTCGTCGTAGGTCACCACGCCCAGGACGTGGTCGCCCTCGTCGACCACCGGCACGGTGGCCAGGTTGAAGTCCGACATCAGCAACGCGATGTCGGTCAGGTCGGCATCCGGACCGACCCGCACTGGGTCGGTGTCCATCAGCGCGGTGACGTCGGCGCCGGGATCGGCCTGTAGCAGCACGATCACCGACACCACCCCCGCAAGCTGGCCGTCGGCTCCCAGCACATGCATCTTGAGCAGCGCTTCAGGCTGCAGGGTGCGGGCCTCGGCGATCACCGACAGCGCCTGTGCGGCAGTGCTTTCCAACGGGCATGTGGCGATATCGATGTTCATCAAACCGCCCGCGGAATCGGGGTTGAAACCCATCAACGTGACGACCTTGGTGCGCTGCGCCGCTGGCAGTAGGTCCAGCACCCTGCGGCGCCGCGACTGGCGCAGATCGGACACCGCGTCGGCGGCGTCATCGGCACGCATCCGCCCGAGCACCCCAGCGACCTCGGTGTCGGGCATGTCATCGAACAGCTTGCTCGCTTTCTCGGGATCGAGTTCTTCGAACACATCGGCTTCCAGCTCGGGATTGGAGCGCACCCGCTCCAGAATCTCGCCGCCTTCAGCCGCGGTCGCGTCTTCGAGCAGATCGGCAATTTGCGCCGGCTTGAGGGTGTGCACCCGGCCCTGAACACGGCGCACGAGCATCGATTGGTCGTGGCCGATCATCGGCTCGAACGCTTTCCAGTCTCGCGCCGCGTGCCCGCCGTGAGACTTGATCAGACCGAAGAATCGGGCCGGGCGGCGAGTATCCAAGCGCGCCAGCACCCAGCCGGCGCCGGTGTCTTCGAGCTCAATGTCGTAGGCGCGCAGCAGTTCTGCGTTCGGCACATCGATGAACCGGTGATCGAGCACGTCGGCTTTGAGCAGGTATTCGCCGTCGCGCCGACCGAACGTGCGCAGGTCGACCTTGTTCTTGGTCAGATCCACCTGGTGCTCGGAAAGCGACCGCACGATGTCGGCGGACACGAACACCTGTCGGCCACCGACACCGACCACCAAGCCGGTCACCGCCGGGTATTCCTCGCTACTGCCGAGGCGGACGATGACGTCCTCCACTTTGCCGACCGGCTCACCCGAGCGAGATACCACCGGCGCCTTCAGCAGTTCGGACAGGTGGATGACCGGCGCGCCGCCGGTGCCGGCATGGTCGTCGCGTGGGGTGTTGTGGTTCACGGGTACTCCTTGGGTTCGGGTGCGCGCCGGCGGCGGGAACAGGCGGATCGTAAGGACAGAGAGCGAATTCAGGGTGAACGGCGGCCAGCTCATCGCGGATCAGCTCGACCAGCGCCAACGGCACCGCACAAGACTCGGCGACCGCGGTGGGGTGTTTCCCGGCCGCGAGCATCGCCCGGGCGGTGCGCATCCGCAGGCTCGGCCTCGAACCGGGCCACGGTGGTGGCCCGGACCACCGATTCGGGTCAGTGGCCGGCACCGGTTCACCAGCGCCCGGCCGAAAAGCAGTGCCCACCCAACGAGGCGGTGAACACCGCCGGTCGGCTGCCGGCGTACACGCGGGCCAGGTTGGCCTGTTCTTGGGCAGTGAGGCGACGCCGATTAACGAACCGGCGCAGGGCAGCGCAGCCGATTATCCATAGGTCGGTGAACCCGAAAATACGGCGGTGACGATCCGCAGGAACGCCTCCGGTGCTGTAGGTCGGGGCGATGGCCATTGCAGGGCTCCTTGCAGGGGCGCAGACCGCGACGTGCATTCGCCGAATCACATTGCTGTGCACTACAACTGGGCGGTACCGCAACGGATGCGGCCCGGCGCCATGCAGTGGTGCTAGAAACAGGCGGTGATTCAGCGGCTGTTACGCCGCGGCGAGGTCGGAAACAACATGAGGTTCAGATGGGGATAGGGACTATCACTGGGACTCATCGGGTTGTCCGTCACCTCCTTCACGGCCGCGGCGCGCGGGGGCGCCTGCAGTATCCACAGCACCACGCACAACGGGAGGGAGAAACCGCCAGCG
Organism: Mycolicibacterium aubagnense; assembly: GCF_010730955.1. Lineage (NCBI taxonomy): Bacteria > Bacillati > Actinomycetota > Actinomycetes > Mycobacteriales > Mycobacteriaceae > Mycobacterium > Mycolicibacterium aubagnense. Next base: position 6,046,317 of record NZ_AP022577.1, on the reverse strand, counting down.
CGAAAAGCCGGCGGAGCACCCCTCTCGTCAGGGCTTCGGCACTACGCGACGTACCCGGCTCTCGCGGGGAGCCACTTTGGGTCATCCCTTAATCCGGGAAGACCTGTCCTGATCTTGGGCGTCTCTCGACGTCGTCAGATCAGTGGCCTGTGTTCACGTAGGAGCCTCACCTAGCAAGGTGCTGACCGCGGTCAATGATGAACCCGCCCGGATGGAAGTCAAACGGAACACAGCGGATTCGCAGATGTCGAACAGCTGACGCGAAGACAGGCCGGGTGCTCGCATTCGATCCGCACCCACCCACGATCACCGTCGCCGCCACCATCGCACGCCGAGCGCCACCGCAAGTACTACCCACAGGCCGACGAGCACGGCGGTACCGATATCCGCCTGCCTATCGGTGTAGGCGGGCAACGCGAGAACCGCGGCGACTGTGCTGATCGCTGTCACTGCGCCTCCTCCTGCCTTGACACCTCGACCGTGGCTGGCCAGTTATGCAGATTCCGTTGCACTGGAACAATAGGTCTGCCGATGACGACGACGTGCGCAGCATGTGAACCTTTGACGTAGGTTGATCCAGGACCACCCGCATCTATGGTCCTCCAAAGGGTCACCTGGGTTTACTGCGCACCTGTCGTTGTCATGCACCAGTGAGCAGTGACCCCAGCAGCGCTGCGGCACACGCACCCATGATCACCACGATCGCCCAGCCCATGATGTTGGCGAACCGGTTGTTGACGTGCTGACCCATGATCGAGCGGTTGTTGCCGACCAACGTGATCAGCGCCATCAAAGGTGGCGCCAGCACACCATTGACCGCGGCGGCGTAGTACAACATCCGAAACGGCGGAATCCCAATGAAATTCAGACCGACGCCGACAATCGTGGCCACCGCAATCACGACATAGAAAGCACGGGCCTGGCGGAAGGTGTATCCGAGCCCCGCTTTCCAGCCCAGCGCCTCAGACAGCGCGTAGGACGCCGAACCCGTCAAAGTTGGTACCGCGAGAAACCCGACCCCGACGATCCCAATCGCGAACAGCAAGAAGGTGAAATCACCCGCCAGCGGCCGCAGCGCGGCGGCGGCCTGATCCGGGGTATCAACATTGAATACACCCGCTTGGTGAAGGGTGGAGGCGCACGTCAGGATGATGAAGAACTGCACCACGTTGGAAAAGCCCATGCCGACCGCGGTGTCAGTCCGCATGTTACGGATGTCCCGGTCGTGAAGCACCGGAACACCCTTGCCATAGAACTGCATTCGACCGCGGGCGTAGTCCTCCTCCACTTCCTGGTCGGCCTGCCAGAAGAAGCAGTAGGGCGTGATCGTGGTGCCCAGGACGGCGACGATGTTGAGCACGTAGTCGCTCGACCACTCGACATGCGGAACGAAGGCGCTCACCGCCACCGTGGGCCACCACGGATGATGAATGACGAAGGCCGCCAAGGCATAAGCGAGCAGGCTCAGACACGCGTACTTCAAAAATCGGGCGTACGCGGGATAGGGCACGAAGACCTGCAGCACGAGCGAGATCACCACGATCACGGCCAGCCAAGCCAGGAATGGGGCGTGCACCAGCAGTTGCCCGGTGGCCGCCATCGCGCCGAGGTCGGCCCCCACATTGACGACGTTGGCGACCATGAGCAGCGATACCGCGACGAAAAGCACTTTGCGCGAATAGTGTTCGCGCAAGATCGCCGCCAGGCCGCGGCCGGTGACCATGCCGATCCGGCCGCAAATCTCCTGGATGGCCGCCATGAACGGATATGTCCAGGCCGCCACCCATAACTGGGAATAGCCGAATTGGGCGCCCGTCTGGCTGTAGGTCTGGATGCCGGACGGATCATCGTCGGATGATCCGGTTACAAAGCCCGGGCCGAGCACCCGCCACGCCGAAACGGCCCGAGCACGCAGAGACGTACGCGGGCCGCCAGGCGGGGCAACCGCCGGGCCAATCAGTGGCGGTGGATTCTCGGCGTGAGGACCATCGGTCGGACCGATGGCGAGGTCGGCGGCCGGCGAAGAGACGTCTGGCTGAGCCCGCTCAGGGTTCATGCGGCGTGCGGCACATCAGGTGCGGTACGTGCGGACTGATGTGAAGCCGTCTGGCTACGGGCCGGCACCCAGCCGACGTAAGTGAGGTACAACCCAACCAGCGCGACGAAGACCGACACGATCTGCCACCACGGAGCGGCGTTGAGGACCGTGTGCCCCATGGGCAGGTAGGTCTGAGGGAAGACCATCAGCCCGATTCCCTTGAAGACGGTGAGCCAGCCCAGCACCGAAACGATCGCAGCGGCCGGTCCCCGCCAGTACGGGTGCAGCGCGATGACCACCAGCCCCATCGGTAAAACGAATGCGCCGGCAACCCACGGCCACACGGCGTCTGCGGTGAACGCATCGATCATCGAACGCATGGAAGCGGTCCGACTGATCATGGTCAGTGCCGCAACCACGAGGTACGGACCCAGCACGCGGGCAAACAGACGCGTCCTCGGCTCGATCTGCGGTGTGATGCTCATGGCTACCTCCGTTGAGTGAGCGCATCGCCAGGCGATGACGTGACACAAACGTCGTGACACGGCTGTGAGGATCGTCTGTGCCAGTACGGCTATCTCACTGCGCGGCGGCAACACGCCGGTAGGGACCGAAGTCCCTCAATCGGGCGCCACTAGTCAGCGACCAGAATCCGGCCCCGCGCAACCACATTCGCTCCCGCACGTCCGCATCCGCCCCCCTGTTCAATCCCTCAGTTTCACACAGGGTGACGTAATTCGAAACAATATGTGGCTAACTAGTGAACGGGACGGGAATAACGCGGCCGTGGACGTTGGTGAGGCCTTTGTTCCCTAGCCTGACCGGCCGCAGCTTCGACAGTGTCGAGTGGACAACCAACTCACACACCGAACGCCGAGATCGCTCAACGCCGAAGCCATACCTCGTGTTTCGTAATCCCAGGCGCCTGTCCGCAGGACGCAACATGGGACCACGAGCAGCAGGCCGCCGGGACGCTCAGCGTGGAGGAGGAATTGATGATCGAGCTGCTGACGGGCTTTCCCGACAATGTCGCAGCGTTTGCGTACCACGGTCAGGTAACGAGGGCTGATTACGAGAAGGTCCTGATACCTGACTTCGACGACCGGCTGCGCCGTCATGAGAAATTGCGTATCTACGTTGAGATCGCCCCTGACGTGGAAGGCTTTGACCCGGGCGCCATTTGGGAGGATCAGAAGCTCGGCTTCGCCCATTTCTTCGACTGGGAACGCTGCGCCGTGGTCACCGACGTCGCCTGGGCCAAGCCCATCGCGAAGTTCAGCGAGCTGTTTGGGTTCCTCTGGCCGGGCACCTACCGGGCGTTTTCCGAGGCCGACGCCGACGTAGCCCGCGAATGGATCGCACAGGCTTAACCAGCAGGCCCTGCCTCCCGGCCAAGGATTGCGGGGTCGGGCCAGGATTCGGAATGGGAGCGAAGTGGAGCATCACGTCGAGGTGCTGATTGGCCGGGTTGGGCATGACCGCGGCATGAACTGGCGCGATGCGGCCGCAATGGTGTTACTGCTTGCGCTGCTGACGTTGGTCGGTGTCGGCGCCCATGCGTTGTCGGGTTCCTTCGTGATGACACATCAACCGGCAATCTCACTGTCGCCAGCGGCGTTGCCGGGCTATGCGCTGCGAACCACGTTGCGGATGTTGACGGCGATGATCGCCTCGTTGGTGTTCACACTGACCTATGCGACGGCGGCGGCCAAAAGCCGCCGCGCGGAGATGGTCCTCATCCCGCTGCTGGATGTGCTGCAGTCGGTGCCGATTCTCGGGTATCTGTCCTTCACGGTCGCGTTTTTCGTATCGCTGTTCCCCGGGCGGATCCTGGGGCCGGAGCTGGCCGCCATTTTCGCGGTGTTCACCAGCCAGGCCTGGAACATGGCGTTCAGTTTCTACCAGTCGCTGCGTACGCTGCCCACCGACCTTGACGAGGCAGCCCGCGGCTTCCGATTCTCGGGATGGCAACGGTTTTGGCGGCTGGAAGCACCGTTCGCGGTGCCCGGGCTGGTGTGGAACATGATGATGTCGATGTCGGGCGGCTGGTTCTTCGTCGTGGCCGCCGAAGCGATCTCGGTGGGCAATGTCCAGGTGTCGCTTCCCGGCGTCGGCTCCTATGTCGCATTGGCGATACAGAACCGCAATTTGGGTGCGGTGGGGTGGGCGATCATGGCGATGACCGCGACGATTCTGCTCATCGACCAGATCCTGTTTCGGCCGATGGTGGTGTGGGCGGAAAGGTTTCGCTACGAGCAGGCTGCGGCGCAAGTCTTTCCCCGTAGTGTCGTCTACAGCCTGTTCACTCGCGCATCGCACCTGCGCGCGGCAGTGGCGCCGCTGGGCCGCGGCCTAAATCGGGCCGGCCGGATGCGACTGAATCCGCCGGTGAACCTGCCGCGCCCTGCGCTGGGCTCCCGTACGCGCCGACTGGTCGACATGGTCTGGTTCGCCCTGATCGCCGCCGTGGTGGGCTGGGCTGCGGCGGTATTAGTCCGCCACGAGGCATCCGCGCTGCACTGGCGCGACGTGCAGACTGCGGTATCCAACGGGGGCCTCACATTGCTGCGCGTGCTGGTCCTGGTCGCGTTGGCGTCGCTGATCTGGGTACCGATCGGGGTGTTCGTCGGACTGCGACCCACTCTCGCCGAAAAAGTCCAGCCCGTGGCGCAGTTCCTGGCCGCGTTCCCCGCGAATCTGCTGTTCCCGGTCGTGGTGTTCCTGATCGTGAACTTCCATGCCGATCCGCGAATCTGGTTGAGCCCGTTGATGATCCTCGGCGCGCAGTGGTACATCTTGTTCAACGTGATCGCCGGCGCGACCGCATTTCCCACCGACTTCCGCGAGGCGGCATCCAGTTTCCACATCCACGGCTGGCGTTGGTGGCGCGACGTCATGCTGCCCGGCGTGTTCCCCTTCTACGTCACCGGCGCGATCACCGCCTCCGGCGGGGCCTGGAATGCCAGCATCGTCGCCGAAATCGTCAGCTGGGGTTCGACCAAGCTCAACGGCTCCGGCCTGGGCGCCTACATCGCCGACAACACCTACCGAGGCGACTTCCCGCGCATCGTCTTGGGCGTGGCAGTGATGTCGGTGATGGTCATCGCCATGAACCGGGCCTTTTGGCGGCCGCTCTACGCTCTCGCCGAACGCCGCACCAGGCTGGATTAGAAGGAATTCACGGTGGACGAGCACAACACAGAGCCAGTACTGCAGCTTGAGAACGTCAGCATGACCTTCGCGACGGGCGCCGACAATCCGCTGACGGTGCTCGAGGACATCAACCTCACCCTGCACGACGGCGAGATCCTTGGACTGCTCGGCCGCTCCGGTTCCGGCAAATCCACACTGCTGCGTATCGCCGATGGCCTGATGAAACCCACCCGCGGGCAGGTGACCTATCTCGGACAACCCGTGACACGGCCACCCGACGGCATGGCCATGGTGTTTCAGACATTCGCGTTGTTTCCGTGGCTGACCGTGCAGCAAAATGTCGAAGCCGGTCTCGACGCCCTCGGCGTCGACCCGGAGGATGCCAACCGGCGGGCCACCAAAGCCATCAATAACATTGGGCTGCAAGGCTTCGAACACGCCTACCCACGCGAACTGTCTGGCGGGATGCGTCAGCGAGTCGGCTTCGCCCGGGCCACCGTCATCGAGCCCATCATTTTGCTGATGGACGAACCGTTTTCCGCGCTGGACGTGCTGACCGCCGAAACCCTGCGCACCGACTTCCTCGATCTATGGTCCAGCCGTCAACCGCCAACCAAGTCGGTGCTGATGGTCACCCACAACATCGAAGAAGCGGTACTCATGTGCGACCGAATCCTGGTGCTGGCCTCCAATCCCGGACGGATCAGCCTAGAACTTCCCCTCAGCCTGCCGCAGCCCCGCGATCGGCTCGATTCGGCGTTCCGCGACGCCGTCGACGAAATCCACTCGACACTGACCGCACGCGCCGTGGAATCAATCCGCGCCCGCAAGGAATCCGGGGCCGGCATCGCCCAACCCCTACCCACCGCCAGCATCGCCCAAATCAGCGCGCTCAGCCAGGCGCTCACCGCACCCACCTTCGACGGGCACGCCACCGTAGCGACGGTCGCCGAGGCACTGAAGATTCCCATCGATCACCTCCTGCCCGTGGCCGAGGCTCTGCACATCCTGGAATTCGCTGAGTTCAAAGCGGATTCGCTGACCCTCACCGCGGCCGGACGTGTCTTCGCGACGAGCACCCCCGACGCCCGCAAGCGCCTATTCGCCGAGCACCTCCTCAGATTTGTCCCGCTGGCCACCCACGTCGAACGCGTACTCAACGAGCGCCCCAACCACCAAGCACCCAGGAGAAGGTTCACCGAAGAACTCGAAGACGCTCTCGACCGCCGCGACGCCGAAGCCACCATGCACACCCTGATCACCTGGGGACGCTACGTCGGAATACTCACCTACGATCACCGCTCCCAAATCGTCGCCGCCCGCGGTGATCAACCCGATATGCCCCACCAGGCTGCCCTCGTGCCGGGGTCCGAAGGCCCTAGGGCACAAGCGCATCCGTCCAATATCGTCCCGGTAATGCACGACCGGTCGCGTCACGACAACGTGGAGACCCCATGACGCACACCGAGAACACCGCCCCTATCGTGGTGGGCATCGACGGTTCTGCGGCAGCGATCGGCGCGGCCCGATGGGCGCTGACCGAAAGCCTCAGCTGCGGTGCACAGCTACGGCTCGTCCACGTCCTCGAGACCGGCCGCGACCCACGTGTGGCCGACGACGTTGCAGCGCAACGCGCGCAAGGCGAGACAGTCCTGCGTCAAGCTCATGCCGCCCTAAGCCGCCACGCACCCCAAGCCCGCGTGAGCACCCGCATTGCCTGCGGTGACGTGGACACCGCCCTCATCGACGAATCGCGCCACGCACAACTGATCGCGGTCGGATCGGTCGGAATCGGATACCTGGCCAGCCACATCCTGGGCTCGACCGCCCTAACCTTGGCCAACCAGGCAAAATGCCCGGTGGCGATCGTTCGCCGCGACGGCGATCCCGGCCCGCGCAGCTCGATCGTCGTAGTGGTCGATGACAAACCCGACAATGACGAAGTCGTGCGCCGAGGTTTCGAGGAAGCCCGCCTGCGCCGAGCCCGGCTGCTGGCCATAGGAGTATGGCGGTGGAACTCCGGCCTCATGCCCGTCGACATCCTGGAACGCCGACTCGCCCACTGGACGCCGCACTACCCCGACGTCGAAGTGCACAGCTACGCCGCCGAATGCAGCGCCACCGAATATCTGGCCACAACCCAGCTACCGATCCGGCTACTCGTCACCGGGGCAGCCGACGCCAAACACCTCACCCGAATCATCGGACCACACAGCCACCCCATCCTCAGCCACCCCTACTGCTCGGTCCTGATCGTCCGCCACTGAACAACGATTCGGAACAACACAGGACCGCGCCGCCCCCACGTGGCGGCGCAAACCCGGGGCACACGGCTGCACCAAGCCGCGGTTGACCGGTCACCGCCGGACGGGGTTGTGCCGCTCCGAATCCTGCTGGACCAGAAGATGTCACACGACGCCGTGCCGCGGTCGACGTGATCAGCCCTGGCGCGCCCATCTAGCGTGGCGGCATCCGCCGCGAAGCGATATCGGTCACCGGGCGCCCTTGCGTACTCGTCGCTCGCTCCATGGCGAGCATCTGAATAACATTGGCGTACATTTTGATTCGCTGCTCCAGCTCGGCGCAGTGTGCTTGCAGCGCTCGATGTGCTTCGTGCAGGTCATCGAACGCCGCGGCGGTGCCCCGGAACGGGGCTGGCGTCGTGCCCTCGTTGCGGACGTGGGCTTGGAACATCTCTTTGAGATCGACGTGCTGATGGGTGAGGTGCCATCGCTCAACGCCGGCCTCGACGGCCAGCTGGGACACGTTGAGCCGACCGGTGGATCGCAGCGGATTTCCGGCGAGTAATCGGTCCATGGCGGCCAGGATCTTTTTGCGGACAGGGTCCGTTTCAGTGTCCTTCATCGTGTTCCTTGATGATGGTGTCGATGCGGTCGAGTTCTCGTTGTTCTCGCTGGTGGCGCAGCGGTGGGGCGGCGCGGTCCGCCACTGTTACTGCGAGACGGTCCCGGTATTGCTGCACTGTGGCCATGTCACGATCGGTCCGGGCGATGTTGCGACAGCCTGGGCGGCAGTCGTCAACGTCGGGTGTCACCATCGGATCGTCGCGAGCCCCCCGCAGCTGACACGCGGCCTTGGTCGCATCGAATACGCAGGTCATTCCTTCACCGTGGTAGATCTGCAGCAGCGGATTGGCCAGCAGGTCGCGAGTCTGCTTTTTGCTGGTCAGGGTGTAACCGGCGAATTTGCCGTTGGCGGCGTTCAGGCGCTGACGGTAGGTCTGTGATGCCGGTCCGGATACGCGTTCCCCCTCTGTCAGGGCCTGTTCGTCGTCGGCGAATTGTTCCAACCGGGCCAGGAAATCCTCGAATGCCAGCTCGTCAGGGAAGCCCGAGTCGTACGCACCGGCATAGCCCTGAATCATCCTGGTATGCACGTGGCCGTATTGGATTGATGCGGCAACCAATCCTCGAGGCCGACGGCGGATGAACCACGCCAATGTGCGGCGAAACCGGCTGATGGTCAGCTGGCCGTGTGGGTCCGATGGAATGGGATCGATCTGGTGGTGGGCGCAGAGCTGGTCTACGAAATCGATGAACCGGTGCACGCTGTTGGTGGCGACCTGGGTGTTTAGCGCTAATCCCCCAGAACGGCGCTGCACGTAATTGCGGGTCAGGTCAATGCGGTTGGTGAACAACAGGTCTTCGTCATGCAGCCGTTCGAGTACCGCGATCGCTTGGGCGACAGGCTGCACGACCACCCAGGGGTCGGCCCGCGGTAGACCAGCGGGCACCTTGTTGCCCTGCTCGTCGACGGCGTTCTTGAAGTACACGCCCGACATCAGATACATGTCGTTGACATCGTCACGTTCGATGCAGCCGCGACGCAGGTTCAAGATCTCCGCAGGCCGAGCACCGGAGAGGTAGGCGACCACTATCAGGCCGGCAGTGTGCAGATGCCGCACAAGCTGACGGGTCTGATCGTAGGAAAAGCGTCCCGGATGCCACGGGTGTCCAGCCAGCGTAGCGGTGACTGGAGTGGACAGGTACGCATCGTCATCGATCGGCAACCCGGAGGCCGCTAACACCGACTGGGCAATCGAGTAAGACGGCCGTGCCAGCCGTGGGATGCCGATGAGTCTGGCGACATACGGAAAGTTGATTTCCCGCTCGCCGGCCTCGTTGATTCTGCCCGGCAACGAACCTTGTTCGCGCCGAACCGATTCGGTGTAATCGGCGACCACTTTGATAGCTCCACCTCGTGGCAGCCGTGGCTTGGGTTGCTCTGGCCCCGGCGCCACGTCCGGCCCGCGTGCGTGCAAGTAAAGGAACTCCTCGTGGGCGGCGATGATGTCGTCGGCGAAGTCTTCAATGAATCGCAGCGCCCACAGCAGCAGTGCCTGCATCGTGTCTTCGTTGATGCGTGGAGTGAGGTTCTCCATGTATGAGCGGGCGTTGCCGAGAAGCACTCCGGCGGAGTCGCCGCCCCAGGGCGGCATTTCGGGTAGCCGCATCGATTCCGGTAGCACCGAGCGGTATCCCCAGAGTCGACGGACCTCGACGACGCATCGGTGCATCTGCTCCACACCGTCCTGGCTGCGACCCAGATAGACCAGGTACTCATCCAGCAGTTCGGGTGTGACATCGCAGAACCGCGCAACACGGTGTTTGTGAAGCCAATTCAGGAAGATCCGCAACGGATACCAGCACATCCTGACGGTGTACAACGACGGGCGAGTGGCGGTTGTACGCCGCAGCTGCATCGGCGGGTCAGTATTGATCAGCACCCACATGTAGTGTTTTGCCAATTCTCGCAAAGGTTTTGGCGCCGGCTTGAAGTTGACGCTGATGATCTTCGAGCTTTCCTCAAAGATTCCTTGATCGAAGTGCCACACGTTGTCTGTGTACCGCGACAGCCCCGCGGGATCGGTATCTGGACGCAATACACGTCGCAGGAGCACAGGCGCGGACCGGTCAGGCCATTCCACTTGATCGTCGTGCAGCGCTGCGCGCCGGCGCTGCGTCGTCATCGCATATCCAGTTCTCGGTTGAGGAAGCGGCCCACGATCTCGCGATGGGTGTCTGTGGTTGCGGCGCGCGCGGCGCTGAGCTGGTCGTCGTCATAACGAGCGAGCAGATCGGATAATTGCGCGTGCGGGAGTGCAAACCGGGTCGTCCACGCCAGTGGAGTCATGTGGTGGCGACGTTCAGCCAGACGGTCGAACACCAGCGTCTGCACGGGTAGATGCCGAGGCAACGCACGCGCGCATGGACAACTGAGGCACAGCATGAAGGATGCCCGACAGGGCTGGCCCGGGTCACCGTGCGGCCCGTGCTGATTGTCGATGCAGGCGTTCATCACGGTGTCAAGCTTGCCCTTCAGCATCCGGCGAACATCGGTGCGGGACAACGATAATTTCGATGCCAACGCGGTTGGGTCCGCCTGCGCCTGAGTAACTTCGGCCGCCGATAACGCGGACATCAGGGGCAGAGCCCGAGCTTTTGCCACCTGATCATCCAAGGCATCAGCAACAACGCGGCGGTATTCAACGAGGTTGCCACGGTTTCGCCCCAGATAGTCGTCAACAAGGGTTTGTTCGGTGTGTGCCACCGGCTTCTGGTGCAGCTCAAGGTAAGTCATTCGTAGTCGAACCAGCGAAACTTCAAGCGGTTTGGCGGGTGCGCCCTCAACCGCGTCGAGCAGCAGGCGTTGTTGGCGCGACCACGGCCGAACCCATCCCTCGGCTGAGCCATACGCACGAATACCCCGACCATTGGTCCCATTTGAACAGTAGGCAACCATCAACCGGCCACTGCCCTCGATTCGCCGGCTCGATGCGGTCAGCTCACACAACAACATGTAGACACCGAATGCGGTGTGCAATTCATCGCGGCGCGACATCGAGGTCGGATCGTCGGGGGTACTGATCCAATCTGGGGTGGCTGCAAGCGCTACATCCATGTCGGCGCGGCTGCGACGACGCGGCTTGCGCATCCCGACAATGGCGGCCTTCGGTCCGCCCGCGTCGCCATCGGTACGATGGTGTCCAGCAGGACATTTCATGATGACGTACGGATTCTGCCCGGTCAGCACAGCCAACAAGACCGCGCCGGCGCTGACCTCCAGCGGACTCAAATGTGCCCACCAGATAATTTCCCGGGTCCCTCCGAAACCACCTTCGCGCACCCACTGCGCCGTCAGCTGCGATTTGCTTGGGAAATCGCCGCCGCGGCGCGGCACATCAGCATACCGTTCCACATAGTCGAGCAACTCAAGCCGTCGGGTTGGGTCGTCAAGCCCACCCGACCTATACTGCTCCAGTAGCGCACGATGATCTCGGATGCGTTGCGCTGCCCGCCGCAGGTCCGTGCGCGCCGCCGAGGCGATCCGCTGAAACTCGGCACGGCTATAGCTCTCGTGGCGCTTACCCGAATGCGGTGGCCGCGGGTGCGGCTCGGCGAGTTTGACCGCCATGTCGGGAGGCCACGAATCAAGCTGGCGCAGCAGCATTTTCACTCCACGTAGGTCCTCGTTGAGCGTCCCGGCAGAACCCTCGGCGCGGCGCTCGGCCAAGAAGCCGTCGATATGGTGTGGACGAAGGTCCGTCCTGCGCGCGGGCGGACTCGGTAAACTCGCGAGATAGCGCGTGAACTTGCGCGTCGATCGAAATGTGTCCCCGATCGACGCCATCGACCGCAAACCGCTACCTGGGGCTGTGCGCTTCGCGAACGCCTCCGCAAACATGCGTTGCAGCTCTGGGCTCACCGTCAAACGCGAACAGTCGAAGTCTTTCGGCTCGCTATTTCCGTCCTCGAAACACCGCACCGTCGTTCCGTCTGCGAGAACCCCACGCGGTGTCGCATGGCCTGATTCAGGAAGCCGAGCGGCACGACCACGACGATTCATCTGCGCGCCACCGGGTCTCCGAGAACCATGGAGTGACTGCCGAAAAGGTCGGCCATCAATCTCGACACCGGCAGACCCTGGGTCTGGGCAAGCAAAACCTCCACGTCGAGCGCGCGGAACGGTTCTAATGGTGACGTCGGATATCAGAACTGTCCGAATGCCCGTGGCATTGATCGCGAATTCTGACGCTAGTTGATCGCGAATTCTGGCGGTGTTGGTGGAGTTTCAAGATCGCTTATCGCCATATTGACGTCATCTTGATTGCCGCAGTGTCGGCTGGATGGGAACCGCCCCACGGTCAGTGGGATCGGTCGGGGAACCTGTGGTCAGCTTTCGGTGGTGTGCTCGACGATGGGGCATATTGTGGCCGGCACGGTCGCGGTGGCACCGTCGACTGGATGGGCATTTCGAGTGTTGACGAGACTGCGGCGTAGGGCGCGCAGGTCGGCGATCGCGGCATCGATCTCGTCAACGCGCGTGTCGATGAACGCGCGAACCGCGGTGCATGGCGCCGAGCCGTGACGGCGGATGTCCAGGATGGCGGCGATGTCATCCAGGCGTAGGCCCAGTGTGCGGGCCTGACGGATGAAGGTGAGCACGGCGACGTCGTCGGCGCCGTAGAGGCGGTAGCCGGCCGGGGTGCGCGGGGGTTCGTCCACGAGGCCTTTCGCCACGTATAAGCGCAGCGCCTTGCGCGTGATGCCGGCGCGGGAGGCGGCCTGCCCGGCGGTGAGAGTGTCCGAGGCCATGATTTCCTCCTGATCAACTTGACCTGGCCCCGAGGGCCAGCTCTTACTGTCGTCTAGCTGGAACAACACGACAAGGAGGTAGATCATGCCATTTCGTGAGGGTGAGGTGTATCGCTGCCCGGTGCCCGAATGCGGATGCGAGGTGACGGTGACTAAGAGTGCCCGCCGGACTGTCAGGGACAGCAGAATCCGACCTGCTGCTGCGGACAGACGATGGAGAAAGTCAGCTAGGCACCAACGCACCGGGGTGGGGCCTGACAGTGACCTCACCCGGTTGCCGCCGGCACGCATTGCCAGCGATCTGAGCAAAGAGGAGGCACGCGTTGTCGTCCCCGGCTTCACCGCAGCGGTCACGGGAATGGTTGTTGCGGACTTTGGCCGCCGCTACGTTCCTGATTTTCTTTCAGGCGTTCATGGTGGCGCCGCTCATTCCGCAACTGGCGCACGAGTTCGGCAGCTCAACCGATCTGCTTGGGCTCGCTGTTCCCGCCTACCTGGTGCCCTACGGGGCGATGACCTTGTTGTGGGGTCCGCTCTCGGATCGGATCGGCCGGAAACGGGTGATCCTGGGGTCTGCTGCGGGGTTCGTCGTGCTCACCGCGCTGACCGCCCTGGCCGATGGCCCCCCGCATGTTTATCGCGTTCCGGCTGCTGACCGCGCTCGGCGCCAGCGGGGTGGTGCCGATCTCCCTGGCCCTGATCGGTGATGTGTTCCCCTACGAGCGGCGCGGTCATGCGCTGGGCTGGCTTTTCGGCGCGATGGCTGGCGGTATGGCCTTCGGTTCCAGTGCCGGGGCGCTGCTGGAACCGCTGATCGGCTGGCAGGGTCTGTTTCTCGGGGTGGCCGGGCTCGCCGCGATCGTGCTTGTGGCACTTACGCTTCGGCGCTCGCAGCTGCAGGGTGGGTCCGCGCTGCAGCGTCGAAGCGTCGGGCAGATCGCGCGCGGCTACTTCACGCTGCTGCGCCAACAGCGTGCCCGCCGCACCTACGGCTATGTCCTGATCAACGCGGTGATCCACTCCGGCATCTATACCTGGCTGGGCGTCTATTTCAGCCAGCGATTCGGTCTGACGCTGGTCGGTATCGGCCTGGCGTTGCTGCTCTACGGCGTTCCCGGTTTCCTCTTCGGTCCTGCCATCGGCCGGCTCGCCGACCGATACGGGCGCACCCGACTCATCCCCCTCGGTCTGGCCGTCGCGTCCACTGCCGCCCTGCTCCTCGCACTCCCTGTTCCGCTGATCCTGGCTGCCCTCGCTGTCGGCATGCTGTCCCTGGGCTACGACCTGACCCAGCCGCTGCTGGCCGGGATCGTCACCCAGCTGTCCGCCCAACGCGGCCAGGCGATGGGCCTCAACGTCTGCACCCTGTTCATCGGCTTCGGCGCCGGAAGCCTCCTGTTCCAAGCGCTGCTCACCACCGGGTTCACCGCAGCACTGGCCACGTTCAGTACCGGGGCGGCACTCGCCGCGGTCATCGGCCTGTACTTCTTCGCCAGTGAGAGACCACACCCCATGCCGTCCGTCAAAGACCCGCGGTGACGTAATATTTCACGGACTCGAACTTTCCCCACACCTACGTATTGTCGAGATTCGCGATGAAACGGCGTCCGATTTCGCGACCAGAACCAGCCCCGGGATGTTCACTGTTGGGGTGTGTCGCATGTAGGCACTATGCCCGTGTTTCCGTGTTGCGGGCCAGCGATTGTGGTCGGCTGCTGATGACGGCGGCGTAGTTGGTCCAGTCGCCGGCGGAGAGGCGTTGCCAGGAGACGGCGACGTCGGTATGGATGCCGAGGGTGCGGGCCAGGATTGCTGCCGGGATCTCGGTGGCGAGTTGAAACAGTGCGGTGCTGCGGGCGGCGCCGGGACGGATGCCGAGTCGGTTCAATCGTTGGGTCAGCTGGCCGGTGCTGATGGGCCGGCCGGGTTGGCCGCCCGGAAAGAGCCAGATCGAGGGGGTCAGCGCGCCAATGGTTGCGTGGCCCTTGCGATTTGACATATTCAATCGGGCCAGGCCGGCAACCGGCTCGGGTAGGTGTATCGGCGAGCTGCCGAGGTGCAGCCGGACCGGATCAGCGTCGAGTTCGATATCGACGATGGTCATTCGGCAGATCGCAGCCGGTGTCTGCGCGTAGAGGAGAACGAGCAGGCCGGCCAGCCGGTCATCGGGCTTGAGGCTGTCGTCGTGCAACAGGCGGCGCGCGATGTTCCAGCGGTTCTGGTCATCGAGCGGTCGGGTGGGGCCCATCCAGCGGTGTGCGCCGATGCGGACGCTGGTCAGCTTGTTCTTGTGCGCCCATCGGATGAAGTGTCCCGCTGCCCCGCGATGTGTCGCGGCGGCGTCGGTGAGCCAGCGATCCAGGTCGGCCTGCTGACAGCTGCCGAGGGTGAGCTGGTGTTCGGTGAGCCAGTCCAGGAAGGCGATGGCCGCGTGGGTGCGTTGGCGCACCGAGTTGAACTGCTGGATGGTGATGGCGTGCCCGTTGTTGCGTTGCCGCAGTCGACGGATCAGGTGCCAGACCGTGTAGCGGTGCAGCGCCTGCCGCTGCTCGAGGTTCGCGTGCGCAGCCAGGGTCTGATCGATGAACCGCTCGATGCGGACCATGTGCTCATCGCGTCGCGGCAGGGCGCCCACGCCGATGAGGACATGGCGCAGGTGCGCCAGAGGCTGACTGTGGGGCAGCTCGTCGAGCGCTTCGTGGGTCAACGCCCTGCGCCCGGCAGCGAGATCGGCCAGCACCGGCGCGACGGACTTCTTCTTCAGCCATCGCATGGCGGTGATGGGGTGTTCTGCGGTAGCGATGTTGTGCCGCAAAGCCTGCAGCCCCGGATGAAGCGATGCCGACGGCGGACCGATGATCTCGTTGAGACGCTGATTGATTCGGCATCGAACGCATTGACCAGGGTGCGGATAGGACGGGTCGCTGCAGGTTGGGCAATCGCGCCAGATGGCGCGGGTGGTGCAGTCCTCGCAGTGCGGCTGGGCGAGGTGCCCGAGATCACTGCGGCGGTCCGTCCGCACGAGCTGCATCGGGCGGTGCGGCGCTGGCAGGCAGGACACCATGGTCGGCCGGTGATTCGAGATGTGCCGCAGGGCTTTTCGTCGCCGCAGATCGAGCAGGAAGCGGTCGGCAAGGACGGGCAGGTGCTGCAGATCGGCCCGTCTGGGGTCCGGAGGCTGACCGGACGGCGGCGACCGCAGTTGAGGCAGTCTTCGAGGTTGTCAGGGTCGGTGACCAAACAGTTTGGACATAGTGGTCGGCCCTGCTGGTCACGAGTGGCCGGTTCGCGGCGCGCGCCGCAGCGTGCGCATTCTTCGATGCGGGTGTGGGCGATGCAGGTGCGGCACACGCGTTGCCCGTCAAGAGGTTTGTCGATCCGCACGACGCGACCGCAGCGCGGGCATGCCGGCCGCACGATCCCGGCGACTCCTGCTGCGTGCAGGGCATCGATCAGCGGGATGATCGCCCGGATGGGGGCGAGATGCCCGGCGCCGGTGAGTAATTCGGGTGCAGCTTCCAAGGCCCAGGCGACCTTGCGTTGATGCGCGGGCCGGGACGCAAGTCTGCTGACCGCACTGGCGACGAGGTCGCGGTCGACGGCCGGATCCAGCCGGGCCACCACGGTGTGGATGACCGAGATCGGATCGCGGTCGTCGCGGTCAGGGCATTGCGCGCAGCGGGCCCCACCGGCGCGATCCCGGGTCGAGACATGCCGAAGCTGCCCGCAGGCCGCACACGGGGCCGGACGCACGCTACAGGCCCCGCAGAACCAGTCCTGACCACGACGCTGGAGGGTCCGCATCGGCGTGCCGCACTCGGCGCAGACCGGCGGCGAAACCTCTGCGCCGGCCTTTCTCAGGGCGATCAGCAGGTCACCGACCGCCCGCGGCGCCGGAGAGCGTCCATCGGTCAGCACCGCTGGGCGCTGGGCAAGAAACGCTGCCAGGCGCCGCGATTTCGCTCGCCCACCCGCGACGCGGGTGATGACGGACCTGGCCCGCTCGAGTGTGAGCCGATCATCGACCGCCGCGACCAAGTCCGTGATGAACCCGACCGGGTCTGAAACCGACCGATCGCTGGTGGTCACTCGGCGCCGCGAATGCGCGCCCGCTTGGTCGCAAGCCCCCGAGGCCGGCTTCGGCGCCGACCGCCTTCTTCCCGCGGGCGCCCGCTCGGGCCGAGACGGCCGGCTCGATCAAGTCGTCCATCGTGCAGTCGAGGATGTCCAGCAGCGCCATCAGGATCTTCAGGCTCAGCCGTTCGGGTCGCTCGACCACGAGCCGGTAGACCTGACTGGACGACAAGGTGATGCCGCGCTGCTCCAGCGGCTCGATCAGATCGGTGGTCGCGAACATGCCGCCGGCGGCCATGACCGTGCGCAGATGCCAGTGGTAGTCGAGCTTGGCGGGCATCATCAGTCCTTGTCTGCTGGAGGGGTCCGACCAAGCACGGGCGCGAGCGCCTTGTGCAGCATGGTGTTCATGAAATCGGAGCTGACGTGGGTGTAGATGGCCGTGGAACTGTCGCATTCGTGCCCAACCTGGGATTGGATGAACCGCCGGTCAACACCATCTTCGGTGAGGTGCGTGACAAAGGAGTGACGGATTGAGTGGGGCACAAGGTCTTTCGGCAACTTCAGCGCATCCCGATAGGAGACGAACCGAGCGTTGATCTCCGCGGCCTTGATCCGCCCGCCCCGCTCGGTCACCCACAGCGCCGGATGATCGGGGCAGCCGAACTTCGGCCGCACATTCTCGACATAATCAGCGACCGCCTCTACCGCCCAATCCATCACCGACAACACGTTCCGCCGCCGCGGCGGCTGTCCCCGTTTCGCCTTGCCGTAACGCACGTTGAGCGTGCCGAACCTGCCGAACTGCGGCGCCGCAGGATTGCGGCCGAAATCCACCAGGTCAAGTTTGGCGGTCTCGGTCCGACGCAACCCCCACCCGTAGATCACCTTGAAGACGGTGGCATCGCGGAAAGCAGCAAGGGCCCCTTTACGTTTCGCCCGCACCGCACGATCGACCTGGTCGTCGGCGTAGTCCAGGAACCGCTGCATCTCCTCACGTGTGAACGGCCTGGCCTCCGGCCGACCCTCGTAGTCGTTCAAATGCGCGATCGTGTTCCATTCGTGGCAGATCGCCACCGGATGGGTGCCGAACTCTTCCTCGCATGCCAACGCCCACCCGTAGCGGCCGTCGATCAGAAACTCGCTGAACAGCCGTAACGAGCATTGGTAGCCGCGGATCGTCGACGGTGCCAGGTGCTTCTCGCTGACCAACCAGAGCGACCACTCGTCGATATGCGTCGGGGTCCACTGCCACGGATAGTCATTGACGAAATCCATGAACCGACGGACCAGCTTCTCCCGCGCCGTGACTGTCTCCTCACGAAGCCCCGAGCAGCCTGCTGAGCACGCCAGCCACGAAACATCGCCTCCGCCATCGCATCTTGCGGACGCAGGTGTGCGATACCGGACACCAGCTCCAGATGTGCTGCCCCAGCCAGATCAACCTGCCGCAACCCGACCCCAACGCCACCGAACATGATCGCATCATGCGATCACTGGCAATATATCCGCAGCCTTTCATCAGGCAACCAGGTGATTCTCGCCCATCAGATGCAATTCCCGAGCGTTTAGGTATACGTCCAATTCGCGACGATGTATCCGGTGGTATCACCGAATTGGACTCGGAAGTCGCGCGCCTCCTCGTCTGAAAGATGGCCTAGTCTCGACGAATAGACCAATTTGCCTACCGAAAACCACCGCAGGGCAAAGAGTGCCGAAGCATGTGCGGTGTGCAGGTGAAGTTCTCCACTCCCAGCGCTGCAATGCGATCGTTCGCTTCCGAGAAAGTGTGGTGCCATCCGTGTGGGTCGCGCGGCAGGCCATTTTCGTTCAGCCACAACCACAATGGCTCCAAACCAGCATGAGTGCGACGAAACAGTCTGCGGCGCAACGCCGGGCCTGCCGCGTTCCAAGCGCGATCGACGAATCCACCGTTACCATCGGGCAGCCTCACCGTTCCCGGTCGCTTCGCGACACCCACCACGATCGCATCGCTCAATTCCGCGTAGCGACCACAATCCTGGGCGCCGCGAATAGCCCGGGCCCGAGCGCCTTCCACGTATGCACAAACCCCGGCCACCACGGGCCGAGGCATCCAGTACGGGTGACCGTAGCCACCTTTGGCACATTCATCGGCCAGGTGACACTTGTAGAAGGGTCGATCGGCGCCAAGCGCTGGCATTTCATCCATCGTGACCGAGGCCCATTCCGACAGGCGTAACCCCGTTCCATACAGTCCGTCGAAAAATGCCACGTCGCGCTGCTCATTGCGGGTACGGCACGATCTGTCCCTGCGGCCGCGAAGATCGCGGCCGCGCAACCCAACGTCGCGCCATCGATCTACGGCGGCTGGATCGAGCCATCTCACTCTGGCCGAACGCTTTGACGGCGGTGAATCGACGCAGAGGAAGACGTCGACGATGTCCGAAAATCTCTCCGCGGCCCAAGAATAGAATTTCTTGCAGGCGGCAACGTCCTTCGAAAATGCCGAAGCACCAACAGGAGTCGGGTTGCTTGGGTCGGTGCGCCTCCAGAACTCGAAATCTTCGACGTCCTCGTCGATCGCCTCACACCACACGCGTCCTCTGGTTTGCAGGAAGTTCAGCCACACACACAGCGATTGTGCGTAATCACGGTTTGTGGTGGTCGCGAGCACGCGCATCCGGGCAGACGACAAGAAGGCATTGACTCGAACGTCGACAAACCCGTCACTGCGTATGAGAAAGCGTTGCCCATCGACGGCCCGCCAACGCGCAAGTACTTCGGCCAGATCGGCAATCGGACCTGTTATCTCCGTCGGCCAGTGCTGAGCAAGCACGTCGATGTCGTAGCGAACTACCGACCACGTCTGCATATTGGCTCCCAGCCCGAAGGTGGAAGGAGCATAGCAACAACAAGTCGATGGCTATAGAACGTAGGGCGCGACCAGATAGTGCTCCAGCACGTCAATATCGACGGCGAACAAGACGCTGACCTCGATGTCATCCGGGTCTGTTTCAAACAGCTCAACGCGACCGCCTCCACGGCTGCGGATTCGGTACGAGCCGCGGTTGCGGTCCTCAGGTCGTAACTCGATGGCATCGCCCTCGGTCACGACGGCAAAGCCCGCAGTCACCGCCCAACCGGCGCAAACGCTGGACAGGACCGGTGCCGCACTAACCACGAGGTCACGGTAGCGCGCTCGCGCCGTACGTCTTCAATCCACCGAGTCGCCGATACCTTGCGCGGCATGCAGATCACCGCTCGCGTACTTGCCGCAGCTGCAGCTGCGCTCACCGCCATCATCGCCGCTCCGGGAGCCGGCGCTGACCCAGCCGGCCTCAGCACCCCCGACCACCCGTTTTCCGTGATCGATATCGCCGCTCTTCCGCTCCCCGCTGCCCACTGGTCACCGGTACTGGGGCACAACCGCACCGATGCGGTTCTCGCGGGCATTGCCGAATGCTCAGCTGATGGCGTTCCTGCGCCGGCGGACCTCGACGGCGGGCGCGGGCCGCCAGCCCGGTGTTCGTCGCCGACTTACGCCCTGACGACACCGGTGGCACTGCTGGGTGGCGGGGCACTATCGCGGGCGCGTCGTACCCGTCGGTGGCAGCGTCAAGCTACGCCCTGGCGTCCTATCGCAGGTATCTGGATGCCTGCCGCACCGCGCCCAGCCAGCCCGACGCCTACCGGAACGCAGCTGTGGGCACGTCCGTGCAAGACCCGACCACTGCGCATGCGCTGATTCAAACCGCCGGCGATTGGGTTGAGGTGTTCGCCGTGGCCACCAACGACGGCCTGGTGGAGGCCACGTTCAGCCGGACCAATGACGGCCCCGTGCAGTTCGCCTACAACCCTGCGGCCATCTTCAGCGCCCTCAAGATGGCCGATTTGGGCGCACTGTCCCGCCCCGCTCAGTAGCCCGATCCCGACAAGGAAGCGGTGTAGCGATGGGGTCATGGAAGACCGAGGATGTGCGCGGCCGCACCTACGCCGCTGGTGATTTGGTGGAGCTTCGGGAGATGGCCGAGAAGGGGTTCGAGATCCTTTATCGCGTCGGTGTGGTTCACACCGACGGCGCGCTGTATCTGATTCGTCTGACAGGCGTTGAGGACGGCGTAACGGTTGAGGCTGCGGATATCGCCGAGTACGTGTTTCCTGCCAGACTCAACGTTCGTGCCGCACAGGGCTTTTGAGAACCCCCGTCCTGATTGACGGTTTGCTCACCGGGACGTGACAGCGTGCGGCAGCAGCGTGTTGGCCGAGATCTATTCGCGCGACGACGAATCAATCGGTTTCGACGACGCAGCCGGTGACCACGATCTCGTCGTCAGGGACACCGCTGATGGTTTGACCACCATCTGGACGCTGAACCAACCAGTGGCCGCTTGCGCTTCGGCCTCCGAACCATCGTCCAGAGACCGCTTTACCGTCACGTACAGCTCGCACGAACCTAACCTCATACTCTTGATCTGCGGCGGCCAGCGCCGTAGGCATGATTGCGTGATCTGTAACTGTGCCCATGTCAGGTTCGCTTCTCTTTATGCGCCTGAGTGATTGGTTCGTTCACCATCAGGGCCTCAGTCGCGTTCTGATGTTGCGTTGTCCGCGGAGCGCCGACACGGTATCGGCCGCCCGGCGATCTGCATGCGGAAGCCGAGAACCCCGATCTCAATGACCCGTCCCGACAATCCGAGCGGGATCTGCATCGGAGCGCCGTACGGCTGCTCGTTGAGGCTCATGCTGCGCGAATCTCGCTCAGCGGCAGCCTGAGTGTGCGTTGCTCGCCGTATGCGTCCGTGTATCGCACGGTTGCGCGGGACCGTGACATCGACACGACCTCGGCCACGTGTTCGTTACCCCGAACATGGACCCGAACCTGTCCTCCGACGTTCACGTCGCTCATGTGTTGTTGTCCTCCTGGGTGAAAACTCCGTCATCGACCAGCCAGCGGGCGATGTTCGCAGCAACAGTGGGAACATGCGGCCACCCGATCGCTCGCAGATCGGTGTCGGGACCGGGTAGCCGATGCTCAATCGCGGGCACTAGCACTTCGATGCACCACCCCGCCGGGTCGTCGCCGAACTGCTCACGGCTCAGCCCGCTCAGGGTCGCAGATGCAAAATGACGCGCAACGCTACGTCGGTCCGGCCACCCAAGGTCGTCAGCCGTTCGGCCGCTCAATTGCGCCGCAATTTCGGCAGCGACTCGAATCGCAATGGTGGACATCACCTCTCCTGTCGAACGAAGCTCGGAATCCGCGACCTCGCCCCTACACTCGGCGTTCTTGATCGCGAAATTACGACGAGCAGCCACCGTTGCGTCCTGGCGCCGCTCGACACGCCGAACCCGGTGCAATCGCGCCGTCGCATCAGGCGGCCTGAAAGGTGGACAGGATGATGACCTCGTCGTCCGCGTAGTCCCAGTTGCTCTGTCGGTCACTGAGGAGGTCCGAGAACCACCATCGCCCGTTGCGCCGCCAGCCGCGGTACTTCGCGGCTTGCTCTGGCCCGGTCCAGCGGTCCCAGTCATCGTCGATGAACGCGATGACGTAATGGACACCCTCTTTCGCGGTGGCCGGATCGATGATCGAGTCAGGTATCTGCACCTCGTTTCCTTCCGTCATCTCAGGCGGGCTGAGCGTCTGTCACGTCCCAGGTATGCTTCCGAGTCCGCGTCAACGGACGTCGATGAGGGGTTCCCCGCAGGTATCGCAGCGTTCGTCGGTGTTTTCGACGTGCACACCGAAGATCATCTTCGGGAAGTCGCCCGAATCGAAACTGCGCTCGGTGTGTCGATCGATGCCGGCCTTCGACGCCATCTCGTCGAGCAGTGTTTCCAGCGGTGTTGTCGCCTTTGAGTCGAACCCACCTGTGCGCAAAGCCCATTCACGGATACATGAGGGGCAATGGTTGGCCGCCTGGAACGTGTAGCCCACGATGTCGGTCGATGCCATGATCAGCCCACAGTCCGGGCAACGCGTAGGTTCGCGCGCATCGTGATGTTGATCTGGTCGTTGTAGACCACCACCGTGCCGTCTGCGATCGCCTCGACCGACTCCACCACGGCGAGCTCTGATTCAGATGCGATGCGGGCCGTCTCGATCGCGGCGGCATTCGTTCGATCATCGCCGCCGAACGGCTGCCACACCCATGGGTGCACAGAAGAATCGTCGACCAGCGCCAACAACGGCTGCAGGTCGATCATGTCACCTTCACGCAGATCGGCTGGATTGACATGTTCGGTATGTGACATCGCAACTCCCTCACTGGCTGTTCGGCATCGTGTCCGCGTTGCGGATCGTGACTGGGGTTGTGCGCATCACTGGTGCGCGGCGCGCTTCGATTGCGACTGTCGAGCAGTCCCAGGCACCCATGCATAGGCACCCGAACCCAGTGTTCGTCATCCGTGACGCTTCCACACACTGCCGAAATTGCTACGCCGCCTGCGAAATTCAGCGACAGATTCTGCACTGCACCATCCGGACGCCGGCCTTTTTCTGGGCGCAAGCGCTGCAATTGCCGGCGATTCAGCGAGAACCAGGAGTGCGCAGCCAGCCGTGGTGGGCGCGGATGAGGGTGTGCCGGACTTCCTATCCGGTGCATCGCTGGTCCGACGATTAGCAGGCCGTGCGACAGGTGCAGATTCCATGGTTGCTCACCTCCACTCCGCGTCCGAACAACAACCCGAGCAGTCGCCGCCGCACACACCCTCAGGGTGCAGACCGCCAGTCGTAGCGTCGTAGTGCGCGACGTAGTCGGAGTGAGCCTGCGTGGGGTCGGACGTCCACTCCGACCGCGAGGTGCCCGAGTCACTGTCACGGTGCCGATACCAGATCACGCCATTCGAGTCGGTTCGTGCCGGAAACTGCTGTGCCACATTCATTTTTACCCTCAGTATGCCGGCTGGAGTTCTATCCACTCGTAGACAGGTAACGACACTGCGCCCTCGTAGACCTGACCTGTTTCGGGGTCAGTGGTCCGGCACAGGGTCGTCGCCAATGACACCCCGTCCCGTCGGCGCAGGACGGGCTCCTCCACAACTTCGCACAAGAATGTGCGCACACTCCGCTGTCCGGAAAGTGTTGAACGATGCGCGAATCGGTCCCCGACGCGTAAATCACAGGCGTGGGAGAGAACAGTGCTTGCCATGCCAAACTCCTAACGTTGTCTCTAAATTAGAGACTACGACCGAATTTTCGCTCTCGCAAGCACTTCAGCGTCGTGGCGCCACCGCGGACCGTATCCGCACGCCGCGGCGCTACCGACAATCCTCGCCGCTCTCACACCGCGGGTTGTCGGCCCCGTCGAGCACCACCGTGTACCCGCACGATGCAGGCAAACGGTTCTCCGGACGGTTCACATACGCTTCCGTGGCCGCGAAGTCGGGAACAGTCCGAATGCGTTTGATCACGGACTCCGCCACTTGCTCTCCGTCATGCAGCGCCGCTACGAACAAGCGGCACACCACCATCTTCTGGTCGCCGCTGCTCGCCGGCACAGCCACGACATCGGCCGGATCAACAAGCACCACCAGCATGTTGGCGGAGAAGTCTCTCGCCGAGTTGAACGTCCCGACATGCAGTCCAACCGAGGACGTCGAGTATCGGTCAGAATCCACCGTCGCGCGCCATCCACACTGTGGAGCCAACCGGGTATGGGATGCGGCCTGTCAGGGACTGGGCAGTGTCCTGGTGCACCACCGTGACCGGCTCCGCTCCCCTGTGCGCCGATAAGCCGTCGGCGCACACCGACTTGAAGCCGACAATGAACCCGTCCGCAGTGATGCAGAAACCACAGGCTTTGAGCCAGCCGAGGAGCTGCGAACGTGAGGCCTGCGATGGATTCCGCTCCATCCTCTCCAGAAAGGCACTGATCGCGGCGGGGTCGACATTCTCGCTGGCGAGACGCAGCGCGGTGGATAGGACCGCTTCGGCTACCGGGTTACCGTGCACGATTCGACATGCCAGCTCTTCATCGTCGACGGCGGCGATCGACCGTTGCGATCCGAGTATCGATCGCTCTTCCGGTCACTGAATCTGTAGGCCTGATCTATTCTGCGCGTTCGTCCCGCGACCGAGCGCGGCGCGAAGCGCCGTCCTTGGTGACGAATAATACATCAAAGTCGCCGGTGATGCGAAAAAATGCCAAGGTGCAAATTGAAACGCCGATCGGTTCGATCCTGTCCGGGGACTCATCGCCGCCATCGGGGCTTGGCAGCGCGCGGATGTCCGAGAAAGCCGCTGAATCCGGCGACGCATTGTCGACGTCAATGACCAGATCATACGTCGGGCATCTTCTGACGTCCAGTGCTTAATCGATTGTTCAGTCGACGACGACGGTCCTGGATGACCGCCTCCACTCGACCGTTGCTTTCATGTTGGCGCGAACCGTTCCCGGCACTGGTCGTCAGGGATTGCGCGAGAGGTGTTTCGCAAGATCGCGAAGGGCTTCGACCATCGCGCAAATGTCCTCGAAGACTTGGCCGCGCTCATCGACGAGATACTCATGAACCCGGGAAAATGCCGGGTTCGAATGCGCAATCACCAATGTGCGCTCACCCTCGACAAGGAGAATGGATCGGCTGTCGATCAGTGCGTGCATCGCGTGGTTCCTGTTCTACGGAAGCCTGTTCGGGCGCTAAGTGGCAGCGGTGGAAGTGAACCAGCAGAAGTCTCTCGGCTTGGTCTGCGCGACGTAATCGCACCACCCCAGCCAGGTTCACCCGTGGCGCAGGACTGGACACGCCGACGCTGCCGGCGTCTGACATGGCCGCGTAGGCCGCCGCCAGCGCGGGCGATCATCGAACATCGCGAACAGTCGACGCCAGGAGTCCTCGGATTCCGGTCACGAGTACGCCATGCGCAATGGACGGCTTATCCAATCCGGCACAGGCCCCGAATTCATGTATGCGTGCCCACATCCGGGTACACCTCAATGTCGGGGCACATCGTGACTGGTCAGCGCGTCGTCCAAGACCGCAGCTGATCCGGCTTTCACGATCCCGCCTCTAGCCCCGAATCCGGCTACGACCGGGCACGACTTTTCGAGCATGCCGGGGTCTTTGAGGACGATGCCGTACTGGGATGCGGCCGCATCCAACTGCCCGGAAGGTGCGACGACGAGCGCAAGGCTCCCGCCGAAGCTAGACCCGGCGACGGCGATCTTGCCAGCGCACCGTTCGTCGGCCATGAGGTAGTCGCGCGCCGCGCCGATGGTGTCAATGGCGGGCCCTGAGCCACTGAAAAGTGGCTCAATAGCCCGAACCACGCAGACGATCCTGCCGCCGCGGGTTAAGAGATCGGGCGCCAGCGCAATATGGCCACCATCGGCGAAGCGGTCGGCCAGCGCTCGCACGTCGGAGGACACGCCGCGAATGCCATAAATCATGACGACACCTGGCCAGGGGCCAGGGCCTCTGGAACGGACAGGATAACCCGGGCGGGTGTCGTGGTCGGCGAAGTTTCCACGGCGGGAGTGCTATTGCCTTGGTGTGTGATGAGCATGGACCGGTCAAGTCCAGGGACGTGGTGTATGACGTCGTCGTGTGATTCTTCGAGGTAGTTGGGTCAGGCGGGCAGTGCCGCGGGGGTAGCCTCCTGTTCGGTTGGGGTGTCGTTGACGGTGCGTGATTTGCTCAGAACGTCGAGGCCGAGGTAGCGCCGCGACTCGGCCCATTCGTCGTGTTGTTCGGCCAGCACTGCTCCGACGAGACGGATCAGGGCCGCGCGGTCGGGGAAGATGCCCACGACGTCGGTGCGCCGGCGGATCTCCTTGTTGAGTCGTTCCTGGGGATTGTTGCTCCAGATCTGGCGCCAGATCTGCTTGGGGAACGCGGTGAACGCCAGCAGATCCGGCCGCGCCGCTTCGAGGTGATCGGCGACATTGGGCAGCTTGTCGGACAATGCGTCGATGATCCGATCATATTGAGCAGCAACGGATTCAGCGTCAGGTTGGTCGAACACCGAGTGCAGCAGGGTGCGCACCCAGGGCCACGAACTCTTGGGAGTGACGGACATCAGGTTGGTCGTGTAGTGGGTTCTGCAGCGCTGCCACGCCGCTCCGGGCAGGGTGGCCCCGATGGCGGCGACCAGCCCGGCGTGGGCGTCGCTGGTGACCAGTTTGACCCCGGACAGGCCGCGGGCGGTCAACGACCGCCAGAACGTCAACCAGCCCGCCCCGTCCTCAGCGGTCGTGACATCGATTCCCAGGATCTCGCGGTAGCCCTCGGCGTTGACCCCGACGGCGATCAGGGCGTGCACGTTGACCACCCGGCCGGCTTCACGCACCTTGAGCACCAGAGCGTCCGCAGCGACGAACGTATACGGGCCGGCATCGAGCGGCCGGGTCCGGAACGCCTCCACGGCGGCGTCGAGTTCATCACCGACACCTGCGACTTCGACAACGACGTGATGCCCAGGGTCTCGACCAGCTTGTCCATCCGCCGCGTCGAGACACCAAGCAGGTAACACGTCGCCACCACCGTGGTCAGGGCCCGCTCGGCGCGTTTACGGCGCTCCAGCAGCCAGTCCGGGAAGTAGGATCCTTGCCGCAGCTTCGGGATCGCAAGATCCAAAGTCCCTGCACGGGTGTCGAATTGACGGTGTCGGTAGCCGTTGCGGGAATTGTGCGCTCAGCCGAGCGTTCGCCGTAGCCGGCACCGCATAGGGCGTCGGCTTCGGCGCCCATCAGGTGTGGATGAACGTGGCCAGCAGCTCGCGCAGCACGTCGGGATGGGCAGTGGTGAGTCGTTCGGCCAGCACAGTGGGCAGATCGATATTGTGGGCAGTGGTCATCGCGTCGATTCCTTTGCTCGAGTGACTTTGGACGGTCTCTCGAAGAATCACGCGATGACCTTCAATCACTCGGCTACGACACGCCGGTACCGCTGATCAGGTCCGACTCGTACACCACCTTGATGGACGCAACCCATGGACCGCCTCGCTAACGCTGAATAGCTTCTTCGGCTGGCTGAAGGCTTGGTGCTTGATCACCCAGCCCAGGTGCGACGACGAGGGCGAGTAATCGCCCCTTAACCCCACGTAGACCCGACTTCCGAAACAAGGTGGCCCCTCGCCTAACAATACCGTACCGATGTATCTGATCATAAATCAGCGCCATCGAAACACAATGCATTCGTATTGTCTAGCCGTACGGACGGTCTTCCCGGTCCGGCCATCGGCGCACAACATCCGCCGTGGCTCGCCCATCGCGCCCGAGTTCCGCGCGAAGACGCGGGCGGGCCCCAGCCGCCGGAACGGCGTCGCTGCCTGCGTTCACCTACAAATGACCCGCGGCGCGATATCGGCTGGCCGCATCCAACGACAGTCATTCAGCGCGATTTCTTCGCTAACGTAATGATGTGTTTAGTCACCACAACACCCTTGGTGAGCTCATCGCGGACACGGCACAAAAGTTGCTTTCTGTTGCCACCGACGGAGTCGATGATCTCAGCAAAGAAGTGCTCGCAGACATCGGCAGGTTTTTCGCCCTCGATGCCGTTTTTCTGTGGCACAACACGCACAACCTCGGGGCAACAGAGTTGATTGCACAATGGCCGGCGCGCAAATGCGTGTCCGACTCCGATCCAGCTTTCGCCCTCGCCGATGACCTCGACAAACCGGCTGCGCTTAGGCTGAACGCACAATCCAAAGAGTTCCGTGCGCGGATCACACCCGGCACGTCCGCGCCCGACATTCTCTCAATTGCCGTCGCTCCGTTAATTCCGCCGGGTGGTGACGCAGTCGGTAATTTGGAACTTGTCCGGTACGGCTACCACGACTGGCCAGCAAACGACCTTGATGCGCTAACGCTGCTCGCCGCCGTTTTCGCGAACGTCAAATTACGCACCGACCGCGAACGCGAGATGAAGCGACTGAGCGAGCAGGACAGTCTGACCGGCTTATGGAATCGCAGGAAGCTGATTCAACTTCTCGAATTCCGCCTGTCACATGGCGCCTCAGACCCAGTCGCCATCCTCTACGTCAGCCCGGACCGACTGCGCACCGTCAACGCTGTTCTCGGTCATGCAGCAGGAGATCAGCTCATGACACACCTCAGCAACCAGGTGCAAGCACAGATGGGCGATAGTGGTTTCATCGCCCGGCCTGGTGACGATGAGATTGCCGTGGTCCTAGACGGACCGGCCAGCCATCAGCACGCCGAAGCGTTCGCCCAGCATCTACGCGACAAGTTTCGCGGACGAATCATCCTCGAAGCCGAGCGTGTCCAATCCAGCATGAGCATCGCCGTGGCTGTCGGGTTCCCGGGAAGGCACTCAGCGTCGGACCTCATGAGCCATGTAAGTCGTGCTTTGTCATCCATCAGGGCAGCCGGCGGCAATGACATCGCCACGTTCAGAGACGATTTAGCCGAGACGTTCAACGCATGGACCGACATCGAACTCAACCTGCAGCGGGCCATCGAAGAGGAGGAGTTGGTTCTCTTCTTCCAGCCCGAAGTCGATTTGAGAACTGGGGCGATCGTCGCCCTAGAATCACGGGTCCAGTGGAACCATCCGAGTCGCGGGCACCTTCCTCTCGAACAATTCATGCCTGTCGCCGAGGCCACCAATCAAGCGGCGATGTTGGGTCGCCGCATTCTCTGGATTTGCTGCGAGCAACTACATCATTGGCGTAGCAACCACCTGGCTCAGAGCATTGTCATGCGAATCAAACTCTCACCCGCCCAAGTGCTTACAGAGGATTTCCCCGCATACCTCACTAAGACGCTCGATTACTTCCAGCTACCTGCCCACGCAATCTCGCTAGAATTTCCCGAAAGTGACCTATTCTACGAGCCGTCGGCCAGCGCAACGCTTCGCAATCTCAAGGCAACGGGCGTAGGCCTAACGTTGGCCGACTTCGGAACCGGCTACGGGAGCCTGGCTGGACTCAAATCATTGCCGTTTGACACACTCAAAATTGACGGATCATTTGTTCAAAGCCTGCCGAACGACGACGGCAATGCCGCAATCTTCGCGTTGATAGCGACCTTGAGCCAGGAATTCGAACTGGACCTGGTGGCCAGCGGCCTGCAACACTACGCCGACGCGAAAGCCCTGGTGGGGCTCGGATGCGGTCAAGCCCAAGGCCCATTGGTGTCGCCCCCCTCGACGTCGAGGCTACGACAACCCTCCTCGTGCAGCCGCTCATTCCGCACGTCAAGCTGGGCAGCAGCTAAGTCTCGTCAACCACGCTCCGTCAAGGTCGTCCCGCCCGGCCACGCACTATGGCGATCACGCCCGGCTCGCCGATTTGAGCTCAGACCAGCCCGACCGGATCGGGCGGCGTGGCCGTCTTCCCAGCAGCGTCTGCAGCCGGCCCCGGCGCTAGCGGGCCGTCAAGCGGGAGATAGCAGTTGAAGAACTCGAGCATGCGCCGCCAGGCGTCCTCGGCCTCGGCTGCCGAGTAGCTAGCTCCCACAGCACGCTCGATGAACCGAACCGGACCAGGAAAGCGCCAGTCGTTGATGAATCCATGGCCCACGTCCGGGTACTCACGGATGTCTCGTGGCACATCGCCTTTCGCGAGAGCGGCATCGAGGCGCGCCGCGCTACCTCGACGTGCAATGAGGTCTTTTGCGCCGTAGCTGGCCACGACCGGGCACGCATCCCTCAACGCGTGCAAATCCTTGGGCAGGACCCCGTAGTTCGCCGCGCAGGCATCAAATAGTCCGCCGACGGAGAGCTGCAGAGCCAGCTGGCCACCCATGCAGAAGCCGAGCAGTCCTATCTTGCCGGTGCAACGTTCATCTGCCTGGAGGAAATCTCGCAGCGACAAGCGGGGCGTATCCAGTGCCGATTCCGGCGCTGGCGGCGCGCAGCGTGGCGATCAGGCACCGGATCTTCAAGCCTCCGGCGTAGAGAGCCGGCGCCAATGCGATGTAGCCGTTCTCGGCCAGTCGATCGGCGGTGCGACGCAGATCGGCAGTCATGCCCAACACATCTTGAACGACTACGACCGCCGGCCATCTCCCCTCGCCTCGCGGAACAGCGAGGTAGGCTGGCGCCACGCTGTCGTTTCCGTGATGGTATGTAACGAAGCTCATTGATTGGCGCCTTCATTGACGCGATAGTTTTGGGCAGCAAATCGACAAGATATGTTCAAATCGAGCTCCAATGCACCTGTATTTCCTTACAGGTTAGCGCTATTGTCGTAGCCATGGAAGGTCAAGGGGTCTTTGGTTTTGCGCGGCCGCAGCGCGAGCTCTCCACTGAGGAGAAGATCGTCGCGGCTGCTTTACAGATCTTCGCAGAACGAGGTATCGCGGTCACGTCGCTGCGTTCTGTAGCCGACTTTGCTGGAATGTCGGCGGGAGCCGTTCAGCATCATTTCCCGACCAAAGCCTCCCTTGTGGAGGCGGTCGACACCCACGTCCTCCAAATCATCGCCGACAACCTCGAGCCGGCCGTGCAAGAGGCTGAGTACACCACGGTGACGGCCGGTAAGAGCATCGTCCAACTCATAGCCAATCACCCAATAGCCATGGATTACCTTAAGCGGGTCCTCGTTGAAGGCGACGCCGCCGGCGGAGTCGGCCAAGTGATCTTCGACGGGCTAGCAAAGATCAGCGAAAGCCAAGGGCGAAGGTTCCAGGAGCAGGGGCTGATGCGCGACGACGTCGATTTTCTCTGGTCATTCCTTAACCCGATCATTCTTCGTGTCGGCGCCATCATCTTGCGCCAGCACATCGAGCGATTCCTGCCGGGGCATTTCTACGATCGAGAACAACTCGAACGATGGGACTCTTCGATCACAAACCTGCTGCAGCACGGCGCGCTCATTCAGCCCGACTAATTCCCAGCTGCGGTCACTGCTCGCGACGAGGTCACCCGTGGTTCACCTAACGTCGTCATGAAACGTGCAAGGCGAGTTCATCGGCCGCGATTGCCGATGAACTCGCCTTGCGTGAGTTGCCTACCCGAACCGAGCCACCCGCGTTCCCTGCCACGACGGATTCACCCAGCCGGGGCCAGCACCACCGCGGAATTCTGTCCACCCATGCCTAGCGAGGTCTTCACGGTGATGCCACCAGCGATGGGCGTCGGCCCGTCCAGGAGCCGGTGATGGCCAGCGGCGACCGTCGGCGGCGCGGGGATCATCCCGTGCTCGTAACCCATTGCAGCAGCGGCGATTTCCACCGCGGCGGCCGCGCCCTGGCAGTGTCCGGCCAGCGGCTTCACTGAGTACAGGGCGGGCCGGCCGTCAAACATCTCGTCAACCAGGGCGGCTTCGGCGGCGTCGCATTGCACGGTGCCCGGGCCGTGTGCGTTGACGAACGCCACCTCGGCTGCGACGCCGGCGACATCGAGGGCGGTGCGCACGCATTCGTCGACCTGCACGCGGGCTGGGTCGACCGAGGTGACGTGGTAGGCGTCGTGTGTCATCGCCCCGCCTTGCATCGACGCGTATGCCTGGGTGCGTTGGCCGGTCAGCACGAACGCCACTGCGGCCTCACCCACTGAGAACCCGCGGCTGCCTTCCTGGAATGGACGGCACGCGTCCAGCGGTTCAGTGTCGGTCACGGCCACCCCGAGTTTGACGAAGTGTTCGACGTTCTCCGGGGTCAGGGACAGGTCGGTGGCCAGGAACAGCACGTCGTCGACCATGCCGGCGTCGAGCCACATCTTTGCCGTGATCATGCCTGCGTTTCCGGATGCGCACATCGCCGATACGTTCATCGCTGGGCCGTGGAATCCGTGCTCTTGCATCAGCATCGATACCGGCGTGGACGGCATCAGCGCGAGATAGTCGCGGACTCGGCGTTGGCCGCCATCGACCAGGTAGAACTCGCGCCACGTCTCGATTTCGGGCAGCACCAGGGCGTGCAGCAGCCCCACCCGGCGGCCCGGTGTCCAGCCCCTGGCTTGGGCATCGGTGATGGCTTCGCGGGCAACCGCGCGCATCGCCCGAGCCGAGCGGGTCGGCCCATCCTCGGTATCGCCGCCATCGGGGACCCGTGCCAGCCAGCCTGCGTCCTGGCCGCCCGGTCCGTACCCTGGATACAATGCGGCTGCGGGTTTGCCGCTCATCAAGCCGGACCACAGGCGTTTGCGTCCCCACCCGTAGCCGGTGGCCGCACCGATGCCTGCGATGTCCATTACGTTTGTCATATTTGTCTCCTTCTCGCATTGCGTTGACCCTGATGCAGATATGTTGCTATTGAATTCGCCAGAAGGCACTACCTCCGGTAGACGTGGGCAGCTTGCTGTCCGTCCACAGGAAAAGTGCCTGTTGCGAGGGTGTCGTTGTCGGGGGGAATCTGAATACGACGCCGAAGTGAACGCCGGGGAGGACCGTGACAGACAGCAGCCCGACCGTGGAACCGGTGGCCCTTGATCCGGATGGTGTGCGGTTCCGGGTCCTGGTAGATCACAGCCCTGACGCGATTTGTGTGCATGAGGCCGGCCGGGTGGTCTATCTCAATCCGGCGGGCGTGCGCTGGATCGCCGCCGAATCCGCCGAGCAGCTGATTGGGCATCCGATCACCGAATTCGTTCACGCGGATTCGGTGCCGGGGATGCTGGCCCGGTTGGCGACGCTGCGCGAGCTGGGCGATGCGACCGAACCAGCTGAGGCCGCGCTTCTCCGCTTCGACGGCAAAATCCTCGACGTCGAGATCATCTCGATCCTCACCACCTGGGAGGGTCGGCCAGCCCATCAGGTGGTGTTCCGGGACATCACCGCGCAGAAAGCGGCCCAGGCTACCCTGCGTTACCAGGCCGCGCTGGTTGAGCATGTGTCCGACGCGATCATCGGCACCGCCGCCGACGGGACCGTGACCGCCTGGAACCCGGCCGCCGAGACCATCTATCAGCGGCCGGCGGAACTGACGCTGGGGCTGCCGATCGCCGCCGCGGTCGGGGCGGCCCTGGACCCCGCGGCGATCGTCGCCGCCGGCGGCGTACACAACACGACGCACCACACCGCGGAAGGACGGGCCCTGGCGATTCGGGTGTCCGCCGCGGCCATGGAGTCCGGCTATGTGCTGGTCTGCTCGGACCGAACCGCGCTGCGTCGGGCCGAACAGCACTTCCAGACGGTCGTCGAATCCCTGCACCGCGGCGTGATGGTGATCGACCCGCTGGGCCGCATCGAGTCGGCCAACCCGCGGCGCTACGCATCCTGGGCTGCCCGGCGATCTGTCCAGCTCCGTCGATCTGGCTGACTTTTCCCGGGCACGGCCCGGATGGGCAGCTGCGCCTCGAAGCAGAGCAGCCGGTCGCGATCACCCGGCGAACCGGTCGGTCGGTGAACGATGAGCTGCTGTTCATCGACGATAGCGACGGGCGCCGGATCTGGCTGTCGGTCAGTACCTGCCTGCTCGACCCCGCGGACCGCGAAGGCTCAGGGGTGCTGCTGTCCTTCGAAGATGTCACGGCTCAGCACCTGGCCAGCGAGCGGCTGCGGCACGACGCCACCCACGACACCCTCACCGACCTGCCGAACCGGGCGTGGATCACTGACCAGATCACCGGCGCGCTCGCCGGCGTCGGCGAACAGCCGCTAGCGGCGGTGATTTTCATCGATCTCGACCAGCTCAAAGAGGTCAACGACACCCTCGGCCATCATGCCGGCGATGCGGTCATCCGGATTTGCGCCCGACGGTTCACCGGGGTTCTGCGCGCCAGGGACACCGTCGCTCGCATCGGTGGCGACGAATTCCTCATCCTGATCGGGGCGCCGGCCAGCGTCGAGGACCTCGAGCAGATCGCCAACCGCCTCCACGCCACCCTGGCCGACCCGATCCGAGTCGACAACCGCCTCGTCCACGCCAGCGCCAGCATCGGCATCGCGGCAACCGCACCCGGTGAGACCCGGGCAGCCGACGAGATTCTGCGGCACGCTGATAGCGCGATGTACCAAGCGAAAACCAGCGGACGCGGTCAGACCCGGTTCTGGACCGCCGAGAACGATCTGGCGGTCTGACCACCGCGAATGAGTCAGATGGAGTTAATGAACCGTTCGAAGAACAACTCCTGAGCGCGGAACCGTCGACCCGGAAAACTCCGATTGACGATCGCCTCGAGTTGGCGCTGCGCCGCAACGCTAGCGCAGCTGTAGGCACGGTGCACTCATTGAGCGCGCGGTCAATGAGTGCTACCAGATCAGGGCAGATGGTCCACCCAGTTCTTCGATGAGCGCCCGCGTCTGAGTGAGCTCATCGGCCGTGAGTGCGATGGCGTCGCCTTCTATGTCGCGGTGGAAAACCACCGTTTTCCGCCCATCGATCTCGCTGATGGCAGTGGCGGAGAAACCCTCGGCTGTAATTTCGATCGTGAGTTGTTCACCGGAGCCAAGCCACCAAATCCGGACGCCCCCATCGGCCACCTGCGCGAGTTGAGGCAGCGGCAGCTCCGCTCGAAAGATAAGTTCGCGCAGAAGGTTTGAAGCTGCAACGGACACATCGCCGCGGACCGGGCGAATGCCTTCCTCAACCCATTCCGCAGGCGGGTTCGTCAGCTCGTCGAGCTCGCGAAGCGCGTAATTGAGGTCGTCTGCTTGCGTGCGTGACATTCCTCGTGCTCCATCCGCTCGGCTGCGGCTAGACATACAGGCGTATAGCCGGTGTTCGGGCATCTGTGGCAGCGCCGCGACGCTGTTCACCCTGCCAGGCGCCTTGCGATCGGTCGCTGACTGCCCTCATCCAGGACCATTACGCTACTACCGTGGAAATGGTTGAGCATCGTGGCGTTGAACCTGGCGTTGAGGTCATTGCGAATCTGCCGCCGGCGCCCAAGAATCCCCTGCCCTATTTGCAGCGACTTCGCGCGGTGCGATCTCATCACACTGGGACTGACATCCTGCGTGACGCGGGAGGCCCGATCACATTGATTTCTCTCGGGCCGCGGTGGCTGATCCCGCCCATTGTGCTGGCTACGTCACCTGAAGGTATCCGTGATATCTGCAGCGCGCGTGACGGATCGATTGACAAAGGCAGCGCTGTCAACACTGAACTTCGTCAGTTGATCGGCGCGAACTCATTTGTGTCGCCTCACGCTGAATGGCTACCTCGGCGCCGCGTCTTGCAACCACTGTTTACCCACAAGAGTGTCGCGCAGATCGGCGGAGACATGGCCGAGGCTGTCGAGGCCATGTGTGCCACCTGGAGACTAGACACACCTGTCGATTTGGCCAACCAAAGCACAATGCTGTCACTACGCACCCTGGGTTCGACAGTGTTCGGCGCAGACCTAGGGGCCCAGGCCGATGCCATCGCAGAACCACTGGAAATCACGTCCCAGTATGTTCTGAGTCGGAGCCTGTCACCACTGCGAGCCCCCAGTTGGTTGCCGACGCCGGGCCGGCGAAAAGCCAGGGCCGCGGCGGCCAGCCTCGGCTGCCTCGCGAACGACATCCTGCACTCCTGCAAGGCAGACCCAACCAGGGAAGCTCCCCTGGTCCAAATGCTGATTAATGCCACGGATCCGGAGACGGGACAGGGCTTGACGGACGATGCCATCATCGCCGAGCTCGTCAGCATGCTGTTCGCCGGATACAGCACCACCGCTACGACTTTGACGTACGCGCTGTGGGCACTGGGCCATCACCATGACATTCAGGAACGGGTGGCGAACGAGGCCGCGGCGATAGGCGATCGGCCCCTCACTACCGGCGACCTCAGCGATCTGACCTACACCACCCAGGTCCTGCAAGAAACATTGAGAATATGCCCACCAGCAGCCACCGGAACACGAATCGCCACTAAGGACGTAGTCATCGCCGGATACCGGGTCGATGCCGGAACAACCCTCGCTATCGGCCGGCGGTCCGTGCAACGTGACCCCAAACTGTGGGAATCCCCGGACACGTTCGACCCTGACCGCTTCTCGCCGCAGCTGTCCGCGGCACGGAACCGTTGGCAGTATCTGCCCTTCGGTGCGGGCCCCCGCTCGTGCCTGGGCCAACATTTCGCAATGCAGCAAGCGACGTTGGCCGTCGCCGACATCGTCCGCCGATTCGAAATTGATTCCGTCGAAAACGATTTCCCTACGACCGTGGCGTTCACCGTGACGCCTGACGGTCCCGTGCTCGCCCGGGTCAAGCCACGTCGGCCGTAGCGACTACGCCGGCCGAAGGGGCCTTCGTTCATTTCTGACTATGACGGCGGCGAGTGGCCCGAGACCGCTGTTCGCTAGCGGTCAAGCTGGCCGCGGCTCGGCCGCGGAGGCGACTCCAACACGTCTCGGGACTGGGGCTGCTGAAGCTGTTTTGAGGGCCGCCCTCTGGCGATGGTGTCGACCGCGCCATCGATCACCACGAACAGGTAGTCGACGGACTTCATCTTGTCGAGATCGCCGTGCTGCTCTTCACCCGCAAGTAGATTCGCCTGCACAAACGCACCCGTGGCCCGGCCCGCAGTTGCAGTGCGAGCCCAGCTCTGCTCGGGTTCGAAGCATCGACGCGAACTGCAGCACGGCGGTACGGTCGCCCGCCGTCATCGGCTTACGCCCACAAAACGTTGCGGCGCTTGCGTAGTCAGGATGGGCCCGCGCTGGGTCGCTAGTCCAGGTGTCGTGGTTTCGAGGCCCCGTGCGATACCAAGTGGTGCCTGACTCATCGGTCTGGGCCGGAAACAAGGTGGCAACAGTCATAGGCAGCGGCGGTCCTGGAGGGCGCGCCTTGATGGATTCCAGGTTCTCGCGCCGAGCCGCACGGTCGAACTGTCTGTCGCGGCTAGCGTTCATACATCTGCCTTGTCTTCCACACACATCGATTCGCCCGAACACCCCTGTCCACCAGGCGAATGCGCGGCCACGACCCAGGACCAGGACTCCGGGAGCTTCCATGCCGGCGCGGTTTGGCGGCACACCGGGCACGTCACATGCCCCTGCTCGTGGTGCGACAGGTGCCAGTGATTTGCGTCGGGACACTTGTACGGGTGCAGCGTGTCGTAAGTGCGACTAGCGGCTTCCACTTTCGCGCGAATGTTCTCGGCCCCTTGGACAGCAAGCGGTTCAGAGGCGTACACGCGCTTAGCTCCGTATCGGCACGTCACCGGTCGGCCACCGTGCTGATGAGGTCATCGATCCATTGCTCTGCTGGGTCACGATCCCGATCCCACTCCCAGCGGTCAACTGTTCCGGGGTGCGGCAGGTCTCCCCTACCCAGAAGTCGGTTTCCGCTGATCTTCACGATGACTACGACCCCATCACCATTGCGCCGCACGTTGACGGTGTTGGGCCGGAACCGAAGCTCGGGAGAATGCCGCAGAGACATGTCCGGCAGCTTCCCTGGCGGTATCGGGTGCTGTTCCCAGTCGCTGAGCATGTTTCGGTTCCTCGTGCCACGGGCCCGCGCAATCGTGCGGGCCTCCTCGCACAGTGCAACACCTTTCGGCGTGAACGGGGTTGCCGGCGATTCGACACGCCGGCCACGCCCAGACAACGATCAGAAACGCGCCGCGTTGGCGTGCACCGAAGCGGACGTGTGAGCGTGCGAGCCATGACCTCATTCAAAGTCGACGACCTTGTGCAGCTGCGCTCCGAAGCGCAGTGGAACCCCAGCTTGTTTCGCATCAAGTCCGCCACCGCCAAGCAACTGGTGCTCGGCCAACTCTCCGACAGCAGCGACGGTTACGTCGGCCTCGACACCGCCGTCGACCTCACCGATCCCGAGTCGGCCGCGGACGTGATCGCCGCCGGTCCCGAGATCCTGGCGCAGTACCCGAACATCCGGCGCTGATGGACCCGGTCCACGTGATCACCGCGGGACGTGACTGCGCGGGCTAGATCCGGCGAAACGCGCCCGTATCGCGACCAGATGCCGTCGGCGCCTACCGTGCAGCGCAACGAAAACAGAAGGGGTGCATCCAGGATGGCGAAGTACACGGTGATCGGTGCGCATTGCGACGGGACGCTGCTCGTCTTCGGAGCTGTCGAAGGCGAGCATCAGGTCGAGGGAGATTTGCAGTACTACGGCTACCAGCCGTGGGCTGACCACGTCGAAGCGTCAACCGCCCAGGAGGCATGCGAGAAGGCAGCGCGCTCGTGAGCGCGGCGTGTGGATGGAACGGGTGCGCTGAACCGGGCGATGATCACTACAACGGCCGGTGCGAGGATCACGAGAACTCTCAGTGCCGAACCGAGGGATGCGCAGAGGACGCCGATGACGGTGAGGGCTACGACGGCTTCTGTGGTAACTGCGCCGACCGAGAAGATGCGCGCGGACGCTGGGACTGACAGGCACCAGTCGCGCTCAAAGATGCTGCGGCCTAGCGTATTTGCGCTCGAGAACTACTGCTCGCCAATGCCGTTGATCAGCGAATCAAGTTAGAAAGGAACCGCATGAAGGTCTCTGTCAAAGACACTCTTTCCTACGATCCCAGCCCGATTGTCATCGAACACACCGATATCGCCACTACGGTGCTTGAACGGTGGCCTGATCGTCGGACTGACGAGCAGAAAGTCGTTGCGCTGCAGGAGGCGATCAACGCCGGCCACTACAGCACGTCACCACTCGGATTCATCTCGGTGCGTGACCTCACCGACTTTCTGGGCTTGACCCTTCAACTGGTGCAGTAGTCCGAAAGTACGCGCGATCGGTATTCCTTGTCGAAAGCATCGTCAACAATCCCCGGAGTTATGCAGAGTCGCGCGACGGCGCCTGATCAGATCCATCGACTCACGGCTCATGTAGCCGATCGGTACCGCGCCAAGACGCAGGGCCAGTTGACGTTTCGTCTCAGTGACGTCGTAGTGGGAGATCGCGGTGCCTGGTTTCTGATGCCAGGCCCGCCGCAGTCCAAGCTGAGCAGCGAACGCGTGCAGCTCGTCGTCGGTGTCGGCCATCAGGTGTGACCATCGGGCCTGTAGCCGGCCCACCCGCGCGAGCCTCTGCATATCGTCGATGTAGACGGTCAATTCTCTTCTCCGCTCTCACCGAGTGGCCGCGCGGCTCACCGGGGGCGGCGTCCGCGTCGCGAGCCCCCGCGGTTGCCGGTGCTTCGCGGTGCGTCGACTGCACCGGTCGATCCACCGCATTCGATGGCCCCGCGAGTGGCGAGTTTGTCCGCCAGCTCGTTACCTTCATGGCCGGCATGGCCTTTCACCCACTGCCAGTCCACTGCGAACCCAGCCGCAACACTGTCGAGTCGCTGCCATAGGTCGATGTTCTTCACCGGCTGGCCAGTCGAGGTCTTCCAGCCCTTGCGTTTCCAACCGGCGATCCAACTCGTGATGCCGTTACGCACATACTGCGAGTCGGTCCACAACTGCACCGGATAACGCTCGGTGAGCGTTTCCAGCGCAACGATCGCAGCCATCAACTCCATGCGGTTGTTGGTGGTGGTTTTCTCGCCGCCGAATAGTTGTTTCTCGTGTTCACCAAACCGCAGCACCGCTCCCCAGCCTCCCGGCCCGGGGTTTCCATGGCAGGCGCCGTCGGTGTAGATCACGACCGTCTGCGTCGCAGCTGGTATCACGTCTCTCCTTCGTGGATTGTCAATCCCGGCACGAGCATTCGGAATCGGGCAGGATCTCGATCTCACTGGGTTCGACCCGGATCCCCATGTCGGCCAGAGCCGCGGTGAGCCCTTGAGCAATGTTCACAGCCTCGCTGCGGGGAAGTCCGGCGGGGTGGATGAACGAATGGATGACCGGGGCGTGAATGACGATCCTCATGGAGTCTGCCCACCGCTACGTGCCGTCATCGCAGTTTCTT
Source organism: Mycolicibacterium aubagnense (assembly GCF_010730955.1). NCBI lineage: Bacteria > Bacillati > Actinomycetota > Actinomycetes > Mycobacteriales > Mycobacteriaceae > Mycobacterium > Mycolicibacterium aubagnense. Next base: position 6,005,792 of record NZ_AP022577.1, on the reverse strand, counting down.
CACATCGCCTTCGACGTACTCGATCACGCTGTTGTCCCGTGTGGACCGGGCCTTCCACCAATAGCGTGCCTTGACGTCGAACACCTCCCAAGCGTTTCGGTCCAGCGCGTCAAACAGCTGGTCATCGCCACCGGATCCGGCGAAGAACGCATCGCCCGAGCCCGCCGCCTGGTCAGGGCCAGCGGCCACAGCCGCGATCAGCTCATCGGCGGTTTTTGCTTCCCCCGCGGCTGTCAACACGTCGCGGATCGCATCCCAGAACCGGTCAGACATCCTGTGCCCTTCGTCGTCGAATCAGGCGCGCTAGTGCGCAAGTGCTTTGGCGAGATGTTCGAAGAAATGCAGCACATCGCCGTTCTTGAAGTCGATCGCGACCAACGTGCTCTTAATCTGCTCCTGCTCAGCGGAGCTGGTCTGCTTCGCTGTGTCGATGACGACTGAGAGCGGGATCGAATTCCAGCCCCACTCAGGCCCCTCGACATCGAATCGGTGCTCGAGGTCGAGGCCTTTCTCGTCGACGAAAGTGTCGAGCCACGCGGTGAATCCAGCCACGTTCAGTCCTCCAGTTTCTGGATGGCACTCAGTTCGACCGCAGCTTGGCCGCCGCGGTCGTCGGCGATGAGCACGTGCGTGGTGTTGTCGACGCTGCGTATCCGCGGGTCCCGTTGCGGGACTGGATCGCGGACCTCGACCACCGTCCCGGTGCGCACGTCTTCGCTGGGCGCCAGGGTGAATGCAACACGGTCACCGGCCGTGGGCCATGTCACCGGTCAGTCCTCCGAGCGGATCGCGAACACCCAGGTGTCGTTCTCGCTGATCGCGGTAACACCGACCAGAACCCGCACGACGTCACCGTTGGCCAGGTCCTCGATCTCGCGCTCATAGTTGCCGCGGTTCGGCGCGGTGTACGAGCTGTGGTACTGGTACGCGGTCCAGGGACCGGCGCTGAACACGTACCGGCCGTGTTCGTCAGCTGAGTCGGGAACCTCGTAGCTGGAACCAATGTCGTGGACACCACCACCGCGACGGTCATCTTCGACCGCGAATCCGCTTCCGTCACGGGTGATAATCAAATCGAGCTCATCGAGATGCAGGTCGTCGATGCGGCGGTAAAGCTCGTCCAGTGTCAGCGCCATGTCGCGGTTCTCCTCACGTGTGCTGGTCGGCACAGCACAACAGCAATCCGCTCAAACCGGCGGCCGGGGCGCGAGGACACGCCGACCGCCACGGAGTCAGTTCAGGCGTACCTGCGCCTCTGGGACGGCGGCTGACAGTCTCCGGGACAGCTCTGTCACACGGACCACCACCACTTGTGACATCCGTGCTGTGTAAGAGCTACGGGCCAGTGCCTCAAGCTGTTTGAGCTCTTCGATGATGCTGTCAATGTCCATGGGAAGGCCTAGCCGTTTTACAGCGGGCGCCAGCTCGGTGACGTGAGCCTGGAGTTCGGCAACGGCTTGGATTGCTTCCGCTTTGCGCATGCCGTGCACGTTAGGCCACTGCGGCGATGCGCACCACTCACCTTGGGGGTCGTGACAAACGCTCTGAAGATGACGCAACGCTTGGGTCATCGTCCCGGAAACAGCCGGCCCGCGGCGTTGTCGGCCGCCCTTTTCGCGGCTTCCAAGCCGACGGTTCCGTCGACGTAATCCTGCTCGAACACTTTCCCGCACGAGCTATCCTGGACAGACCATTCATAGAACGGCGGGGTGCTCTCGTCTTCCCACTGATCGAAGTCGACGTAGGCGACGATGCGGTCGAGTCCTTCGAGCTCGCGGGCATACGTGGTTCGTGTACCGGTGACGTGCTGCAGTTTCCATTCACTCATGGTGCGGTGGCGATCTTCTCCGCGACCCAGGGCCAGTAGCCGAGTCGGGTGTCGCCGTTGCCGACCTCATACTGCCAGTCCGCCACCGGGTATTGGCTGTGATCGCCCCAGTGCCCGTGCTGTTCCTCCAAGGCCTCAGCTCCAGCCTGCGAATCCTGCACCATCCCCTGTCCTTTCACTTTGATGGGGCCGAGCTGACCACAGGTGGTATGTCCAGTTGCGCCGAGGCGCGCCGCATCGGAGTTGGGGTGGCAGCGCGCCCTAGCGTCCGCAGCTGGTGCATGCAGTGATCACACCGGGGAAAAGAGATCGAGATGTACGGCGACCTGAGCGAATTCGAGGCACGGTTCTCCCAGGGCTACACCCCCGAGGACATCAACCGTGTGCTGGGCCGAATCCAGCTACTCACCGTTACCCGAATCATCTGCGTCTGGGAGTACTTCGACGACGACGGCTACGGCGGCAACTCTGAACTCTTCTTCATCGATCGCCACACCGCCCACGAGCTCGCCGGCCAGCTGTGGCCATGGCTGCTTGACGGCCGCAGCGAAGCACCGCACGGGCCCGGCGATGCCGCGTCGTGGAAAGGCCGGCGCGCTGATTTCGACTACACCAGCCTCAGCGGCGACGGGTTGCACAACTGCGCCCGAGCAGTTCGCGACTGATACACCGAAAGGACCTGACACATGCGCGATTACCGCGTCGCCTACGTACTCGAAGACGATGGTGAACCACTGGCGGTGTTCCTGGATTCCCTGGGCCACTGCACTTCCGGGAACGTCATGAGCTACGCCCGCGTCGACGAGCACAGCGACGCCACTGTCGACTACGTGCGCTCACGGCCGCTGGCGCAGGAAGCCGATTACCAGAAGCTGCACACCTGCCTGACTCGGCGCTACGGCAGCGGTCCCGACGAGCCCGTGAATCTGGTCATCGACCAGTCGGGCCTCTCCGCGCTCAAACGCTGATCACGTTTCCACCGAAAGGATCATGAACATGAGTGAACGCCTGCAGTTCTGCCGCGGCGACGATGACATCAGCTCAGACTTTCACGCAGAGAGCGACGCAGACGAGGTCCGCGTCTGGTCCGACGACGGTGTCGCGGTTGCGGTGTCACGGAACAGTTCGGGGCGGTGGTCCTACGCGGCTAGCGACTTCGGCGCCGACGCCGACTGGGACCTGGATCGCAGTTTCGACAGCTGGCAAGAAGCACTGGAAGCCTTCGGCTTCTCGGCGCTGGTGCGCTGAAACGACCGCGAGGTCGAACGCGCTCGAAAACCACCCGGGGGAGACTGATGACACAGGCATGCTGCGACAACTGCGGATTGACCTGTCAGGTAAGCGAATTGGAGCCGATCACCGATCTGCTCGAACGAATCGAACCCGGTGGGACGGTGCCATCAGGCCAATGCCCAGAATGCGGGGCATTGGCTTACTCGGTCGGAGTACCCGGCACCTAGGCGACCAGGAATTCCCCGCGATCACCCGGTAGCACGGAAAGACCGCAGCTCGCACCGACGCCACTTCAAGATCCCGAGACAGGACAACCACATGCAGATCACGGTGGCCTTCACCGACGTGTACGACGGCGAGGAACACGAGCACACGGAGACGTTCGACGTACCCGTCCCGTCCGACCTCACTGATTCCGACCAAATGGACGACTGGGCCGGAGACAACATCCTGCCCCGCACTGGTGACGGCAACGCCGTCGACAAAGAAGCCGGCTACTACGCCAAGGTCACCGAGTGCGCAGACCTCTCAGACCTGGTAGGCCGTGAATTCGAGTGGCACGGCTAGCCCAGCGGCGTCGAAGACGGTAGTGAATTCGCGCCGCGGGCTCGGCTGGCGCAATGGCGCTCCTACCGTGCGCTTCATGGACGGTTCTTACCCCAACGACATCCACACGGAATACCCGGTGGCGACGGTGTACGCCGACGACGGGAGCCCCACGACCATGTGGCAAGCCATGAACCGACCCGGTCGATGACGTACTCAGCCACATCCGCCGCGAATGCGACCCCGACGGCTACTACGCCGACGAGGGCAGCGGCAGCCTGCAGAACTACCTCGCAGGAGAGGGCTACCGGTTCGACTACCGGGAGCTCCCAGCTTGAGTGCGCAGATTCCCTGACGCAGACAGCGCTGCACTGCAAGGAGATCCGATGAGCCAGCTCAGAATCGACGCGCGGGTCTACCCACCCGGCCAGCACGGCGACCCCGAACTCGAGGTGCAGTGTCAGTGGTTCGCCCGCTGCGTCAACCCCGCCAACGGCGTCGCCGACGCCGGCCCTTTGGGGCACCTTCCCGTCTGCAAACGGTGCGCGGAGCATGTCGGTCTCACAGACTTCGTTGCCGGCGGCGACGGCCGGGAACACGCCGAACGCATTGCTTGCACGAGGCCGTTTGGGTCTGCTGCACGAATAGGTGACATCTGAGTTGGCTTGCCCAGCATGGGCGGGCTGGAAGGATGTCCCCATGGCAAGGCCCTACCCCCGCGAGTTCCGCGACGACGTCGTCCGGGTCGCTCGCAACCGCGATGACGGTGTAACGATCGAGCAGATCGCCACCGATTTCGGAGTGCACCCGATGACGCTGCAGAAATGGCTCCGTCAGGCCGACATCGACGAAGGCACCAAGCCCGGCAAGAGCGCCAGCGAGTCCGGTGAGCTGCGCGAAGCCCGACGGCGGATCAAACTGCTAGAGCAAGAGAACGAGGTGCTGCGTCGGGCCGCAGCGTATTTATCGCAGGCCAATCTGCCGGGAAAAGGGTCTACCCGCTCGTGAAAGAGCTCGCCGCCGACGGGATCCCCGTCGCGGTGACGTGCCGGGTACTCAAGCTCTCCCGCCAACCGTATTACCGCTGGCTGGCCGACCCCATCACCGAGGCCGAACTCATCGAGGCCTACCGCGCCAATGCGCTGTTCGACGCGCACGCAGACGATCCGGAGTTCGGCTACCGCTACCTCGTGGAGGAGGCGCGCGATGCCGGCGAGCCGATGGCCGAGCGCACCGCATGGCGGATCTGCTCGCAGAATCGACTGTGGAGCGTGTTTGGTAAGAAACGCGGCAAGAACGGCAAAGTCGGGCCGCCGGTGCACGACGATCTTGTCGAGCGTGACTTCACCGCTGAAGGGCCAAATCAGTTGTGGCTCAGTGACATCACTGAGCACCGCACCGGTGAGGGCAAGCTCTACCTCTGTGCGATTAAGGACGTGTTCTCCAACCGGATCGTCGGCTACAGCATCGACTCCCGAATGAAGTCACAACTGGCCATCCGGGCACTACACAGCGCGGTAGCCCGACGCGGAGATGTCGCGGGTGCATTCTGCACTCGGATCGCGGATCTCAGTTCCGGTCAAGGAAATTCGTACACGCCTTGAATCAACACGAGATGGTCGGCTCTATGGGCCGTGTCGGAGCCGCCGGCGACAACGCCGCCATGGAGAGCTTCTTTAGCCTGCTGCAGAAGAACGTGCTCGACCGCCGCCGCTGGGACACCCGAGAACAACTCCGTATCGCGATCGTCACCTGGATCGAGCGCACCTACCACCGGCGCCGCCGCCAGTCCGGCCTCGGGCGGTTGACCCCGATCGAATTCGAAGCAATCATGACCACACCGGCCAGTCAGGCCGCGTGACCGAAACTGTCACCTGATCGTGCAGCAGACCCTTTAACGAGCTAGCGGCCATGCTTGGATTCGACTAGCACCACGAGGAAACGAACGGACCATGCCTGGTATCGACAACCCACTCGCCGAGCCGGGACCAGCCGCCGTCATGCTCGCTGGTGACTGGCACGGCAATACGCACCGGGCATGCACCACCGTCTGGTCGGCGGCACTGCGCGGCATCCGGGTTGTGATCCAGCTCGGAGATTTCGGTTACTGGACACCAGGATTGGGCACCGAACGCTACCTCGGCGCCGTCGAAGACGCGTGCACCAAACATGACGTGATACTGCTCGTCGTCGATGGCAATCACGAGTACTTCCCGGGACTCCTTGCGTTGCCGGTCGACCCAGACACCGGCCTGCGACAGATCAGCTCGCATGTGTTCCACTTGCATCGAGGTCTGCGATGGAACTGGCACGGCTTTACCTGGATGGCTTTGGGCGGAGCGCATTCCGTCGACAGTCACATGCGCAAAGAGGGCGTGTCGTGGTGGCCGGAGGAGCACCTCTCTGACTGCGACGTGGCTCGGGCGGTCGCCGGCGGACAAGTCGATGTGATCGTCTCCCACGATGCGCCCACGGGCGTACACATCCCTGGACTTCCCTCGAATCTCTTCCCGCCCAGCCAAATCGCCATTGCCGATGAGCACCGTGCGCGCGTGGGGACTGTGGTCGACGCGACCCGGCCGGCGCTGATGTTCCACGGGCATTACCACATTCGCTACAGCGCGTGGAGGGGTAACACTCATGTGTTCGGGCTCGCCGACGACAGTTCCTCGACGCGGGACAACACCCTGATCCTGAACCTTGTTGACGGCGTTGAGATTTCGCGTTTGTAAACAGCCCTACTGGCGGCCGTCGAAGGTGCCGCATCACCCGCTGGCGGCCTGGGCTGATCCGCGCCCCCGCCGTCCGCCACACCTGTTCGGCCCTAGCGTGCGACCGCACTTAACTGCCGCACGCGGGGAGGCAAACAGCATGGGCAACAGCGACCGACGTCATGACCGCTACGACGAGGACCACACAGATTTCGAGGAACTCATCGCCAATCGTTTCGACGAAGACGCCGCCATCGAGAGAGCTGAAGCGAGATACGAGCGTTACGTCTACGGCGACTGATGCCATCGGCCGCCACCTTGCCGTGACGCGGCGATAGCCGCTTTACGGTGCAACGAGGTTGGTTCCATCGTGGGTGCGGGTGTGCACACCGCCGTCGAGGGCATCAAGCACCCGAATCGCGAACGCTGGCGCCATCATCGTGTCCACCTGGTCGGCGTCCATCCATATGACGTCGCGCGCCTCCGCGGTCGGGCGGGCGCTACCGGCAGCGGGGCGACAGCGGAAAACCAGCGCGACGATGCCGCGGCTGACGTTCTTGTAGACCCCGGTGAGCTGCTGCACTTCGACTTGAAGTCCGGTCTCCTCGAAAACTTCTCGGCGAACGCCGTCTTCGAACGATTCACCAAGTTCGAGCACACCGCCCGGCGCTTCCCACCGTCCGTTGTCTCGGCGGCAGATAGTCAATACGCGTCCGGCGTCGTCCACCACGACGCCGGCGACGCTGACCGAGTGCCTGGGTGAAGAGGTCACCAGTTCATCTCCATTCGTTCCGAGCCGGAGTTTGGCGTGCTCTAAACAGTACAGTGGACTGGTTTAGTCATCTAGAGCAGTTGGGAGGTAGACGCGTGCTGCAACTCGACACTCTCGACGAGAACGACGAGCGGGCCACCTATCGACAGATCGCGGCGATCCTGCGCACCGCCATCGAGGATCAACGTTTCCCAGCCGGCAGCCAACTGCCGTCCGAAGCCGAACTGGTCAAACATTTCGGCGTCGCGCGGATGACGATCCGGCAGGCATTGCAGGAACTGCGCACCGAAGGACTTGTCCACGCTGAGCACGGGCGCGGAGTGTTCGTGCGGGCTGCGTCGCCGATCAAGCGCCTGGCCTCGGATCGATTCGCCCGCAAGCACCGGGAGGCCGGAAAATCGGCGTTCGACGTCGAAGCGGAATCCGTCGGCTATACCGCCAGCGTCGACAGCATTGTGGTGCGTCGCGAAAAAGCAACGCCCAGCGTCGCCGAACGCCTGCGCATCCCCGCTGACGACGAAGTGGTTGCCCGCTCCCGGCGATATCTCGCAGATGGCAGGCCGGTCGAAACGGCCGTCTCGTACATTCCGGTCGCGTTCGCCGAGGGCACTCGAATCGAGGAGATCGATACCGGACCTGGTGGCATCTATGCCCGACTAGAGGAGAACGGCCACATCCTTGCCCGATTCACCGAAGAAGTCGGGGCAAGGATGCCCACCCCTGACGAGCGCCGAACGCTCGCGACGGCGCCGGGCATACCTGTTTTGACCTTGATCCGGACCGCGTATGACAGCAGCGGCGTGCCGGTCGAGGTCTGCGACACCGTCAAGATCGCGTCGGCTTACCTGCTCGAGTACGAATTTCCAGCTCACTGATCTGCCGCGGGGCACGCAACACACCGCGACAACGATAGAACTTGTCTAGACGTCCAGGTATGCTCTTGTGAGTCAGGAGAAGCTCCCGACGCGCTCAGGACTTCCACCACCTGAGCGCGTTGGGGATCAACATCGGCACGGCCGAGAAGGAACGTCGCGCAAATGACCTCCACCCGCCTCAGCTCATACGTTCTCACCGATGCAGTGCTGGTCAACCGCATGCGCGCAGCTTCCACGGGGAAGCGCTTCGAGGTTCGTATCGAGGGAAGCTCCGCGCCGGCCACGTCGCTGGAACTCGAAGCGCTGATCGCCGAGATGCGCGAAATCCCGATCACGTTCGAGAGCCTGATCAGCCGATTGGAAGAAGGCTACGAAGAACTGATCGGCATCGGCGACGACGGCGGCACACGGGTGATCTGCGCACGGTAACCGCGCCGCTTGCGACAACTGCACCCGACCGCGGGTCCACTGTCGCTGTGTCCGAAGATGACGACCTCGTGCTTCATACCGAGCGGCCCTGCGCGAACTGCGGCGACGAGTGCCTCACGCTCTCGTCGCGCGAGTGGTGCGACGGCTGCGAAGAGGAAGCGGATCACGCCGCAAGCACGCCCGCCACCGCCACGCGCCCCCTAGCGAACCTGCTCGGCGACGTAACGCGCCCGTAAGAAGTAGCGCGCTCCATCATCCCGCGACCTCGCGCCCATACTCGTCGAGACGATTTCCGCGGTCGTCCACCAGCATGTACCGCTGCCACGGCTGCAGCTGCGGCCCCGTTCCCCCACGCACGTGCTCGACAGTGATCGGCACATCGTCTTTCGGCAACTCCCCACGCATCTGACGCAGACGACGGGCGGCGGCCACGCTGCGGTCCGATACCAGTAGCCCGCCATGGTTGACCCGAACCGGCTGCTTCATCAGAATTCCGCTCTCACCGCGGCGCCACTTCAGTTTGGTGGCGTCAACGGCCTGCAGCGCCCCTCGCGAGATCATTCGCAGTACGGTGCGTTCGCTGACACCGATCAACGCCGCGGCGTCATTGACCGTGTGGCCAAATCCCATGTGCCGCATCGGGGTGTACATGCTGTAGGGGCGGGCTTGTTCGTCGAACCGGGCCCGGGCCGGGCCGAACACTTCGCTTTCGTGAAGGCGATGCGCTCCGGCCCCGAACCGGACAGCGTTCAAGGTGCCGATCCGGGCCAGATAGCGCACCTCCGAGGCGGGGCGCTGCAGGGGCCGGGCAGCCTGATCGAACGTCAAGAATTCTGCTTCGATGCTGCGGCGCCGCTGCGGGTCGCTCACCTGAAGCCGCGGGCACATGCGCGCCACTTTCGCACTGAAGACCCCCGCGGCGATCAGGTCGACCAGCCGAATCTGGAAATCTCGGCCGGCACGGCGCGCGGGTATCAGCCCTTCATGCACTAGCGCATCGATGACACTGGGTCGGCAGCCGGCGTGTGCGGCCGCACGCGCCCGGGTGTACAGCGCGGCGGCCGGGTCCATGTCGGGATAACGCCAACGGGCCCACGCGACGAACGAATCGACATGCGCCTGGCTCAGCGAAGCAGATGATGGCGTTCGGCGCTCGTCGGACCTGTGTGCGCGTTGAGCGCTGTCGGCAATCGCCGCGTGCACCTCGTGGCGGCGCATGAACAGCTGACCGTCGGACGTCACGAGCTCGATCTTTCCGACAGCGCCTCGGCGGCGCAGGGTCCGCACCGTTACCCCGATGCGCTCCGCGGCCTCTGCGAGCGGGACCATGGCGGGGTCATCCCCGTAGTCCGGGGTGAACCAGGGACGCAGTCGCTGGTTAATCTTTCGTGAACGCTGATTGATCAGTTGGAACAAGTCGTCATGGCGTACTCGACGCTGGCCGCACAGCATCGAGGTGCTGATCCCCGCGCGCTCGATCGCCTTACGCACACCGGATGCGGTCATGTTCATCATCAGCGCAGCCTCGGCCATCGTGTACAGCCGAGTACGTGACACCGCGTCACGAACCTTGTCGGTGCGGCGCACCTGGTTCGGTCTCACGTTCTCGCGGCGGTGCACTTCGCCGATCAGCCGCCGTTCGCGGGCGCTGAGCCGATGCACGTCGGTGAATCGGATGAGCTGCAACGAGGCGGGGTTGTACGGAACCTCCCACGCGGCGAGCACATCTTCAGGAACCAGTGCACTGTCGCGCCGGCCAACCACGCGCCACGGCAAGTCTGTAACCGGGGCATCGGGTTCGGCGTTATTCGCGTATCGGCGCCACCACCGCCACGCGGTGTGCGGGTGCACCCGCAGGGTCGCGGCAACTTCCTCCAGCGGCACCCCGCGGTAGACCTCACCGCGACGGTGACGCACCAGCTCGCGGCTACTAAGCGGATGCCCTGCCGCCATTCGGTTGCGCACCGCCCACACGTGGTCCGATCGAACGCGAACCGTCCGATAGAACCGGACCGACGGCAATCCACGGCCGCGAATCAGGCGTCGCACGGCCGATTCGCTGATGTCGAGGATGGCGGCCGCTTCGGACAGCGTCAGCATCTTCACCTGCTGATTGTGGGCGTGGGGGTACATGTCGCGGTCTTGATGCGGGATTCCCAGTTGGGCGTCGATCTCGCGGCGTTGATGAAGTGCGGTCGCCCCATCGACCATCTCGTCGCAGGACCGACTGAGTACCGACATGACCAGGTCACGTTCGTCGATCATCGGCGCAGCGGGCAGGACGATCTTTCGTTCACGCTCACGCTGCTGGCGCGCGTCCCGAGTGCGCGCCAGCATGGCAAGCGCAGTCGCCTGCAGATGCGGCGGCATCGCGGCGTACTGCGCGCGAAGGCGCTCCGGTACGTCCTGCAGCGTGAAGCTCGAACCCATGGGCGGAACCTAGCCGATGTGGGTGCAAATTCAGGTGCAGAGTGCGCGGCACACCGGGCCCCACCAATACAGCGCGCTCTCCGGTCTCCGCTTGCGATCTGCGGCCCGCCGGTCGAGCTGCATCCCGGAAACCATGCTCCAGTGAGGTGAAAGTGACCGGCGGCCGAAGGTGGTGGCGAAACCTCAGGACCCGGCCGAAGCCGCAAGGCGAGTCCATGCGCGGTTTTGATCCGCAGCTACTTGCTTTTCGCGAGTGTTCCGCCCGATCGCGGCTTGCGGTTGGCGCATACCTTCCCGAAACGAGGCCTGACTTTCCCGTTTGAACTGCGCTGATGGTCAACACTGCGGTCAGAATCCATGCTGCGCTGAGGTTTGACGCAGCTGTCGTGGTAATCGGGGGTGCCTCTGTGTCCGGATACTTGCTAAAACAGAGAACATCCAAATCAGAACATGTAACTAGTAGAACTAACTAAAAATGTAACGCATCTAGATACCCCTACAGGTATCGGGAGAGGGTTCTGCAGAGGCACCCTCGGTTGCCGCGACGGCTACGTGTTGATGCAGGTAGATGCCAGCGGTGACGGATTTATTGACCGTTTCACCAGGTCAGGCGGGCAACTTACCTCTCATCTCGGGAAGGTATGCGCCAGTGCAGCGAAGGGTGGATCGACGATCCGAGGTCGGCGTGTCGGGACGTGACAACTTGGCTAGCGATGCAAATCGCGTATGTGACACCCTTGGTGTATGCACGCGAGTGCGACAGCCGTCGCCGTCGCGCTGGTCTTGACCGGCGCGACTGTTTCCGCATGCGCTCATCCGGTTTCGGGTGCGCCTGTCGTGACCAACGATGCGAAAGCGCGCACAGTAGTGATGCCGGCGGAAGCGCCACCGCCATCACTGGCTCCTCAGCAGTACCTGGATGTGCATGGTGACGTTGCAGACCCACCGCGTGACACCGAGGGTTTTCAGTTCGGCACGATCGCGCTTCCCGGAGTCTCCGTGGCACACCGGGATGCCGACGGTGTTGCGATTCCCTGCACTCTCGGACCGGCGGTAACCACCGGATCCCGCCACGGGTTCCTAACTGCTGGACACTGCACAGCGGCGCACGCTGCCACTGATCAGTACTTGTCTGCAACGGCCGACGTAAAGACGTCGCCTCAAATCTTGCTGGGAACGACCAGCAATGCAGTAGAAGACGACGGCACGGCTCAGGACTCCGCCGTGATCTGGACCGATGTGCCCCTACCCCGTGATGCCGCCAGAATCGCGGGGAGCTTCCCCGTGGCTGGCGTGATGCCCGAAGTAGCGGTGCAGGCACTTCCAGTTGGAACGCCGATATGCCTGGACGGCGCAAAGTCAGGCATCCAATGCGGAGCGGTGATGGCTACCAGCGACCACGGGCTTCTTCGATTCGCCGCGGAATCCGCTAAAGGTGATTCGGGCGCACCAGTGTTCGTGGTCGGCCCAGACCGTCGAGCAACACTCGTCGGCCTCCTCGAAGGAGGCGACAGCATCAGCACCACGGCCACATACCTCGCTCCCACCCTCGCGCGACTCGACGCAGTGGCCGTCACTGCTCCTGCGTGAGTCGCGCCCTGGCATGGGACGGGGCTGCCGATCACCGGAGCATGTGGGCATGGATCTGTCTGAGTATCCCGACTACGACTTCACGTTCTTGGATGGAACGTCCGCCAACGACCTAACCGCCATCGGCCGCGGACTGGAAGCCGCGGCCGATGATTTACAGAAAACCGCAGCCGGTCTCGTGACTTGCAACAAGACCGCCGAAGTCGACAAGGTCCACAGCGATCTGGTGGCCATCCGCCAGCAACTCGAGTCGCAGGCCACGGCCGCCGTCGCGGCTGGCGCCGCGGTATCGGCGATGAAGCGTGCGGCCGACGCGTGGAAGAAGACGGCCCCGACCCGTGCCGAGCTTCAGGAGGCCGACACCGCCGTGAAGCAGGCCAGCGCTGCGCTGAGCGCGTCCGCGACGAGCGGTTCCAGTGGAGCAGAGGTGGCGCGACTCGCGGAATTGCTGCGACAAGCGCGGGACCGCTCCCGGGATCTGCGAGCTGCGCGTGATAGCGCCGACAAAGCGTTGGTCGAGGCGTTTGACAAGATCGCGAACACCCTCGACGGCAAAGTCCATCAGAAGAATGAGAAGCGCGCTGGCGACCCGACCGGCCGGAATCTTCCTGGTGGCAAACCGTCCCCCGCTCCCGCCGCCCGGTCGGCTCCTGGTCCGTCCGCTTCGCCCTCCCCCGCCGCCAGGTCCGCCGCGGCGCTTCCCGGCACCGCACCTGCTCCGGCCGCCGCGGCCACATCACCGAGCTCTGCCGGCAGCTCCCCCGCCAATGAGGCGGCGATCGCGGCGCTGATGGCAGGCCAGAAGAACCCGGGCCAGCCTGCGCAGATTCCTCAGCCCCAGCAGCCCGCGGCGCCCGCTCCAACCGTTGCTCCGCCGCCTGCGCCGCAGCTGGGTGGCGGCTCAAATCCGCAGCAGGACAAGGGCGAGGCGATCACGACTGAAGATTTGGATCGTGCGATCGGGTCGGCGCCGGCCGCGGTCCCGGTACTGGGCCCGACCGCCAGCATCACGCCGGCGTCGCCAGCACCGACCGCTCCAGGTGCGTCCCCGCCAGCCACCACCGGCACAAGCGTCGCCGGCCTCCACACCGACGCCCAGGTCAGCGGCCGCTCCGACGCCCCGCGCACCGCTCTGGCCGCCGGCGCACCGGAGAACGCCATGCGCGTTGCGCCGCAAGCGAATCCAGCCGGGACTAGCGCCGGCGGACAACCGATGGGCCAGGGTATGCCGATGATGCCGGGTATGGGCGGCAACGGGGCGCCGGCCGGGAAGCAGAGCACCCCCGTTGCCAAGCACACGCCCGAAACGGCCAGGATGAACGGGCACGAAACGATCGGCGAGGCGGTGCGTGGCGGGACCATTGCACAGAACCGGCCGGAGAGCGCGGAGTAGGAGCAGGCGGCCACTACACGAGCACCCGCACCGCCCATGCCTCATTCAACGCATGGTGACTTGCCGATCGGTAACATCACCCGCATGGGCAGCACTGCGGGCCATGTCAAAGATCAGATGTCACCAGACTCTGATCGGCTGCTGCGGCTCCTGCGCCATCATCGCGGAGGGATCAATAGAGCTGCGCGTGCCCGCGGAGCCGCCAACATCCGCGTATGCGGGTCGGTGGCGGCCGGCGTGGCGCAGGGCGACAGCGACATCGATTTGCTCGTTGACTTCCCGGGTCAGTCCGCGGGCCAGCAGTTCATGAACTCCGCTGGGCTATCTGTCGAATTGGAGGAGCTGCTGGGGGTCGGAGTCGACGTCTTGGTACTCAAATTCGCCCGGGAAGATGTCGCCGCATCGATTTCTCGAGGGAAGACGATCCCGCTTTGACCGATCCGACACGGCACGATTCCCGTTATGCCCAAAATATTGTCGCGGCCATAGACACCATCACCAGGTACCAGTCCGAACACCGGCCACAAACGGAACTGGAAGAACAGATCCATGTCGATGCGGTGGACCGGCAGCTGATCATCGTCGCGGAAGCGTGTGGGAAGCTCAGCGGCGAGTTGAAAGCCCGTCACCCGAGCGTCGACTGGAAAGCTATCAGTGGATTTCGAACGAACATCGTTCACAAGTATTGGAAATTCGATCGGAGCATCGCGGACAGCGTGATCGCGGTGCATCTGGATCCGCTGCGGGCCGTGGCCGATTCCGAGAGCTAATCCCAGCCCTGCAACACCTAGGCCGGTATCAAACGGACGCGAGACATTCGACGAAGCCCTATGCAGCGGCGGGACCGCTGCGCAGAACCGGCCGAAGCGCGGAGTAGACCCACTGTCCTTCGGCCGGCGGCAGCCGCTGCAGGTGAGGTCACCGATACTCGCCGCTGGTAGGCATGTACACCACGCCCGCCGCGCGATCCGAGTAGTGGTCAGCGTCAGTCACGCTGATCACTCGTACGGCGGCAACCCGCACCTCGGCGCCTTCCACCGCCAACTCCTGGAGTTGGCTGTGCGTCAATGGCACGGTGCCCGGCCGGGCTGCCGCTTCGGCGGCGCCGGGTGTTTCGGTCGCCGTCACTGTTACCGCGCCGCACGGGCTCACCAACGTCCGAGCAGACACGGGATCGTCTAGCTTGTCCAGGAGGGCCTGCACGTTCCGGGCGGTCAGCTCGAGGGTCGTCGACTCGGGAATCCAGCGCATGCGCCCGATCGTGGCGCGGCGACCGCACCCAGAGCCGGGTGCGGCGCGACCCGGGCTACGGCACCCGCGACGTCGTCACGGCAGAGCGATCCCGGCTGCAGGTTGAGCCATTCCGGGCACGCCCACCGACTGATCGCTCGGGACCACGCGGGTGGCGACAGAACGCTCCAGTTAGACCAAATCCAATAAAAACCGCTCCGCACGGGCATCGCTGGCCCGGCGATGCTATCCCCCGGACTTCGAGATACCTATCGCTGCGCGTCAGCTCCGGCCGCGGCGATGGCACGTTTGGCGGCGATGGCTTGCGGGCTGCGGTCAAGGCGAGTGACCGCCTCTTCCAGCGGTATCGATTCGTCCAGGGCGATGGCCAGCTCGTCGTCGGTCCACGGCCTGTTGCGCGGCTGCTGGGCAGGGTCATGGCGATTGCGATACCGAGAACGAATCTTGCCCACCGCCCTCGCCGTGCGCCCCAACGCCAATGCCGCTTCCATCACGGTCATCGACATATCGCAGGCGATCTCGATGTCTTCGTCGGTGATGGGCTCTCCCGCCCGAATTGCTTGAGGCTCAGTGATCTCTGCGACTGCGGCACTGCGCGCCCGCCAGATTTCATTGCGCTGATCCTGCTGCCCGGCATGGCGCACCGCCGTGAGAGCGGCTTTGCGCACCTTGGCCTCTAACGGCCGCCCCGCCGCCCACGCCCGCTCATGCGCACGCGCGGCCTCCAGACAAGGCTCGCAGCGGCAGCCGTAGGTCCTCGCCGCGTACTGGGTACCGTGCTGGCCGTCCGGGACCGGTAGGCGCCGCAACCGCTCCTTGGCCCGCATCGACCGGATCGTGCCCTCGCTGCGCCCCAACTGCTGCGCGGCCTGCTTCGGCGGCACCGACAGATCCAGTGCCACTGCCCGCTCCGCAGCAGAAAACGCCCTACCCAACTGTCCTCCTTAGGCGACCTGGGCCACGCAGACGGTGAACCGTCGCATTGGGTGCTTGAGACGACTACCGCCCGGGGCTGCGCGCGGCGGGTCCACCGTGTTGGTTACCACCGGCCACGGTTTGGACAGCGGTTCGACGGTGCGGTCGTCGCAGTCGGTGGCGAGTGGCTTTCCAGGGTGTCGCCGAGGATGCCTCGATTGGGCGCCGCATTGAAGCGGTCTATCCCACGAGTTGGGTGCAGATGGTGAAGCGGCGTACGGGGTGGCGGTAGCCGCCGTTGGGGCAGCCCGAGACATCGATCGCGTTGAGTAGCAGGTTGATTGGTTTGTATCGATTGATCGCGGTGGTGTTATCGCAGGCTACTGAGGTCACGAGAAGCCCAAGGCTTATGCAGCGTGGTGCATCCCATGCGAGGTCGAGGCAGGCTGTCCATTCTTGGTCGCCGGTTTTCATGTGCAGGAACCGATCAGCGTCCGCAACGCATTCGGATGGGTGAGTGACGCGCTGAACGACGATGTAGGCGTGCGGAGCTGCGCAATCGACCACGGTCAGGTGTGTTTGTTCGTCGGCGCCTTCGACGTTGACGCACCCTTCGACGGGCGCTTGAGCTTGCCCGGCATTCGTGGTCGTCGCCGGTTGCGGAAAGCGCCCGGGGATATGTCCGTAATCGATCTGGGGCGCGGGCGGCGGCGTCTGGCTGGACGATGGGCCGCCGGGGGCGGGTGTGGGGGTGCATGCTCCCAGGGTCAGCACCACCGGCAGCGCCGAAACAGCAAGCCACGTACGCATTGTCATGATGGGCTGCCCCAATGGCCGACGGGTACCGGCGCCATCGTCGATCCCGGGTACGGAGAGACCCAGACCGCCTCCCCGGCGATGATGTTGGGTTTCATGGGCATGTTGCCGTCCGGGCACGGTGGCCACGTGACCGACTTTCCGTCGACCCGCATGTTTTCTGCCATTGCGGTGGAAATCTGATCCGCGATCCATTCGATCTGCTGGGGTAGCGGGGACCCAGGATGCACACCGACCCTACCGATGGATTGGCCGTTGATGTCGACCTCGAAGAGCAGACTGTCATTGCGCGGGATGAGTCCAAAAAGTCCGGCCCGGCGCTGCATGTCATCGACGGATGACTCCGGCAGCGCGTGGATGTCGATTCGGTAACCACTGCGCTGCAGGTCGGCGACCACAGGGGCGAAGCTTCCTGGAAGTGCGCTCACGTCATCTCCTCTCATGTTCGGCGGTGGTGTGGTCTACGCGGCGGTGTAGAGGCAATTGACGAACCCGTACCCACCGGAACCGGTTTTGGTCACCGAATACCAGTGGTACAGGAATGACACCTCGCTGCCAGCATGCATGGTGTACTTGTCCGCCTCGTAGCGCACCGAGAACGAACGGGGAAGCGGTCCATGGAAGACGTAGTTCCACGGCTGCAGGTGAGGCTCGTAGACGTTAGCGAGCTTCCCATCAACAAAGATCTCCACCGACATGTTCACCACACCTTGGTCTGACACCACAGGTTGCAGTTTGATCCCCCACGGGATTCCCGAGGAGGGCGACTGCTGCAGCGTCAAGATCGACGCGACGTTGTCGAAATCGCCTTGGCACGGCGCGGTGACCTTCGACGGCGGCGCTTGCGGTTTCGGTTCCGGACCCGCCTGAGGCGGACACTCCACACAGCCCGGCCCCATCAGTGGACTCATGGGGAGCTTGCCCAACCCGCGGGTCACGATGAGCCCGCGGCCGCCTCCTCCAGTGATGCCGGGAAGCCCCGCCGCCGTCGAAGAACAATGCTGCTGCGACTGATCATCCGAAGACTGGTCAGACTGCGACTGCTGCTGTGGCTGCGGCGCACTCTCAGTTTGTGGAGCCGACTGTGTGGGAGCCGCTGACGCGTGCGGCGCTTCCTGCGGTTGCGCGGTTTGAAGCGGGGCGTCATAATCCGGAGGTTGGACACCGTTGGCCGGCTGCAATTGCTGCTGCGGGTAGCTCGGGGCCTGCTGATAGCCCTGGCTGCCGCCTGGGCTCTGCGGAGCGCCTGAGTTGTAGATCGATATGCCGTTGCCCTGATCCGGTGCCGGGTATGAGCCGCTGTTGTACCCGTTCGGCGGACCGCTGGGCATCTCCGGTGGCTGTAATGGGAAAGGTGGGGCACCGCCGGAGCCACCAGAACCGCCGCCCCCGGTCGGGCCGGTCGGAGCTGGCTGCCCGGTAGCGCCGGGCAGCGCCGATAGACCCACGCCTCCGGAGCGGTCGCGGTCGATGACCGTGACCCCGGCGACAAGCATCGACATCACCGAGAGCACGGCCGCGGACCGCCGCAGTCTCGGCGACAACCGCAATGGCTTCTTCAAGCTGCTTATCCCTCCCCTAAATGGCGAACTGCACCCCCCAGCGCATTCCTGGCTACCTTCACATACCCGGACTGCCGTGTCAATCGGGAACGGAGCCGATCAATCGGACTTTGAAATTATCGGCGTCACATAGACATTTCCCGCTGGTGAAGTGTCGGCGTGGAGACCACGCCTGCCGGGCAGCCGCCGCGGCAGCTAACACACGCCCGGTGATCACCGTCACCGCCGACACCAGCGCCGGCCGGTCGCCACCGCATGAATGGTCTAGGGGTTTGCCGAAGTCCGGCACCTCATCCCGTGGAAGGATCACACGCTTGCGCATCGTCGACTTCGAAGACGTACTCGGGATGCCGATCGCGTTTGCCCGAACTTGCGCCGGGGGCGTCGACCGACGTCCGTCACGTACGCCGCGGACCAACTGCTCGAGGTACTGACGGAGCAGGGGCTCACTGGCAAGCGGGCGCGTCCGTACGCGGACACCGCGAGGGTCGCATCTACGGGCGACCCCGGCGGAACCTGCGCGACGGGTCCGAACTGTTGATCGGCACCCGCCCCAGCACTGGCCGTGGCTAGTTGGGCAGGTCGAGCGTCGCTCCGGTCCGGCGCATCATCTCGAACGGGCCGAGCGACGTCACGCCAATCGCCGCGCAGGCGTCCGGGATCATCACCCGCTTCCGTGAGTCCGGACTCGACCGTTCGTGGGTGACCACGACGTGATCGTGCGCGCGAGCGTATGCGACGAGCAGATAATCGGCCGCACTGCCGGTGAACTCAGCCAGAGCCGCCTGGGTGTACGACCGGGAACTCGCCCAGATAGTCAACGCTGGGAAGTGCGTAGTGGTTGCCTGGTCCATCGGCCGGAAGAAAGCGCTGTTCGTCTTGGCCCACCCGGCGAGCTCGTCGTCACCGGCGACCAGTTCATCGCGGACCGCCTCGATGCTGCACACATGGCCAGCGGTGTGCGCACCCTCCAGCCACTTCCAGAAGCCCGGGGCGATATCGAAGGCGTAGTAGCGGTTCTTCGCGTCGATGAGCACGTTCGCGTCCACGAGGTACATCAACTCACCCCGATCTCATCGGCGAGCTTGCTGAAAGTCTCGTGCTTCCGTGTCCCCAACAGCTGGAACGCCTCCCTGAAGCTCGTACTACCCTCGTACGTGCTGGCGATCACCGCGCGGGCAAAGTGCCGACTCAGACGCAGCGGTTGGGTGTTGTAGTAGTTCCCACCGCTCTCACCACGCCGGTTCTTGGCGTGCGCTATCACCGCGTCCCGTTCGTCCTTGTACATCTGCTGGTAGTCGTCCCAGGCGAGGTACCTCGCGTCGAACAGCCGCTTGAGGATCACGAGGGTGCTCACCTTGTACCGGCGCGCGAGCCGACTGATCTCCTGTGGCGTCGGCTGGCCCTGGTAGTCGGCGCGCAGTGCCGACAGCGGCACAAGCACCTCGGCGGCGACCCGGTTGCACCACAGTTCCTCGCTGACCCCATCGCGCGAGGCCATCGCCGCGTCAGACAGCGCGCTCCCGCCGAGCCAGATGTGCGCCAACTCGTGGATCAGGGTGAAGATCTGCGCCGCCTTGGTGTCGGCGCCGTTGACGAAGATCAGCGGGGCGTACGGGTCCGAGAGGGCGAAGCCTCGGAACTCCTCCGGCGCGAGGGCACGGTGCGTGTCGCTGCCGACGATACCGTTGACCATCACCAGCACGCCGGTGTTCTCGATGCGGTCGATGAGCTGGCGCAGGGCTTCGTCGGAGTTGGCAAACGCCGTGCGGTCGGCGAGGTTGAAACCGAGCTCGCTGCGGATCATCTGGGCAGCTTGCACGACAGGGGTGTCGGCGGTCGCGGAGCCGACGAACGGGAGCTCCGGGACGCCCTGGTCACGCGCGTAGTCGCGGTACCAGTCCTGCCGGGCCTGACAGATGTAGATGGTGTCCAGCAGGTCCGCGGACGGTCGCGGGACGGCGGCGTTGCCGATCGTGCGCATGTCGGGGATCGGTACCGGTTCGTCCGGTGGCTCGGACAGGAACAGCAGACCGAACGGGGTGTGTGTGGCGTGGGCGAACTTCTCGAGCTGTTTGAGGGTCGGGCGTTCGTCACCGCTGATCCACATGTCGAGCTTCGGTGCGCGGCGGGCGGTGGTGTCGTCGTCCCATCCGGCGCGCTCAATCGCCCATTCCAGCAGACTAGGGGCGACGTCCACACGAACTACCACGGTGCCCGCAACCTCCTTCCGCACACGCTGCCAGTGTGCCGCAATGGGCACGCCGGAGCGCGTCGACCCCGCCGATGGAATTCAACCGTGACTGCCGGCTCAGCAGTCCTGGTCCACCCGGCGCAGGATGTTCGCCAGCATGATCACCGCGTCCGCGGCGATCCCGGCCACCCGCCACGTCGGCTCCGTGTGCCGACGTCGCCGCCGACGGTGCCCTTCTTCATCGCCCGGTCCACGATCTGCCACCCACGCTTGCTGGACAGCGCCGCGGACCGGTCGTACACCACCGACAGGCGGGGTTGGATTGCGGCGTTCAGTTCGGCCATCTGCGTGTTCGAGTACCGCGTCACCACTCGTCGTCGTTGTCCTCGAGCGGTGGTCGCGGCTTGCGCATCGCCAATACCGCCCAGACCGCGCCACCGATCAGCACCGCGGCGATCAACAAGAAGACCAGCTGACCGGCCATGTAGGCCATCGTGCCCCTCCGGAGCCGCTCAGTGCGGCACTTCGTCGAGACCGTTCGCGGCGAGCGTCTCCATCATCGCGGCGACCACCCGCTCTGCGGGCCAGTCATCCGGCGCCGAGATCAACGTCCCCCCAGCCAATTCCGTTGCGGTGAGCCCCTCCGCGACGCGGCTGACCGTGCCGACCTCGGAGCTGATCCAGGTGCGGTACCCGATGCCGATCTTCCAGTTGCCGCGACGAGCGGTGCCCCGAGTCGGGTCGTCAGCCAATGCGAACATGGCAGGCCCCCAGGTCCGGGCCACCGCGGCACACACGATGTCGCCGTCCTCCGCGGTGATCGCACCGACGTACATCTCGCGAAGCTCGACCGTCAAGTGGTGGCTTGGGAGTCGACCCCCCGTGGAGACGGAGCCGGCAGACACCCGGACGCGCGGTGCAACTCGCGGGCCCGCCCCCGAGACAGTGAACACGTAGCCGTTCTCGGGCTCCGGGTCACCGTCGATGCCGGTGCCGACGAACTCGCGCACGATCTCGGCCAGGGCCGCGGGAGAACCCTCCCACCGCTGATCCTTCGACGTCCGCCAGTACGGCACGTCGAAGGCCGACTGCAGCTGCCGCAGCAACTCGTCGGTGCGCTGCGCGATCCATTCGGGGGACTCTCCGGTCGCGACCCACACAGAGCGCAGGATCGCGTCGCGGCTCCCCCATACCGGCGCGGTGACTGCGGTACTCATGATCTGCTAATCCTATCGCTCACGGCACCCTCGGGGTGTAGATGACTGGGACGTCGTAGATGCCGTTGGCCTCGAACAGCTTTCGTATCGCCGCGGCGCCGTACGGGTCGGAGACGTGCCATTCCAGAATCGCATCGGGGGGGAGCGCGCGGAGTTGGCGTTCGACCTGCTCCAGCGTCTTGTCAGCCCGGCCTTCCCAGTAAGTGCTGTCTGGTGCGAAGGCCAAACCTCGATGCCCGTCTTTCGCCTCGAGGTAAACCTCCTGCGGCCCACGGAAAAGCTGCCCGTCGTAATCGACCGGCTTCCCGGTGGTGGGGTCTATCCGGACGTACTCCGGGATGTGACCGTCCGGGGTGCGTTCAACTCCGCCGACCTGCCCCTGGAAGTCCATCCACGGCTTGTCGGGGCCCCGATTGACGTGCCGCCAACCGGGTTCGGTGTCGCCCTTCTGCCACGTCGACTCGGGAGTATGCGGCGGCCAGTTACCCGGGTGGTGCGGATCGCCGGAGTTGTAGTGCGATCCCTGCCCGGGGTCGAAGGCGTCGGGTGCCGGCGGGGTGTGTGTCGGCGGAACGTCAACCGGGTTTGCGTCATGGTGCCCGCCGAGCAGCATGTCCTCGAGCGGGCTGTGGTGCTCCACTGGCGGCGGAGCGGCGTCACTGCCGTGCCCGATCAGCCCGTGGTCACCGGCTGTCGGCACGTCGGCGGGTGCGTGCGGGGTTGTGGGCGCGGGATCGTGGCCCACGACACCGTGGGTTACCTCCTGCTGGACACCGCGCTCGACGGTTCCTTCAAGCGCGCCTCGCGCGAGTAGGCCTTCACCGCCCAAGGGTGCCGTGGCAGCTGCGGTGGTGCCGTCGAACAGCATCTTGCCGGCGTAGCGGCCGGGGTTGTCGACCATCTCGTGGCCCTCGTGCTGAGCGGCGTGCCAGCGCAGCGGGTCGTTGCGAATGTCGTCGACGGTGCCCTGCGCGAGCTGCTTCCAGGAGTCGGCGACGCCGGGGTGCCCGGGTCCTCCGGTGCCGGTGAGGTTCTCGATCCCGTCGAGCGTTTCGCGGCCGCGGGCGTAGAACCCTTCGTGCATGTTGTTGGTGAAGTCGTTGAACTTATCGCCGAGGCGTTCGCCCCAGCCGGGCAAGGATGACTTCGGGCCGGGGTCGTGCACAGGTGGCGGTGGCAGCGGCTTCTCCGCGTTCGCGGTCATCGCGGCCAGGCGCTGATCTACCTCGGCGGGCGGCACCCTGGGATCGGTCGACAGGACTTGGCGCGCCAAGGCCAGACCTGCCCGACCCTCCGGAGTGTTCGGGTCGAACTTCGGCGTCGCCGCCGCTGCCTGGCCCGGTGAAGTACCCGGCGGCGCGGTGAGAGCGCCCAGCGGATCCACCGGCGGCTTCCCCGTTTGATTCGCCGGGTCGGGCGGCAGCATCAGCGACGCCAACGATTCCGGCGAGGGGGGCGGCTTCTCGCCGGGCTTCTTCGCCGCGGGGTCGGGTGGCAAGATCAGGTCCGCCAGCGGGTCCTTCGGTCCGGGCGGCTTCTCGCCCGGCTTCCCGTCGTGCTTGTCACCTGGCTTCTCGCCGGGGTGATAGTCCACCGGTCTCACCGCGGTGTCGTGCTTCCCGCCATCTTCGGGGAACAGCGACTGGCCGAGCGGCGCCAGCGCGCCGTGAATCCGGTCGGCTGTCTGCTTATCGATCCCAACCAGCTGCTGCACCGCAGCTGCGATCGCGTGCGCATGCTCCTGGGCCCGCTGCTGTCTGCTCGCGGAGTCGCGCAGCAGGGAGCCCGCGGTCTTGTCCTTCACCGACAGGTCCTGCCCGACCGCGAAGCCGTCCTCCTCCGCTTCGGCGATCGCATCCAAGGCCTGCCGCTTCGCCCAGGCGATGTCACCGGAACCGTTGGTGGCGTGCCCGCTAGCGCTGTGCAGTGCATCGGCGGCGCCGCGCACTTTGACCAGGTCAACCCAGCTGGCTTCTACCGCGCCGTCGGCGCCGGCACCTTCCCACGTCGTTCCGCCGGGCCGCGACATGCCCGTGTGGATGGTGGTGAAGTGGTCCTCCCAGGCCTGGGCTGTGGTGGACCAGTGCGTTGCCGCGGCCTCGAGGTGCTCGGTGGACCATGCCTCGATGTCGGCGCGGGTCAGGGATCCGCCGGCCACGCGTTTCAGACCTCGACGATTGCGGCGATGGTGCCCGCACCAGCTTCGTCGGTGTCCACGTACACCCCCGACGCGACGCGCAGCTTGTAGCCGAAAGAGGTGGCCCGCGCCGCGAGATGTCCAGTGACAGCGTCGATGATCCCGTGGCCGGTGGTCACCGCAGATGTGCTGGCCTGCGTGATGTGGCCGGTAGCCGTCGGCGCGACCCTGCCAGACAGAGCGTCGGCAACGCTGTCACAGACGGCGGCATGCGACGCCAGGCCCTCGGCGTCGACGCGGACCACATCAGACATGGATCCCCCTCCCCTGGATCCAAGGATAAGGGCAGTGCGGGGGACGTGACAGCGCTGACTGGGTGTGGTGATGTTCAGCCCGTGGAGATGGTCAGTGCATCGCGTACAGGCCCGTAGCGGAGAGCTTCCCCTATTTCGTCCGGCCCCGAGTGCATCCCGCCAAGTTCGAAATTCCTAATGCCCGTCTGGCGAAGCATGCCCGGGCGGATGCATACTCGAAAGCATGTTCGAACCGATGTTTGCGCATTGGCCGGTAGAGATGATCCCGCCGACACGGCGCACCATCGATCCTCCACAGCCCGTACTGGTGGACGTGAACCAGCTTCTGGGCAGCCGGGATGACTGCTTCCGGCTCGACCGGGTCTCCTTAAGGGTCAAGATGGAGGGTTTGGCGTGCTTCAACGACGCCTTGCCCGGCTCGTTACACGCGTGGGCACAGACGACACGCGGATCGTGGCTCGCGCTAGTGACGTGCGAAATTCCGACTGGAAACGGTAAGGGCCACCTGACTATTCATCAGTGGTGCCCAGCCAGACTGGTATCGCCAACGCACAAGCAATCACCCTAGCGTGTCAACCAACAGAACCCCGGCGAGTAGTGTTCGGGCCTGCCGCTGCGGCGTCTGTCTAGTCGTTAAGTCGCCGCCGCATTGAGCCGTAGGAACGCAGCAACGCACACTGCCGCAGCCAGTGCTTGAACGAACCACCCAATAGATCCAGGGGGGACTCACTATGAGCGACAACAGCGGCGAGACGCCACGCCGGCGGATTCAACGACGTCGGCCGGCGATCCCATTCGGCTACGCGGCGATATCGATAGACGAAGTTGTTGCGCTGGTGCGAGCAGTCCTGGACACGTCAACCGGATCGCTGTCTGCGACGATGCGAAACACGCTGTCACAGGTTGTGTACCGGTGCGCTGCGGTACCTGAAGCGTTCGACAATGCCGAATGGGTGGCCCTGCGGGACCAGATTCTGCCGCCAGGCACCGACCTTGTCCTCGACTTTTTGGGCACCGCCATCCCCCTCGTCGCGGAGTTGGCCAAAGAGGTGGACAACCCCGAGGTTGACCAAGCCCTCGCAGAGTTGTGCGACATGCCCGAGAAAGTCCTAGCGGTGGCCCGTTCGGGCGGAATCTCGCCGGCGATGCAGCTCGAGCTCGTCGGACAAGCACGAGACCAGCTAGTAAGAGTCCAAGCGTCATACCGGCGGGGAATGCCGTAACTCGCCGCGGCTGTGAGTGCTCGTGTCACGCGTGGCCGAAGCCCCGCTGGTCGATACGTGCTTGGCCGAATAGGTCCAACGCCCCGAAACTCGGTCAATCTCCGCGTGTCGTGCAGGACGCGGCAGCGGTTGGGCCGGATCGGGTAATCATCGTGAGATGACCCGGTCAGCTTCCCGAATTGAGAGAGCCCGCCAATGACCTCCGCGGTGCACGGAGACCAGCCGCGCTCGTCCAGATTGATTGCCACACTGGCGCATTGGGAGATGCGCACGTTTGCCGCAGCGGTGCTCGCCACTGTGTGCGAGCGCATCCTCGTGCCGACAGCGATCAGCACGACCATCGTCGCAATCTGGGGCGTGTGCGTATTCGCGTCGATCGTTCATCAGTGCAGCACCGCGCTGTGCATTCCATGTGTGCGGGACATGCCTGTCGATGCGCCGGACCGTGCGCGACGTCAGAAGTTGCTTCTGCGGTTATCCCATTTCGGGTCTACGTGGGTGGGATTCGCAACGCTGCTGTTCTTCTGTGCGGGCGTTCCGGCGATCGTGCGCGCGCTGTATCCGAACGCAGCGCCCGAGCTGCTCCAGATCCCTGGTCTCGTGTGGATAGTTCCGCTCGTCTACGCCCGTTCGATACACCGCAAGCTACGGCCGTGGTGCCCCTACTGCCGCGACTGGCGTGAGGGTGGCGACTACGAGCCATCCCCTGCCCCGGTCGCATTCGGCATCAAGACCGAGCGCTGACTGTACGAGCAGGAGGAACCTGATGAGCAGAGGCCTGGCGATGGGCGGCCACCAATCGGCATCGATGTTGACGGATACGTGGCTGACGCCTCCCGATCTGTTGGCGAAATTGGGGCAATTCGACCTAGACCCTTGTGCGGCACCGGATCCCAAGCCGTGGCCGACCGCCAGAACGCACTACACCCTACCCACTGACGGCCTTGAGTCACCGTGGTTTGGGCGGGTGTGGCTGAATCCGCCGTATTCCCGCGAGGCCGTGAAATGGTTGCACAAGCTCGCGGATCATGGAGCCGGCACAGCACTGATTTTCGCGCGCACCGAGACCGCATGGTTCGTTGAAGCGGTGTGGAAACGAGCGACCGCCGTGATGTTCCTGCACGGCCGTATCCATTTCCACTATGCCGACGGGACACGGGCCAAGGCCAATGCCGGAGCTCCCTCATGCCTGATCGCCTATGGCGAACGCGATGCTCGGGCGTTGCGGCACTCCGGTCTAGACGGAACGTATATCCAGCTCAACCAATGTGACTACGCCGAATCCGATCTGACCGGCGGTAGCGCCGTTGTTGACGCTGCTTGACCGCTGCTGCTGAATGTCTCCGCGCCATCGTAGCGACTTTCGTACATCGGATAGTCCTCGTGCGCGCCCCATCACAGCGGGGGATG
The DNA here is from genome assembly GCF_010730955.1 of Mycolicibacterium aubagnense. Lineage (NCBI taxonomy): Bacteria > Bacillati > Actinomycetota > Actinomycetes > Mycobacteriales > Mycobacteriaceae > Mycobacterium > Mycolicibacterium aubagnense. Next base: position 5,978,946 of record NZ_AP022577.1, on the reverse strand, counting down.
CAGCGCCGGCGCCGCGTCGGACACCGCGAGTTTGAACTCTTTCCACCCCTCTGCGACTTCGGACGAATGACGTTGCAGGTCCTTCTCCGCGGGGCTGTACGTCAGAAAGGCTTGAAACTGACTAGCTCCCACAGTCGAGCCGCGGGTCGAAACGATCACGCCGCGACCTTTAGGCGGGTACCGGTGGGTCGCTGCTGCTTTCACCGCCTCCAACGCCGACGACGGGTCGGCGTAATGGGCCACCGAAGCCCGCTCCGGGCGGTAGTCAAAAATCACGGTGTCGCACCACGTAGCCCATGACTTCGGCACACGCCGTCTCCATCCGCTTCCTACGGAGATGAGAACATGGCACCGAAGTTTCTGGTCGGCGGCCAGCAGGTCTTCGATCATCTTGTGGATGCGGCGGATTTGTTTCTGATCCAGCTCATACTCCCAACGCGGCATCGGGCCTGCGAGCTCGCCGAGGACCAACAGCAGCGGCGCGAATCTCTCGGCTTGGTCGGGATGGGACAAGACTTCCCTGCGGCTGGTCATGATGCTGTGCGCAAGTTCCAACGTGGTCAGGTAATCGCGGTACTTGACCGCCATGTCGATCAGCAGGTCACTGACGTACGACACATTGGCCGTTCCGCGGAAGCCCATGAATTCGAACCCAAATCCATCGGCGATGAGTACCTGCCAGCCGCGGGTGCGGCACTGCTCGGTCACCGCACGCATGAATTGGGTGGTGCCGCCGCCTGTTCCGCCGTTCACCAGGAGCCCGTTGCTGCGTTCCAGGCTCCAACTCACGACGCCGTCCACGCCTACGCCGAGCGGGATTGAATCCAGTGGTCCGTCGTGGTCAAACACGTCGAGCGACTGGACAGACTGATGGGTCGGAGGCAGTGCCAGCCTCGGTAGCGGGTCCGGCACAGCCCGCCGCGAAGCAGGCATCGGGCGGGCAGATCTGCGGAAACGGCGGCCGAAATGCGACATGCCGCGCACGGTAAATCTGATGCCCACGGCCCTACGGGGCTGGGCGCGCCTCGTGCGGGACGGCCGCCATGCTCCGCCGCGTCGTGTACCCATCCTCCCGCGCTTCAACTCCTACGGTGCCGACCATGCGTCTACTCGTCATCGCAGACTCAGCTCACACCTGGCCCGAGGACATCGACGGCCGGTATGACCTGCGGTCGCTAGTTGCAGCGCATCAGCCCGATGCGCTGATCAGTCTCGGCGATTATTCGACCGTCCACGCCGCTGCGATTGCCCGGTCCGGTGCACCGCTGGCGGCTGGTGTGTACGGAAACCATTGCACCCAAGACTATTTCCCTGAGTACGGCATCGTGGACTTGGTGGGAGACCGGCGCTTGCCTGCACGGCAGGGAACGTTGTCACTGCGTGGGTATCGACCCCTCCGCATCCTCGCCGCGCAAGGCTGCGTGCGCTACAAGGCAGATCTCGATGACGTTCTATTCGAGCAGCACGAGTACACGCGTGCGATCGATCGACTGCCGGGCGCGGAACTCGTCATAACGCACTGCCCTCCAGCTGGGATCAACGACGCCGAAGACTCGGCTCATGTCGGGATCGAAGCGCTCAGGCATTGGACAGATCGACATCAGCCGCAGTGGCTGATGCACGGGCACACCTACGACAACCCGGAACGATCGCTGCACGGCGGGACCGAGGTGTTCTACGTGCACGGACACGCAGTCATCGATCTTCCCGTCGACCGCGTGCCGGAAGCTAGGGTTTCGACGCCGCGGTCGTAGTGTCTCGCCCGACCAACACCATCGACGATGAGAGAGACATGGCCAACACTTACGGGATCAGTATCGAAACCCGGAACACCGCCGAGTCGAAAGAGGAAGCGCTGGCGTTGTTCCGGGAACGGCTCCTTGCCGGTGAACTTATCGTGAAGGTGATCGGTGGCGCCGTCGGCGACGTTGCCTTCTACGACCTCAATGGAAATCCGCGCTCGTACCAGCACCAGTAGGCCAGCAACACCGGCTTTCTGCCAGCCGACAGGCCCTCCGATAGACGCTCATGCGTCGGCGCGACGCTGCAACGTCGGACCGGCCATCGCCACCAGCGCGTCCTTGGTGACCTTGCCGGTGGCGTTCTGCGGCAGTTCCTCGACGAATTCGACGAACCGCGGCGCCTTGAACCCCGCCATCCGCTCCCGACTCCACGCGACCAGCTGTTGTTCGGTCACGGGCAACGCCGAGACGACGAACGCCATCCCTACTTGCCCCAACCGGTCGTCGGGAACACCGATGACCGCGACCTGATCCGCCGCCGGATGTTCGAGCAGGTAACCCTCGATTTCCGCCGGATACGCATTGAAGCCACCGACAATGAACATGTCCTTCTTCCGGCCGATGATGCGCAGCCGGCCGCTGTCGTCGAACGACCCGAGATCACCGGTGTGCAACCAGCCGTCAGAGTCGACGGCCTCCGCAGTGGCGACCGGATCGTCGAGGTATCCCGCCATCACGGTGTAGCCGCGGACCAACACTTCGCCGTCGTCGGCTATGCGAACCTCGATCCCCTCCGAGGGCCGGCCCACCGTCGTGGCGATGTCCTCGAACGAGTCGCCCGGCCGGGACATCGTGGCCGTGCCGCACTCTGTCAACCCGTACCCCGTCGCGAGCGTCTGGAAAGGCAACTCGTGGAGGACTCGGCGCACCAACTCCACAGGGATGTCGGCGGCGCCGGTGACGCCGGCTCGCAGCGTCGCGAGCCTTGCCTTGTCCGGCACCGCGAGCAGCGAGTGATAGAGCGTCGGCGGGCCGGGAAGCATGGTGATACGTTCGCGCTCAACGAGTTCCACGACGGCGTCGGCGTCGAACACCGCCACCGGCAGTATGGTGGCGCCGCGGATCAGCGCGGCGATGATGCCCGCCTTGTAACCGAAGGTGTGGAAGAACGGGTTGACGATCAGATATCGGTCGCCTTCCCGGAGGTCGACCCGGTCGCACCACTCGGCGTACTGCCGCAGGGTCTGCCGATGGTTCATCATCACGCCCTTGGGGCGACCGGTCGTACCCGACGTGTAAATGATGTCGGCGATGTCGTCACCGTCGATGTCGCGGCACTCGTAGGGCTCTGCGTTGTCGAGGAACCCCGACCTCAGGTCGATGGCCGGCACACGGGCGGGGACATCGAAATCCTGCCCCAGGAAACCTTTCTCGACCATCACCGCCTTGGCGCCGCTGCGGGTGATGATGTCGGCCGCCTCCACGGCCTTGAACCGGGTGTTGACCGGAACCACTACTCCCCCAGCGGTGATCAGCCCCAACGCGGCGGTCACCCAGTCGGCCGAGTTGGGCGCCCAGATGGCAACCCGGTCGCCCTTCGCGACCCCCAGCGCGTGGAAGGCGCCCGCTGCTCGCCGGATACGCCCCGCCAGTTCGGCGTACGACAGGCGCAGCGGTCCATCGACCAGAGCTTCCGCGTCACCGAATCTGTCCGCGGTGCTCAGCACCATCTCCGGAATTGTGCGCCAGCTCATGATCGAAGCCCTTGGCGCACCAGGAATTTCTGCACCTTGCCGCTGGCGGTCCGGGGATAGTCCGCCACCTCGTGCAGTTCCTCGGGCCACTTCTGGCGCGCCACGCCGGCCGCCGCGAAGTGCTCGCGCACCTGTTGCAGCGTCGGCAGGATATGACCAGGCCGCACGCGCACGACGGCAGCGACGCGCTCACCGAGTCGGGTATCAGGTGCGGCCACCACCACGGCGTCGGCGATGCTCTCCATGCCGAGCAGTACCTCTTCGACCTCGACGGCGCTGACGTTCTCGCCGGCACGGATGATCACATCGGACTTGCGGTCGGTGATCGTGAGATACCCGTCGTCGTCGAGGAATCCGATGTCGCCGGTGCGGTACCAGCCGTCGTCGTCAAAGGCCTTCGCCGTCAGTTGATCGTCGGTGTAGCCCAGACACAGGTCGGGACCGCGACTGAAGATCTCACCCTCGTCGTTCAACCGGATCTCGACGCCCGGCCGCGGGTCGCCGTCGGTGAACAGTCGCTTCGCCTCGGGCGCGGTCGGATGCGTGCCGGTGATCGACGGGTGCTCGGTGCTGCCGTAGGCGCGGTAGACGAAGACGCCGAGGTCCGACAGCCGGCGCGTCACCGCTGCCGGAACGGACGATCCGCCCAGGCCAACGGTTTTCAACAGCGACCGGTGTTCGTCCGTGCAGTCGGGATGGTCGAGCAGGCTGGTGACGAAGTACGGCGGTCCGCCGCCGACCGCCAGGCCGTCGCGTTTCAGCAGGGCCAGCACCTGGCCGGGATCCCAGCTGTCGCAGAGGTTGATGGGCCGCCCCTCCAGCACCGGCATCAGGAACGCCCCGACCATGCCGATGAAATGGCCGACGGGCGCGACGGTCAGCTCCTTGCCGCGTTCGGTGGGGTAACCGGCGTTGAGTTGGCGGGTCTCGCAGACCAGTGACTGATGGCTGTGCACGACGCCTTTGGGGTTGCTCGTCGTGCCGGAGGTGTAGGCGATCAGCGCCGGCGCCGCCGGGTCGACGGCCAGGGTGCCCGCCATCGGTTCCGCGGCGAGCAGGTCGTCGAAATCGCGGCCCACCACCCCGACGATCGGCACGTCGGCGCACAGATCGGCATGGTGGGCGGGGCGACCGGCGTTGTCGGCGGTGATGAAGACGCGCGGGGCGGCGTCCGCGAGGATGTGCGCCAGTTCCTTGCGGCCGTAGAAGTGCACGATCGGGACAACGACCGCGCCCAGAAACGCCGCCGCCCAGAACACCGCGGCGGCTTCCATCCAGTTCGGCAGTTGGAAGGCCACGACGTCGCCGGGGCCGACACCACGGGCCCGCAGTCCCGCGGCGAGCCGGCGGGCCACGTGCTCGGCCTCGGCGTAGGTACCCGACCAGCCCCGGACTGCCGAGTGGATCCGGAAGTCGGCGTCGGGCGCGGCCCGCACGCCGGCAGCCAGCAGGTCACCGACGGTTTCGGTGGTCCACCAGCCGTTGTCTCGGTATCTGGCGGCGAGATCGGCGGGCACGGTGCGGTTTACGGGGCTGCGGAGACCAGTCATGACACCGGGAATCGTATTCTCCTAAACAGAGAAAGCCAATATCATTGGATGCGGCCAGCATGCGACACTCTTCAACACGCCTCGAGGCGTGTTCCAGCGACACTCGTGTCATTCGCGCCGCGGGCACGCTCGGCGACTCGGAAAACTCACGATGGCCCACATGAAAGTCGAACTCTCAGTTGTTGTTCTGCGTAACGGCGTTGGTGGCGCACCCCAGGCGGTGTCCGCCGATGTCGACACTCCGGGACTTCACGACGCTCTGGACCCGTGGGGTCAGGTTGAATTCGCGCCGGCGATCCTCGTAAGCACTGACGCCGTCCCCGGCGACTCGGCCATCGTCGACATTCGCTTTTGCGAAGGCGGGCTGCTGCCAGTCGGATCCCGGTTCACCGTGAACCTGTGACTGCTCGGACTCAGGACCGAAATCGAGGCCACCTCGGACCCCCAGGGAACGCGACGGGGCGTCCGATGGGGTGGCTTGAGACGTGTATCAAGCACCAGACCGCAAAATCCGCCCTAAACTGCACTCATATTTGCACATGCAAAATTCGCATAAATCGGGTCGGCAAAATGAACCGATCTCAGAGCAGCTGGAGGTATCAGCATGACAAGCGGTGACACCGTTGAAATCGCCGACCGCGGCACCTTCCTGTCCAAGGTCGAGGCAATCCGCACCGCTGTCACGTCCCTGCGCACCTTCGGCGACCAACTGGCACGTGTCGTGGATGAAGCAGAAAAAGAGGCTTCATCCTTCACCACCGGTGGGCCGGCGCCGGTGTACCACGACGTGCTCACCGGCCTGCGTTCCTGGAGCAACGCAGGCCGTGCGGCCACCGATGCGTTGTGCAGCATCGCCGGCAGCTGTGCGGACACGGCCAGCGACAAGTTCTCGAAGATCACCGCGACCGACGGTGCCGCAGCCAACAAGATCAAGACACTCTGAGCAAGGACCGGAACATGGCGGACAACGCGAACATCACCATCACCAGCCGAGAGGGTTTTCAGCAGACCTTGACTTCGCTGACCAGCCTCCAGGACACCCTGACCAGCAAGGTCTCCGACTCCGGAAAAGTGGCCGCCGCGGTGGCGGCCGCGGCCAGCAAGGGTGTGGTGGCTTCCGGTGGCGCGGATGGCGGCACCGCTGGGACCGCCGCTCCCGCCTATGCGGCTGTGCTTGCCGCACTCGACACTGCGGTCAACGGCGTAGGAACCCAGGTCGGAGCCGCGGGCGGTTCGGTGAAGACCGCGATATCCGACCTGAGCAAGCTGCTGCAGGGGCTGAACTCCATCGACTCCGCCGCGGCGTCAAACGTGAAAAGCGCGTAGCCGATGACATCCTCAATCAGCACCAACGACGCGGTAATCCAGGCGGGAACATCGTCGGCGTCCGGCCAGCTGAGCGCTGCTCGCATCGACGGTAAGCCGAGCGCGCCCGGAGTGGACCCCCGCCTAACGGGCGCCGTTGACGACACCACGGCCCAAACCCGCAAAGCCAGTGATAAAGCATCCGACAGCATCGACAAGACGAGCAAGGATTCCAAGGGCAAAACCGCGATCGACAAGGGAGGCGCCGACGGTCTTAATGGGATCAGCGGTGCCATGCTCGGTGCGTTGGGCGCCGGGGCATCCTCTCTGCTCGGAGCGGCCGGACAGGGCGGCGGGGGGATGCCGCAGATGCCGCAGGTCCCGGCGTCGTCGGCCGGACAGTCCAATCCGGGGGCGTTGTCCAACCCGAAAGCTGCTCAAGAGATCGCCAAGCTTCTCGGTGGGGACGGTTCAAGCGCGCTGGGTACGGGCGGCCTGACCACCGCTTCTGGCCACGGTGGCGGTTCGGGGACTGCGGGCCCCAACAGTCCCGGAAGCACGCAGTACCAGCAGCGCATCATCGATCTGGCCCGCCAGGTGGTCGCAGCCGGCATCCCGTATTCGTGGGGCTCGGGCGATCTGAACGGGCCGACGTGTTCGGGCAACACCTCGAACGCAGCAGCCAACGCCGCCGGCGACTACAACAAGACGGGGTTCGACTGCTCGGGCCTGGCTCGGTATCTGGTGTACCAGGCCTCCGGTGTGGAATTGCCCCGCGTATCCGGTGACCAGTACACCGCGGGGCATCTGGTGAGCGCCGCCGACGCGGTTGCTGGCGATCTCGCGTTCCCCACTGATCCCAATGAGCACGTTCAGGTCTATGTCGGTGACGGGAAAGTCGTGGAGGCGCAGCAGTCCGGCACCGACGTCATGTTCTCCAACGCGCGACCTGGAACCCAGTTCGTGCGCGTGGTGTCCGACGTATGACGCGCCGCACCCGGCGTCGATCCGCGCCCCAGGCCAAGATGACCGGCGCACCGCTGCGCTCTTGGCGACGCGAACAGACAGAGAGGACGGACACACCCCATGTCCCCGACTGATATTCCGCCTGTCACAACGCCGCATGCCGCCGAGATCATCGGCAACAACTACCCCACAACGTCGGAGTCCGGAACAGCTGCCTCGGTGGTGCAGCTGTTCCAGCAGGCCGCTGAATCGGTGGGCACTGGCGACACCGCTGAGGTGATGTTCGCCCTCATCGAGGCCAACGCCACGGGCCAGACCCCTACTCAGCTGCTGGAAGGTTTCAGCGAGGACAAGCGCGCAGCGTTCGACCGCGCTCTGAACCAGATCAATATGGGACAGGGCGCCTCCGTCATGGCGCAGGACATCCTGAACACTAAAGTGCAGCTCAACGGCACGGCGGTCAGTTTCGAAGCCGCCGTTCAAGAGCTGATCGCCTCGTATGCCGGATCGGGCGGTCCTGAGTCGCCGCGCAACCAGGCCGAGTTCACCAGGAAGTATCACGAGCTGCTGGACCAGGCCAAAAAGTCTGCGGATCAGCTCGGGTCCAACCACAAGTCCACGCAGGACTCGCTGGTAGCCGGTGTGCAGAAAGGCGCGACCCCGGACATTCCGTCAACGATGGCGCCTACCTCGAGTTCCAACCCGATCGTGCCGGGCATGCCCGACGGCGCGCTGGGGTCGCTGCTTCAGAACGTGGGCGGCCAGATGATGAAGCCGCCGAACTTGCCGATGCCCAACCTCGCGCAGGGGCTTGCCCCGATTACTCAGCCGGCGCAGGCCATGATCGGCGAGCTGATGAAGAAAATCCCCGGCGGGTCTGGGGTGCCGATCACTCAGGATGCATTGGCGAAACTGGCCAAGACTTCGGGTGTCGGCGAGCAGGGCGCGACACTGTCGGGGGCTCGCGCACATTCGGGTCCCGCCGGTTCGCCGTTGAACGGGGTGGGTCCGGGGCTCGGACGCACAACACTGGCCGGAGCCCACAACCCTGAAAACGCTCGAACCACGCCGGTATCTGCGGCCGAAGAGCAGCAGAACAAGGATGCCCAGGCGCGCATCGAGACGACGGCTACCACCCCCACGGCGCCGGCCAGCACGGCTGCGCCCGCCGGCAGCGCCCCTGCGACCACGCTGTCTTCGGGCCAGGCGGTCACCGGCGCGGACTCGCTGTCGTCCCCGAGCACACACACGTCCTCGGGCGACGGTGGTGGCGGTGCGGGTACGGCAACGTTGTCACCGTCGGCGGCGCCTGCGCCGGCCGTTGGTGGGTCCCCAATGCCGCCAATGATGCCGCCGATGATGGGTGGGCTCCCGCCTGGGCCGGCAGCGCGATCCGCACCCGCATCGCAGCGCAGCGGTGGGGCCGGTGCAGCTGATGCCGCGCCGATTCGTTACCAGCCGCAGGGACGTGACACCCCCGCCGAGCTGCTCGACTTCGGAGCAGACCTCAAAGGGCTCGCACACGCCACCGATATGCAGGTGGTCGCCGCGTCGATCGCCGCTGGGCTGTCAAGAATGCATGTCAAAGCAGGGCTGACCACCGAGATCGCTGTCGGGGTCAGCGCCAACACGGCGGTGTTCGTGACCAGCGATGGGCTTGGATTCTTGCCCCCGGACATGCGAGCTGCCAGCCATTTGACACCGCTCATGACCCTGGTGCCGGACAGCTTCGTCGCCCGCTGGCTGGGGTGCAGCCAGCCGTGGCGCCCGCTCCTGGAAGCCGCCGGCCTGGGGCTAGCCGGACCGTTCGACGCGGTGGTCGCCACAGACCCGGACGCCGAGGCACAAGGCGTCCTCGTCTTGGGTCCGGACGAGCTCGGCGCGGTGAACATCACCGCTGGCACGTCACCGCGGTGGAACTTCGATGCCATCGAGGCCGAAGACATCGACGAGGTGCTGCAGCTGCTTCGCTCCGCCTGGGGGCACCCTTGGAAATCGGCCGCCGATTTGGAAGAGCTGGCCAGCCAGGCCCGTTGGTCAGGTCAGATGGGGCCGGCCGGATACGCACCGCGTTGGGCGCATTACTTGCTGTCAGCCGCCATGGCGGATCTGAAGGCAGGCGATGTCGATGACGCACGGTATGCGCTGCGGTGCGCGCTGCGCATCCCGGAATCGGTGGTCGCAGGTGTTGCGCTATGACCGAGATAAACGTGTTCGTCGCCGGCGGGGTGCCGCTGGTGCGGCTGTCTGGGACCGTCACTGAACGCAACGGGGCCGAACTGGCTGCGTCGGTCATGTCGGCGATCCACTACATGACCGAGGACGCGACCGAGTACCAGCACCCGCTGAGCCTGCCGGCTCCGCGCGCATCGCAATGAGTGTGCGGTCCCCGAATCCGCGGGAACCGTTCAAGACCACCGGGCGGATCAGCCGCACCGATGACAGACAAGGAGTTGAGCAATGACTGTTGGTGTAGACAATTTCGCCGACGTTGTCGGCCAGGTCGCTGGCTTGGTGTCGGAGACCACCGGCTTCACCGCCGCCGCGGGAACCGCAACCGCCGCCGCTGCTGCGGTGTCCCCTCCCGGTAACGACCTGGATTCGGCAGCCGCGACGAGCCAGCAGGGCGTCACGACTGCCAATTTCATCGCCGCGTTGGGTGCGGGTATCGAGCAGCTCGGTGAGCGTGCTTCGGAGACCACCACCGAAAACGTGACCTTCCAGGGCCTTTCGGCCGCTGGTGGCGCTGCGGTTGCGGCGATCTAGGCACGACACATTCGCGCGGCGGTCCCCCTCCCCCCCGTTCCCGCCCGCTCGAGTGTGTCCCGCGAAGCCACCGGCTCTGTTCTTCCCCGGGACAGGGCCGGTGGCTTTTCACCTACGCGCCGCTTCATCGTGGTCCGCAACGGCGCGGTTAGCGTGCCGGCTGCATCCCCAAAAGATGGGCCATGGCAAGGAGAACAAGCGTGCGGGAAATGTGGGAGTTGCCGGGACCGAGTGCCCGTGCACGAGCACTGCAAGCGGTGCAGATTGTGGGCTTGGTATGGGCGCTGGCCGCGGTGCCTCTGACGATATGGCTGGTATTTCGGACACCGCCAGTATCACCCCCTCCGGCAACGCGGCACCTGTCTGTAATGGAGAGCGCCGCGGTCAGCATCAGTGCGCGATCACTGGCGAATTCGCAGGTCTCGCTGAGTTCGACGGTGGATTCAGCCGCCGCTCGGCTCGAGGTCAAAGAGACTGTCGATGTCGTGCGCGGAATCGCGCACGGCACAGTGCAATCGCAATCGCAGTCTGCTGAACTGCTCACCCTCAGTGACCGGGTGCTGCTGCGGGGCAGCGCGGCATTTTGGGCGACGATCGGTGTGCCCACCAACGATCCAGATTGGATCGAGGTCGGCGATCGTCTGGGCGCCATTTCTTTCCCGATCGCCCAAGCTCTCAAGGCGCTGGCTCCCGGACCGGACGCCGTTGTGGACTACCCGGCTACGGACGCGACAACGATGACGTTCCACGCCGGGGACCTGGCTGCCGAATTCGCGCCCTCAGGTCTGTCGCAACTGACCATGGGTTCGCGCTCGGCCAAAGTCTCACGCCCGTCGGCAAACGACATGGCGGCCCTGAACGCCGTGCAGGTGGACCGGATTGGCGATGTCGCGAAGCTTGTCGGCAACTCGGGCGCGCTGACTGTGGCTCCGCTGCCTCCACCTTCTCCGCCGCCACCGCCACCCAACTCCTAACCTCCCGACCCGCACCGACCCGACAACCACACAACTCGAAAGGGAATCTCATGCCGTATCACCCTTGGGGCGAATCGACCCCGGAAATCAACGCGTCGGTGATCGAGACCGGTTCGACGTCAGCCACCTGGGCCGCAGCCTCGGCTGCTTGGTTGGGTTTGGCCTCGGCCACGTTGGCAACAATGGGCATCACCGGTGGGCAGATGATGGCCTCGCTGGCGTCGATCTCGGGTGTGCGGTCGATGACCCATCAAGCTGCGACGCCACCGTTTCTGACCTGGCTAGGTTCCATGGCCGGGATTGCGTTCAAACAAGCTGCGATCTGCGCTGTGGTTGCCGAAAGTTACGGTGTCACCCGTTCGTCGATGATTCCGTCGATGCAATCGATCAACAACCGAGTCCGGGAAGCCGCAGCCGAGGCCAGCAACTTTTTCGGACAGAACACTCCGCTCATCGGGGCGCTGAATGCGGAGTACGGCGCGTACACGATGCAGAACGCGTCGATCGGTAGCACCTACGGCGAGGTGATCACGGCAGCTACGTTGCCGGTCCCAATCCCGCCTCCGCCGCCGCTGTCCAACGCGGCCAGTGCGCTGGCCGACGCTGGTGACGCGATGTCGCAGGCCGGGCAGCTGGCGTCGCAAGCTGGGGGCAACGCTTCGTCGCAGGCAGCTGCGCAGGCGTCGCAGGCAGTCGGTCAGGGTGGCAGCCAGGCCGGTGGAGTAAGCCAGATGTCGTCCTTGTTCTCCGCTCCGATGCAAGCACTTCAGAGCGCCGGCCAGGGTATGAGCAATCCGCTACAGGGAATCCAGGGGCTGCTCAGTGGACCGATGCAGGCGTTCGGTTCGGCCTCTGGTCTCGGTGGTCTGCTCAACGGCGGCTCCACGGGATCGTCGTTCGCGCCAGCGCTTGCAGGGGTCGGTGGGCTGCCTCTGGGTGGCGCCTCTCCCGTGGGTGCGGGCGTCGGCGCTGGGGGTGTGTCGATGGGTGGCGTCGGCGGTATGGGCGGACTAGGCCCGGCGCTGACTTCGAAGTCGGAGTCTTCGAGCGGATCGGCGAACCGAACGTCGGTGCTGTCGGGGATCTCAGTGGCACCGACACAGGAGAAGCTGGCGGGCGCGACCGTCAACGGAACTCCGGGCGGCATGGCGCCTCCAGCGGCGGCCGGCGCAGGTGAAGGTCAGCGCTCTCGCCGCGGCGAAACGGTGCTGGCCTCGTACACACCTGCTGGACAGGATGCAGCTGCACGGTCAGCGGAAGGCAGTGAACGCGAACTGTTCGACTAGGTGCCTACGCCCCACCGCTCCCCACCATCGGTCAAGCCGCGTTGACGTCCTGCTTCTGAGCGGCGTCGTCGACATCCTCTGGGGTTGCACTGCGCTGGGTGGCATACAGCGTCGTGTGATGCTTCGACACATCAGCGCCAAGCAGTGCCAGCCGCGTCCCAGCCGGGAGAACAACACCGTATCCCTCACGCGTATGTACAGGCACGCCGAACGTCACGCGCGCACGCAGACTCAGCCGATGCCTGGCTCCAGCGATAATTTCCTGATCAACTCGGCCGAACACGGGCGCGCCGAGCCGCATCACTCCCGTCGCCCGGACGTCACCGATCAGGGCTGTCACGTCCTGCCACTGCGGTGTGGAGAAATTGATCGTCACCTCCACCTCGCGGTCGAGTTCGGCGGCCGACACCGCTGACAGCAGAGCCATCTCGTCGCGATGAATTTCGGCGACGTACCCACATCCTTCGAGGATGGTGTCCTCGGCGAGTTCGGCTCCTGCTTCCCCTCCAGCTCGCATGAGGGGAAGCAGTGTCGACGCCATCGGATGGCGTTCACGTTCGTCGCTGCGACCCGCCGGCATCAGCGGCACCGCTGGCAGCGCGCCAGAAACGGAGACATCCTCGCCAGAGCCGAGGGCAGGAACAGGAGATTCACCGCGTGAGGCCGCCACCGCCGCAGTAACCGCCACGGTGGCGGGGCTGATCAGGAACTGCCGTAGCGGTGCCCCAATGCGCAGTGACAGATCCTCGTTGTCCTCGCCTGAAAGCTGACGGTCCATTGACGCCACCCACGCTCGCACCGGCGCCGAGCACAAGCGGAGGCAGTCCTCGACCGCGGTCACCGGCCAGCGGCCGGCCGCAGCGGTGACGGTGACCGGGGCCGCTATGCGTGCCGACCACGCTCCGGTCAAACTGTCCGGACCGGCATCGACAATCACTGGACCCGAATGACCGGCAACCATCACCGTCGACGTCGCGTGCAACCAGGGACTTCCTTCCTCGTCACGGTCGCGCTGGTCGAAGGCATGATCGGGAAGCAAAACCGTTCCCGGGGCTAGTCGGCCGCCGGCAGCCAGGATGTCGCGGGACATGACACCTGACAGCCGGGGCACCACGGGCAAGTGGTTGGCGGTCATGTCGATCTGTGCGCACACCTGCTCAAGGAACCGCACCTGCAGACGGCCCACCAGCGCCGCTGGCTCAAGCCAGTCTGTGCAGATGTTGCCGATGGCCGCTGCCAGCGCGGTTGGCCCGGTGCAATCAGCCAGCGCGAGTGCCAGGTAGTAGGCATCGCGAACCACGTGTTGATCGGTCCCAATGCGCCGGCGGTGCCGCGATGTCCGAAGGGCACCAGGAGTTGGACGGGACAGGAGAACCTGCCGCAGAGCCGCGGCGGCAGACAAGTGCAGCGTCTGCGCATCGATGCGCAGCTCACCCAGGCCTTCGAGATCCCCTGGTTCGGGGTCCACACCGTTCATCACCGCGGCTATTGCCTTCTGCGCGCCAGTGATCCGCAGCGGGTTTGGCCGCTGCGTCGCGACGTGACGAAGTCGTGCCGGTGCAAGATTCATAGCGACCACGGTAAAGGGCAGCTACTGGTGGAAATGCGCCGCACAACAACGACACGCCGTAACCGACCTAAGGTGTGCTCCATGGCGACAATTGCCGGAGCTGGGCGCGATACCCAGCTATTTATGCATACGATGGCATCTGCATTTTTCGCAGCGCAGTCATCGCATACACCCGTGCTTGACATCAGCGCTGTTCGAGAACCTTCGGCCGCGGCCCAAGAGGCAGCTGTGTCTGCACACCTCGATGCGACACTCGCCGATCTGGAGGCGGTAATTCGGTCTCGGAAGAATCCGCCTTCCGACGTTTCCGCTGCCACCCTTGGACGGCGGCTCGTCGAGCGCGGCGAAGTTTATGACGCAGTCAGCCGCACCTATACCCCTGGGCCTGGGTTCTTCACCCTCTTTGACGCACTGGTCACTGATGCGCGGGCAGAAGCCAAACAGCCAGTCCAAGCCGCCAATCTTCCAAATAGTCAGGAGAACTTGTGAGCACCCCCGACACATTCGGGGCCCCCTGGGCTCCGGCGCACGCTGACCAACCTCGCGACTGGAGCGCACCTGCACCGACCGATGAGCCCGGCGCGAGATACTTTAGCCCTGCGAACGATCCGGTCACGTCTGCGCCGGCAGCACCGCCAGCTCCCGCAGCACCGCCAGCTCCCGCAGCACCGGCAGCTCCCGCAGCACCGGCAGCACCGGCAGCACCGGCAGCACCGGCAGCACCGGCGGCGATTACGCCAGCCGCCACGGGACCAGCCGCGCCAACTACGCCCCCGCCAGCTCCAACATCGAACTTGTCACCGCGTGCCGAAAAAGCGCTAACCAACCTGGGTCTGCCACCAGATGCGTTCGCGCCCTTCAAAGCTGGAGAGCCGGTCAAGGGCATCGCAGGACTAGCCAAGGCTCAATGGGATGCCAGCCAGTCGTGGGCAGCCAAGGGCGCTTCCGTCGCAGAGAAAGCGATTCCCGGTTCCGGCCTGGCAAGCACCGCTGTGAAAGGCCTCGCCAAAGGTGGACTTCGAGCATTGCCGTTGGTGGGCAGTGTTTTTGCCGCCGGGCAGGCAATCGACGACGCCGAGCACGGAAACTACGTCGGAGCGATCCTCAACGGCATCGGTGTGATTCCCGGCCCAGTCGGGTGGATCGCGCTGGGAGCCGACCTGTTGTGGGAGCAGTTCGGTGCGGACGGTCACAGTTCCTACGGGCTGTGGGATCCGCCCAACGGCACCGACACTCACATGCTTCCGGGTGCCGCAGCACAGGCTCCGGGGGTCCGCGATGCCGACGCCAGCTTGACAGCCGTACAACAGAAGATCTTCTCGTTCGCCGACGGCCCAGCCGGGACGGTGTGGAACTCCAACCCGCCCAACACTCTTCGTCTCGACACCCCCGAGGTACAGAAGGCAGTGACCGACTGGCTGCAGGGCATCGCTGAAGTCTTCGCCCAGATCGACCACACCTTGTCCAACTCGGGTGAACCGTACATGCAGCAGTACCGGGAAAAGCTGGCCTCGCAGTTCACGGCGATGGCCAAGCTGCCTGCGGCAGCCAAGCTGATCACCGCGCAGCTGACCGCCGCATCCGATGCCGCCGACAAGCAGTACAAAGCCATGATCGACACCAACCACAAAGTGCGCCAACAGCTTGCCAACGACGGCCAGCTGTCTGACTCAGGTCCGGCCACGTCTCTGGCGAATCAGATGACGACAGGGCAGACGGCGATTGCAGCCGCATCGGACAAGCTATCGAAACTGTTCGGTGACACCGTCGCCACGCTGGCGCCGGCGGCCCGCCCAGCACCGTCGAACAAGCCAGCGACCCCGAACCCAGCTGCGCCAGCTCCGGCTGCGCCGCACACAGTGGCGCCCGCCACCCCGCCGCCTACGTCACCGGCAACGCCGGCGAAAGACGCTCCGAAAGACGACATCTCAAAGCTGCTGTCATCGCTGGGCAACAAGAGCCCGCTCGGCGGATCGCCGCTGGGCGGCAGCCCGTTCGGAGGTTCCCCCATGGGCGGATCTCCGCTCGGCGGGACACCGCTGGGCGGCACGCCGTCGGCCAAACCCTCCGAAGGCACACCTCTGGTGGACCCGAAGAAGGATGGCCCCGCCAAGCCCAAGCCCGACCTGGCTGCCTCCAAGCCCGACAACAAGGGTGCGCAGGTCGCGGCGCCGCTCGTGCCGCCGGCTCCCCCAGCGGCACCGGCTCCTGCCGCGGCGGTGCCTGGCCCCGGGGCGCCGAAGCCCGCCGCGGCGACGGCTCCGAACACCACCGTGGACGTCAAGGGACACAAGGTCACCTTCCCGGATCCGAAGACCGCCAAGATGATGGAAATCCTGGCCAAGGCCGACCCGAACCACCCGATCAGCCTGGCCGAGGCCGCGGCGAAAGCTGGTCTGAATCCGCCTGTTCCGGGCCAGGACCCGGGTCATCAGATCGCCCCGTCGGAAGCCAAGCCGGGCGATGTCCTGGTGGCCGCCGGCAAGCAGTACCTGCTCCTCGGCGACGGCAAGTTCTACGACTTGACCTCGTTCAAAGAGATCGACGCGAAGATGCTGCCGCAGGACATGGGCGATCAGGCAGGTTACTTCCGCCTGTCCGATCCCACCGCGCCGGGAGCTCCGGGGACTACCGCGGCGGTGAGTGGGCCGACAACAGGCGCGGTTCCGTTCTCCGTTCCGGGTGCCGATGGGTCTGCACCAGCGGTTCCGGCACCTCCCGTTCCCGCACCGCCTGCCCCAGCGGCGCACGCTGCCCCCGCTGGGCCGCAGTCGGTTCCGCAATCAGGCAACCCGGGCGTCCCGGCGGCGGGCACCGGCGGTGGGCCGGCCAACGTCGCGGCCACCGACACCGGTCTTCGCGCTCCGGCCCCCTCCGCTACGGCGCCGAAGCTCGATCCGAGCGCGGTGAAGTGATGCGTGCCGACAGCACAGCTGGGAAGGACCAACCGCGGTGACTGGGTCTATTAACAACGACTTCGGCGCGGTCATCGACGGTACCGGCAGGGCCATGGACGGCATGCCCGCTCGCACCGACGGAAAATCCACAGCACCGGGCGTCGATCCCCGCCTGACCAGTGCGGTCGAAGACACCAGTGCCCAAGGTCGAGCAGGACGTGACAAAGTTCGTGCGGCTGGTGACAAGACAGGCCAGTACACCAAGGATCTGGCTGATCTCCAGGACCGGGGCGGGCGCGACGTCAAAGGCATCGGCGGCGAGGGAAAGTCGTCGATGCCCTCGATGCCGACTGTCCCACAATCAGGGCAAAGTCAGGCCGCGCCTGCTCCCGCGCCAGCGGCGGCTGCACCCGCACCAATGCCGGCGCCGCCTATGCCATCGACACCGCCGTCCGGACTGAGCACCATCGACCCGCAGCTGCTGCAGGCGCTGGTCGATGCGTCGAAAGAGCGCGCCGAACAAGACGCCGCGAACGGGATTTATCCGCAGGTTCCCGGGGACCCGGCGTCGGCGTCCTCGGCGACCACGCCTCAGCGTCCGCAGCCTCTGGATGTCTCGCAGGTGTCGCTGGATAAATACCCCGGCGGGCAGATGACTCCGCAACAAACGGCGGCAGTCATCGACCAGGCCCTGACGATTAACGGCGTCCCCAACGACCCAACGCTACGCGCCCAGTGGCAGGCGCTGTATCAGCACATGGCTGAGGGGGAATCTTCACGCAATCCGAACGCTGCCAACAACTCTGATTCCAACGCCACGGGCATGATCGTGTCCGACGGCGCCCACGCGAACAGCAGCCGCGGCGCCTGGCAATGCATCCCGACGACGTTCGCGGCCTACCACATGGCAGGAACCAGCAACTCGATCTACGACCCCGTAGCCAGTGCTGCGGCTTCGATGAACTACGTGATGAACACCTATCACGTCTCCCCCGACGGGTCGGGGCTCGAAGCGTTCGCCCAGCGTCGAGGGGTTGGAACCGCGGGTTACACCGGCTACTGATCCACCGCAGGTCGCATGACGCGACTACTGGTGGTGCTCGGAACGAACTCACGCGGTGATACACCGAAAACCCCGGCCAGTTCCGTGATGACGTCGATGGTGGGCACCGCTGTGCCGTTGAAGTACCGGTACACCTGCGTCTTCGATATCGGCAGGTTCGGGGCCCGCTCTTTGAGCAGCCGGTGAACCTGCAAGGCGCTCAGACGACGCTCGCGGCCGTCTTCGGTCCGAATCCGCCGGCCATGGGTGAGTTCACGGATCTTCTGGACGAAGTGCACGACGGCGGGATGATTCAGGCACTCCTGCGGAGTGTCCTCGGCAAAGACAAGTTCGTACCCGACCATCGGTTCCCTCTTTTCAGCCACGGCGTCTAGCGCTTCCCACAATGACACGGAAAAGTGCCCTGAACCCGTTGCGCGGCGCGTTGAAATTCGGAACCTCGCCCGTCGTTGCCGGCTCGAGCGCTGACGCCTCAGAATCAGCTGTCACGCCGTGCCTTGCAGCACGGCGACTCGCAGCTGGTGCGGGGCCGCCAACGTGGCCTCCCACTCTCCGCGGCGGGTGAATCCAGCAGCGTCGATTACCGCCTCGGCGGTTTCGCGGTCCGGGGCGCTCACGCCATTAGCCACCACTTGGCCTGTTAGCGTGATGACGGCGATGGCACCGGTCGTTGTGTCCCAGCTGGCGATGAGTCGAGAATCGGTGGGCAGCTGCGGGGTGTGCGTAGTTGTGCTCGCCGACGCGTCCGGTGGATCAGCGAGCGTCGCCGCCGGCGGTTCTGGGTTCACCACAGCCGGATTGATCGCCTCAGCTGCGGCACGTGCTTCGCTTGGAAGCAACCCGGTCTGATGGAAGGCCATGATCTGTCCGGCTGTGGCGGTATCCAGCGCGATCTCCGCCTTGTCCGCAGTGGACGCGCTGTTGCGGGTTCGCAGAAACACCGCGCGCTGACCGGTGATCACGACGCTGTACCGGCCCGCCGATCGAGTTGCGCCAGACACCACCGTGCGGGCGGTGTGCTTCCAGCCGACCCCGACGCCATCGCGAACCTCGAAAAGCATTGGCGGGTTGCGCCAATGCTCGGCGTCCAGCGACGCAAGAAAGCACAGTGCGGCCTGAATGGCTGGGAACGAACTTGAGCCCGATCGCGCAACGGAGGCCAGTGCTTGGGCCGCGTGCGCCACACCGGCGCACGCTTCGACTCCGGTGCGCGATCGAATCAGTCGGGCCAACGACTCAGGAGTCGCCGAGTGCTCGACAAAGGCGCCCGTGTCCTGGTCCAAAATCCAGTATCGCGCCATGTCATCGAACGGAGCACCAAGACTCAGAACGAATTTGGCGACGTTCTCGGTATTGGGGAACGAGGGCGATGAAGTCACGTGCCCGTAAGCGATGTCGAAGGCTCCCGCCTCCTCGAGGGCTTCGAGGCAGGCTGACAGTCCGAGCTGTTCGGCCTGGTTGCTGTCTGGGACTGTATCGGCGATCAGACGCATCCGGGTTCGGCCCTGGCTGTCGCGAGAGTGTCGCAGGTCCACGACGTGAATGTCATACATTGGCATTGCCTCCATTCATCTTTGACGTCAACAAATCCAGTGCGCTGATATAGGCCCGATAGCTGGCCGATGTCTCTATTTTGGAGATTAACACCGCTGGAGGACAATTCCAGCGGAGCCGTACGCCACGCCGACATGAAGGAAACCGATAGCAATCTCGACTTCGCGAGGATTCACGGCCGCCGGCAATACCGACAGAGCGGACACCCGGTTCGACCGGGCTGCACTGCGGCTCAAATTTGAGGTCCGGGGCGTATCGGACGAGCACCACTGGGCCGCTCCGGGGCAGTCAAGACGGCAGCGGTGCCATAGCAGCTGCTGCAAAAACGACGTCAGTCCAGCGGTTTTCGCGTATCCGACATCCGGGCGTCGTACATCAGCACGCGCCACGCATGCGCACGTCCAGCAGCGGCGTCGAAGTGGGCGTCCGGGCCATCATAAACATCGCGCAACGATCGCAGATAGGAGCGCAACGCCTCGTCGTGCGCAGGCAGCGCGCTGATTGACCGCAACGTGTCCAGGTATGCATCAATGAAGTTGCGCAGCTCGTCGGGGCACTGCTCCGGAACGGTGTCGGTCCACCGCCGGAGCGGATCGGGCGCATGGAACTCGTCGGCAAACGCGGTGACGCAGAGGAAATTGCTCATGCAGGCGTGGATCTCTTCCTTGGCAGCTTCCTCGTATGTTGGACCGGAATCTCGCCGCGCGACTGCCGCTTTCTCGTTGCCCGCGCGGATTTCTCCGGCGCACTGGCGCTGCGCCACGCGTGCTGTTCGCATCTCTTCTCGGGCGACCGCGAATTCAAACAGCCTGTAACTGCCGACGCGTACTGACTGACGGGGAAAGATGTCGGGATCGACTTCGTCGACGGCATCCTGAACCAGCACAACGTGGCGGTTGAACTGCGCGATCATCCAGGAGAACGCATCGGCACGTGCGACGTCGCCTTGTTCGCGTGTCGCGCGTTCATGGCACCCGAGCCAGTCCGTATCTGGCAAGCCGTCGCCGCCGAATCCGATGATCGTGTCGGAACTGAGAGTCACGGTTCTCCCTTCGGTCCGCATCTATTTGCGCTGCCCATGGATGGTGATGGCACGAGACGGTTACTTGGAGCGGTCCACTGGTCGCCACTGTGCGATAACACTCGGTGGGCGGGGTTCGGCACCGTGGGACGGCCGCCTGAGGTCGATACGGTAGAGCTTGCGCGTCACTGTTGGGACGACATCGGGTCTCGTCGGGTCGGAAACGAGCACAAGGTTGACTCGACGCGATTGAGGGCGATTCACCAGATTCATCAAGTGGTCGAGTCCGGCGTTCCCGACGTCAGCCAGCAGCTGTGCGGTGTCCACCACGACCAAGACCGGCACGGGATACGGCGCCAAGTTCATGCCGGCTGTATCCGTGCTCGAGATCAGCGAACTATGTTCCAGCGGAGTCGAGGCAATTCGCACCCCAGGCCAATCCTCAAACTCTCGGTATTCGCGACTGAACCGACGGAGCAGATGCACGTCCCACCCGCTGCGGCATGCCTGGATCACCAGATTCTGC
Organism: Mycolicibacterium aubagnense; assembly: GCF_010730955.1. Lineage (NCBI taxonomy): Bacteria > Bacillati > Actinomycetota > Actinomycetes > Mycobacteriales > Mycobacteriaceae > Mycobacterium > Mycolicibacterium aubagnense. The sequence continues at coordinate 5,957,972 of NZ_AP022577.1, read as the reverse complement.
GCCGTGGTGGTCTTCCCGCTGCCCAACGGCCCGTCGATGAACAGGTGCGGGTTCCGGAGTTGTGGAAGCCACCACTGCTCCTTCCCGTCCAGTGTCATGGCGAGCGGGAACTCGTCGATGATCAGGTCGGTGCGATATTGCGCGAAATCTGGCTTAAGGATTGAGAACACCATCAACTCCCCACTGACTGTGTCCTGTAGCGATTGCAAGGAGGGGGTGGCCCTGGCCTGTCGGCGCCACATCAAGTGAACGTCGTTGCGGAACACCGGGAACGATCAGCCAGTTCGCCCGCCGAGAGAATCCCGCGCCGACGACGGCATCGTACGCGTCGAGTTCGGCGTGGACCCCTTCCGCGAGCTGCAATGGTGTTCGCCCGTCTGCGAACTCGACCCACACCACTCCGGTCGCGGTATTCCATACCGCGGTGTCAGTCTTCACGTTTCCCTCCCTCGCCACGCGCGCGAGCCTCCGCGCGGGCCTGTTTGAGTGCTGAGCGCGCAGCTGCGCGACGCTGCTTGCGACCAACCGCCGGTAAGCTAGTCCCCTGGGCTGCGACTTGATCGAGAATGCGCATCATGCGCGCCATGTCGGATGGCCCCTCGTTCGTCTGCTTTTCGGTCATTTCGCGCACCACGCAATCTCGTAGCTCCAGCTCTTTCGGGGCGAGCCCCTGAACGCGATCATCGAACCGCTCGATTCGGGAACAAGTCCGTTGAGTTCACCGAGCAGTCCCTCGCATGCAGCTCGAAGGGAGGTGGCCGCTTCGGCCGTATCGTCAGCCACCGATCACGCCCCAAGCGCCTGGGGCGCGGTTGAAGCTTCGAACAGCGACAGGACGGCAACGTCGGGGTCAGCTCGGCGGTACGCCGTACGACCCAGCTCGAAAGCGCAGCTTGAATGATGTTCGTCGGCGGCCGTCTCGATCCAACTACAGATAGCCTGCACCTCGCTGTTCACAGCATCGACGCAGAGAAGGTGTGGCCGCCGGTTGTCGTCGAGGGCCCACAGAGTTTCCGGTCCCGGCCCGTGAGACCAGAAATTCAGTCCTAGCGCAGAACACGCAGCGACCGATTCCCAAACATCTGCAAGCACGTGGCGCGTAGATGCATCCGTAAACGAAGAATTCATAGCGCCAGTATTCTCTATTTTAGAGATATGACAAGTGCATTGGACGACTACACGCCGATGCCGCTAGCCCACGCGAGTGGCGTAGAGTCCACCACCCGGACTGACATGCGGCTTGAAACCCGCATCACGCAACGTCGCCGCGACCGCGAACCGGTTGTCCGTATCCGGACACGGAAATCCACAGCCTCCAGACCGGGCGTCGATCACGGTGACCCAGCCCGCCTCAGCCAACACCTCAAAGCCGCCTTCAGGGATGCCCATGCCACCTCCGGGGTGTCGTCCTCACACACAAACCACTCACGGGATAAATTCCCCATTATAGAGAATCGAAACTTCACCATCGCGCGCACCGACGACACGCCGACGAGGGCAGTTTCACGGCGGAACACCGACCACTCACCACCGCCGTAGCGTGTTTTCCGCTGACCCCACGTGGGGGTGCCGTCAGCGGCACCGCGTCCACCATCCGACTTGGAGAGCACGCTGCAAATGAGCGCCACCACCGAACTCATCACCCGCATGGTCGGGCTCGGTGCGCACCTGATGCCCCTGATGGCCAAGGTGAAACGGCCTGGCGGTAAAGAGTGGCAGCGGTGGCCGGCCCTTTCGGTCGCCGACGCCGAATCGCACGTCAATGCCGGCGGAAACCTGGGCGTGAACCTGGCCCCGTCTCGGATGATCGTGCTCGACGCGGAAAACCAGGCGGCAACCAACGCTGTGCAGAACGCCGGTATCTCGTTGGCCGTGATCCCGGCCAAATCCCAGCATGTCGGCATTTTGCAGCCCGGGCTCTCTGACCCCGACAGCGGCAAGCTCAACACGAAAACGGGCGGCTCGCACGCCTGGCTGCGGGTTCCCGACGGCGTCGATATCTCGACGTTTCCCAGCGACACGATGGGAATCATGCTGCCGGGCGGTGGCAAGATCGACGTCCTGGCCGGGGTGCGCTACGCCGTGGCCCCGCCGAGCTGGCTCGAGGTGGCCCCGCAGTACCGCTACGCTCCGTGCGAGGGTGGCCCGCTGGACTTGGCCAGTCCGTCGGCCGATCTGCCGGTCGCCCCCGCCTGGCTTTTCGACACCACCGTGCCCGTGCCGCCCGGGCTCGAACCGCTGCACGGCATCCTGATCCCGAAGACGCCGCGTGAACGCCTCGAAGCCGATGCGCGCAGCATCGAACTCACCGCCGCGATCGACGCGGTGCCCTGGGACGCCTGGCTCGATGGCGACCCCCGCCTGACACGCACCGGAGATATCGACGGCTGCGGTTGCGAGATCTGGCACTGGGTGGGTGCCGATAATCTGAAATCGGCGACGCTGCACGAGAATTGCGCGCAGGGGTCGGGGGCGCACATCTGGTCCGGCACCATGCTGGGGCAGCTGCAACTTCCCGGCGACCATGTGAGCCGCCTGGCGTTGTCGGCGAAGCTGCGCGGCGTAACCGTCCAGCAGGCTTCCGCCGCGGTGGGCATCACCCTGGGAGGCGACCGCGAGCCCCCGACGCCGGTGCGTCCCGAGCATCACGAACAGGCCGCCCGACTCGCTGAGGCCGCGGGGGAAGCCGCTCGCGCCGAACGATTTCGTGCCGCCGCCGAGGCGATGCGTAAACGGCAGTACGCCACCCCTTCGGACAGCACGCATGGGGAACGACACGGAGTCTCTGCTGTTGTCGGCGGCGCTGCCCCGATACCGCCGGAGCTTGCGGCGCGCCTGAAGTCCAACAGCAACACGAGCGACGCGACAGCACGTGAGACCGCGGCGCCGCAGTCCACATCGACAGAAGCCACTCCGAGCGGCTCCGCTCCAAAAATCAACGGCCACAGCATCGTTCGCTTTCCAGGCAAAGCACTCGCCGAGATCCCCATACCGGGGCTCGATGAAATCTACGAGTACCCCATGCCGCCCATACCGGCCCACGTGAAGCCGGTGAAGGATGCGCGGACCGAATTCGCGGCTATCCACCCGCCGGTCGCCAACCGACAGACACACACGCTGGTCGAGCATGAATGGATCTTCGCGGCGACACCCGGTCTGAGCCACGTCGCGGCGGCCGCTGACTCTCGGGGTGTAGGCCGCTGGGGCATGCTCGGAGCGCTTCTGCCGCGAGTTGCCGCCACCATCCCGCCGACGGTCCGGCTGATCCCTGCGGATGGCTCCACGCCGCCGGACAATCTGCCGACAGGATCGGGAACCTCGCTCAATCTCTACACCGTGCTGGTCGGTCCGCCCGCCGCTGGGAAGTCGGTAACGCTGAATGCGGCCGATGCCCTGGTTCCCGGTGTGCACATGGTTCCGCCAGGTACGGGCGAAGGTATCTTGAAGATCTTCCCTCGCGCCACCGACAACGCGGCCGATGATGAGGACGACTCGTATTTTGACCCGGCGGCCCACATCGGCAGCGTCGGGGCCACCCGCGCATCGGATTCGGTTCTGCTCAGTAGCGATGAGATCGACGTCTTCGTCGCCGAGATGAGCCGGCAGGGCACCAAAGCTTCGGGCCTGTACCGGTCGATGTGGATGGGCGGCGACGTCGGCAACACAACCTCCGACAAAGAGCGCCACAGCATGGTCTTGGCGCACACGTATCGCTTCGGCATTCGGCTTGGAGCTCAGCCCGATGCGGTGGCCCCTCTGTTCAGCGAATCCGACCGCGGTACTCCGCAACGCTTCCTGTGGCTGGGATGCCAGCGCATGATCGCCAGGGGCGGTAACTACCCGAGTCAGCTAGCGACCGCGCCGGTGTATTGGTACGGCGGCCAGCCGTCAATGCTGCCGAGCATGGGTGGGCAGCGTCCACCTGTGTGGATCGCCCCACCGCCGGCAGCCCGCAAGGAACTGGAAGAGGAACAGTGGCGCTCAGCCACAGCGAACCCGATGAGCCCGTCGGGTTCGTACACGGACGCAAGCACGCCCAGTGATCGGGCCGCCGCGATCGCTGATCGACATGCCCTGCTGCAGCAGCTGAAGATCTGCGCGATTCTGGCCGTACTCGACGGGCTGGCCCAGCCACAGGATGTGCATTGGTACGCCGCCGAAGCGGTGATGAAAGTGCGCCGAACGGTCATCTTCCACCTCGTCGAGGTGGCCGAGGCTGTCGTCGCCGCGCAGGCCCGCCAGCGAGGCACCGAGATGGGAATCATGCGGGCACATGCTGACGCCGCCAGCGTGCAAGAACTGGCCGAGCGCCGGCATGACGCGGAGGCTGCGATCACTTTCGCGGCCTTCAACTTGGCTGATCGACATGAGCCGCTGACCGTGGCTGCGCTTCGGGCAGAGATCAAGGCGAGTGGTTCCGATCCAGGATTTGTCCAAGAGGCGGTCACATACATGGTGCATAACGGTGATCTGACACCGATGCCCGATGGCCGCACGTACGCCCTGACGCTGGGCAACTCAACTGCCGCCAGTGATGGCCGTGCGACTGTGACCGTACTACCTGTCGCACCGGCCATCGCCAACGTCGGTTCGCGATAGGGCGAGGAGAATACAATGACTCACAGCGTTGAATATCTCTATTTTAGAGATTACAATGCGGCCATGGACACCGGGCGCCACCTGCCCGCAGGCACCTACCACCGCTGCGTCACGCTGCATCGGTTCGTCCAGGCTCCGAACGCCGCCGCCGCTAGGCGGCTCGCTGCGAATGGTGTGCAGCTGACGACTGGAACGCTGAGGGCGCCCGACGCTTACGTTGTGTGGATCGGCGCCGCGCGCCCACGCATCGCGCGATATCACCATGCGGGGTGTGCCGATTTGTGGCTGGTCTCCACCGACGTTCATGCACTGTTAAGGGCCGCAGGACCCGACACCGCGACAGAGGCGGCGTACCTCCTGGTCTCGGTAGCCGAGCATGCGACGGCTGCCGACGAATTCGAAAGTGAGATACAGGTTCTGGGAGAACACGGCAAAGCACCGCGCCGGATAGCAGCTTGAGCTTGATCTGGATTCCTGACGCAGTTCAACGAGGAGGCGGGGTCTATGAGCGCGCAATTCGACGCATACGACATGTACGGAAGATCCGCCATTAACCCCGACACCATTGACGCAATCCGGGGTATGTCGTCGCCGGCGCGTTGCACCCACTGCGGACAGGTCTACGACCTCGGAACGGTGACCGTCACACAGCGCTACGTCGACTGTTCGGTGTGGACGTCGCCGTGCTGCCATCGCACCGTCGATGATCGCGGTTCCGGATGGAAGTCCTTGCCGGATATCGAGCGCCTGGACGCACCCAGAAGGCGTTGAACTCCATGCCGCTGTCGAAACGGACGCTCCAGGAACCTGATTCACCCAGTGGGGCGATCTTTCGGCACGTTTTCGCTATCAGCAGCGGTGACAGCCGGGGGTGGAGGCGTCTGCGCAATGGTCGTCGCCGGCGGCGGCAGCGTCATGCGTGCGTCCTCAGCGCTCGAATTGTCGAAACAGCTGCTTACCAGCTCGGTGGCCACCAGCTGCTGATAGTCCGGATACGGGTCTGAGAGCAGCCCCGTACGCTCCCCCGCGGTAACCAGCGCCGCGGCCGTCAACCTGTACCGCTCGATGTCTGCGCCAACGGTATTGAGCGCCTGAACTTGCTGAAGCGGGGCGTCGCTGCGCTTGTCATCGTCGCTTAGCCGGGCGTCGCGGTATGCCGCGGTGAACCTGTCCCAGTCGCCTAGACCAGACATCCGGTAGAGAAACCACACGTGGGCACGCAACGCACTGGTGCGCAGCGGTATCGGGGCGATGAGGGCCGCGGCATCAGTGCGGTCCAGAGACCCATCCGCGCCGACCGTGATCGCTGCTATGCCCGTGGCTGGGCTTGGCGTTGGAGGATCTGCGCTCGGCGGCGCGGACGACAGCTCACCCGACGAAACAGCAAGCCCTGGCGGAGGCAGCGGCCGACAACTTTCGCTGCCTCCATCGCCCGCAGCGGGCAGCTGACGCCCTGAGATGCTGTCCTCCCCCTGACCGTCGCCAAACAGGTCCGCCACGTTCGACAGCACTTTTCCCGCGATCGCCACCGGAGCGGCGGCCGGGGACAGGACGACCAAAAGCAGGGAGCACACGGCGAGGACACCACACGCCACCGCGGACAGCGCCCCAAGTGTCGCGAGCAGCCACACCAGCTGGCGCCGACGCCGGGCTATCGCAGCCAGCACCGCGGCGGGATGCCGGCCGCGCAACAGCGCCCGGGGGTTGAACTTCGGACGACTCATGGCCCCACCGGTCCTGGAGCAGGAGGCATCGGACTCGGGGGCGATGGCGGTCGACCCGCGGGCGGACCGCCAGCAGCGGGGCCGGGGGGCGGTGCCGACACCGTGGACGAGTTGGCGCCACCAGGCGGCGGCATCGGAGCCGGAGCGGGAGTCGGCGGATCGCGGAGCGTTTTGTCACGTCCCGGTGGGGCGGAGTCCGGAAGAACACCGTGCTGCCACGGGTTGGTGCGGGCCAGCGTAATCAGCCCCGCGGCTGCCATCGCCACCGCCAGCATCTGCACAGACGTCTGAAGGGAGATGAACACAGCCGGGTCGGTCCACGGCACGCTCACGATGTGCAGCGCGAACACGTTGTGGTCGTAGAACGCCGTGACATAGCCGACCAGTGTCAACCAGGATGCACCGCCCGGAATCGCCGCTGCGATCACGATGATCGCCAGCAGCTGGATCAGCAGCCCGTACAGGACGGTACGGATCAGCATCGCGGGAGTGTTCACGCCGCGTGAGGGTAGTTACTGCGCGCCGCGGGCGGTTGCAGGGCGCGGATCAGCCCTAGCGTGGCGACCATGATCACGTTCAAGAGTGCGCTGATGGCCCCCGCCTTCGCGGCAATCGCCTTGTCGACCACGGTAACTGTCGCTTTGGCCGACCCCGAATCCACTCCGGCCAGCCCCTCCGGCAACGAAGTTCGCCAGACGCCGGCCACCGTTACGGTGACCGCCACTGTGGCGCCCGGGCAGTGCATGCCGATCGCCGGCGGCCCATCCTCGGTGTCAGTCACCGACACCGCTGGTGCCCCCACCGACACTCAGGGCGCGCCGCTTCCGACGACCGTAACCACGGTGGCACGGACCGAGGGTGAGCCTGGTACCGGTGCATCGACAAGTCGCTTCGACCCGTACACGTGCGCACCAGTGCCAGCAGTGGCCGCTACCGAGCCCGGACACACCGCGGAGTCGGCTCCCTCGCTCGCTCCGACCACAGTGGCAGCTGTGCCCAGCTACACGGCGCCGCTGGCTCCCTACCCCGGCAGCAACGGCGCAGGCATCGCGAGTGGGGGTGACGCCGTGGCGGCCGCTACCCAGCAGCCGCTTAGTTCACCCACCACGATCACCACTGTGCCGGCACCTGCAGCACTGGCTCCACGATGATCGAGTCAGCGGCGGATTCGCCTGCACTGCAACTGGCCTCGGACATCGAGACCACCGCGTATGCCCGTGCGTGCGCTGTCGGGATCGCGATCGATAACCCCGACGATCCACATGTCGCGGTGGTGGTCTATCAGGGGCGCATCGTGTACATCGGCATCAGTGATCCGATGCTACGGATGGGCCTTGATGCGTTGCAGGACCAGCTCAACGCGATGATCTTCAACGCCTTCGCAATGTGGCGCATGCAGCTTCCCGGGTGAGATCGATTGACCGTGACCTACAACACGCGCGCTCAGTACGTCGAGCCCGGCCAGACAGCAGCGTTTCTGGACTGCACTCTTCCCGACGAGCTTTTCTGCGTGCCGGTGCAGGTCAACGGCACCGCCAGTAACGGAGCACGTTGCCGCATAACGACGTCAGAGGGAACGTCGTTCGATGTTCTTGCACTCTGCCCGGCTCGAATCGAGGACTGAGCCATGCCGGTGGAACGCTGGTTGAGCCCGCTGCGGTATCCCGGCGGGAAGGGCCGCATGGCGCCGGCGCTGGCGGGCATCTTCGAGGCGCAGTTTGGGTTCATGGACATCGAGATTTGGGTCGAACCGTTCGCCGGTGGCGCTGGCGCCGGACTTCATCTGCTCGACCGAGGCGCCGTCTCTGAAGTCTGGCTGACCGAGAAGAACCGGTCACTGGCTGCGTTCTGGCGAACTGTCATGGCCCAAGGCGACGAACTTGCAGCGCAGGTGCGAATCTGCCAGCCAGACATGACAATCTGGCACACCGCTCGCGAGACTGTCGCTGCGGCTGACAACGATGCCGCTATCGACGACCTCGAGCTCGCACTGGCAGCACTGGTCCTCAACCGGTGCTCCCGTTCTGGCATGGTTAACCATCGTGTCGGGCCGATCGGAGGAAAGAATCAGTCCGGTCGATGGCATCTGCGTTCTCGCTGGAATGGTGATGGGCTCGCGGAACGAATCGAGCGAATCCACCAGTTGGGCAACCAGATACGCATTGATGAAGGTGATGCAATCGAACGCATCGCGGAGCTGGATGGGTCGGTCGGGATCGAAGACGAGCTCGTACTGTTCGTCGATCCTCCTTATCTGGTTCAGGGAAACAGGCTGTACACCGAAGGCATGTCGTTCGAGGACCACAAGAATCTCGCGCACGCGCTCACCAGCTGCGCTGCTCGCTGGCTACTCACATATGACGACGACGCACGGATCCTTGGCCTGTATCCCGACCGGCGAATACTGGATTACGAGATCGCGCACACGGCGAATCGACAACGCGTCGACGAGGAGTTCGCAGTCTTATCCGACGACCTCGCCGTGCTCGACGATCAGGCCCTGCTACCCACCGGGAAGTCCCGGTGGGTCCAGCATGCACCTGTCGGAGGGCTCACCGCGGGTTATCCGCATCGATCGAACTACTTTCCAGCACAGCTCGTTCCGACTGCTTGAGCGACCTGAAGGAGCGCCAGCCGAGGCGGTCAGAGGTCGGCTTTGATGGCTTTGTGCGCGCCGGCCGGCGGCCGGCACACGTACTGCACGCTGGACGGGTCGTACTTGGCCATGGCCGGGTTCGGGACGATCTTGCCGTCCGGTCCACGCATGTCCAGTGCCACCCTGTCCATGGCTTTGATTTCGTCGACCGTGAACAGGTCGAAATCGATGAACCCGCGGTCCGGAGCGCCCTTGCTTTCAGCAGCCAGCTGAGCTTCGGACTTCTCGTCGATCATGAACCACTGGCGGGTGTACAGCCGCGGAACCTTGTCCGAGACATTGGTTTTGAACGATGGCCAGTGCTCTTTGGCTTGCGGTGGTAGTTTGACGTTGTTCCACGACTCGCCAGGCGAATAGCCTAGGTAGCCCTGGTACTCGGTCGCATCCGTCGCACCCGTCTTTTCGTCCACGGAGGCGATCACGCACCGCCCCTTCACTTTCGGGTCCATCGAGTCGGTGATCAACCGCACCTTGTGGCGAACCGTCTCCCCGAACCCATATTTGAGCGTCAGATCGCCTGGCTTACCGAGGCAGATGCTCATCGGTACGTTCGACTTCCACGTGTTCGGAATCGAAACCGCTCGAGCGTCCTGGGACACCAGCAGCACGTGGACACGCAACTCGCGGCCCAGGGCCAGAATTTCCGTCACCATCGATTCGATCGAATCGCTTTCGGCTTTGGACAACGAGCCCTTCCACTTCTCTCGCATGCCCTTGATCTCGTCCATGACCAGCAGCACCGGGATGAAATTGTTCCACCCGGCTGGATCAGCGATCTTGGCGTCCATCGACCCCGACTGGCGCTCCTGCATGATCAGGTATGTGATCACAATCGCTGCGATATAAGGCATTCCGCGAGCTGTGGCGCCCAAACCGACGGCGACGGTGCCCGGAACGGGGAGGTTGTTGTCCTCGGCGTGTGGGGCGAAGTAGCCGGCGTAATCAGCGCCTTTACCGTCGGACAGGATCAACTGCCATCCAGCGGTGCGGAACTGCTCCAGCCAGGCTCTAACTGACACCGATTTGCCAGAGCCTGATTCACCGATGCACATGACGTGCGGCATCGTCTCTGGGCACACGCCCTCTTCGCCGCGAGCAGAAACCCCGACCTTGAATTCCCACCCGGTGTAGTTCTGTTTCGCCTCCTCCACGCTTGAGACGACGGGCCAATGTGGAGGGAACACCAACTTGGGGATCGACGATTTACGCGATCCACCGAAGGTGTCGTTGCGCGGATCAGAGGTGAACGACCAAAACCCGCCAACGCTTTTGGCGAAAGTCTTCTGCAGCCGCTCATGGGTTTTGATGTCGGTGAGGAATCCAGGCTCGACGCACTTGAACCCCCAACTCACCAGTTTGCGGCCGCCCTTGCCGTCGTCTTCGAGTTCAGTGGCATCGGTGTCCAGCACCAGCTTCCCCGGAAATTGGGAGGCCGCCACTTTCAACAAGCGGGCGATGTCGGTGTGGAGATGCCCATGGTGGTAGAGCTCGGTGACGTTCGCGGTGCCAGCGCCGCTGGGGATGAGTTCGGGATCGAGCGCGCCACCACCGCCGGGCAGGCTCGCGGTGTGCAGCTCCCAGTGCCGGCGCGCCCGGTACACGAACCATGCTCCAGCGAGTGCTGCGGCCCATCCAACGCCGAACCGCCACAGCGAATCGAATCCCCATACCGCCACCGGCATCAACAGCCCTGAAGCCCCGAGCGTGCCTAGGCATAGCGCCTGCGACTGATGAGACGCGTGCGCGAATCCACTGGTGTCCCGTACGTGCATCAGCGGTTGGGCGTGTCTTCAGGGCGGTGGTGCCGGCCGGCCCGCCGCGGTGCTGGTTGCGGTGGCGTGACGAACCCGGGCACACCCTCCTGCTGGACCGGAACCGACAGCGGCGCCGCTCGCCGGGTGCGCACCGGAGCTGTCACCGGCCGCGGGGTTCGCGACGACCGGGGCTGCTCAGTGTTTGGTGGCTGGTCCGGCCTTGCAGGCGGCTGCACAACTGCGCCCTTGGAGCGATCAGCGCTTTCACGGCCGGCATCTCGTCCAGGCGGCGGGATCAGCGGCGCCGTCTGAACTAGCACCGGTGCCGTCCACGGATCTGCCTGCGGCACTGTGGGAACCACAGGCGCCTGTGCCGCCGCCTTACGTTTGGGCGCGGCGCTCCGGCTCGCCGGGAGCTGCACAACAGCCCCCAGTCTGAGTGCAGAACCTTCCCGCGGCGTTGCCGATCCATCGGTCTGTGCGTCACCAAGCAGCGCCCGGCGCTCGATCGGAGTCAGCTCCCACAGCACTCGAGTGGACTGAGCATCAACGGACACTTCGATTTCCGCGCTGCCTCCGGGTGCTTTCACGATGGCCAGACTGTTGGTGGCGCCCCGCCCGGGGGCGTCCTCGGTGACCAGCAGAACCGCTTTACCCGCGCACAGTTCGCGGTGCTGCTCCCACCATGGCGGGGTACAGACCACGATTTCCGCAGGAGAGGACTCTATGGTCCCCGACGTGAGCGCCGGGGTGTTGCGGTGCGCAATCAGCTGATGCCAAGCCGGATCATCGATCATGACAGCGATCGGCTTGTCCTGGGTCGACAACCGCGCAACCAGCTGCATTGCGAACAGCTTCGGACCCGAGATCCACAGCGGCTCCAATGCCGGTGATACCGCGACGAACACACGGGTCTTGTCCACCGCGGTCCCGATGAAGATTCCGGCTCCGCCGGCGGGTATCCCGAACCCCAGCCGGTGGTGATCGTCGATCACAGCGCCCGATGACCGCAGAACCGCACGTGAGGAGACCGGCAGCGCCTGATTGATCCCGGCGACCTGCTGTCCGACTGCGGGGCGCAGGCCGTAGCCAGCGGCTTTGGCCAGCGCGTCCCCGCCTCTGACCACGTACGTGATCAGGGGTTGTGCCAGTGCCCGGTCGTCTCCCTGCGGTGTCAAAGTCAGTGTCGTGTACTGCCGGTGGGCCTGCAGGTGATTCCATCCACCGGCCGATTCGGCGTTCCAGTGGCCGCGCCCGGGCACGTAGGTACGAGTGTGTACGCCCGCGGTATCACCGCAATGGCGCCACCCGGGCGCGCACATCGGCCGAGCCACCTGGGTCAGCACCGCGTCGTGAAACTCGCGCACTTCTGGAGCGCCCATCAGCGTCCCGCCGAACCCCTGCTCGGCAAGGGCGTAGCACACGCGGGTCGCCGCGATCGTCAGCGTCTGGCACACACCGTCCGGTAGCGAATCACGACGGGCCCGGCGATAGGCCGGGCCGAGAATGTCGGCCTGTAAGTCCAGGGAGACAACGATGACGGTGGTTCCGCCCAGCGGTACTGACACCGGGCCGATCAAGGTGTCCAGAGTGCTGGCCGCGTGGTCCCGCACTGCGAACTTGTAGCCGGCACAGATCACGTCCAGGCGCGACAGCCCGATGTCATACTGACGCAGCTGACGACGCAGCTGATCAGCCGAAATCACCGGTGTTTCACTGGATCCGGTCGCGTTTACAGTGGTCAGCTGCCAGGGACGCGGCGTGATTTTCACGCACGCGCTGACGGTCGTGCCGTCGAAAACCACGCCGACGCCGTCGCGGGAGAACAGCGCGGCCTGGTCCGGCAAGGTGTTCGCACCACGGCGGAGCGACACCCACTGCCCCAGCGTTCGGCCGCCGACACGGGCACCGAAGGCCGCGACTACAGCGGCGGCTGAGCCGGCCCATGCGGCAGGAGGCAAACCCAGCCCCGCGCCCCCGAACGCCACTGAGGTGGCCAGCATCGACGCAGCCATGCTGGTGCGCGGGTCGAGTGACACCAGCTCGCGCCCGGGGGACGCTGTGCGCGGGGCCGACGCTTCCGACCCCGCGGTGGCCGCAGCCTCGTCTCGTTTCCGGCGTGCCATCAGTTGCTCCCCTTCTGAGTCCGGCCGCCGCGGGCCAGTCCGACCACCAGGACCACGAACACCACCGAGCCAAGAACCGCCAGGGAGATCAAGGCGATGTTACGGCCGAGGTTGTCAGCCGGCGGTGGTGGCGCTCCAGGGATCGCCGCCCTCGACGGAACGCCCACGGCCACAGCCGGAATCGAGTCGTCGATGGGCGCGGTCAGCGCCGCCATCGGGTCGACCACGCCGTAACCGAGAATCGAGCTGATTGTCTGTGACGGTGCGTGGGCTGTGCGCTTGATCCGTTCAATCACCTGGTGACTGGTCAGATTCGGGTACCGCTCACGCACCAGCGCGGCCAGCCCGGAGACGTTGGCCGAAGAGAAGCTCGTTCCAGCGATCGGCTCGATGCCGTTCTTGGTCTGCTGGGCGTTGATCAACTCGCCACTTATCTTGGCGGGGTCGAGGCTGACCACATTGATCGCCGGGGCAGCGACGCCGACCCATGGTCCCGGCATCGACTTGATGTACGGGTCACCGGTCAATGTTGTTCCGCCAACCGACAATACGAAGTCGCTGAACATCGACGGCAGCGAGAGTGCGCTGACCGCCCCCCAACCCCGTTCGTCCGAGGGCGTTGCCGGATCGGGTCCCGGGTTGGCAGTACAGTCGCCGCCGAGATTGCCTGCCGCAGTGACGATCACGACGTTCTTAACCACTGCGGCGTAGTAGAGAGCGCCCGCCAGGGCGTGTAGGTCCACCGGCTTGTTGGTCGCTATGCACGCGGTGGCCGAGATGTTGATGACAGTGGCATTCAATGACGCTGCGTGCACGATCGCCCTGGCCAGCGTGGTGATGTTCGACGCCGCGTGCGCCTCTCGTGCATTGGCGGTTTTCGAGGAATCGACCTCGTAGACATCGGAGGTCTGGCGGATTGAAACGATTGAGGAGTCCGGCGCGACACCGACGAATCCGTCGCCCTTGCGCGCCTGGGCACCAATGATGCCAGCCACCAGGGTTCCGTGGTGATCGCAGTCCATCAGTCCGTCGCCGCCAAGAATGTAGTCTCCCCCACCCAGCAGTCGGGACAGTCGGTCATTGCGGTTGACCCCGGAATCGATGACGGCCACTGTTTGGCCTTTGCCAGTGGCGAACCCGTGCAAGGCCGCCACACCCCACACTGTGTCGATCGGCACCGAGTCGAACTGCGAGCCCGCCAGCTGACCTGAAGTAGCGCAGAGGTAGCGCTGCACCATCGGAAATTCTGGTCCAGGCGGCGAATCCGGCGGGGCGATGTCTACAGCCAGATCAAACGCGTACGGGGCCAACGCAAAAGCCTGCGGCATCAGGTCCAGAACAGCCACGAGGACCATTACTCCGATCGCCACGGCCAGCCGCCGAAGCAGTCTTGCAATTACTGCCAAGTTCACGGCAATACTCCTGTGTCGGTGGATGTTTGGTGGTTCAGCGGTTTCGGACCTTGGACCAGCCGTCCATGATCAGCACAAGCAGCGGGAACATGGTCGCCACCGCTGCGATGGCCAGGAACTCCAGCCGCCGCTTTCCGAGCGGGGAGTGCAGCGTCTGTGCCCGCACCGACCAAATCGCCGCCAGCAGAACAAAAATCAGTAGCGGAACCGTGCCCGCCACCAGCACAGTTTGATCGGCGCGGTGGTCGGACAACGCCCGGCCGGCCAGGTACGCGGTAGCCGCCAGAGGTCCGGCCACCAGTAGCGGGAACGCGGCCGCCCGGATCACCAGGCCCCTCCCCACAGCCACCGCTGCCACTGCGGCGGCGGCCACCAAGGCGAACATGTGCCATTCGTAGTTGGTCGTGAAGAACCCGGCAGCGGCGGCACTGACGACCAACAGCGCACCGCCCGCCGTGACCAGTCCGATCAGCGCATGCAGGGTGGTGATGACGCGATTCTCCTGGTTGAGCATCGATTCGATCGCCACGCCCGACGTCGAGCGACGCGAGACTTGTGCGACCGTCATCTCCGCGCGGCGCACAAGCGGTTCACCGGTGGTGGGAATGTAATTGACCTGCATACGGCCAACTGCGCGTGCAAACGGCGTGCTCCACACAATGATGAGGACAGCGGCGAATATCATCTGTGCAGCCACGGCTTGCGATGACACCGAAAATGCCACGTGCAGAAGTCCGACGAGCACTGCGCTAACTGAAACTGCAGCCACAGCGACATGCAGTGTCGGCGGCCGGTTGTCAGTCAGCGACCACAGCGCGACGGCAACAGTCGCTACGGCGGCACCCGCCGTGGTCAAGTGCCACACCCCCAACTCTCGGGGCACTCCCGTCACCGCCGCCGCGGCTGTGGCAAGGTACGCCGAAACACATAGCGAGGCGCTGACATCGCTGTAGCTGCCACTTGTGCGAGAAAGTACAGCGGCGAGCGATGCGCACATCAGGGCAAGCGCGACTAGTGCGCCAAGCACAATCCAGCGGCCTTCGTGATCGCCCGAGAGCACATCCCCCATGCCGATGACCGATGCAGCGGCGACGGCGAACGGAAGCGCGAAGGTCCCGAGCCGGCGCGTGTCGCGGCCATCGATAACGGTGAACAACCGCTTGGACACTTCAGCCGCACCTTCAGCGACATCATCGCGAAGCACCGGATAGCTCTCGGTGCGCGCACGGTGGGTCAAGTAGAGGTCCGCCCCCGGCACGATTTCTGCTTCGTCCAGCGTGGATTCGGGGTCGATTCGCTCACGGATCGGCCCGACCTCCAGGGCCCACTCAACACGCTCGGCGGTCAGGTACGTGCCCAGCTCGCCCCCGTGTGCGCGGTCCAGAAACTGCTTGCGCAGCTGTGGAAGTAGTTCGACCACAGGGGTGTGGGCGTGCAGCTTGCAGTGGAACGCGGTGTCGCGCGCATGCACGTTGACCGCAACGAAGGTGGTGTCGCTGAGCACGGATGCCGGCTGATTCATGCCCGCAGAAATACCGGCCAAAGGAGCATCAGAGCGCACGCGGCGCGAAATGCCCCCCAACAGATTTCGGTTTGAAGTTCGGAATAGATGGCATGCAACTTGCAGGCACGCATAGGTGTGCGACGAGCAGCCTCGCTGAACTGCCGTCGGCAGCTTCACGCAACGTCAAGCATGCACCCACCGAGTTTCCGCGGAGTGGTGCATGTGTTACTCGGCGCTGTGGCTATCCGTCCCCATGGCGGCGGGGACGGGCACGCCGGGATTCGATGAGGCGCTGCCAGAACGCCTTGACGTCCTTATCGGTTAGCTCGTTTTCCGCCAGATCGCCGGCGAGCCACCGCGCGTACCGGGCTGACGCATCAACGACGCCGTATTCGGCGGCCAACTCTTCGAATGATTCGTATAGTGGCCGCACACCGCGGTGGACTTCTTTGCCTGGCTGGCAGTTGTCCTCGATCAGCCGTATGACGTATGGCCAGCTCAGACGCACCAACGCAGCGCCAACTGCGTGCGCTTCTTGGCCCTTCAGTGCCCCCACCCGCGACGCATCAGTCAGCGCGGTGATTGCACGTTGGATGACAGGCACCTCGACTTGGACCGGCTTGGGGTCCTGGTACATAAAACCCCACTGCAGATCGCCGCCGATGCCCGCCTCCGGCGCCTCAACCGAGTCGTCGGCGGCCATCATGCCCATAGTCCCGATCGGCCAGCCCAAGCCCTCCTCCAGCAAAGCTAGAGTCCGAGCCGAAAAATTGGCCCGATTACCGGTTTCTAGGTCTGTCACCAGCCGGTCGGAGACACCACAACTTTCAGCGAACGCCTTGCGATTCGTGAAGCCGAGAGCCTTCCGCGCCTCGGCAACCCTTTGCCCGACGCGGACCCATCCCTCGTGCTCAGTGCTGTCCACCACAGTCCTTTCCGGTCTGACGTGCACCGCATGAGTATGCACGAGTCCACGGCGGTACGGAACCATAACAAGGACGACAATCTAGCGACAGTTGCCGCGCCAGCGGACACGCTCATTCACACATGTGATTTTGTGATCACGCGTTTATCAACTGCACATTACTTATCGAAATCGGCGGAACCCCGCCGCAGCGCGTGTCGCCCCGCGCCGTGGCTAAACTTCAGCATCACAACTATAGTTATGTTTTGTGACTGGGGCGACCTTGTGATGCTGGACAACGATCGAACCCTGATGTCATTGGCGGACATCGCCGAACGCTACGAATTGGCGGTCGCCACGGTGCGCACATATAACGGTCAAGCTGCCCAGCGACGCCGAGCCGGAACGTCGGGGCCGCACGACTTCCCCGCTGCGGTAACCCGAGTGAGTAACAGTCCGCTATTTGACTCCGCGCGCGTCGATGACTGGCACACCCATCGGCCAGGTCGAGGCGCCGGCGGCGGGAGGCCGCGCAGAGTTCAGGTGAAAAACCCCGCGGACAGACACTCGCCTCATTGAACCTCGACGTGCGTTGCACCGTTGGCGTAGCGCGCAGCGCGGGTGCGGGAGGTGCCGACAATCTTGATCTGTGGAGCACCCTCCCACTCGCCGCCAGCTTCTACGACGGAATCGACTTCGAACGGCCCACCGCGCACGACCTGAAGCCGGCAGCCAGGCAGCACAAAGGCGACGACCCTGTCACCGGTGACAAGCTCCGAGATCGGCTTGATCACTTCAAACCCATCTCCGCCAGATGCTCTTCGAAATGCACGTCCATCTGACCGTCGACGCCGCCGCGGTCGGGCCCGTGTACGTTCCAGCCGCAGGTCGCACAGTTCGCGAAGCGGTGCCCGGTATCGCGACAGGTCTGCGCATCGACCTGCACGCGGATGACTCCCGCGGGGTCGACGAACGCGAGGTGGCGCGCGTCCGGCCCACCGTCGAGGTATCCGATGCGCTCCGCCATCAGTCAGCCGATCCGCTGCGGGAAACTGGTCGAATCGACCGCGTCGCGATCGATTCCGTTGACAGCCGCGATCTGGCCGAGAACATCTTCGGCCGACATCCCCCGCGCACCAGGCGAAGCCTCCCCTTCTCGGATCAGTTGCTCGATGAGATCCCCCGGCGAATAGGTCTGCCCCTTGTATGCGTATCGGGCCACGCGTTGACTCCTTGCTCGCGCTCATGTGACGCGACGGGACAGTGCCAGTCCGCGGCCAGGCGCGAGCTCCACGGCGCGGGCCCGGTCACTCACCGAATCTTCGGCCATCCCAGCGGCGGTTTCCCACCGCCGCGACAAGCCCTCACCGCGTTGAATTACGCGCTGGCGCATACCTTCCCGAGAGGAGACGTAAGTTGCCCGTCTGACCTGGTGAAACGGTCAATAAATCCGTCACCGCTGGCATCTACCTGCATCAACACGTAGCCGTCGCGGCAACCGAGGGTGCCTCTGCAGAACCCTCTCCCGATACCTGTAGGGGTATCTAGATGCGTTACATTTTTAGTTAGTGCTACTAGTTACATATCTCGATCTGGATGTTCTCTGTTTTAGCAAGTATCCGGACACAGAGGCACCCCCGGTTACCACGACAGCTACGTTAACCCTCAGCACAGCAAGGATTCTGACCGCAGTGTTGACCATCAGCGCAGGTCGAACGGGAAAGTCAGGCCTCGTTTCGGGAAGGTATACGCCAGAAGGGAGCGGAGCAGCGGCGCAAATCCGATCCGATCGAGGTACCGGAGATGATGCGGTAACCGTCGGATCGCCGCAATTGTCACGTCCTGTCGCCGGCGGCGTGTCTCGCGCCGCGGGCACGCCACACACCCATGTCGCTGCCACGCTGACGCCATGATCGCCCACCCGTATCTGGACCCAACCCGCAACGGCGCGAACGTCATTGGACTGGATCTGTCCCTCACCGGTTCCGGGATTGCGGCTATCGACGTGGCCGCAGGGCAGCTGTCCACCGCAGTGCACGGATCTCCGCCCCCAGCGGTGGACACACTCAGCGCACACGTCGCCCGGCACTGCACATTGACGGATGGCATCGTCGCGCAGGTGATCGCCGCTGACCCGGTTCTGGTCGTGGTCGAAGGCCTGCAGTTTTCGGTGAAGGGGAAGGACAGTTCCGTGGCCCGACGCGGATTCCTCTGGTGGGCGGTGACCGCTGGCCTGTGCAACGCAGGTGTTCCGGTCATGGAAGTCACCCCGCAACAGATCAAGCAGTTCGCCACCGGTCGCGGAAATTCGAGCAAGAGCCAAGTGGCCGCTGCCTACGCGCTGGCATGGCCGCACGCGACGCGGGACAAGAACATCGAAGATCGGGCCGACGCATCATTCGCCGCCGCTCTGGGAGCAGCTTGGCTCGGTGTACCCGGGCTTCCGATCAGCAAGACCGTCGCGCGCATCAAAGTGCTCTCGAAGCTGCCCGAGCCCACGCTGCCGCCACGACTACTCCGATCGGTGGCATGAGAAGCCGCAAATACCCCTGCATGTTGCCGATCCGTGTAGGTGCAAGATAGTGCGCACAGTTGCGCATGGATTCTTCCGCGTGCCGCGATGTCATGCACCAAAGAATGTCGGTGTCGCCGGATACGGTGCGCCAATGAGCTCGCCCACGCACAGTGCCGCCGGTGTCACCGCGATCGTCCCGGCGATTGGATCGGTTGCGGCCGTGGCACCGGCCCTCGCACCGGCGATCGGAACTGTTGCCCCGGCAGCTCATCAGGCTCTGGCACCGGCGATCGGATCAGTAGCCACCTCTCCCGCGGCGGCGGGGTCGGTAGCGGCAGCCCCGCTGATAGGCAGTGTGGCGACCACACCGTCTCAGCGCATGGCGGATCCGTCAGCCCGGCATCTGCTCGAACGGCCGCCGTACGCACCTCCTACGGCGTCGATCCCAGATGCTCCTGAAGTCCCTGGGAAGTGGGTTCCGCAGTACACCCGCGACAAGCGAAGTTACGTCGTGCCCGGACTCGATGGCCTGGCACACACGGACACGTTCACCCGCGCGACGTCGCATTCCAAAGTGCTCGACGACTCCAGCGCGCTGACTGACTGGCGACTTCGCGCCACCGTTCTGGGGCTGGCACGCAACCCCGAACTGCTCGATGGTTTGTCCCTGGACGGCGCCGACCACGTCTCCGAACTTGACTTCGGTTCCAAGCTCGCGCTGACGAATGTCTCCAACCAGGCGGCGCGCCGTGCAGGAGCTGATGACGGCAGCGATTTCGGCACCAAGCTGCATGGGTACCTCCAAGCGGTACTTGAAGGCGTGCTGACGATTGAGCAGGTTCCGGCACTCTTCATTCCGTACCTGCGCGTGCTGTTCGCGGCGATGCGTCGCCATCGGCTGAGTTTCGTGGCTGGAATGGTCGAGCGGACTGTGTTCATTCCCGCGACCGGCATGGTGGGCACGCTGGACTTCCTTGCGGTCACCGCTGACGGCACGTTGGTGGTTGGTGATCTCAAGACCAGTTCGTCGATCGACTATTCGTGGCTGGCCATCGGGGTGCAGCTCGGCCAGTACGCCGGAGCGGCGATGATGCTGTCCTGGGACGGAACGCGATGGGAGCCGATGCCGCCGGTGTCACAAGTCATCGCCAAAGTGGTTGCGGTCCCCAAGGATGCACCGATTCCGCAGGCCCGGATCTACACAGTGGATTTGACGCTGGGCATGGAGATGGTCGAGGAGGCCACTCGCGTGCAGGCCATTCACGAGGCGGCCAAGCGCGCCGCCAGTTTCCCTCAGCTGCGTCGTGAAGACGACGAGCTGATCGCCTGGGCCGACGGCGACCCGATGTTGTTGACCGCGATCACCGCGACGGTCCCCTCCGCGCTGGCCTGAACGCAGATCGCGGTCGCACCAGACCCCGTCGACTTCTTCGCCGGGGCGCCCGGTATCGACTACCGGCGCGGTGTCGCATCACGACTACTCGCTGCCTGACACTCGCTCCGTACTCGCGGCTTGGCAGTTCTCCGGCCGAACAGTCACTTGTCGGTTCGGTCGTCGCGCCGCTGCGCCTAGATAGGGCGACTTCCGGTCAGACTCGTCGCAACCCAGTCCGCAGCGCCCAACAGTTGCGAAAACCCGAGTCGGAAGGATGATCGGTGACCGCCGCCCGCACCACTGATGACGAATGGTTCGCGCACGCCGCGGAACTGTCCCGCAATGGCTGCGAACCTGAACCCGACAGCGCCCAGTACAGCTGGCTGGTGTGGGCGCTGTGGAGCCGGCGCGCGGGGTTGTTGTCGCCAGAGCAGCAGGCCGCACTCACACGTCTGCCACCGGCAGCTATCGCCGTCGCTGATCAGCCTTGGACACTGCGTTTCTTCGCCTGCGCGGCTCGCGATCGCGCGGGGTTGGCTTTGGGCGGCGGAAAACGCACGGCGTGGCTCACAGCACAGCGTCGTGCCCATGCACGCGGGGCGATGCCGGCCGGCCGCGCGAGGCTCCTGGAAAACCTGGCCGGGTTCAGCTGGACCCCGGGGGCTGACCGCTGGTACTCAACGCTGGCGCAGGTGCGCCAGCACGCGGATCGCACCGGGGCGCTGCCCACACGCGCCGACGCTCCGGAACTATCAGGATGGCTGGCCGCGCAACGGTTTGCACTGCGTTCTGGCCGCCTGGACGTTTCGCGAGCCTCCGCGCTTGAAGTGCTCCCCGGCTGGAACGGGTCGATGTCGCGGACGATGACGCGCCATGTCTGGGAACAGCAGCTATCAGCGCTGCGAACCTTCGTGGCGGCGCAGCGCCGCTATCCCGATGCGGGGTCCTCCGATTCAGCCGAAGCAGAACTGGCGCGGTGGATTTCGGTTCAACGTGACCTCTATCGCCGCGGCGATTTGAGCAGCATCCGCATCCAGCTGATCGCTTCGCTTCCCGGGTGGCGCTGGAATGCCCGGGCGGCCTCGTTCGATGCGCGCTGCGCGCAGTTGCGCCGTGAACTCGCCGGGGGTCCAATCGGCACTGGCCACTGGCTCTACAGCTGGGTGGTATCACAACGTCGCCGTTACCGCGCCGGACGGATGCCCGACGAGCAAGCCGCGCAGCTGCGGTCGCTAAATCTGCTTGAGGACGGTCTGGCCACCTGCGCCGCTTGAGCGCACAGCGCCTGCCTGAGCGCAACGCTGGGAGCGACATTTTTGCGTGTTCATTTGCATGTACGTGCCAGACTGCAACAGGACGTGACAAACTAGCAGGAAGAGGACTTCGAACATGTGCGTCTCTCTCAGCGAGTACAGCAGTTCGACGCGGCAATGCCGGCGGTGTCCGGTGACGGATCAGTCGCGAGCAGCAGCATCAGCCCGCCGGCAGGAGAACCGAGTCACGATACGCACCGTCAGCTCCAACGTTCGATCTCAGCTGGGCCCGGCCAGTGCCACTGCCGTATCCGCCTTGGCGCCATCGATGCTGAGCAACTTGATGGTCAGCCTGGAGGCCGTCGTCCCCGGCATCTCCACCGAACTGCTGCGCTCCCCCTCAGGGGCATTGCGCCGTGTGCCCGGCATGCACAACGACGTGTTCAGTGAAGTGCGGGAGACCTCGACCCCCGCCGCACAGCGGATCAATGGCGGCAAGTACGACCCATTGGCCGTCACCAAGGTGCAACTGGCCTCAGCACTGTGTGAGCGCGACTTGATCACCGACGGTGCAATCATCGACCCGATCGAAGCCTCCGCCGAGCTGGACCGGGTCGAAACTCGAATCGATGCGATCGCCAGCGGTGCGATCAAGGCACCACCGCCGGGCACCACCTTCGATCAACTTCCCGACCGGGTACAGCAGTTCTATCGTCGGCACACCTTGGACGAGATCGGTGCGTTGACCGCCGTTGCACAGCGGATGAGCGACAAGCTGTTTGAGGACGTGACAGAGCAGGCCAACGTTGCAGCCACCCCCCGCCTGATGACGCCGCTCGTGGACCAACTGGCAGCCGCTCAAACCCGTCCACTGACCGTGGCAGACCTGATCAACGGCGTCCACAGCGCCGGTGGCGACCCCGCCGCTGGAGTCGAGATCGCCAGTGGCATACGAATCTATGCCGCAGCCACGGGAACCAGCGTCGTCGTTGATGGCCTGCGACTTCCCGTCGACTCAGACTCGCGCATCGACGACGTAGTGGCCCGCATCCCGGCGGTGGACTTCGACCAATTCACGCGTGTTCCCGCCGGCGGTAACTCTTCGGGGCTGAACGCAGTCGTGCAGTCGGTGATGGTCGGCAAAAGCCCACGGGCACAGTCGATGCGGCTTGCTGCTCGGCGTCGGATCATCGAGCGCACGTTCTACGGGGACACCGCAATGAGCTACGCGGTCAACTCCCGAGGTGACGCTTCGCTGCTGGCGGGAAAAGCCCGGGCGCACACCGCCGCTGCTCTCGCCTCTCGGACGCACAGTTCGCGACACGGCGCTGACGCACAGGCTCAGACTTCACGTACCGAAGGCTTCGATCTGGCCCGACACTTGCGGTTCGCGCGCGCAGCACGCCACGAATTCGTCGCGACCCGCATCCCCGCCGAGCTTCGGACACCACGCCTGCCCGAAGCCACGCTGAAGCGGTACGCCGGGACAGTCCCGGCCGAAGACCGCGACGCTGCGTCACGATCCGGATTCCGGGTCCGACACCGCGCCAACACCATTGACGCTGACTATCCCGGCGCCCGGCAGTCGCTGCAAGTGGATTGGGACGCCGTGTCACCGGTGCCGATCGATCCTCCGGGCAAGGCACTGTGCCCAGAGCATGCCGACGTCCGCGCCGACGCAGCTGCGATGGTGGCTGCGGCCAACCAGATCGCGCGCAGTGGGCGCAACCCTGAACTGGCCGGTGCGCCCGCGCTTCTCGGCGACGCAAAACTGGCGTCTGCATTCGAGGTGTTCAAGATCGCCCGCTCGCGCGATCACACCCCGCGGGTGTTGACCGCAACACATCCTGTGCCGGCCGCATACCGGGGGCGTGAAGCAGACTTCATCTCCGATGTGTTCCCGGCCGGCGGCGCATTCACGACCTCCGGCTACACACTGGCTCGCCAGGACGGGGCCTCGCGCGGGGGCGCTGGACGCGTGCGCGTGCGGTACTACACCGGCGACGGTATGCCGGTCGCCGGTGGGCACATCATCGATAACAGCACGACGTTCCGGGTCCTTTCGGCGCGGGTTTCCAGTGATGGCACCGTCGAGGTGAACGCAGTCGCCGACCAGGTGGCCGCGAACGCCGCGGCGCGGTGACTGAGTCGGCGACAAACCCCCAGCGCCACAAGCAGCTCCTCGGTCCGGCGTGTCGAAACAAATCCCGTGGCGACATCGATGGGCGTCGATAGCGTCGAGTCCACCCGCACCGCTTTCCACCACCCGCGGTGAATGTCACAGGACCAGGAGAACCGCGATGACCGGACCAATGGCATCCCCAGGAATCGCGTCGCCAACTGCGAACGCGCACGCCCCCAAGGGGTTCTTCCACGAGGTCGCCTCGATGCTGCATACGGAAAGCGCCGAAGAAATCGCTGAGGCTGTGATCACGGTGTGCACCCGGCGCGGAATCTTGCACCCTGAGCTCGACGAGGATCTCGACGATGAGTTGCGAACTCAAGAGATTCGCGAGGTGTTCGACATTCTGTCGATGGTCACCGATGCAGTCGCCGACGGAAGAATCGTCCCGAGCGGTGTTCACGTCGATGACGAGATCGATCCCGATATGGCCGCGGTATGGGAGTCGTTTGTCGACGACGCTGCCGACCCGGAGACTGCAGCTGCGGCCGCAACCATGCTCAACGACGGTAAGGCCGTCCCCCTCGGAGAATCCAAATGAGTTCTGACACCGACCCTTTCGCCGGCTGGGAATCGGCCTCTGTGGGTTGCCACTGGAGTCGTGAACTTCCCGACGGCCGGGTTGCGCACATGTCGTCGTGGGGCTGCGGCGACCGGTCCGGATACTCGATCACCGTCGAGTACGTGCGACGGTTGTTCCCCGATCTCGAGCACGCCAAATCTGCGCACGAATTCCTCGCCGGGGCGGACCCCGGAACCTCCATCGCACTCGCCCCGGGAGCGATGGACGAGGCCACGTTTTGAGGTGGCGGTAGTCGCCGCAGCTGGCGATGCTTCCGCGGGACGGAATTGCTAAGGCCGTGAACATCAAGATGATTCGGCGCGGCCGTGAGTATCGCGTCACCGTCGCCGACGTGAGCCTGCGGTTCGCGGCAGACGCTGACAAGCAGCTGGTCTGGGTGCACTCGCAACAGCGACTTATCGGCGGATTTGACCTTGCGCGCTTCGGAGGTCGGCTTGATCCGGCCAGTATTCAGCAGTTCATCATCGTGGGACTTGGTGCTGCCGCGCTCGAGGGTTGATTACCCCGCGCGCAAGAACTTTCACCTGGGTTCGGCCCGAGGTTTCTTGACGGGGCCTGGAGGTCAATGAACCGAGTTGCGGCGGCGGCCACCGCCGCCCCGCACAGCACATAACCGCACGGGGCAGCGGATTCATGCGACATTGACGATGCCGAATCCCTTCAGGATGTTGGCCATCGCACTGAGGATGTCCTCGCTGGAGAGCTCCAGGAACTGTTCGTTGGAAAGCGACGACAGCTCAGCTCCCCCGCGCATGATCCGTCGCGACGACAGACCCTGCGCCTGCTCAAAAACGTTGCGGGCGAACCGCCCGTTGCCGGCGACGTCCAGCACACGTTCCCCGCGCTGATCGGTTTCCCACATGATCTCGATGATCTGCTTGAACTTCAACTTCAACTCCACCGATGGGTCTATCGAACGGCCCTCTTGTCGGGCCATGCCGGTCAGGATGCGCCACATCTCGTCGCCGCTGTAGGTGTTGAACGGCAGCGAGTATGCAAACCGTGACTTCAGGCCGGGGTTCTCACCCAGGAACCGCTCGATCGGCGCCTCGTAGCCAGCCACGATCACGACCAGATCGTCGCGGTGGTTGTCCATGTAGTCGAGCAGTGTTGTCAGCGCTTCGGAGCCGAATGGGTCGGCCTGGCCACCTCGGTCCTGCACAAGCTCGTACGCCTCGTCGATGAAGATGACACCCCCGCGGGCGTCGTTGAGCTTGGCCAGCGTTTTCTCCGCTGACTTGCCCTCGTAAGCACCGATGAGCGCTGCGCGGTTGGCTGTCACGAGTGTGTGGCTGCGGATCACTCCGAGCCCGTAGAAGATGCGAACGATCAGATTCGCGATCGTCGTCTTTCCTGTTCCCGGCGGACCTTTGAAGATCAGGTGCCGAGTCTTGGGCTTGACGCTCATCCCCCGTCGGCGCTGCTCATTTTCGAACATGATCTCCGAGCTCATGGTGAGCACCTGCTCCTTGATCTCATCCATGCCGTCCATGGCCTCGAGCTCCGCCAGTGCTTTCTGCAGCACTTCTTGGCGCTCGGCCTGCGAGGACTGGCGCTGGAAATCGGCCATGTCCGGCTCAGACGCTGGATCCCAGTAGCTGGTGCGTGCGGCGATTACGTCAGGGGCCGAAATGCGCATGCGCACGCTCTTGTTTCGGATCGCGTCGGACAGTTCGGGCAATGTCATGTACTGCATCCCGCCGGCGAGTGCCTTTTGTGCGTCATCCTCGTTGCCCGCGGCGCGGTAGGACAGTCCGAGTTGCAGCGACGCCCATGCCGACACGGTCGAAAAGTTCGCCGCGATGGCGTACTTGAGCTTGGTCTGCCCGGCGTCGTGCGATCCCAGGTGCGCCAGGGCGGCACCACCGAGCGCATTTCCGAGAGCGGCAAGAACCTGGTCGGTGTCGTCGGTGCTGGACGCCGTCGTCAGCGGTGCGGTAGCGGCGATCAGGTCATCCCAGCGGGCGGTGCGGTAGTACAGCAAGCACTCGACCGCGGCGACCTGCTTCCAGGTCATCATGGAGTTGTCGGAGCGTGCCACCCGCTCTTTGGCCGCCAGGTCCAACTCCGTGCGCGCCGCGTCGAAGAGCCCCTGCTCGATCAGCGCGGCGGCGTGGGCAGCACGGACCTGTCCGCGGGTGATCAGCGGCAAGTTGACCGGAACCATCGGCAGGGTCCAGGTGGTGGTGAACCAATCTTCGACCTTGCTCGGGTCGATGTCGCTGACCAGTTCGTCGAACGATTCGAGCGCATCGCGGATACTGGCGATGTCCGATGGGCTCGTGGGACCGCCGTCGCGCTGACGGCGCGAAAAGGCCAGAGCACGATGCACGTCGCACTGATCCGGCCAACTCTCGGCGGCGTACTCCAGGTCGCGCTCTGCCACGGTGTAGTTCTGCTGAACGAGCGCGCTGATGGCACTGTTGAGGTACTTGCGGGCATCGAGGTTGAGCATCGGAGGATGCGTCCTTTCCGGCGGCTGGCCGTCGTGTGTCGGTGCGTGCTGGTCGTCGGCCGATATCGTCGTTGTCCGCCAGAAGAATTCGGGTGCGGGGCGCGGGGAGCCTTAGCGTGTCGTGTCAACCTGCACGCCGATTTCGGTGTGCACCCGAGTTACATGCGGCTCTGAGAACACCTCGCTGTGATGCGCGAAGGCCAGCCCCGTCCACAACAGCAGGAAGATCAAACTGTTGCGCCGTAACCGCCGCGGCGTGGTGACGGTCCACAAAAGACGTGACATGAAGTGTCCCTAGCCGGCGGGGGTGACCGGGTAGCCGGTGATCTCGATGGTTGACACCGCGGTGGTCTGATCGATTTTGGCTGGGTCATCGGCGCTGCCGGCGCCACCGATGCCGGCGCTCTGGTCTTTACCGACCGGCGGGCGCGTGCTCGCAGTGATCGTCATCGACATCTGCTGGGTCCGTACCGAATCGAACTCCTTGCACACACCGGTGCGGGTGGGGTTGATGGTCTGCGGAAAGCGGCCGCCGCCCATCCGCCAGGTGACCGCGGTGCCCAGCCGGTGACGCGACCACTCGTCCCGCCCGTCCGGGGCCACATAGTTGAAGCCCATGACGACGCAGATTTTGGTGATCACGACCGGCTTGTCGAAGCCCATGTTGAGAACGTTCAAGTCGTGGTCGTTGATCCGGTCGCACACCCACGCTCGGGTCTTGTCGTGGGTGAACGGTGCGACCGGGTCGGAGTCGTTACCGCAGCTGGCCGAAACCTCCGACGGGATCAGGGATTCCGTTTTCACGGTGGGGTCGGGATTGTCAGCTTGAGGCGGCGGCGCCGTCAACGTGCCGGCAGGGTCGGGAGGATTGCCGCGGCTGCCGCTCGTGGAGAACACCGCGATCACGCTGACTACGAGGATCAACACAACCGCAGCCGCGGCCAAACGCAGCGTCTTTCTGCGGTCCTGCCACGTGCTTTCGATCCAGTCCCGCACACGCTGGGGAACCGAAGGCCCTTTGTCAGCCTCGGGAGCGTCGATGTCTTCAGGTGGGTCGGTCGCCCGCGTCGCGGGACGTGGCCCGCTGGATTCGTCGAGGTCGTCGCTGTCGCCGTCATCATCAGTGTCCGCTGGCGGCGTCACGATCTCAGCTGCGTCCCCCCACGGGGAACTCAATGGCGCGTACAGGTCAGTCGGCGATGGCGGCTGGTGTGGATTCCAGACCGCCGGCGCCGGCGCAGCCTCATCTGCGCTGTCCGGGTGGTGGACTTCGGTGTCCAGTTGTTCGTCTGCCGACTCGACGTCGCTCGTTTCCGGCAACTCGATCGGGCCCGTGGGATCAGCCTCCTCGAGCTCGAGGTCCCGAGCTGCGATGTCTTCGGCGGCAACTCCGGTATCCCACGGGGGCGCGATGCCGGCGGCAGCTGCCTCTGTGGTCGCCGAGCGCGCGGGCTCCGCAAGCAGCGGTTCGTCGGAAAGCACAAACCGAGGGTCGGTTTGGATCGAGGGCTCCGCAGACCGCTCGGCATCCTCGACGGTGAGCTCGTCGGGCAGGGCGTCTTCGAAATCATCACTGCGCCATACCGGCTTGGGCCGCGGCGGCGCTTTCTCGTCGGCAATCTGCTGGTTGACCGATGCGACAGCGGCCTCGGCGGCTTGGTGCGCATCGGGACGGAGTTGCCCGTCTGCGTCCCCCAGTGCGGAGCCGATCGCCTGAGTCAGGCGGCGGGCTTCGTCCTCGGGGCGCCGCTGGGCATCCATCAGTGCACGGAAAACGCTCACGCGGATCCTCCCTGGCTCTCTCGCGTCGTAGGTCCCAGTACAGGGCGAGGCGCGGCTACGGTACGGCCGACTCCGGGACGCAGAGGTGCCCCGGCGCGGATCAACAGCGATGGATCGAGGACCCCATGCCGAACCTGGTTCTGACCTTGCGCAAGCTCACTGACTTGTCGCAGTGGAAACCGAAGGCGCGCGAACGAGCGCTGCTGTTTGCAATGATCAGCGGCCCGCTGTCGCTGGTGATGGTCCTGGGCGCGGTAGTGCTGCTGGTGAGCATTTTGGCGCGGCTACCCAAGCCGGTTAACACCTACGCAGCGATCACCGAGGTCACCCGCGTGCAGAACTTCGCTAGAAACAGCTTGCTGCTCTGGCTCGGCGGGACCACGTCGTCGGAGAACCCGTTGGTGGCGCGATCTTCGGCGGCTCTAGCGATCACGTTGTCCCAGGTCCCATTTGAGGTTCGGTCGATCGACCCGACAGATATCGAGCGCTGGCAGGGCAAGGACGCCGTGGAGTGGCGCGCAACGTCCGCGGTAACGCTGGTGGTGCCCGGAGCGGATTCGGCACAGATCAATCGCTACGCAGTGACGGTGCTCGACCACGGCGGCAACTACCAGCTGCTGACATGGCCCTCGATCGTCAATGCCGACACCACGACGTTCAAGGTGGCCAGCAAATACACAACCCCCGTCGACAAGAGCGGGCCACTCGGCCAGTCAATGAATCGATTCGTCACGGCCTACCTCACTTCGACAGGAACGGCGACGTCGCTCGGTCAGTACGTATCTGCAAAATTCACAGGATCGGCGATCGTCAACAGCCCGTATTCCACGGCCACGATCGAAGAGATCAAGGCCGCCGCGGATTCACCAGCGACAAACAACGCCAGTCCGGGATCCCAGGTGAGTGTTCTCGTGCGGGTGAAAGCAGCGGCTTCGGACAAGACCTGGTCGGTCATGGATCTCACGCTGCGCGTCTCATTGGGCTCCAACAAGGTCTGGCTGGTGGACGGCATCGACGCGCCGATTGGCTGGGGGTCGATCTCGGGGACGTGACACATCGAAACCGGGCAAGGAATCGAAACTTAGATATAGTTCTTGTAGCTACGTTTATCGAAAAGGAGGTGGCGTAGATGAACCAGAACAACGAGCTGCGTGTTTACCTGCACGACCTCGCGACAGGTAAACAGATCAGCTTCACCGTCGGCGAGTGGATGGACCAGTACACGGGTCGCATCCGTGACGCTTTGGCGTTGCAGGCCCAGACGTTGGGTGGCACTTTCTCCCTGACCGGCACAGCGGAACGCGGACGGATCACGGTGTACGCCCCCGATACGCGCGAGATTATTCGCGACATCGCGTGGAACGCCATGACTGCCGTTGAAGCGTGCGAACCGCCGAACACCGCCGGCCGCGCATAGTTCCAACCACCGACTGAGCCCTGTGTTGCGATGCATTGCGGCACGGGGCTCAGTCACGCTCCGGCGGAAGTTCAGCCCGCCAACGGGGCATGCTCGGATCGCTCATCGTTGTCGTAGCCGGCGAATGGGCCGATGTCGCGGAGCGCGGCAATGCGCTGCACGATCGGATCGGTGATGACTTCGGCGATCTGCGAGATGCGCTGCTGTGCGGCTTTGATGCGACCGAATTCAGCGGCGTCGATCGTGGTGGTGAATGATTCCAGGTTCTCTCTGATCACCCGATGCATGTGCGGGCCAGTGGTGGCGGCCATGAGGTCGAGCCCCCGGACGCCGGCGTGGTTGGACGCGAACTGGCCGGGAGGACCCGGTGGCGTTTTTCGCTGCACGCCGCCGGCTTTCAAATCGATCGCGCGCATCATTCCGTGTCCGATTTCGAAGTCGTGTATCGGGTGGTGCGCACCGCTGAACTGAGCACGCATCAGCGCGGTGTCGGTGTTGCGGAACGCGACGGTCACGGTGTCATGCGCTTGCACTGGCATCGGCATATCGCCAACCGCAAACCCATGGCTCGGACCGCGGGTGGTGTCGATCGCAACGCGTCCCCACACCACTGAGTCGTGGGTCAGGCGCACCCATCCCGCTGTCGGTACGTCGACGAAACGCAGGAACGTCGAGGTGTCCGACAGAACCCACAACGCGTTGGGCACATCGAGGTTGCACCACACTCGGCTGCCAGGTCCGATCACCCCGAACTCGTAGAGGTCGACGATCTGTGTCACCACTGCTGGTCCGGCCGACGCCGGCGTTCCGGGACGAATGAACGCGTGCACGGTGACGGTGTTCTCCCCGTTGGTCATGGCGTGCACCGTAGTCGTACCGACACGCAGACACCCTGCGCGCCGCGAGTTGGAAACGGCCGTATTTCGCAATTTACCGAGGTCTGTAGCGGCGATTGTAGGGCGTCTCGTATCGCGAGCTGTAGCGCAGAACGTAGCGCAATTTGTAGGTGCTGGCTGCCATCACCATGTTCACGCATGCGCGCACGTAGGCGCACACATGGCCACTCGCTCACGCCGGTGCAGTGAACCGTGTCGCGCTCGCCGTCATGGATTGCGCCGGACAACCCTGTGCACCGATCGGAAACGCACCCCGGCCGCTGACACCGGCCCAGCACCGAAAGGCACTCGATGTTCGCGCCCGTTACTCGGTCCGCCATCTATCTGGCCGACCTCACCGACCCCACCAGCGACGGAATGCTCACCAAGATCGTGAACTACGGCCTGGGGGCTTTGATGGTGCTGGTCGCCATCTTCGGCGGATGGTTCGCCTTCAGCGTCTGGCTCGAGAAGAAGGGCAAGAAGGAGGCGATCGTAGAGATCCGACACATCGCCCTCGGAGTGATCGTAGTCGAAGCGTTCCTGGGCGCTGTGATTGCGATCGCCAACTACGGCAGCGGCCTCGGCAACGGCTTTGTGTGATGAAGACGCACTCCTTCGGGCGGTACTGCACGCCGCAATTCCGACCGCCCTGGCGCACGCGCGGCGGGGCCGTCGTCAACCGCGTCTATGTGCCGCCGGCGCACGCCTGCAGTTTGCCAAGCCGCACAGGAAAAACTGAGCAGGCACTTGACGCACTCGCAGCTGCGAGACGTTCTGGGTTTGTCGCGATCATTGTTGAGGACGGGCGTTTCAACGGCGTTGGCGCATTCAGAGACATCGCCTGATGCGCTCCTTCCGCGTCTTCAACGACGTCACTGGAGTGCGCACCGTCTGGAAGCTCGGCGGCATTCGATTGGGCGCATTCGCTCAGATCGCCATGCTCTCGACGATGGCGATCAGCGCCGCGCTAGTGCTGCCGGCCGGCCCGGTCGTCGCAGCTGCTGTGTTCACAGTGAGCTTCTTGACCATCGCCATATACGCCACAGTGCTGTCGCGCATCGACGAGACCGGAACTCTCTCTGAAATCACAGCGCTGCGGCTTTTGCGCCGAGGCCTGCGCCACCGCGTCAGCGCCAACTTCGATCTTCCCGGCGTGTCCGGCAAGTCACGAAAGGACACCTGAACCGATGGGAACCCACTACCCACCGCTGCGCAGCCGGCGCAATAATTTGGTCTTCTCCCAGGACGGGAGCATCTGGTGCAACTACCTGTTGACTGGGCTGAACGTCAACAGCTATCGCCCGGATACCGCAACGGCGGCCCAGGACTCCCACGAGCTGTTGCTGACTGCGCTGTCGGACATCCCGACCGACGACATCATGCTGTCGGGCTTCAAAATTCGCGTCGACCCGATGACAACGTGCCGACGGATCACCGGTGGCATCCCTGACTGGGACCCTGCGCGGTACGGATACCTCGACAGGTTGATCAACGAGTTCTACAAGCGCATGAAGCGCGGTGAATACGTGGAGTTCGACCGCGTGTACTGGCTGGCGATCAGCCAGCCGTCCCAGCGCAGGATCGCCGACCGAATGGTCTCCACGGTGATCGAGACCGACCCGCATGAGGATCTGGACTGGGCCGACCTCGGTGACTTCGAGCGCAGATGCTTCGACGGGATTCCGCCCGAATTCCGCCCAGTGCGAACGGTTCCGGAGCTCGTTGACTGGGCGTTCGACCGCGCCACAACCCGCGGTTTGTCAGTGCCGATGCTGCCTACGCCGCAGCGGGGTGCGACCACTCCCACGGAACGCGCCTACCCCGAGATTGTCATCGACGAAGCCGCCGAGGCCACCGCGCTGTACTCGACATTCCTGCAGGACCTTGACGCCGGCCGCAACTACACCAAGACGCTCGGCAAAGCCGAGCGCAAACGCTCCTTGTTCAACCGGTTCCGCACATTGTCGGCGGGGAAGATCATGTCGATCTCCCATCCGGAACGCCGTACCGCCGAAATGCCCGATGGACCAGTCTCTTATCAGTCGATGATCGGCATCGCCCGGTACCCCGCACGGTTCAACGAGCAGGTGTCGAGCTTCACCTACCTCGTCGATCAGGCCATTGGCGTCGACGCCGACTTCACCTTGCGGCTGCGATTCTCCCAGGATTTGATCGACACCAGCTCGGTATCCGACACCGAGCGAGACCTGGTGTCGGAAGGAAACGCGAACGCCACCGACGAATTCGAGGCCTTCGACTACGACAACCGCCGCGCAGAACTCCGTCGATTCCACGGCGCGATCCAATCCGAGTCAGGCCCGCGTGGCATGCAGGTCTCCGCGATCTTCGCGTTCGGTTCCAACGACCTGGACTACTTGAATGGTCGAGTGGCCGCGCTGCGGCAGCGGTTCCGGGCCAACGGATTCACGCCACTGCTGCCCGTGGGCGGGCAGCGAGAGCTGTGGACGATGATGATGCCCGGATCATGCCGCACGCGGCTGGGCGATGACCTGTTGCAGACCACGACCGCGCACTGGTTCTCGGGCGCCATGCCCATCCGGCGCAGTTTCGCCGGAGATTCGGTCGGCATGCCCATTGCGATCAACAAAGAGAACGCCAATGGGCAGATCGTTCTGCTGGATCTGCTCAACGCCACCGACCGCGGCAACGCGTCGATCGCGGCGAACGGCGCGCAGAACAGCGGCAAATCGAACCTGATGAAGTTGATATTCCTGTTCGTCACTGCATTGAACCGCTACTCCACCGTTGTCGATCACTCTAAGCACGGCGAATGGGCGGTGTACGCGCGCCAGATCGCTCGCACGCAGGTAATCAACGCAGCGACAGGGGCTTCGCCAGCCGGCGATGTGTCGATGGATTTCCTCAAGTGCCTGCCCTCACCACTGGCTGAGACGGCGATGATGGCGCACTACCTGCCGCTGTTCGAGATCGACACCAAATCAGCTGAGGCGGCCTACTTCGCCAAGATCCTGCGCCCGCAGTTCCGCCAGCCGCGCAGCATCACCAGCACGCGGAGGCTGATGGAGTTCCTGAAATCGTCAGGCGACCCAGAGGCCAAACCGATGCTGCGCAACTTCGAGCACTGGGCAGCGTTGCCCTACACCAGGGCATTCATCGATCCGCCGGCGCGCCGCCAGGACGACCAGGGATTGCCGCCCTTCGACAACCTCGGGGAGCTGGCACAGCGCATGGAGTCGGGCGTGACTCCCTACTCGACGATCTACCGAACCCATGAGCTCCCGGTCTATCGGGGAGACAACCCCGCGAACGCCACAGACCTCAACAAGTGGGCAGCCGCGGTATACGGATCGATCGCCCGAATGACCGCACACCGGTTTGGGCAGATTCGCGGCACGTGTGTCTTCTTCGCTGACGAGATCAGCTTCCTCAAAGGAAACGAGGACGTCGTCGAACTGCTGGTGCGGTCCCCCGACCGCACCGGTCGCAAAGACGGAAACTTCATCGTTGCCGCCAGTCAGCATGCAGACGACTTCGATTCGAACTACGCGATGATCGAAAAGAAAGCAGCGCTGAAGCAGAACGTCGCCGGCAACGCCAAAGCTTCGTTGACCTACATGGACATGCCCGTCCTGGACTCTCTCGTGAACATGATGGTCTCGCAGACCTCACCGCCGGACCCCGACAACAACAACCTGCCCCGCGCCGGACGGCACGGTGAAGGCTGGTGGAACGACGGCAACAACAACATCGTGCGCGTGCAATTCCTCCCGATCCTGTTGACCGCTCTGGAGCGTTTCGCCGACACGACCAGTTCGAAGATGATCCGCGAGTCCGACCTCGACCGAGTCAGCGCCCCCGTGCCGTCAACGTCCGGCCGGCACGCTGCAAATGGCGAGCAGGTGGCTTAGACCATGTCATCGTTCCTCGACCTGTTCAGCGCAACCGATTCCGATGGCGCCAGCGCCGCCCGATACCGCTTGCACTTTCTGGGCAGCCAATTCCACGACCAGGAATCGTGGCTCTGGGGCATGGGCACCGAAGGCTTCTACGTCCTGTTCAAGATGGCCGTCGTTCCAGCCAACGCACTGCTGGGTCTGGTGTTCTCGTCCGGGTCTTGGCTCTCGCCGCTCTCGGATGCGTACCAGTCACTCACGGCTCCGTTGTTCGCCGTGTTCCCGCCCCTGGCCATCGCATGCCTAGGCCTCGGCGTCGTCGCCATCTCGGTGTGGCGGTCCCGCCCGCGTGCCACGACGTCGGGGATGTTCAACAGCGAAACGCTCAACCGAATCGGCCTGGCGATAGCCATGGTGGTAGCGGTGCTGGTGTTCACCCACGATCCGTTCGCGCTGATGCGGACCGTGCTCGAACACGCCAACGAATTTTCTGTCGGCTTGTTCGCCAAACTCAGTGGAAGTAGCGCTGACACCACCCTTACCGCGGGTCAGGCTCTGGTGGACAGCTCTATTCGCACCCCGACCATCGCACTGAACTACAGCAACACATTCTCCGAGCATTGCAACCAGCTGTGGTCGGATTCGATGACCACAGGCACCGCCTTGACCGAGGACAGCGGGTGCTTCGTCAAAGGTCAGAACGAAGCCGGGCCCGATACTCTGGCGACCTCTCTGATCATGCTGGTGCTGCCCGCACTGCCCATGCTTGTGTTCGGTTTCATCGCCGGGTGGAAGTACGTCGTACACCTGACGATGACAGCCCTGTGTGTACTGGCCACGGGGTGGGTTGCGGCGGCCAATGTGCATCGCCGTCGCGGATTCGACGGACTCGCAACAGTGTTCGCACACGCGGCGGCCCATCTCGCGATGACTGTGATCACCTCGATGGTGGCTGTGGCGCTGCCGACGGCCTGCGCTGGTTTGGCCACCGATCTGCTCGGTCTGGCTACTACGCCACAGACGCAGGCCTATGCGCTCATGGTGTCGTTGGGCGTCGGGTTCGCGGCCTCGACGTGGGTGATCTTTCGCATAACGTCGAACAAGAGCGCACTGGTGCGGATGCTGCACGCCGACGCGAACATGACGCTGGAGAAGGTGCTCGGAGTCTCATCTCCTGCAAGCAGGCTCAAATACACCGCCCACAAATTCAATCCTTTCGCTGCACCGCCGGTCGATTCGGCGCGTAGCGCAGCGGCGGGATCGAAACCCACCGTGCTGGCCAACGATCCGGTGGCCGCCACAGCCGCCGCCGCGGTATCCGTGAGCAGGTCGAAAGGAACTGACGGCGTGAACATTTCAGCCAGCGCGGCGGATGCTGATGCAGTCGAGGCGCTGTCAGCAGCGGCGGCATCGGTTGCCGACGCCGCCAAGGAATCGCCGTCGCCGACGGCAAGTGCCACCACCCGGCCTGACCCGACAGCCCCGCCGGCCAATCGCACGTGGCAGTCTCCGGTGGCTGAACCCGACTTCACCGGTGCGGACATGTTCGGATACCTCGTCTACAGCAACGGCGGCACGAGTACAGCTCTGTCAGGCGTCACTGACGACAAGGGCGACGCTGCTGACCGGCCAGCCGGAACCTCTTCGGCCGCTGCGGATTCGCCATCCCCTACCGTCCCACCAGGCCAGATCGAACCGTCACAGCACGGCTCGGTGTTGGCCGACCCTGCGCGCACTGCGGCAGGCGCGATGGATGACGCGCCAGCAGCGCCAGTGGCCGGGAACGTTTACGCCGACCCTGCAATCGACGCGGTCGGCCGCAACGCCGGAGCGACATTCACCACTGCTGAGCCACTCCCGTTCGGTCGGCGCGTGCGTTCCTGGATGCGCAGTTTCACGCCAGGGCCGATCGCCGCGCCTGCACCATTCGCGGCTGCCAACATCCAGCATTTTGCGCCGCTCACACCCGTGGCTCCGCAAGCACCTTCGTCCGCCGACGGCACCGACACCGGTGTCCGCGACGGCGAACCGGTCAACGACCAACAGCGGTGGAATCAACTGTCGCGGCTGCGAAACATGATGCAACGCAAGCCTGTCACGTCCTCGCCCGCAGTCGAAGAACTGCCGCCATCTGGAATCGGCCAGGGCGACAACACACACCCCGGTTCCTTCAGCGCTCCCCTACCCGACTTCCTCGCCACCGATGCGCTGGAGGCCGAGATGGAAGACATGGTGACGGCCATGGCTGCAGCTGGCCGGCGAATCAGCATCGGACTGGATCCCGATGACCGGCGCGTTGCCGTGCGGTTGAGCAGTGACCCCGCCCAACGGGTCACCCGCGTCGACGGCGAAGGGTTCGGCGACCCGGTCTAAACGACCGCGCCGGGCTCGACGCCGCCCCCAGTTCTACTGCCACCATGGCGGCCACCACCGCCCGAAACCATTCGAGGAGACCCGCGATGACCGCCCCACACGGCGACGCCGGACGTCAGAACATCCGGGACAAGTACCGAAACGCCCCAAGCGATTTCGTCGACCGCCCACCAGCTCCCCCAGCTCCTGCGTTCAGCGACGTCACCTACCCCCAGCAGCCTGCCGCACAGCATCAGCCGGTCCCCCAGCAGCCGCTGGCTCCTGGCCGGCCGCCGCTGGTTGCACCGTCCGGACAGCCCGTCCAGACGGCTCTGACCGACAACTCCGTCGGAACCGGCGGCCGTCACGGGGCTTCGGCGCAGGCCGCCGACGCACACAACGCACGCAGCGCACGGATCGGTGTGCGCACTGAAGGTGCCCAGCGTGGATGGCGTGCCAGCGTCAACCGGATGCTCGGTCTGAAGCTGAGCAAGAGCGCGGACGAGATCGAGTACGACCAGCGGGTAGCACAGATTCAGCGCACGTTGCGGGCGCCAAAACGCATCGCAGTGGTCTCCGGAAAAGGTGCGGCGGGCAAGACCTCGATCAGCCTGAACATGGGCGCCACCATCGCCTCGCTACACCGCGGGATGAAAGTGGTCGCCTTGTCGATCGATCCCCTGGGCAACATCACCGACCGTGTGCGGCCAGTCAACTCCCAGGCCCCCGCCTCGGTCATGTCACTGGCGGCCGACGACAAACTTGAGCGCGCCTCCGACGTGAGCAGCTACCTGCAGACCGACAAGACCGGGTTGCGGGTGCTCGGCGCGAGCACCTGCGACGGTGCTGCCTTTCTAACCCCCGAGGCCCTCGAAAAAGCGTTGGGAGTGCTGTCGGACGTCTACGACTTGAGCATCTTGGACTTCGGCCTGAACATCGACTCGCCGGCCTACCACACCGGCCTGTCCGCGTCGGATCAGCTGATCCTGGCCGCATCGACCACGGCCGATTCGATTGACGAGCTGCACACACTGATCAGCACGCTCAAGCGCTTCGGTGGCAAGTATGTCGAGCTTCTCGCCGGCGCGGTCGTGGTGTTCTGCCAGACCCGGCCGGGCAAGAGCCACATCGACGTCGACGCCGAGCGCACACGCATCGTCAACAGCTACGGCACCCCCGTGATCACCATTCCGTGGGACGAGCACATCAGCGAAGGCGGGCCGATGAGCCTGGACCTGCTCGATGAAAACACCCGGCTGCCGTACGTGTGGCTGGCAGCGGAGGTGATGAGCCGACTGCCCAGCGCCTGAGCCCGACTTCCGACCGCGGCATGCCGCACCGATCTGACGCAGTACCCGCCCACACGGGCTTCCACCCCAGAACGACAGGAGGGACCATCCCATGACCGACCTTGCCACCGAGGCACCCAACGACACCCACGTCGACAACGACCAGGACCAGGCCGACGCACAGCGACTTGCTGAAGGCCTGCGCCGCCTGCGCGAGCTCCGGAGCTTCTACGACCAGTCCACCAACGACCTGGAGGCCGGTCGCGAGGCCGGACGCCGGCGGGTCGCCGAATTGCAAGCCGAGGTCGACGCCGATAACGCCAAGCTGGCCGACATCGTCAACGAGGCGGCGATCTCGTTCAACGACGCCGCCTCCGAGCTGGTGGAGACCGGCTTCGCCACGCCGAAAGTGTTGGCGGGCAAGGGCCTGGGCACGCTGCGAACCAAGAAGTAACCCAGCCGACGTAGCGCAAGACGTGACACCGCGCCCGGAACCGCGAAAGTTCCGGGGGCGGTCACTGTTTCAGGAAAACCGTCCATCGCAGGAACCGCGCCGCGTGCGAGATCCGTTGCCCATCGTCGCCACTCTGCCCGGCATGGCACTTACCTACACCCTTCTCGTCGACAAAGCCGAGACGTTCACCGGCACGTTCCCGGACGCGCGCTCCCTTGCATCTGATGCGGTTAGTCGCGCAGCGTCGTCGGCGCGACACTCGGTGAGCATCGACGAGCTGACCGAAGACATCGAACGCGGTTTCCGCACAATCGATCTGAGCACGACAAATCCGATGATCACCGTCCGAGTCAAAGCCGCGTGAGCGATCCGCAGCGGGCGTTGACACCGGGGAAACGAGACCATGGCCACGATCAAGCTCCTGCTGAAGTACAACGCTGACATCTCGAAATATCCAGACCACGTCACGACACAGGTACACGCGGCACGCTACGACATCAAGCAGTATCAGGACGGCGAAATCAGCCTCGCCGAACTATTCGACGCCGTCGGCGAAGATCGGCTGACGTTCGACGCCGGCGACTAAGCAAGATTCGTTGCGCCGGAACAACACTCCTCCGGCGCAACGTACTCGGCGTGTCGAAACGCCCACACACGCAGAGCGGTCCAAGTCCGTCGAGGATTCGGAGTCGTCGACTACGTCGAAAGGATTCCCCGCGCATGTCCGTCGCTGCTGTTGTCATAGTGCCGCCCGCCTCGGCCAGAGGTACCCACGCCTTCGACAGGCGATGGGAGGCCGCGTTGTCCGCGCTCACCGAGTTCACGGCTCGCGAAGGACACACTTTGGTGCCGCGGAACGCCTCCGGTTTCTCGATCGATTTGGGCACGTGGGTGGCCGTTCAGCGAGTGAGGCATCGCCGCGGACAGCTCACTCTTGAACGCACCGCCCGACTCGAAGCTGTTCCTGGATGGACATGGGACCCGCTGCAGGACCAATGGGATGCGGGACTCTTGGCATGGACTCAGTTCGCGCGGAGGGAAGGTCGAACCCGGATTCCGACCGACCACGTCGAAGCCGGCATCAACATCTCGCAGTGGGCATCGTTGCAGCGCAGGCTATACCGCGCTAGGAAGCTGCACCAGGAGCGGATTGTGCGACTGCAATCTGTCCCCGGCTGGACGTGGGGCCCTGACGAAGACCTTTGGGAGAAGGCAATTACGGCGCTATCGAAGTTCGCCGAACGCAACGGTCACGTGCGAATCCCCAAGGGCCACGTCGAGGATGGTGTCGACCTCGGCTCTTGGGTACGGGGGCAGCGGATGGCCTACCGCCGCGGTGCACTCACGGACACCCAGGTGTCTCAGCTCAAAGGATTGCCCGGGTGGTGCTGGGAGCCGCGCGCCACCCGCTGGGAGACATGCTTCAACGCTCTACGCGATTTCGTCGAGCGCGAAGGACACGCACGCGTTCCCGCGCTGCACGTAGAAAACGGTATCGATCTAGGCAGCTGGGTCAGCTACCAGCGAAACCACCACCGTCGCAACATACTTCCTCCAGACCAGACGCTGAAGCTGCAAGGCTTAGTGGGCTGGAGCTGGGACGTAGCGACTGATCATTGGGAGGAGCGCTACGCAACGTTGCTAGCCTTTGTCAACAGAGAAGGCCACTCTCGCGTTCCTCGAAGCCATGTGGAAGGCGATGTCCGTCTGGGCACGTGGGTCGGGCGTCAGCGCGAATCCCGCCACCGGGGTCGACTAACCAGCGATCAGGTCGATCGCCTTCAAGCACTTCCGGGGTGGACCTGGCGGGCGAGCGCGTCGCGATCGAAACCACGCCGTTTGCAGCGGCATGAAACCCAGTGGATCGCAGCGGCGCGTGCAGCCGCTCGATTCCTTGAGAGGGAAGGGCACCTCAATGTTCCGTTCAACTACCGCGAAGACGGCTTCTTTCTGAGGAAGTGGATCACCAAGCAACGCCGGCTGTATCACCGCGGCGAACTATCTCGCGCACGCATCGACCGCCTCGAGTCGCTGCCAGGGTGGTGCTGGAATGCCGCAACGAATTAACGCATCGCCCCACAGGTTCTCGGCTGCCCAGGTAGCTGTGCGCTCAGCTCCTACCACGGTTTGCAAAGAGCCGACCCGGTATCGCCGCGTGGTTACCGCGTCGTCGGGCGCGATACGGTTCCTGATCGTGCCTCCACCCACCGACCGCGCCGACGACTTTCTCGCCTCTGTGATCGCCGAGTCCGACCACCCCGAAATCGTGTCTGTGCAGACGGACCCGTCCGATCGCCCGGACGCGTGGACCCGCGTCAAGATCGTCTTCGTGGACGGCTCCGCCATGCATATCAGCGCGGAGCTCGCGCGATGAAGGTCGACGAGTTCAAGGACTGGTTGCAGAGCCAGCTTCAGCAGCGTTCAGTCGCGGTCCGCCGATACCGGGTCGACCCCGATCTGGAAGACCTCGAGTTCGAGGGGCCTGACGGGACCAACATTCGACTGCGTTGCGTGCGCACATCCCCGCCCGGCGGCAAGAAATCTGATGACCCAGACCATCCCGCCCGCCGCGAAGAAGGAACCAGTATCGCGCGGCTGTAACCCGATCCCCCTTGCACCGCCCCTGGATGCGCCTGCCGTTCCTGCGCCTGCCACACATCGGTGCGGTGGATGGACGTACTGTCCGCGACATGTGCCCTGACCCGTTACGTTCCGCGCCCGCCATGCGCCAAGTACCTAGGCAGAGGCCGGTGATGGCATGCAGCTGAGGCACATCTGCGAGGTATGCGGCGTCGAAGAGATACTCACGCCGGAAGCCGCTTTTGAGGCGGGCTGGGACTATCCGCCGAAGATGGGCATGTTCGGCGTCATCAGTCCGCGTAACTGCCCTCGGTGTCCGAACAATCGGACGGTGTGGTGGGCGGTCACGGTGGACGGGTTCACCGCCGACATGCTCACACCTGATCAGCGCGCCACCGTCGAACGCATCGCCGGAGAGCCCGAGTCGATCCTGGCGCCGGACACGGGAAGCCAGACTTAGACGGTCGACCCCAGGTCACGGCTCACATGCGCTTACGGTGCCGGCCGAGTCAGTCTGCGACGCAGTGACAGGCAGCGACAACAGGCACCGAAACAGCTACAGGATGTACGTCTTCCACATGCTTAATCCTTTCAGCGCCTTTCGCACTTCAACTCACCCCGAGTGATGCTATTCTCTATTTTAGAGATACGAGAGGCGAACATGGAAAGTCCTAACACAGCGATCCGCGAAACATCCGCCGTCCCAGCGGCGGTCGAGCACGATCCGGTCAACCACCCGTCGCACTACACCAACCACCCCAGCGGGATCGAATGCATCACCGTGACGCGACTGCTCGGCTTCGACATCGGCAACGCGACCAAATACGTCTGGAGGCGCGGCGACAAAGGCAATGCGATCCAGGATCTGGACAAGGCGCTGTTCTATCTCGACGACGCGTGCGTCCACGCGCGCCGCAACCGGAAAGTACCGCGCCGCGCGGCACGGTTGCTGTTCCGTGTCGCCGACGCCGAACCCGACCCATTGGCCGCACAGTTCTACCGGGCCGTGGCCCACCGCCGGTGGCACATCGCGACTGCCATGGTGCAGGCGCTGCGCTACAACGCATGAGAACATCAGGAGACCGCATGGGTAGCAACGGATTCGACCATCTCGCCGTCATCGACATCGAGACCACCGGCTTAGACGCCGACGCAGACCTGATCCTCGAGGTCGGCGTAGTCATCGTCGATCCCCAGCTGCACGAGGTTGCACATCGCAGCGTCTTGATCACCACCCGGGACGCGGTGGCCTGGGCCCGCCGGACACGTAAACAGGCGCGCGCCGGCGGGAAAGCCACAGCAGAGCTGAACCCGGCACAGAAAATGCATCTCGACAACGGATTGGTCGAAGACCTGTTGTTTCCCCGGCCGCTCAAGCCCAACGCGGTCGGACTAGATCTGCAAAGCCAGATGGTCGCATCGGACTATTCGGTTGCCGCCCAACAGCTGTGCATGTTCTTGGACCGGCACTTGATCATCGACCCGGTGCCGATGGTCGGCAGCTCTGTGCGATCACTCGACGCCCCGTTCCTGGAAGCGCACATGCCGGCGTTGCTTTCCCGATTCAGCCACCGCACCATCGACGCTTCGGCGTTGATAGAGCTGTCGCGGTTCATCGACCCTGCCGGGTGTGACGCCGTGACATCCGCGATCGGCGCCTCCAGCCATCGCACCATCGGCGACTGCCGGAGATCACTGGACACCATCCGTTCGTTCGCCGCCCACTACAGGATCGGCGACGTTGGCAAACCTGGGCCCACCGAAAGGTAACCTCATGTCCCGCAGCACGATTACGCCACCGTCCGACGATCTGCGCGTGCGCCGGGACCATCGCATCCTCGCCGACGACGGAGCGTCTCTGGCGGTTACCGACTGGGCGGTTCCCGGCTCCGGCGACACCGCTGTTTTTCTGCACGGACTGTGTTTGAGCTTGCTGTCGTGGAAGACCCAGATTGGCCACCTGCAGCGCCGATGTGGCAGCACCCGGATCATCGGTTATGACCATCGCGGGCACGGTGATTCGAGCGGGGCGGGCGTGCGCACCTACCGGATCGAGCAGCTCGCCGACGACCTGGACCAGGTGTTGACAGCACTCAAGGTGACGGGCCCTGTAACGCTCATCGGACATTCCCTGGGTGCGATGGTCGCACTGAATTTCCTTTCCCGCCGGAAGCATCGTTGCGCCGCCACGGTTCGCGGGTTGGTCTTGTGCACCACCGCGGCGGGACGACTACCCGAGCGAGGCGTCGGAAGGCTGTTGACCGCTCCCATGGTCGGCGGCCTTGCCGGTGCGGTCGAGCACGTTCCCGACTGCGTGACCACCGCCGTGACGATCCCCATGCGCATGGCGCTGGATCGGATGCGCAATCATGGCGGTCCTGTGCAACGCTCCTTGACCGGGGTGGCGGCCAGCGCGCTTGCGAACACACCGCTAAGTACCGCTGTGGGTTTCTTGCCCAGCCTCCGCGACTTTGACCAGCACCACAGCTTGACGAAAATCACCGCACACACCACGATCTTGAGCGGTGGTATGGATGTGCTCACCCCACCGGCGCATGCGTACG
Organism: Mycolicibacterium aubagnense; assembly: GCF_010730955.1. NCBI lineage: Bacteria > Bacillati > Actinomycetota > Actinomycetes > Mycobacteriales > Mycobacteriaceae > Mycobacterium > Mycolicibacterium aubagnense. The sequence continues at coordinate 5,913,739 of NZ_AP022577.1, read as the reverse complement.
AGATGGCCGCAGCGATCCCGAACGCCGTGCATGTGCACGTTCCCCATGCCGGGCACATGCTCCCCCAGCAGGCTCCGGGTGTTGTCAGCGATGCGATAGTTCGCACAGTCACCGCGGCGAGATTGTCGTCGACAGCGCATACGGCGGACGCGGTTGGCACTGCAAGCCACGCCGGATAAGGCGCGCGACGGACGACTCGTCCGGCAATGGGAAAGGCGCACGAGATCGCGCCGCTCACCGGACTACTCCCGGACAGGCCAGCCGCCGGCTTCAGCTATGCAGCAGCGCCACCTCGAGCAATGAACCGCTCCACATCCGCAGCCTTCACCAGTCTGCGGCGTCCAATCTTCACCGACGCCAGGCGACCGTCCTTCAACATCGCGTAGACCAGCGTCTGGCCGCACCGCAGCATCTTCGCCGTCTCCGGCACAGTGAGCAGTGTCGGGGCGACGTGCGCGGTCTGGGCAGGCTGCGTGGCGGCAAGTAGCGCAGCGATCGCGGCTGCCGCGGCGGCAATCTGGTCTGCGTTATCCATGCAATACAGCATGGCCGCGGTGACCGATGCAGACCAGTGAAGTTCGACGACACGCGGAAAATTTGCATGTTTTGTCACGTCCGTTGCGTACGCAATGAATCTACCTGTCATGCTCCTAGATATGGGAAGAATTCCGGATTGGGTAAAGAAGGTTGAGACCAGCGCTGGTCGCCGGTACGAGGTCCGCGTCCACGCCCATCGACCTGACGGCACACGCTTCCAGAACAAGAAGCGCTTCAAAACGGTCGACGAGGCGGTTGAATGGCGCTCGACTGTCATCTCGGAAGTGGCTCGCGGCACACACGTGTCACCGACGGAGCTCACAGTGATGCAGGCGGTGGACAGCTGGCTCCTCGGACAGCGGATACGACCAAAGACCATGAGTGCGTATGTCACGGCGCTGCGGCCGCTGGTGGATCACCTCGGAGACCGGCGTGTGCAGACGATCACCAAAGACGACATCGAGGCAGTCGTTCGTGCGTTGCGCGACGGAACGAGCGCGATGGGAACGTGGAACGCTCCCCAGAAGATCAAGGGCAAAAGGGTGCGATCACCGTGGGCCGCGACGTCGATCAACCCGATGCTCGCCCACACACGGAACGTGTTCGCCGATCTTGTCGATCAAGGAATCTTGCCCCGAAATGTTGCAGCTTTGGTCAAGCCCATGCCCACCACGAGGGCAAAATTGATGACGCTAAATGCCATGCAAATTTCCACTCTTCTGACCTCGGTTGCCGATCATCAGTTCGGCATCGGCTTCCGGCTGGCACTCAATGGCATGCGCCGCGGCGAGCTGCTTGCGCTCCGGTGGAGCGATGTGAACTTCGAGACGGGGATCGTGTCGATCAGCTTGTCGAGGCTGGCGATCGCAGGCGGGAGCGCCACTGGCGCACCCAAGACGGACAGCAGCGTGCGCGACCTCCCGATGCCGCTCGACCTCAGTGCCGCCCTGCGGCGCGAACGCAAGCGCCAGGCAGAGGCGAAGCTGCGCCTGGGCACCCTGTGGAAGGACACCGGACTTGTCGTGGTGGACGCGTTCGGCAAACCCCCGCACCCCGACACCATCACGCACGCATGGGCGGATGCGCTGAGTGCCGCGAAGCTTCCTCACGTCCGCCTGCACGACGCGCGGCACTCGTGCGCCACCCTGATGCACCTCAACGGCGTCCCTGAAACAGTGATTGCCGCGTGGCTGGGGCACACGGATGCGCGCTTTACCCTCAGCGTCTACACCCACTCCAACAACGACGCACTGGCCGCCGCTGCGGTCAAAATCAATTCGATGCTTTCCACGGGAACCGGGTCATCCGGAAACCCCGGATGAGGCGGCCCCAAAGGCCGTCGTCCAAGCACAACTGAAACACCGAACAAATGTCGTCGCATGAATTACTTTGTGCGACGGCATTTTTCATTGAACACACGATTCCGCATCATGGGGCCAGCCGAGAGTGGGTCATCGCGGGGTCATCGGTGACCCGATAAAAGTCTTATGGGTCAACGTGGGTCATCGAGCGGCTCAGAACGCACCCCAGAAACAGAAAAACCCGCAGCTAGCTGCGGGTTTGTGTGGTGGTCCCGACTGGGATCGAACCAGTGACCTTCCGCGTGTGAGGCGGACGCTCTCCCCCTGAGCTACGAGACCGGGGAATCTCACCGACCGGATCGGTGCGACGACAGACACTAACACGTCCCGTGACCCGAACGGGAATCGCGCCCCGCAGACACTCGGCCGCCCGAGTCCGGGCCACCCGACCCGACCACCGCATCGCCTCAGGAGTCACGGGACGCAACGCCTGAAACACCCGCCATCACCCGGTCAGCTCCGCGAACCAGCCCGTTTACCAGGGGTTTTCACGCGATTTGTGTCTGCTCGCATTCGTGCACTAATGTCTTGCATCGCAACGGACGAACAAAGTTCAACCGAAGCGAAACGCGGATGTAGCGCAGTTGGTAGCGCATCACCTTGCCAAGGTGAGGGTCGCGGGTTCGAATCCCGTCATCCGCTCGAAGGTGCGAATGGCATCAGCCCCAGTGGTGGAGTGGCCGAGTGGTGAGGCAACGGCCTGCAAAGCCGTGCACACGGGTTCGATTCCCGTCTCCACCTCCACAAGTTTTCAACCCGGCGCGATTAGCTCAGCGGGAGAGCGCTTCCCTGACACGGAAGAGGTCACTGGTTCAATCCCAGTATCGCGCACCACATTCTTTGCAGGTCAGGGCTACTAATTAGAGCTTCTGAATAGTTCGCATGTAACTATCATGCAACAGCGCTCCGCGGGCGACCCCCATCGGGGCAGTTCGCAGCAGACAATCCACAAATGCGTCCAACGTCTCCGCGACTACCCGTCGGGACATCGTCGAAGGAATCGCCGACAGGCGCGCCCTAGCCACGCCGACCGCGACGGCGATACCCACATCTGCACATGCCGCGCCCTGCGGCGCGGCACACCGAAACCGCCTCAGATCAGGGCCAAGCCAAGCAACTACGAAACCGCCCCTGGCTTAATTGCCGGGGGCGGTTTTGCTAATCTTCGCCATCGTCCTGCGGAGGCGAGTCCAGCAACTCGGTGATCGCGATGGTCGCGTTCTCGACTGCGCGTAGACGGAGGCGGATGTCAAGCATGTTTGCGATGGCCAGCAGGAGATCCCACGGGTCGACGTTGTGCAGCTGAATGTCTACCGCTTCGATGCTGTCGAGTTCCGCAATGTGCTTGCCGCCTAGCGTCGACTTGCGCACCGCGATGACGTGAGGGTGCGACGCGCCGCTCCTTGTAGCCCCTAGGTCAAGCCCGATGATCTGCCACTCTTCGGCATCCAAGCCCGCAAGGTCGTAGATCGCCGTGTTGCCGGCCATCGTCTTCTCCAGCGCCACATCGCCGACCCAATCAGGGTAGGTGACCGACGCTTCGCGCTTCCATTCGTACGGGTCCATCATTCTCTTTCTGTAGGTTGCCTGTGAAATCTAACGGCTCCACACCCCCGTTTACAGGGACCGATTCACCCTGTTCGCTATAGGCATAGAATCGCACACATGTTCGAAGGTTGGCGCGCGGAGGTTTACCGCCCGGTGGACCGTGCCGTCCTCGTCCAAACCACCACGCTGTGGGTCGACGCAGGTCCCTACTCGATGGGCCTGCCGCCCCGGGTCGCCCGGGAACACGGATTGAGATTCCGCTACCCCCACCCCGGCCGGCAGCGCGCATGGGTGCGCCGGGACAACGGCCAATGGCTGGCCCTGATCGAGGTCGACGTCAAGACTGCGGACGGCGCGAATACCGTCACGCTGCAGCTGTGGCTGCAATCGCATCAGTTCACCCTCCCCCGCAACCCCGACCACACGGGCTACCGTGCGAAGTGAGCAACGAGGAGGACACTGTGAGTGACTGGCATCTGACCGACAGGCGTTGCGATATGGACGGCGAACTACTGCAGGCGTCCGAGGTTTACGGAGCGCGCGCGGGAAGCGGCCGCAGACACTTCCGCTGCGACAATCCGCGTTGCCCCAACCACGTGGGCATCCCCGCGCTCACTGAAGTCATCTAACGCGAGCCTCGCGCCGCGTTTCTCACAGCACACTCATAGATTCCTGAGGGGCGCCACAACATTTCGCGGTAACAGACCACTAGATCTTGGGGTGATACATCTACACACCCACAAGATAGTCACAAAACAGCTACGGCGCGCCGTCCGCATAGATCGGCCCATACGGCCATACTGGACATGCGATCCGCTGCGGCGGAAAGCAAAGCGCACCTCGCCACCGGCGGGGTGTTGGAGTGCCGGTAACGGGGCGCGGTAAAGCACTTAGACACTGCAACTGTAAACCAAAACAGGCACTCCTCAACCCGAGACGCACCGATGTACGACAACGAGTCGTAGGTGCGCGGACGTTAGGAGTCACCAAAATGGCAGGTTGTACCGCTCCAGTAGAAGGTCATCGCACGGCCTCAGGCGCCGCGAACTGCCCAGCATGCCGAGGCCGGTCCCGGTACGGGCGGTCGTCTTACTCGTCCTACTCGCCGCCGTCTTACTACCGCACGCCCACTCCGGTGTACGCGAGTGGTGGCAGCGGGTCGACCAGCGGCGGGACGACCCGATCGGTACGCGGCCGGTCCGTGACGTTCACCGCGAACGAGCTTCGCACCCTCGCTCCGGTTCGCGAGGCGGTCGAGCGGATTGCGCAGATCTACCCCGATCGTCGCGACGTGTTCCTATGCCACGCGTGGGACGATCGTGCGGGCGCCGCGAAGGAGTTCCACGATGGGCTGGAGGCCGTTCGCCTGAGCGTCTGGTTCTCCGAGAAGGATGTCGTCCTGGGCACCCCGCTGATGCGCGAAATCGACCGGGGACTGAGCAAGTGCCGGATGGGCATCGTGCTGGTGACTCCGTCGATGTTCAAGAGCCTGAACGCACAAGGCGTCGCCGACAAGGAACTGAGCGCGTTGCTCGCTACCAACCGCCTCATCCCGGTATGCCACGGCGTGACCTTCGATGAGCTCCGGGATGTCTCCCCCATGCTGGCTTCGCGTTCCGGATTGACCACCGATGAGGATCAGTCGCTGGCGGACGTCGCCGCCAAGATTGCCGACACGGTGCATCCCGAGGACACCGTCACCCAGCAACCCGCTTAATCATCAACCGTCACCTTGTACGGCTCCCCCGGCCGTAGCAGGTGCGGGCAGCTGGTGGCAAGGTGGTCCCGACCTTGGTCGGGCCACCTTGCCCTAATTGTCAGTCGCACGCGGTAACTTCACCGGACTTGGAGCGATCACCGGCGTCGCAACGGAGGGGGCTGACGGTATGGCGTCAACAGCGCACTTCGGAGACGACTCGCGCCTATCACTGGTGGCATCCTTACTAGCGCATGCAGTCATCTATGTCCTGCCAGTCGCAGTTGCACTAAGAATCGCGTCTTGGTTCGGGCTGCTGACCGACATCAACTTTGTGGGCGTTGTCGCCCTGATGGCGTGCTGGTACGCAAGCCTGTTCCACCGCCGCAAGAATCACCTCTGCGTTCGGTGCATGGACGACGTTCCCGCTGATGCGCCACTCCTCGTCGAACGTCGCAGACTGCCACTGAGATTCACACACTTCATCGGTTGCGTCCATCAAGGTGGTGTACGAGTCGGACCTGATCAGCGGTACCGGCGTGTCGTAGCCGAGTGATTGAAGGTCATCGCGTGATTCTTCGAGAGACCGTCCAAAGTCACTCGAGCAAAGGAATCGACGCGATGACCACTGCCCACAATATCGATCTGCCCACTGTGCTGGCCGAACGACTCACCACTGCCCATCCCGACGTGCTGCGCGAGCTGCTGGCCACGTTCATCCACACCCTGATGGGCGCCGAAGCCGACGCCCTATGCGGTGCCGGCTACGGCGAACGCTCGGCTGAGCGCACCAATTCCCGCAACGGCTACCGACACCGTCAATTCGACACCCGTGCAGGGACTTTGGATCTTGCGATCCCGAAGCTGCGGCAAGGATCCTACTTCCCGGACTGGCTGCTGGAGCGCCGTAAACGCGCCGAGCGGGCCCTGACCACGGTGGTGGCGACGTGTTACCTGCTTGGTGTCTCGACGCGGCGGATGGACAAGCTGGTCGAGACCCTGGGCATCACGTCGTTGTCGAAGTCGCAGGTGTCGGTGATGGCCAAGGAACTCGACGCCGCCGTGGAGGCGTTCCGGACCCGGCCGCTCGATGCCGGCCCGTATACGTTCGTCGCTGCGGACGCTCTGGTGCTCAAGGTGCGTGAAGCCGGCCGGGTGGTCAACGTGCACGCCCTGATCGCCGTCGGGGTCAACGCCGAGGGCTACCGCGAGATCCTGGGAATCGATGTCACGACCGCTGAGGACGGGCGGGCTGGTTGACGTTCTGGCGGTCGTTGACCGCCCGCGGCCTGTCCGGGGTCAAACTGGTCACCAGCGACGCCCACGCCGGGCTGGTCGCCGCCATCGGGGCCACCCTGCCCGGAGCGGCGTGGCAGCGCTGCAGAACCCACTACACGACCAACCTGATGTCCGTCACTCCCAAGAGTTCGTGGCCCTGGGTGCGCACCCTGCTGCACTCGGTGTTCGACCAACCTGACGCTGAATCCGTTGCTGCTCAATATGATCGGATCATCGACGCATTGTCCGACAAGCTGCCCAATGTCGCCGATCACCTCGAAGCGGCGCGGCCGGATCTGCTGGCGTTCACCGCGTTCCCCAAGCAGATCTGGCGCCAGATCTGGAGCAACAATCCCCAGGAACGACTCAACAAGGAGATCCGCCGGCGCACCGACGTCGTGGGCATCTTCCCCGACCGCGCGGCCCTGATCCGTCTCGTCGGAGCAGTGCTGGCCGAACAACACGACGAATGGGCCGAGTCGCGGCGCTACCTCGGCCTCGACGTTCTGAGCAAATCACGCACCGTCAACGACACCCCAACCGAACAGGAGGCTACCCCCGCGGCACTGCCCGCCTGACCCAACTACCTCGAAGAATCACACGACGACGTCATACACCACGTCCCTGGACTTGACCACTTCATCGCAACACCAGTCGGAATGATCTGCACGCTGGCGGCTTTCGTTTCTCCGCTGCTGGCCGTGGCTTTCTTGCCGAACATCGCCAAACCAGCATTCATCCCGAGCGATTTGTGGGTATTCGGCCTGATCTACGCCGAGTGGGTCCATCACCGGTTGCGGCCATGGTGCCCCTACTGCAAGCCGTGGGACGACTTCGGTGATCACGAGCCGGCACCAGATCCAACTTTGCACAGCACCCAGCGATAACACTCCACAGCCATCACCCCAGAAGTTGAAGCGGAACTCCTTGCTGGGCGTTTGTTGTCATTGCGAGCGTTGGGAGCGTTAAGAATCGGCAGGTCAGAGGGTTGGCCGCGTTGGCTACCGATTGCGGCAGACGAAGCTACTGCGGACGAACTGCGGACGAATGCCACGGAGAGAGAGCGCACGCTGCCGTACGAGGCGAATTGGAAATTGGTTTAGCGGATACCCCCCAGGGGGTGTTGCGAAATCGCTCTACAGGAGAGCGGCAAGCCATATCCTATTGCCGTCCACACATATGTTGAGGAGAAGATATGTCCGCACCAACCATCGAGAGTCCAGCACGCGTCAAACCGAGCACGGAGCCGCAAGCGCTCGGTACATGTCGTTGTGTGTGCCCCGACTGTAAGAGCGGCAGGCACTGCGGACAGCGGGTGAACAACTGCGGCTACGTGCGTTGAGCCCCTAACCCAGCTGACGTTTCGAAGGTTAGAGGGTTCGGCGGTCCCACCGTGGAAGCAATTCCATAGTGGGGCCGCTCGCTATCTGGCCTGTAGCTACTGTGTGCCCGCTTCTGCGCCGAGGACGCGATAAACGGTGGCACGGCTGACGCCCAAGGTCGATGCGATAGTGCTCGCCGACTCACCCGAGGCGTGCATACGCTGCGCCAGAGCCGCTTTCGATGCGTCCAATGCCTTTGGGCGACCGATTGCTTGGCCTCGCGCTCGTCTCGCCTCCCGGGCTGCCGAGCGACGTTCCCGGCCCAGTTCTAGCTCAAGCTCAGCCAGGCTCGCCAGGACACCGGCTACCATGCGGCCAGTGGCGTTCGACGTGTCGATACCCTCGCGCAGGGATCGCAGCACGATTCCACGCTCACCAAGCTCGCGGATCGTTGCCATTACCTCCGCAGCATTACGGCCAAGCCGGTCGATACCAATAACCACGATTGCATCGCCCTCGCGTGCGTAGTCCAGCAGAGCGGCCAGGCCGGGACGTTGCTCGCGGGTCGAACTGCCCGACAGCCTGTCCGAGTAGACGCGGGTTGTATCGACGCCCGCAGCGGTCAACGCATCGACTTGTTGATCGAGCGACTGATGCCCAGTGCTGACGCGGGCGTACCCGAGCACAGTTCCGGTTGGCATCGGCGTGATGGCGACGGACATGAGAGTAGTGTCGCAAAAGTCTCATAATATGTCAATATGCGACATATGTTTTGATACATCTTCTGAGACGACGCGAGCTGGCAGTTTCTTGAGCCCAAGCATTCTCGCTACCCGCGTCTCAATTCTTTAGTTCTGCAACAGCCTGCCCTTACCGCCGTAGTTCTGCTGCAGCGACGACACACTCCTAGATAGTCACGCGCCTCAGCTGATCCATGGCAATGTCGGTCCCGTGGCAGGAATCGATTGGTCGAAGGCACTCGACTTCGAAAAAGCTGTCTCCAACGTTCGCTCAGAGTTCGTTGGCGACTGGCACCGCGATCCGTGGGGTTGGCCAGAGATTGACTACATCGCATCGACGGCCCAGGAGTTGCTAGTCGAGCATCTGAAGTCGAATCGCATAGGCCGCGCAGCTCTCATCGATGTTCCGAAAGAGAACTGGGGAGTCCGGCCAGCGGTGGTGCTGAATATCGTGGATCGGTTGGTCTATCAGGCGTTGGTGGACCGGGTAAGCGTCGATTTGATCGGGGACCTCTCGCCGAGCGTTTATGGTTGGCGTCTGCCGCCAGGTTCGACGGAGCGTGGCGGTTACTCACAGAACAGCCTGCAATGGGACGCCTACCGCGACCACCTCAGCGGCGCGGCCGGCTTCTTCGAAGTCGGCCTACGCACCGATTTGGTCTCCTGCTTCGCGAGCATGCCCGTCGATCTGGTGCTCTCTGCGATCGATGAACGAGTAGCCCAGGGCGCTGTCAGTCGACGACTCCTCTCTCTCATCGATGGCATGTCCAAGATGCCTGGAAGGTCGGGACTCCCACAAAGGTCGCTTGCCTCAGCGGTAGTGGCGAACATGTACCTTCAGCCTCTCGATGACGTCCTTGAGCAGTATTCGCACGACGTTCCCAGCCTTGATCTACTTGGATCCAAACGAAAGTCTCCGCGTCGAAGTTGGACAAGGTGGATGGACGATGTTTGGCTCTTCGGCGGCGATGCGTCAGACCTACGCCGTGCCCAACTTGAACTGCAGAGCGTCGCACGCTCGATCGGGATGAACATCAACTCGGCGAAGACAGAGGTTCTGGATGGCGAAGATCTCTATGAAGCTGCTCTGCAAATCGAGCACAGCGCCGTAGACGACGCCCTGTTAACCGACAAGGACGCGAAGCCATTGGAAGAGCTGGTCGACCGGCTGCTCGATGACCCCGCCCGTGCTCCTAGGACGAGCCTGAAGTTCGCGGCCCTGCGAATGCGAAAACACAACAGCCACTATCGAATTCAGGAGTTCGCGCAGCTCGCGCACCAGATGCCGCACGCAGCAGACGCGTTGACTCCGCTGTTTAAGCTGACGTTCACGCAGAGCAGCCTGCAAGACTGGTTCCTGGACTATGCCAAGAGCGGCTGGGGGTCGCTGCAATGGTCGGTGGCGCAGTATCTACACCTGTTTCCCAGCGAATCTCGTCCGCGCAAAGCACTGCGCGATTACGTGACGACACTTATCGCTGACTCAGATACTTCTATCTCGCTGTTAGCGGTGGCAGCGCAACGATTATGCGCCTGGGACCCACAAGCGGCTCGGGCGGCGCTTCGTCAAGTAGCCGTACGCACCGATCACCCGCAGAGTCGAAGGATCGTTGCGTTGGCTTGTCTCGCCGCCGATGAGCGTCGAACAACGGTACGTAAGTGGCTCGCGCACGACGACGATAACCGGGTCACACTTGACATGCTTGAAAGCCGAAAATTCGCTACGCCGGAGGTAAACAAAGCCTATGCGCGATGACATGTCTGGGTGGGCATTTGCGGTTGTGGCCGCCTCTAGAAAACCGGGTCTGGTGCGTTGCAGGTCCAACGAATGGAGTTAGAGCAACTGCTGGCGATCTTTGACGCGGCTGCGGCGAACCTGGCTAAGTCGGAGGCCATTTGGGACCAGGCGGAGGCCATGATTCCTCGGTCGGCCAGTTTGGGCAATCCGCTGGGCTTTGACGACCTCGCGCGAGCATGGATGGACCTGATCAGGGGACTGCCACCTGTCGACGGATGGACAATCACGGAATCGATACCCACGCCCGACGACATCGGTCGTTCGGGTCTGCTGCACGAATAGGTGACATCTGAGTTGGCTTGCCCAGCATGGGCGGGCTGGAAGGATGTCCCCATGGCAAGGCCCTACCCCCGCGAGTTCCGCGACGACGTCGTCCGGGTCGCTCGCAACCGCGATGACGGTGTAACGATCGAGCAGATCGCCACCGATTTCGGAGTGCACCCGATGACGCTGCAGAAATGGCTCCGTCAGGCCGACATCGACGAAGGCACCAAGCCCGGCAAGAGCGCCAGCGAGTCCGGTGAGCTGCGCGAAGCCCGACGGCGGATCAAACTGCTAGAGCAAGAGAACGAGGTGCTGCGTCGGGCCGCAGCGTATTTATCGCAGGCCAATCTGCCGGGAAAAGGGTCTACCCGCTCGTGAAAGAGCTCGCCGCCGACGGGATCCCCGTCGCGGTGACGTGCCGGGTACTCAAGCTCTCCCGCCAACCGTATTACCGCTGGCTGGCCGACCCCATCACCGAGGCCGAACTCATCGAGGCCTACCGCGCCAATGCGCTGTTCGACGCGCACGCAGACGATCCGGAGTTCGGCTACCGCTACCTCGTGGAGGAGGCGCGCGATGCCGGCGAGCCGATGGCCGAGCGCACCGCATGGCGGATCTGCTCGCAGAATCGACTGTGGAGCGTGTTTGGTAAGAAACGCGGCAAGAACGGCAAAGTCGGGCCGCCGGTGCACGACGATCTTGTCGAGCGTGACTTCACCGCTGAAGGGCCAATCAGTTGTGGCTCAGTGACATCACTGAGCACCGCACCGGTGAGGGCAAGCTCTACCTCTGTGCGATTAAGGACGTGTTCTCCAACCGGATCGTCGGCTACAGCATCGACTCCCGAATGAAGTCACAACTGGCCATCCGGGCACTACACAGCGCGGTAGCCCGACGCGGAGATGTCGCGGGGTGCATTCTGCACTCGGATCGCGGATCTCAGTTCCGGTCAAGGAAATTCGTACACGCCTTGAATCAACACGAGATGGTCGGCTCTATGGGCCGTGTCGGAGCCGCCGGCGACAACGCCGCCATGGAGAGCTTCTTTAGCCTGCTGCAGAAGAACGTGCTCGACCGCCGCCGCTGGGACACCCGAGAACAACTCCGTATCGCGATCGTCACCTGGATCGAGCGCACCTACCACCGGCGCCGCCGCCAGTCCGGCCTCGGGCGGTTGACCCCGATCGAATTCGAAGCAATCATGACCACACCGGCCAGTCAGGCCGCGTGACCGAAACTGTCACCTGATCGTGCAGCAGACCCTTCGTTCCTGGACTGGATGGAGCTTGGCGAGCCCCCCTGGCCGGTGTACGACGCAATTGAGCAGCCCACTAAGGACATTCAGGAGTATCGGTATCGCCTGAAGCGCGCCCGCAGACGCGCAGTTCGCACCCGGGCCGAGGTTGTCGTTGCCGAGATCGACCGACTTCTTCCTATTTGTGTGCGCAGCGTCCCGCGCGAGGCAAGTGCGAAGATACAGACAGCCGAAACTGAGGTCATTCGGGACCGCATTGCCGAGATTGATCGCTTGCTCGGGGATGCGACTCCGCGCGCAGGACGTTGGTCTGACCTGCGGCGCCATATGTCATTTGGCGAAGGCCACGACTGGTGGGACATCTTTGAACTGGACTGGCCCTCGGTGAAGCCAGAGATCCTCTCAGCTGTCATCACAGAGACAGACCCCCTGCCGGTTCCTGACCTTGATCTAGGCGTTGCCGCAGCCAATGAGCCGAGCGGAGGCGTGACTACGGCTCTTCGCTGGGACTTGATCACCGACGAAGGATTTGAGCGGCTTCTCTATGACCTGCTTCGAGGGCTAGAGGGATACGACAGCGTTGACTGGTTGATGAAAACGAACGCGACTGATCATGGACGTGATTTGACCTGCTATCGGACACTCCCCGATGCGTCGGGCTATTCAAGGCGTGAACGCGTCATTGTGCAGGCAAAGCATTGGCGATCGAAATCGGTCGACCCCGTGTCTGTTATGGACGTGGTCTCGCGTCTTTCTGCCTGGGAGCCACCGCATATCCATTGTCTTGTCGTGGCAGCGAGTGGTCGATTCACGGCGGACGCCATCAGGTTCATCGAGACACACAACGAACGTGGATCAGATCCCAGGATCGAGCCATGGTCCGAGGCGCATCTTGAGGCGATGTTGGCTCGCAGGCCCGAACTGACTGCGGCGTACGGTCTGCGGGGACAGGCGGCTTCCCATTGACGTCCTGTGCTGACGGTGGTTAGCACATCTCGCATGTCAACTCATGATTGCCCACGTCACGGCGTGCTGACCCATTTCGCGTCTCCGCAGCTCAACCCTATTATATGTGTCTTCAATTCCCGGCAACTCTACCGCCCGACAAAGTGGCGGGCCTTGATGGCGACCCACGCGGCGACGAAGCGAACACACCTCCCGGAAGAGTCCGCTGCCGCCATCATGGGCACGGCTGCGCGATGTCGTCCTTCAACGACCACAGCGCCTGCGCCTGCTCTCGCGTGATGATCTCCCGTTCGGCAGCGAGCGTGATCAGCGCAAGAACGGCATCCGTCCGGCCGTTCTCGCGGATATCGGCCAACCTATCAAGTGCCCGCACAAACCCGACGTGGCCGTATTTGAGGTGAGCCCCCGGCACAGCCACGGTTGTACCGATCAGGTCGTCACTGCTGCTGTCGCTGATATGGACCTGTACGTTAACCCGCCCGAACCCGGTGACCTCGCCACGCGAGTTTGCGCCGACACGACCCCTGTTCGCAATACCTCCGTAGCGGAGGCTCACTGGGTCGCCCACCCTCAGGTCTCGCCCGTCATGGTCGCGGCCAACTGACATCTGCACACTCCCCTGCGCCTAGGCTCTCCATCCTTCAATTGCCGAAGGTACAGAGCATTTCGAATGGTGGAAGGCAGGTACTTCTCTGTCGGTCAGGTCGGCAGCCCCTTGGAGACTGCCCCCCGGGCGGGTTGAAAAGTCTGGACGGCTGTTTGGCACTCGCGACCGTCGTCGCGGATTTCTCCCCGATTCGTTTCGGCCGCAAATCCGCAGATCAAGGGCGCATACGAGGATCGCCGCCCCGCGCCGATCGACAGCCGTCAGCCAGAAGACGAAGGACGGGTGCGGCAGCACCATTGATGGACGAAGTTGTCGCCGGTCACGAGTAGCGTCAATCGCATGATGTGGGTCGTCGCGCTGCTGGTCGGAGCGATCATCGTGGCCAGGAGTCGCGACACTGATGACGATGTGTACTGGTCTGAGTACTTCAGCAACGAGGACAGGTAATTGTCGGAATTTCCAGCACGGAATGTTGTTCTCCGAGCTGACCATCTTCGCAACCGACCGCCACGCCGCTCAGGCTAACAACGGCCTAAACCGCTCCCGCCCCCGAAGGGGCGGGGAGCACGAAATTCGCTACCTTGCATGGAGTGCCCGCTTACGGGCCCTACCGGGCTCGTTCCCAATACTTCTCGGCAGGCTGTTGCAACTATGACTGCTACTGGATGGCCCGCTGTTGAGAGAGAGTCATAAAGCACCCTCACAAACGTGCTGTTCAGACCGGGTGGGCGAAACCGATATTGATGTCAGTTGACGTCAGATCCGGTTTCAAAACTCATTGTTTTCGCTGGTCACGCCGCAACACAGACGTCAGATTTGGTTTTTCGATGAAGCTGACAATCGGCGAATAGATGGCCTTCAGCGCCACCACAAATCTCGTCGGGCAGCACGAGGCATCGGATGTTAGAGCCTGGGGCCAGAAAGCCGCGAGCGATCGAGCTCCGAATCTCCTTCTGGAGACTCAGTGTGTTGTTGCGGGTGTTCTCCAACCCCAGTGCCTCGCACAGCGTTGACTCGCCCTTGAGACAGAACGTGGCGTGCCCATTCTTGCGGTGCGACGAATAAGCGAGCGACGTGATGCGCAGCCACCGAGGATTCTTCCCGTCCTTGGCGCGAGCGGCCCAGAACGAGAAGAAGTGGATTCCGGCCGGATCGTCCCGATGCATGTTCCTTGGGTTCTTACGATTGTCATTCATTGCGCTGCTCTTCCTCCGTAACTGGTTCTTCAAACAGCCACCGCATCGCGTTCCACTGCTCGCGACTCGGGACGTATTCCTCCGGGCCGGTCATGAGGTCATCCCATCTCGACCCGACCGACGCCGCCTCGCGCGTGCCGAGTTGTATGACATCCGCGCAAAGTGCGCCTTGCGCAACGCTTCTGCACGAACTGGGTCGCCGTCAGCCTCGCGCAGGAACTTCTCCTCTAGACCGCGGCGTGCGGGTGCCGTTCTGGCGCTGCGGTCCACGGTGTTGCCCCACAACACGTAAGACGCGAGGGAGCTCCGGAGTGAGCGTTCTTCAGGCGTCATTGGCGCCATCCGGTTCGTCGTCCTGTCACCGCCGTCGAGGATCCACTGCTCGGAACTCGGGACGGACTCTTCAGGTTCAGCTGGCGTATCGTTCATCGCTTCGTAGTACGCGGCAGAGCGGACCGCGTCAACAGTCCAGTTTCCTGGACCTTCTGTCCCGCAACTTATTTCAGTGTGTGTCGACACGCACATGGGCTCACATTGCACCGATCAGCCGGTCCAGCGAGTCCAGGTCAACGCGGATCAGCCGTGGGCCAATACGCACACCCTGGACGGTCCCATTAGCGACGTACCGACGGACCGTGCGCGTCGACACTTGCAGTTCCTCCGCGGCTTGTTCAATCGAAATTAGCCTTCGGGCAAGTCTTTTCATTCAATGAGCCTTCATGTCAGCATGGCGATCACCGTGATCACGCTTGACATTCAGATTAGAAATCGCAGATTTTCGTCGTTGGGGCCGAAAAACCTGCCCTGAACTGCGTGAACGCGCCCCGAGCGCACGGATCCACGTTCTGTAAGCTTTGCGCTTTTCACAGGAAATCGACAGGTTCCTAGCTACTGCACGAGCTTGCTCAGCGCCGCAGCGATCTGCTTGTCCCTGCCCTGCGCCGCATGCTGATAGCGCATCGCCGCCTGCGGCGTGGAATGCCCAAGGCGCGCTTGCAATTCGGCCAACGTTGCGCCGGTATAGGCCGCCATCGTCGCCCCAGTGCCACGCAGGTCGTGGAACCTGAGGTCTTCACGGTTGGCCGCCGTACGAGCTTTGTAGAAGTGTCTATACAACGACGATGGCTGAAGATGCCCGCCAGATTGGGCGGGAAATAGCAGCGCATCACTCGGCGGCTCAACGTGTTTCGCTAAATGATCTTTGAGAGCGGGCACGATATGCGGCGGGATCGCAACGTCACGAACGCCAGCCTCTGACTTCGGATCGCCCACCTCCCAGCCGCCGTCGATCCGGACGGCAGCGCGGCGAATTCGCAGGACGCCGTCGTGAGTTACGACGTCATCCTGATCCTTCTTCTCCGTCAGCTCGACGTCCCTGCGGCGCAGCTCGACTAGTTCGCCAAACCGCAGGGCTGTCCACGACGCCAACAGCGTCATCGCTTGGAAGCGCGCCGGCATCGCCTCAACGACCGTCGCAAGTTGTTCGAGAGTCGCCGGTTCTGGCTTGATCGTGCGCTTGGCCGTACCCGCACCGCGGATCAGGCAAGGGTTGGTATCGATCAGACGGTCACGGGTCCGCGCCGTCTCCAAGATGGTGCGCAACAAGCTGTAGGCGTGTGCCCGCATCGTCGGCTTGTTCTTCAGCGTGGTCGCGTACCACTTGTCGACCGACCCCATCGTGATGTCGCGGACGGCCTTGCCCCCGAAGGTCGGGTTGAGGTGGTCCGCCAGCATCGCGTTGTAATGCTCGACAGTCCTCGGCTTCAGCGGTCGGCCCCCGACGGTGCGTGTCTGCACCCAACGCTTCGCGTAATCCTCAAACTTCTCGCCCTCGGCCTTGCGCTGTGTCGCTGTCGCTTTCTGCTCGGTGGTTGCTGGCGGGCTCCAGAGGTCCCGGTCGATTTCCTTGCGGCGGTCATGCAACCAACCCTCGGCGTCTTCTCGGGCCGCGAACGTCTTGGGCGCCTTGTACAGGCGCCCGTCTGGTCCGGTGTAGCTGGCCTGGTACCGCCCAGACGGCTGGCATTTACGGATACGGCCGAACTTCCGACGCTGTTGCATGACCCTAGTTTCATGCAACAAACATGCAACTGGCAAGTCTGACCAAGTCCCTAGCGTCAATTCATGTCACGTGATACTGTTTCGTGTATTAGCAGTTCAAATACCTGTCATTGCAGTTCAGACTGTCGCTCGAAACGGTCGACTAGTACAAGTTCAATCCCAGTATCGCGCACCACGATCTTCAGGACAGGCCCGGTTTTCGAACCGGGCCTTTTCTTACTTTCAGCCTGCAACCAGCAACCAGACATACATTCACAGCCAATCTGCAGGAATTTCCCCATTCCGCGTACAGACCAGCACAAGCCCGGTAGCGTCCAGTTCGCAATATCGGCATATTGCCGTTCCGAGCTAACTCTCCGAGGTCGAAAATGTTGCGTGCGTTCATCGTTGCTGCCCTGATCACGTCTGCCGGGGTGGCCATCGCCCCTGCCGCACTGGCATCCGGCTACAAGAACTGTTCGGCAGCCCACGCCGATGGTCGCTACAACATCCCGCAGGGCGATCCGGACTACAAGGCGTCCCAGGACCGTGATGGCGACGGGATCGCTTGCGAAGGCTGATCAGAGGCCGTAAGCGAACGACTCAGACCGCGGTGGCCCGGAGGCCTTCATCGAGCTCCGCGCGCACGTGTCGCTCCACCAGGAGTGGCACGAAATCCCGCACTCTGCACGACGCGAAACCTTCGTGCGTCTGCCGGACCGCGGTGGCAATCCGCGCGGGGTCGAGTGACGGGTATCGAGCCGCCAGACGTGTCACGACTTCACCGATCGCTCGTGCTTCGCTGGACTCGGGCATCGACCTATTCTCGCGCAGCGCTCCCCCGGGCGCGGCCAAAGTGCGAAATGAGTCCGGTCACCGACCAACGGCCACCTCGTCATAGAAGATGCCCAGCCGGTCGATGCGCCACAGCTGCCCGTACCCGACGAGTACGGCGCCGAACACCGCCGGCCAGATGAGCAGCGCGGCGAGCCCCCATGTCAGCAACGCTGCACCGACCACCGCGCCGACGATCCAAATTCGTTGCACCACAGCGAAACCCGCCGGCATGCTCGAACGATCCTGCAGCCAGAGCCGTTCGCCGTAGATGCCGCGAGACGACCAGGCAACCGGTTCGTCGACGGGCGCGAACGCGCGCGGATTCCACCAGAGCCACAGGACGACGACGCCGACGGGCGCCAGCGCCCACCAACCGATCCAGACGCGGCTCCAGATCGCCAGCATCATCAGCGGGATAGCCGCGAATCGCGTCCACACACTCCATGGGTTGGCGTGGCGGCGCCACGCCTCGTCGCTCATGCCGGCGGCGCGGGCGCACTTGTCCAGAAGCTTCATCGGAGCATCCCTCTTGCCAGGGTCCGGATGGTGGCCTCGAGCACGGCGTCGTAGTCGGCGCCGAACCGGTCCTTGTTCATCACGAGCAGGCCGACCGACCGCATGACACTCAGCAGGGCGTGGCGAACAGCCGCTCGGCCGTATCGACCAGCACGCGTGCGATGTCGTCCTTTTCGCCGGACGCGAAAGCGACTGCCATACCTATGACTCCTTTGGTCATTCAGTCATAGAGCAGTCGTTTCGGCGCCTCGTCACCAGGGCATCCCAACACCGTCCGTAGGCCACGAAGCCAGGGCGACAGTGAACACGCTCGGCCGCCCTTCGCGCGGCGCGTAACGCTTTACTGCCACGCACCGATGAACTAGACCGAGCCGTCTCATTCAATAGCTATCGGGCGATATTGACCCACGCTGTAGCTAATTCAATCGGCGTAACCTCCACAGCGTCGAACCTCGCAGGCCAGCAACCCACTCAGAGGTGTCACGAGACAGGTATCGCTGCAGTTCAAATATATTATCGACAGGGTGGCGCCGGTTTGGCGGGCGACGCCGGCGTGATGTCACACGCGTCCCACCCGGCATCAGACCAGCGGTCGCCCTCGATTTACCCAGCAAATACCAATCTTCAAAATAGACACTCCCGAAAAGTTCGCTCATATGGTTGCGAAGCGCCCGAATCTGGACTACAAATATTTGCTGTAAGCGAGTTTCGCTCCAGGAGGGAACCCAATCATGGCTAACATCACCACTCGCATCGCAGGATCGATCGCGCTGGCCGGAGGCGCCGCAATCGTCGCGCTCGCCGGAGCCGGCGCCGCTTCGGCCGCCCCAACCCCGCCGCCGCCGAACCCGATCCAGGCGATCGGCCAGTTCGGCACCCAGCTCAACCACGCGATCGGTTCGTTCGGCACCGCCAACGAGCAGGCCCTCGGCCAGGCGGGCAATTACTACAACCACAACACCGGTGTGGCCGGCAGCTACTACGAGCAGAACACCGGCCAGCTGGGCACGTTCCTCGGACAGCAGACCGTCGGCGTGCTCGGCAGCTTGCTGCCGCACTGATCTCGCACACCAACACCGCAGGGCGTGGGCCACGACGGCCCACGCCCTGCGGTGTTTTCTGCACCACTGCGCACCCCACGCACATTGCTAGAAGAGCTAAACTTTGTCGTCATGAGCTCAAAGACGTCGATCGCCGCTGCCGCGGCACTGGCTGTGGTGAGCTGGGGCGCATCAATGGCCGTCGCCGTGGCCGACCCCACGCCCGCCCCTCCGGGCCCCGCAGCGCCCGGCGCCGCAGGCCCGAAGACCAGCATCGACGGTGACGGGCTGTTCATCGTCGGCAAGGACATCGCGCCCGGCACGTACGCCACGGCCGGCCCCGTCGGTGATCACCGCTGCTACTGGCGCCGAATGAACGACGTCGACCCGCACGCCAAGAACAACGTCATCGACAGCGCCATGAGCGCCAAGCCCCAGGTCGTACTCATCGATCCGACCGACAAGGCATTCAAGACCAGCGGCTGCCAGCCCTGGCACGTCACCGATGCCGCGCCGGACTCCCCTGGACCCGGACCGAACATCTCCCCGCAGGCGCGTGCCGCGATCGCGATTCTCGGCACCCTCGGCGGCGGTGGCGGTGCGCCCGCCCCGGCACCCGCGCCCGCCCCGGCGCCGCCCGCACCGTAGTAGTGCATCCTTAGCGGCATGGACGTCGACGCGCTGCTGCAATCGATCCCGCCGCTGGCGGTGTATCTCGTGGTCGGGCTCGTGATCGGGCTGGAAAGCCTGGGAATCCCGTTGCCGGGCGAGATCATTCTGGTCGCGGCGGCCGTCATGTCGACACGGCACACCCTCGACATCGACCCGGCCGGCGTCGGCCTCTCGGCCGCCGCCGGCGCCATCATCGGCGACTCGATCGGATACAGCATCGGCCGACGTTTCGGCATGTCACTGTTCGAACGACTCGGCCGCCGGTTTCCCAAACACTTCGGGCCGGGCCACGTCGCGCTGGCGCGCCGGCTCTTCAGCCGCTGGGGCGTCTGGGCCGTCTTCTTCGGCCGCTTCGTCGCACTGCTGCGCATCTTCGCCGGACCGCTGGCCGGAGCTCTCAAGATGCGATACCCCCACTTCCTGGCGGCGAACGCGGCCGGCGGCGTGGTGTGGGCCTGTGGCACCACCGCCGTCGTCTATTACCTGGGCGTCGCCGCCGAGAAGTGGCTGGCCCGGTTCTCCTGGGTCGCCTTGCTGGTCGGCGCCCTGCTCGCCTTGACCGTGACCTTGGTGCTGAAGGAACGCACGGCCAAGGCGATCGAGCAGCTGGAAACCGAGCACGACTGGGACACCCTGCGCCACTCGTAGATTTCGTCAACTTGCGGTTGACGATTCCCTATCGTCAACCTACGGTTGACGCATGTCCGAATCCGCACATACGTCGACCCCCAATCCGATCGCCGGCACCATCCGCCTCGATGACCTGATCGAGGCGATCAAGAAGGTGCACACCGAACCGCTCGACCAACTCACCGACGCGATGCTCGCCGCCGAACACCTCGGTGACATCGCCGACCATCTCATCGGCCACTTCGTCGACCAGGCCCGCCGCTCGGGCGCGTCCTGGACCGACATCGGCAGCAGCATGGGTGTCACCAAACAGGCCGCCCAGAAACGCTTCGTCCCCAAGGAACCCCGGTTCGACACCATGGATCCGAAGGACGGATTCAGCCGGTTCACCCCGCGTGCCCGGACCGCCGTCGTCGAAGCCCAGCAAGCCGCACACACGTCGCGCAGCGCCGAGATCACCCCCGACCATCTGTTGCTCGGACTGCTCACCGATCCGGGCTCACTGGCCATGGTCCTGCTGACCAACCAGGGCGTCACCGCCGAGCAGATCCGCACGGCCACCGCCGTCTCCGTCGGCACCGCCGAACCCAAGGCCCTGATCCCCTTCGACAGCGCCGCCAAGAAGGTGCTGGAGCTGACCTTCCGCGAGGCACTTCGGCTGGGGCACAACTACATCGGGACCGAACACATCCTGCTGGCACTCCTCGAATCCGAGGACACCGACGGACCCTTGCACCACCTCGGGGTCGACAAGGGCCGCCTCGAAACCGAGCTGGAAAAGATGCTCCGCGACATCGTCGCCGCCCAGCAGTCGGCCGGAGGCCAGCCCGGGCAGGCGTGAGCGTCCGCTGACAGGGACAAACCGGTCCACCGACCTCGCTGAGGTGGCCAGATCTAGTCCATTCGGGCGAGGCCGTGATGACGGTGTGCCATCATGCGATGCAGTCATAACTGAGAGGACGCGATGAGCACGGGCGTGAACGGCAACAGGACCTACCGCTGGCTGGCGGGTTTGCTCAGTGCGTTGACCCTGCTGGCCGCCACGCTGGCGCCGTCGGCGGCTGCCGAGACGAGCATCGGCAACGTCGGGGACACCTTGCGGGTGGACTACAAGGGCCTGGTCGCCGACGTCACCGTGCACAACGTGCTCCCGTCCGACGAACCGCCGGGCTGGACCTGGAACGGCACCCCGCGGTGGCGCAATCAGGGTGGACCGTGGAAGTCCGACGTCACGGTCCACGTCATCTCGACACCGAACCCCTACTGGATGGCCTCCGGCGCCACCTTCACCGGTGTCACCCCCTTCGCCGATGCCTACGTGTCCAAGCACACCGACGACCCCAACGCACTGGAACTGAAGCTGCTGAACGCACCGGCGGGCGCCACCGTCGACGGTGTCGTCTACTGGGACGTGTACCGCGGTCTGGTCAGCAACGTGGTCATGCTGAACCCGGCGACCGGCACCCACCTCGCACAGTGGAATCTCTGGCAGCCGGGCACACCGATCCCCTGAGCCGCTGTCGATCCGACATAAACTGCCCCTGCCCCGTGCGGACAGGGGCAGTTTTGTGGCCGGGGACAAGGAGATTCCGATGACAGTTCAGGTGCGGGCGGCGCACGCCGGCGATGTCGCCGAACTCGCTGACGTGGCCGCCGCGACCTTCCCGCTGGCGTGCCCGCCGTCGTCGACGCCGGAGAACATCGCCGCCTTCATCGCCGCCAATCTGTCCGCGCATCGTTTCGACGAGTACCTGCGTGATCCCGAGCGCGCCGTGTTCGTCGCCCACGACGACACCCGACTCCTGGGCTACACCATGCTGATTCGCGGCGTGATCGACGACGCCGACGTGCAACGCGCGGTGCCGGAGCGACCGGCCGTCGAACTGTCCAAGTGCTACGTGCTGCCCGACGTCCACGGCGGCAAGGTCGCCGCGACACTCATGGATGCGTCGGTCGGATTCGCCCGGGACCTCGGCGCCCGATGTGTGTGGCTGGGCGTCAACCAGGAAAACGGGCGCGCCCAACGGTTTTACCGCAAGCACGGATTCGAGGTCAGCGGCACCAAGACCTTTCGGCTCGGTGAGCGGACCGAGAGCGACTACGTGCTGGTGCGGCCGCTCCAGCGCTAGGCGTGGAGCTGCGTACCCTCATGGGTCAGCGCGAGCAGGCGCGACGTGGCACGCAGGTACTTCTTGCGGAAGCCGCCGGCCAGCATCTCCTCGCTGAAAACGGTGTTCATCTTCTCCCCCGACGCCACCACGGGAATGCCGGCGTCGTAGAGGCGGTCGATCAGCGACACCAGGCGCAGCGCGACGGCCTGGTCGTAGACCATGTGCACGCCGGTGATGAAAACCCGTTGCACGCCTTCGATCAACGCGTGATAGCGCGACGGGTGCATGGTCGCCAGGTGCGCGCACAAGGCGTCGAACTCGTCGAGCGTGGCGCCTTCCACGCCGACGGCCCAGGACCGCACCTCGTCGTCCGACGGCGGCACCGGAGCCGACGGCAGTGCACGCTGCCGGTAGTCAGGGCCCTCGACCCGGACGGTGGTGAAAATGCTTGACAGCGTGTTGATTTCCCGCAGGAAGTCCTGCGCGGCGAAGCGCCCTTCACCGAGCTGCTCGGGCAGCGTGTTCGACGTCGCCGCGATGGACACGCCGCGCTCCACCAGCGCCGAGAGCAGCCGCGAGATCAGTGTGGTGTTGCCGGGATCGTCGAGCTCGAACTCGTCGATGCAGACGACCACATAATCGGACAGCAGGTCGATGCACTCGGTGAAGCCGAAAACGCCGGCCAGCTGGGTCAGCTCACCGAACGTGGCGAATGCGGCCGGACCCGCGCCGGCTCCGGCCAGCGTGTAGTAGGTCGACGCCAAGAGGTGGGTCTTGCCGACACCGA
This sequence comes from Mycolicibacterium aubagnense, assembly GCF_010730955.1. Lineage (NCBI taxonomy): Bacteria > Bacillati > Actinomycetota > Actinomycetes > Mycobacteriales > Mycobacteriaceae > Mycobacterium > Mycolicibacterium aubagnense. The sequence goes on along the minus strand of NZ_AP022577.1, from coordinate 5,890,538 downwards.
AGCCGCCGTCGAGGTACATGCCGACACCGGGCAGCGCTTCGCGCTTGCCGAACAACTTCTTCTTACCGGCCCGCTGGCGCGTCGCGTCCTCGCAGAATTTGCGGGCCGACACGACCGCGGCAGCCTGCGACGGCTCGCCCGGATCCGGCCGGTAGGTGTCGAAGCTGACCTCGGCGAAGGTAGGCGGCGGAACCAGCTCGGCTACCAGTCTTTCCGGCGTGACGGTCGGGTGACGGTCGGTCAGGTGCGCGACTTGGCTGGCCCCAGGCATCACAGCACCATAGCGGCGTGTTGCAATGATTCACGTGTCCGATCCCGACGCTGCGACGCAGCTCACAGAGCTCAGCGCGGTTGGCGCTGCCTTCCCGGCCGGCGCCGAGACCGGCGACGACACGGTGCTGACGCCGTTCTACAGCTACCCTGCCGAACTCGACCGGCCCTGGGTGCGGGCGAACATGATCTCCAGCCTGGACGGCGGCGCCACCGATGACGGTCGCGCCGGCGGCCTGGCCGGTCCGGGTGACCGGGCACTGTTCGGCTTCATGCGCCAGCAGGCCGACGTCATCCTGGTCGGCGCGGCGACCGTCCGCATCGAGAACTACTCCGGCGCCCAGATGTCCGCGGCGCAGCGGCAGGCCCGTCAGCTCCGGGGCCAGGCCGAGGTGCCGCCGATCGCGGTGATCACGCACAGCGCGGACATCCCGCACGACGCCAAGTTCTTCACCCGCACCGAGGTGCCGCCGCTGATCCTCACCAGCCGCGACAGCATCGACGACACCTGCCGCCGGTTCACCGGGCTCGCGGAGGTCATCGACGCCTCCGGCACCGCACCCGACCGGGTCGACGCGCACGTCGTGCTCCGCATCCTCGGCGAGCGCGGGCTGCGGCGGGTGCTGACCGAGGGCGGGCCGTCAGTGCTGAACATGCTGATCGAGGAAGACCTGATCGACGAGATGTGCGTGACCATCGCCCCCATCCTGGTCGGTGGATTCGCCCGGCGAATCGCCTCCGGCCCCGGTGAGGCCCACACCCGGCTGCGCCGCAGCCACGTGCTCACCGACACCGCGGGCTACCTGTACACGCGCTACGTCCGCTGACGGGTCCGGACCACCGGCATCGCTACTGTGGTGGCCATGCGTCGCCACCTGCTCCCGGCCCTGAGCCTGTCGACCGTGGTGCTGTCGACGGTCGTCGCCGGATGTGCTCCGCTGCTGGCCGCCAACCCCCGGTACGTCACCGACTCCGGTGCCCGCCCGCAGGGCGCAGCCACCGCCTCCAAGGCGCCTGAGGGCCCGCCGCCGATCGCCGTGCCCAAGAAGGACCTGACGTGGCACGACTGCACGTCCCGGGTGTTCGGCGACGCGACGGTGCCCGCCGTGCCCGGCGTCGTCCTGGACTGTTCCGATTACGATGCCGACCTCGATTCCCTGGGCGGCTCGGCCGGGACCGTCAGCATCGGTGTCGTACGTGCCCGCCTGGCCACCACACCGGCCGACGCCGGTCCGATCGTCATGACCACCGGATCGGACATCCCGACCTCGCGTCAGCTGCCGGTGTGGTTGCAGCGCGGCGGCGTCGACCTGCTGAAGACGCGCCCGGTCGTCGCCGTCGACCGCCGCGGCATGGGCCTGTCCGGCCCGCTGAGCTGTGTGTCGAGCAATGACCGCCAAGATTTGTTGGACCAGGCCCAGTTCCTCGCCGGCGACGACCAGGTCGCCAACCTGGCGAAGGTCGCCACCTCGGCCACCACCGACTGCACCGACAGCATCGCGCCAGGTGAGTCGGCCTACGACAACGCGCACTCGGCGGAGGACCTGGAACGACTGCGCAGCACCTGGGACGTGCCCGCGCTGGCCGTGCTCGGCATCGGCAACGGCGCCCAGGTCGCGCTGGCGTACGCGGCGTCGCACCCGACCAAGATCGCCCGGCTGGTGCTGGACTCCCCCTTGCCGCTGGGCGTCTCCGCCGAAGCCGCGGCCGAGCAGCGGATCAAGGGCCAGCAGGCTGCGCTCGATGCGTTCGCCGCGCAATGCGTGGCCAACAACTGCCCGCTGGGCCCGGATCCCAAGGGCGCCATCGACGGCATGCTCGCCGAGGCGCGTGCCGGGCGCGGCGCCGGCGGCGCCTCGACGGCCGGCCTGGTCGAGGCGATCACCACCGCACTCGGCTATCCGCGCGGCGACGGGCTGGCCAACACCCAGTTCCTCGCCGGTGCGCTGGCCGCGGCCCGCGGCGGCGACCCGACCGCACTCAACGCGCTGAGTGCGACCGCCGAGGCGACGCGCCAGACCGACGGCCAGTTCGTCAACCGGTGCGACGACTCGGTCAACCGCCCCACTCCGGACCGCGTCCGCGAGCTGCTCGTGGCCTGGCCCAAGAAATACCCGCAGTTCGGCGCCGTCGGCGCGCTCAGCCTGGCGCCATGTCTGAGCTGGCCCAGCAGCCCCGCACCCGCACCGCCCAAGGAGCTGAAGGTGCCGATCCTGTTGCTGGGCACCCACAACGACGCGATCATCGGCGGCGACGGCATTGCCGCGGTGGCAGCCATGGCGATCAACGCGGGCACCAACAGCCGCCGCGTCATGTGGCAGGGCACCGGCCACGGCACCGTCATCTACACGGCGTGCGCCCTGCCGCCGGTGCAGGCGTACGTGAACACCGGCAAGCTGCCGGACACCGACACGTTCTGCCCGGCCTGAGTCCGATTTGGCGCGCTTCTCAGCGCGCGCCCTTACCCGATTTGGCGCGCTTCTCAGCGCAGCTCGTCCCTCGCCGCTTGATCGGCGCGCGCCCTTGGCTAAGCCGTCGGGCACCCCGTTATAGGGTTCGGTGGTGACGCGCCCTCTATCGCTTCTGAGCGTCTTCGGTCCCCGCAGCGGCCCACCGCGCACCGCGGACGTCGTTCGCAATGCACTGTGGCCCATCGCGATCGTGTCGATCATCCACCGCAGCTACGTGCTGACGACGAACGGCTACATCACCGACGACTTCGGTCCGGTGTACCGCGCGGTGTCCAACTTCCGGCGGCACTGGGCGATCTACAACGAGCACTTCAACTACGTCGATCCGCACTACCTGTACCCGCCCGGCGGCACGCTGCTGCTGTCGCCGTTCGGCTTCCTGCCGGAGTTCGCGTCCCGGATGTGGTTCGTCGCGTTCAACTCGGTCGCGATCATCGTCGCCGCCTGTCTTCTGGTACGGCTGTTCAAGTTCTCGCTCACGTCGGTGGCGTTGCCGGCCCTCCTGCTGGCCATGTACTGCACCGAATCGGTCACCAACACTTTGGTTTTCACCAACGTGAACGGCTGCATCCTGCTGGCCGAGGTGTTGTTCTTCACCTGGCTGCTAGACGGCAAGAAGAACCACGAATGGCTGGCCGGCGCCGCCATCGGCCTGACCCTGGTGCTCAAGCCGCTGCTCCTGCCGCTGCTGCTCCTGCCGCTGCTGAACCGCCAGTGGCGAGCCCTGGTGGCCGCCTTCGCGGTGCCGCTCATCTTCAACGCGGTGGCCTGGCCGCTGTCGGCCGATCCGATGGGCTTTGTCCGCAACACGGTGCCGTACATCTTCCAGACCCGCGACTACTTCAACAGCTCGCTCCTGGGCAACGGCATCTACTACGGCCTGCCGATGTGGCTGATCATGGCGCTGCGCGTCGCCTTCGTGCTGCTGGCCGCCGGCAGCCTGTGGCTGCTGTACCGGTACTACCGCGAACGCGATCAGCTGTTCTGGATGCTGACGTCCGCGGGCGTGTTGCTGATCACCTCGTGGCTGGTGTTGTCCCTGGCGCAGGGCTACTACTCGATGATGCTGTTCCCGTTCCTCATGACGGTGGTGCTGCCGCGCTCGACCATCCGGAGCTGGCCGGCCTGGCTCGCGGTGTACGGCTTCCTCACCATGGACCGCTACCTGATGTGGCGCTGGCCGACGACCGGCCGGTTCCTCGAGTACATCAAGATCACCTACGGCTGGTCGCTGATGCTCATCGTGGTGTTCTCCGTGCTGTACTTCCGCTACCTCGATGCCAAGAAGGACGGCCGGCTGGATCAGGGCATCGACCCGTTGTGGTTGGCCAAGGACGAGCCCAAGTCCGAGCCCTCGGCGCCGACCGCGGGTAGCGTGAGCGCATGAGCATCCCTTCGGATGAAGCCAAGCCCAAGGTTCAACTCACCGACGCCCAGTGGCGCGAGAAGCTCTCGGCGGAGGAGTTCCACGTGCTGCGTGAGGCCGGGACGGAACGGCCCTTCGTCGGCGAGTACACCGACACCAAGACCGAGGGCATCTACCAATGCCGGGCCTGCGGCGCCGAGCTGTTCCGGAGCACCGAGAAATTCGAATCCCATTGCGGCTGGCCGTCGTTCTTCGACCCGGCCGACTCGGACGCGGTGATCCTGCGGGCCGACACCAGCCTCGGGATGCGGCGTGTCGAGGTGCTGTGCGCCAACTGCCACAGCCACCTCGGACACGTCTTCGAGGGCGAGGGCTACCCCACCCCGACCGACCAGCGCTACTGCATCAACTCGATCTCGCTTCGCCTGGTTCCGGCCGAGAGCTGAGACGTGGTTGCAGACCCCACCGATGCGCAATTGCGGCGGTGGCGACAGCATCTGGCCAACGAACGCGCCGAGGCCGCCGTCTACCGGGATCTGGCGCAGCGCCGTGAGGGCGCCGAACGCGACATCCTGCTGGAACTGGCAACCGCCGAGGGTCGCCACGAGAAGCACTGGTTGACGCTGCTCGGCGACCAGGTCGGCAAGCCACGCCGCCCCGATGTCCGGACTCGGCTGCTGGGCTTTCTCGCCCGTCACCTCGGATCGGTGTTCACGCTGGCCCTGGCGCAGCGAGCCGAAGCGCGCTCGGAGTATGACAACGACGCCGATGCGACCGCCACGATGGCAGCCGACGAACGCATCCACATGGAGGTCGTGCGCGCCCTCGCCAGCCGCGGCCGCGACCAACTGTCCGGCAGTTTCCGCGCTGCGGTGTTCGGCGCCAACGACGGATTGGTCAGCAACCTGGCGCTGGTGCTGGGCGTCGGCGCGACCGGGGTTTCGAGCGCGACGATCCTGGCCACCGGGCTGGCGGGGTTGATCGCGGGAGCATTGTCCATGGGCGCCGGCGAGTACGTGTCGGTCAACTCCCAGCTCGAACTGCTGGAGGCCTCGTTGCCCAGCGCCACGGCAGGTACCGCGGTGCAAGCCCTCGATGTCGACGCCAACGAACTGGAACTGGTGTACCGGGCCCGCGGGATGAGCCCGCAGGAGGCCGCAGCCCGGGCCGCGGGAGTGTTCGCGAACCTGCGGGCGGGTGCACTGGCCGACTCACCGCTCGGCGAGGTGTCGACCGAGAAGCACGAAGCCGTTGGCACCGGACTGCGGGCCGCGGTGTCCAGCTTCCTGTTCTTCGCGTCCGGCGCGCTGATCCCGGTGCTGCCCTACCTGTTCGGGCTCACGGGCATCACGGCTGTGGTGGTCTCGGCGGTCCTGGTCGGCTTGGCGTTGCTGTCGACGGGCATGGTCGTCGGCCTGCTCTCCGGCGGACCGCCGCTGCGACGTGCGCTGCGCCAGTTGATGATCGGCTACGGCGCCGCCGCCGTGACCTACGTACTGGGCCTGTTGTTCGGCACCGCGGTCGGTTAGTCAGGGCCAGTGTGCTGGAAGGTGGCGATGATGCGCCGCACCCGTTCCGGCGCCACAATGAAGCCACAACCGATCTCGGGAGCGCATATGAACGACGAACTCGCCCGGCTGATCCCGCGTCGGCTCAAGAATGGCAACACCACTCATCACCCGGTCGTGATCCAGCAGGCGATCAAGCGCAACCAGAGCCTCCAGCTGCGGGTAGCCGATCGCATCACGGCCTTCGCGGGGTCGATGAGCTTCGTCTACATCCACGCCGCGCTGTTCGCGGTGTGGATGTTGGTCCTCGAACGCAGCCCGTGGCCCACGCTGACCCTGGTGGTCTCGCTGGAGGCGATCTTCTTGTCGACATTCGTGATGATCGGGCAGAACCGTCAGGCCGAGTTCCAACAGAACAAGGCTGATCACGACTTCACCACGCAGGAACTCGAGCTCAAGACCAACACCGATCTGACCCGTCAGATCCACGTACTCACAACGGAATTACACAAGCGAATCATGACCGGAGCCGTCGACGGCAAGGCCCCCGACACCGTATGAGTCAATGGCCGAAGGGGTTTACGGCAGGTTGGCGACCAGCTGCTCGATGCCGACGCGCGGGCCGGTGAAGAACGGCGTCTCCTCGCGGACATGCCGGCGGGCGTCGGTGTAGCGCAGCTTCCACATCAGTTCGACGATGCGGGCCAGATCCGGACCTTCGAAGGCCAGGATCCACTCGTAGTCGCCCAGTGCGAAGGCCGGCACGGTGTTGGCGCGCACATCGGGGTATTCACGCCCAGCCATGCCATGCTCGACGAGCATCCGGCGGCGGTCCTCGTCGGGCAGCAGGTACCAGTCCAGCGACCGCACGAAGGGGTAGACGCAGATGTAGTCACCGGGGTCCTCGCCCGCGATGAACGCCGGCAGGTGGCTCTTGTTGAACTCGGCCGGGCGGTGCAGCGCGACGACGCTCCACACCGGTTCGGTGGCAGCGCCGAGGGCGGTGCGGCGGAAACCGGTGTAGGTGGCCTGCAGGTCCTCGATGCGTTCGGCGTGGGTCCACATCATGAAGTCGGCGTCGGCCCGGAAGCCGGCGACGTCATAGAGCCCGCGGACCACGACGCCCGCGTCCTCGCGCTTCTTGAGGTAGGCGGCGGTATCGGCGGCGATGGCGGCCCGCGACTTCTCGTCCGCAGGCAGCTCATCCGGCTGGACGGCGAAGACCGAGATCATCATGTACCTGGTCATCGCATTGAGGGCGTCGTAGTCGAGCTTGGCCATTGTTTTCTTCTGCTCCTCGCGTGCGCTGTACCCCTATCGTGCCCTATCGGCTACGACCAGCACGCACCACGTCCTCGGCCGCCCGGGTTGCCGCCGCAACGCATGCCGGCACCCCGATGCCGTCCAGATAGCCGCCGGCGACAGCCAGCCCCGAGGGCAGGCCGGCCCGCAGCTCCTCGACCAGTTCGAGGTGGCCCGGACCGTACTGGGGCATGGCGTCGATCCAGCGCTGGACCAGATAGTCCACCGGCTCGGCGGTGATGCCGAACAGCGTCCGTAGGTCCTCCAGAGACCAGGCCAGCAAGCGGTCGTCGCCGACGTTGCGGGCCAGGTCGTCACCGAACCGGCCGAAGGACAGCCGCAGCAGCTCCACGTTGCCGCCGCGTCCCCATTTCCTGGAAGTCAGGGTGATCGCCTTGGCGTGCAAGGCTTCTCCCGCCGCCATCAGGACCCCGGACTGCTGCGGCAGCGGAGTCCCGCCCGGCAGCGCCAGGGCCACCACGGCCGCAGACGCCACCGGGATCAGCCGGGCCATGGCAGCGCTGCCCGGTGCGATGTCGGCGAGCAGCGTGGCCACCCGTGGCGCCGGAAGGGCCAGCACCACCGCGTCGGCCGACCAGAGCTTGCCCTCGTCGTCACGCAACTGCCATGCCCGACCCAGGTTTCTCCCGTCGCTCCGCTCACCCCGCTCCGGGGCCAGGGCCTCGATGCCGACCTGCACCCACTGCGCTCCGCTACGCCGGACCAGTTCGTCGACCAGGACTGCGTAACCGCCGTCAACGGCGCCGAACACCGACGGGCTCGGCGTGCCTGTCTGTGGCGCCGCAGCCAGCACCGAGGCGACCGCGGCAGTCAGGCTCGGGGCGCCGCGATCCAGCGCGGCGGCCAGTGCCGGGATGGCTGAGCGGATCCCGATGGTCTTGGCCGAACCGGCGTAGACGCCGGCCAGCAGGGGGTCGACCGACCGCGTCACCACTTGGGTGCCGAAGCGGTCACCGACCAGTTGCGCGACGGTCGGGTCGGCGTCGAGCTGCCAGTGCAGCGGTCGCGTCGGCTCGCTCGCGATCTGAGCCAGCGTCGCATCGTCGACCAGGCCACGCAGGTTGGCGCCCGGCCCCGGAATGCCCTGCACCGTGCCGTCGGGCATCGGATGAAGTCGCCCACCGCTACAGATCAGCGGCCGCACCCCGGTGGTGCCGATCTGCCGCAGCCCCAGTTCTTTCAGCAGTGCCGTGACCTCGGGCCGGCGAGCCACAAAGGCTTCGGCGCCCACGTCCAGGCTCTGTCCGGCGAGCCGTTCGGTGCGGAGCACACCGCCCAGTCGGTCCGCCGGATCGAAGACGGTGATGCGTGCCGACGGGTCGGCCTGGCGCAGCCGGTACGCCGCGACGAGACCCGAAATGCCGCCGCCGACAACGCAATACGTCTTACCCATCGACCGACTCACAGCGAGTGGGCCAGTGCCACCGCTTCGGTGACCACACCGGGATCGGTGGCCGGCAGCACACCGTGACCCAAGTTGAAGATGTGCCCGGCCGCACCGGCGGCGACGGCCCGGCGCCCGTCGGCGACGACCTGGCGGACGGCGTCGTCGACCACCCGCCAGCCGGCCAGCAGCACGACCGGATCGAGATTGCCCTGCAGCGCCTTACCCGGACCGACCCGGCCCGCGGCGTCGACGAGGTTGGTGCGCCAGTCGACGCCGACGACCGTCGCGCCGGCCTCGCCCATGGCACCGAGCAGCTCGGCGGTGCCGACGCCGAAGTGCGTCATCGGGACGCCTTCGTCCTTCAGCGAGGCGAAGATGCGGGAGCTGTGCGGCAGCACGTAATCGCGGTAGTCGGCGAGCGACAGGGTGCCGGCCCAGGAGTCGAACAGCTGGATCGCGTCAACTCCGGCTGCCAGCTGCGCGCGCAGGAACACGATGGTGAGGTCGGTCAGCTTCTCCATGAGGTCATGCCACGTCGCCGATTCGCCGAGCATCATGGCCTTGGTCTTCTCGTGGTTGCGGCTCGGACCGCCCTCCACCAGATAGGAGGCCAGCGTGAACGGCGCGCCGGCGAAACCGATCAGCGGCACATCACCCAACTCCTTGGTCAGCAGGCCGATCGCCTCTGCCACCGGCGCCACCTGATGGGGCTCGAGCGGCTTGATGCCCTCGACGTCATCCGGGGTACGGATCCGGTGGGCGATCACCGGCCCGACGTCGGGCACGATGTCCAGATCGATGCCCGCAGCCTTCAGCGGCACCACGATGTCCGAAAACAAGATGGCGGCGTCGACGCCGTGACGGCGCACCGGCTGCATGGTGATCTCGCAGACCAGCTCCGGGTTGAAACACGCCGAGAGCATGGTGTGGGTGGCGCGCAGCGCGCGGTACTCGGGCAGGGACCGGCCGGCCTGCCGCATCATCCACACCGGGGTCCGGTCCGGAGTGCGGCCGTTGGCGGCAGCCAGATAGGGCGATTGCGGCAGTTCACGACGGGTGCTCATCACCGCTAATGCTGCCATGTCCTCCAGCGGTCGCTTATACCCTGCCGGGCTCCCAAATGTCGGGCTATCGGCGCGCCTGCTTACGCGACCGGCCGGATCGGGCTAGCGTCCCAGAATGTGACCTCCGCCGAGCCGGCCCAGTTCCGCACTGCTGTTGCGGCAATGAACGCCGCCACCGTGCGCCAGGAGATCGAACTCGGCCCGATCCGTCCGCCGCAGCGACTGGCCCCCTTCAGCTATGCGCTGGGCGCAGAGGTGCGTCACCCTGACCCCTCCGTTGTCCCGGAGAGCTCGGAGGGCGACGCCTTCGGACGTCTGATCCTGCTGCACGATCCCGAAGGTGCTGAAGCCTGGGACGGCACCATGCGTCTCGTCGCCTACATCCAGGCCGACCTGGACTCGACCGAGGCCGTCGACCCACTGCTGCCCGAGGTGGCGTGGAGCTGGCTGGTCGATGCGCTCGAGTCGCACGCCGACGGCGTCACCGCGTTGGGCGGCACCGTCACCGCGACGACGTCGGTGCGCTACGGCGACATCTCCGGCCCGCCCCGGGCCCACCAGCTGGAGCTGCGGGCGTCGTGGACCGCGACGTCGCTCGAGCTGGGGCCGCACGTGCAGGCCTTCTGCGAGGTGCTCGAACACGCTGCCGGACTGCCGCCTGCCGGCGTTACCGATCTGGGTTCGCGCACTCGCGCGTGACCGCATGACTGACACTGATTCGGTCGGGACGTCTGACGATGATCCCGACGTCACTCCCCTGCTGGCGCCCGCCGATGGCGTCCCCGCCGTCGCCATCTACGCGAGCGACATCGCCCGTGCCGGTGCGCTCTTGGCGTCCGGCCACGGCGCGTTCGCGATCGACGCCGAGCGGGCATCCGGCTTCCGCTACTCCAACCGGGCCTACCTGATCCAGATTCGCCGCGCGGGTGCGGGCACGGTGCTGATCGACCCCGTCAGCCACGGCATCGACCCGCTGACGGCGCTGGCTCCGGTGGCCGAGGTCGTGAACACCGACGAGTGGATCCTGCACGCGGCCGACCAGGACCTGCCGTGCCTGGCCGAACTCGGGATGACGCCGCCGTCGTTGTACGACACCGAGTTGGGCGGTCGACTGGCCGGTTATGACCGGGTGAACCTGGCGGCCATGGTGCAGCGTCTCCTGGGCCTTGGCCTGAAGAAGGGACACGGCGCCGCCGACTGGTCCAAGCGCCCGCTTCCCGCGGACTGGCTGAACTACGCGGCGCTGGACGTCGAGGTGCTGCTGGAGTTGCGCGCCGCAGTGGCCGCCGAGCTGGAGTCGCAAGGCAAAACTGATTGGGCCGCACAGGAATTCGAGTACATGCGGACCGTCGAGCCCAGCCCGACCCGGCGTGACCGCTGGCGCCGGACGTCGGGCATCCACAAGGTGCGCAACGGCCAGGCGCTGGCCGCCGTGCGGGAACTGTGGCAGACGCGCGATCTGATCGCGCAGCGGCGAGACATCGCGCCCGGCCGCATCCTGCCCGACTCGGCGATCGTCTCCGCTGCCGTCGCCAATCCCGACACCATCGAAAAGCTCACGGCGCTCCCGATTTTCGGCGGTTCGCGGCAGAAGCGCAGTGCGCAGGTCTGGCTCGACGCGCTGGCCCGGGCCCGGGAGGCCGACCCGCCGGCATCCGAGCCGAACAACGGGTTGCCGCCGCCCGCCCGGTGGGCGCGCCGCAAGCCCGAGGCGTTCGAGCGACTGGAAAAGTGCCGCGCCGGCCTTTCCGAACTGTCGGAACAGGTTTCGGTACCAACGGAGAACCTGCTGACGCCGGAGACCGTGCGCCGGCTGTGTTGGGACTGGCAACCCGTTCCTGATGTCGCTGCTGCGGTCGACGAATTCCTGGCCGCGGCCGGCGCCCGGCCCTGGCAGCGGGAGCTCTGCGGCCCGGTGCTGACCGCCGCCTTGTCCTAACCACCGCGAGCGTGCGTGTCTGCGCGGGGTTTCGCGGTGTGTCGCGTGCACTTTGCGCACGCTCGCGGCTGGCGAGCGTTCACGGGCTGCCGATCTCCGGCACCGTGTCGTGCGGCAGCGCGTCCCGATAGCCGGGGCACGTGGTCTGAATCTTGAACGTATGCCATTGGGACTCACCCGGATTCGGCGGCATCCGCCCGCTGACGGTGTAGGCGTCGTCGACTTTGATTCCGGTGATCTCTTGCGGGTCGGCGACGAAGCCTGTCACGTGGTCGTCGTACCGCAGTCCCACCTTCTGCACGACGATGCGGCCGACCTGCGTCAGGTGGATCCGCACGAGCTGACCAGACTTGCCCTGCGCCAGGATGACGAGGCCTGCCCTGGTGGGCTGCGTGGTACAGACAACCTCGCCGGTGATGGGGTGCGGCTCCCCGTCGAACACGATCGAGGTGACGGTCGGCACGCCCGCATCGCAGCCGGCGACGAGTATGGTGCCGAGCACCACTGCCAGCCTGCTGCATCGCATGACGGCAAGTGAACCAGCTGATTCTGCGTTGTGGGCGCAAAAGGCCGAGTGGTCAGCGCCCGGGGTACGGGATCAGCGAGCCCCGAACGGTCGCCACAGGTAGGGCGTGACGAACTCCAGGAAATGCTCGAGCACCGCGTCGGGCGCCTCGATCTGCGGCCAGTGCGCGATGTCGTCGGCCAGCATCACCACATCCGGATTCGGGATGACCTCGCGGTACCTGGCCGCCATGTGGGCTCCGGAATTCGGGTCGGACGGGCCGTCGATGAGCCGCATCGGGATCGTCGTCTCCCGCATCGCGCGCACCCACCGGTTGCGGTGCGTGTAGCGGTCGTTGATGAAGCGGCCGACCTGGTGCATCACCTTCTTGCCGTCGTTGTAGTCCAGGATTTGGTGGAACTTGTCCATCAGCTCCTTCGACGGCTTGGTGTTGACCCCGAACATCTCATTGATGGTCGGGTCGGCCAGCCGCCTCGACAACGGGGTGCCCTGAAACTGACTCATGATGTCGCCCAGAGGGGTTCGCGACATCGCCTTCTGCAGCAGCCGCGGCGTGTAGGCCTCGTTGAACAGCCCGCCATTGAGCCAGGTGATCGACTCGATGTTCTGCGTGCCATACGCCTGATCCCCGAACTGGTTGCGGGCCAAGAGCTCCTGCCCGACCGAGTCCCCCAGGTCGTGGGCCAGGATGTGGATGGAACCGACCCCGAGATGCGCCAGCAGCGCCTCGTGCATGTCAGCGTGGTCGTGCACCGAGTACTGGTATGCCGACGGTTTGGCGGAGAACCCCATGCCGATCATGTCCGGCGCGATCAGGGTGAACTTCTCGGCGAGCGTCGGCCAGATCAGCGACCAGTCCCAGGAATTGAACGGGTAGCCGTGGATGAGCAGCAGTACCGGACCGCTGCCGAGCTCCAGGCCGCCGAGACGATAGAAGATATCGAATCCGAGGTAGTCGAAATACTGGCCGGCGGACTTCCAGGCCTCGAGTTCGTCGTGCATGGGGTGAGCCTATGCGCGCCGACGTCGTGATGCTCTCCGCAGCGCCGACCAGGCATGTCAGCCCGCCGAACTACCATTGACGCACAAACCAGTGAAGGACATCGGGATGATTCGGCTCCTCCTACCGCTCGTGGTCGTGACGGTCATCCTCGCCGTCGTCATGGTGGTCGGAGGCGCCGCATTCGGGGCGGCCTTCACGTCCGAGGCGGATCGGAAAGCGGGCCGCCCCTCTCACCGCAGCCCCATCTCCGTGATGACCAAGGCCTGGCTGGTGTCAGCTGTTGTGGTGATCTCGGTCGGGATCGCGACGGAGGGCATCGCCCTGGTGCCTGCTCTGGGCATCTGTGCCATCGGGCTGCTGATCACTCACGTCGTCATCAGCAGCCGCACCAACTCCACGCCGATACGCGGACTGTCACCCCAAGAAATCGAACGCGCCCGGCTCTTCGAGGAATTTGGAGCCGACGGCGTCGCCATGCTCGACGGCGCGCAGGCCGCCATCGATCGGATCACGCGCTCGGAAGCCGCGACAGGAGGCTGGCTCGGCGATCCGCAGGACCTGGATTTCACCGGCGAGCTGGCAACCATCCGCGAAAACTGCCGAGCCACACGAGAACTCGACGAACTGATCAAGGAGCTCAGCGACCTAGCCGCTCCCGACTCGGACGATCTGGCGATGCTGGACGATGCCCGGACGAAGGTTCGGGACCTCGAGTCTCGGTCTCGAGAGCGGGTCAACACCCTACAGACGTGTGCCGTGAAGGCCGAGCAGATCGACCAGTCGCTGCGCGATGACCGCGCGCGGGAGGCGCTCGCCAGGAAGCGTGACGACGTCCGTGCTCGCCTGGCTGCCAAGCTGTACGGAGTCGATGCGACGCCGTCGTCCGCTTCGTCGTCGGTGGACCAGATCACCGCTCTCGCCGCGGCCTATGCGGAGATCAAGGACAAGGCCGCTGAACCGGGCGCACCGCCGCATGGCAACGACTCGCCGACGAGAGACGGCAAGGAGTAGCGCTACCTCAGCCATCCCCCGGCTGCGCGAACCGCAGGTGGTTCCCCGACGGGTCGATGATCGTCATCGTCGGACCACCCGGCCCGTCTTGCTCGATACCAGGGCGCGAGTAGCCGTGCTGCTTGGCGATCGGCTCGGCCCGGAAGGCCGCCACGTCGTCGACCGGAATCCACAACGCGGTATTGGGACTGCCGGGCGAATACGCATCACTCACCGCCCGCGAGCGCGACGAAAATGCCCGCGACACACCGCAATTGCGGTGCAGACACGCACGCTCGCGGGAGGTTTGGCTATTGGGAAGTGATCTCGACCGAGCTGCCGAGTGCGGCGACCCAGCCGGTGACCTGGCGGGCGATGTCCTGATCAGTCAGCCCGAGCGACATCAACACCTCACTGCGGGTGGCGTGCTCCTGGAACTCCTGCGGCACACCGACATCGCGGCACGGGACGTCGATCTCGGCGCGGCGCAGCGACGCCGACACCGCGGATCCGATGCCACCGGCAACACCGTTGTCCTCAAGCGTGACAACGAGTTTATGCGCTCGGGCCAGGTCGGCGATGGTCGCCGGGACCGGCAGCACCCAGCGGGGATCGACAACTGTCACACCGATGCCCTGCTTCCGCAGCCGGTCGGCCACCACGAGCGCCATCCGCGCGAATGCGCCGACCGCGACCACCAGCACGTCGTCGGACAGGCCGTCGGCGGGCTCGGTCAGGATGTCGACGCCGTGCTGGCGGCGGACCGCCGGGATGTCGTCGCCGACAGCGCCTTTCGGGAACCGGACGGCCGTCGGCCCGTCGGTGACGGCCAGCGCCTCACCGAGTTCCTCGCGTAGCCGGGCAGCATCGCGCGGTGCCGCGACCTTGATGCCGGGCACGATGCCGAGCATCGACATGTCCCAGACACCGTTGTGGCTGGCGCCGTCGTTGCCGGTGACGCCGGCACGGTCGAGCACCACGGTGACGGGCAGCTTGTGCAGCGCCACGTCCATCATGATCTGGTCGAACGCCCGGTTCAGGAACGTCGAGTAGATGGCAACCACGGGGTGCGTGCCGCCCATGGCCAGACCCGCAGCCGACGTCATCGCGTGCTGCTCAGCGATACCGACGTCGAAGAACCGATCTGGGAAGCGCTGTCGGAACGCGGACAGACCCGTCGGGCCCGGCATGGCAGCGGTGATCGCGACGATGTCGCGCCGCTTCGTGGCCTGCTTGATGAGCTCTTCGGAGAACACCGACGTCCAACCGAGCACCGACTCAGCGGTGGACCGCCCGGTGTGCGGGTCGATGATGCCGGTCGAGTGCATCTGCTCGGCTTCGTCGTTCTCCGCATGCGAATAACCCATGCCCTTGCGGGTGACGACGTGGACGATCACCGGGGCGTTGAACCCGCGGGCATGCCGCAGCGCCGCCTCGACAGCGTGCTCGTCATGGCCGTCGATGGGCCCGACGTACTTGAGGCCCAGATCGGTGAACAGCGCCTGCGGTGCCAGCGCGTCCTTGATGCCGGCCTTGATGCTGTGCACGCACTGGTAACAGAACTCGCCGACGACGGGTACCCCGCGCAGGGCGTGCTTGCCGCGCTCGAGCGCCTTCTCGTAGCCGGGCTGTAGGCGCAGGGCGGCGAAGTGGTCGGCCAGGCCGCCGATGGTCGGCGCGTAGCTGCGGCCGTTGTCGTTCACGACGATGACGATGGGCCGGTTGGCGGCGGCGATGTTGTTGAGCGCCTCCCAGCACATGCCGCCGGTGAGCGCACCGTCACCGACGACGGCGACGACGTGCCGGTTGCGGTAGCCGGAGAGTTCGAAGGCCTTGGCCAAGCCGTCGGCGTAGGACAACGCGGTGCTGGCGTGGCTGGACTCGACCCAGTCGTGTTCGCTCTCGGCGCGCGACGGATAGCCGGACAGGCCGCCTTTCATTCGCAGGGTGTCGAAGTCGGGGCACCGGCCGGTCAGCATCTTGTGCACATAGGCCTGATGGCCGGTGTCGAAGATGATCGGATCGTGCGGCGAGTCGAAGACGCGGTGCAGGGCAAGCGTCAGCTCGACGACGCCCAGGTTGGGCCCGAGATGCCCGCCGGTGGCGGCCACCTTGTGCACCAGGAATTCCCTGATCTCGGCGGCAAGTTCGGTCAGCTGAGGCTGCGACAGGTGCGCCAGATCAGCTGGGCCGCGGACCTGTTCAAGCATTCCGACAGTCTACGCACGCGTACCGGGTGGAACCGGTCAAGGCTGATAGATGTCCGGCACGCCGTCGCCGTCGTCGTCGGCGGTCTCACGCTCGTGGATGCGGCGGTATGCGGCGTTGCGGGAGAGCAGCACCAACGCCGCCAGCATCCCGGCAACCACCGAACCGGCGAGCACGCCGATCTTGGCATCAGCGCCGACGGCCGTGCCGGCGCCGAACGCCAGCTCACCGATCAGCAGTGAGACCGTGAACCCTATGCCGGCCAGCAGCGCGACCCCGGCGACGTCGAGCCAACCCAGTCCGTCGTCGAGCTCGGCACCAGTGAACCTCGCCAGCAGCAATGTGGTGCTGAACACACCGATGGCTTTGCCGAACACCAGCCCGAAGAGGACGCCGGCGGTCACCGGGTGGGTGATCGCGTCCACCAGACCAGGCCAGCCGCCGACACTCACACCGGCGGCGAAGAACGCGAACACCGGCACCGCCACCCCTGCCGACAGTGGCCGCAGCGCGTGCTCGAACGTCTCGGCCGACGCGTGCTTGCCGAGCACCGGCACCCCGAACCCGAGCAGCACGCCGGCCACCGTCGCGTGGATACCGCTCGCGTGCACCAGGGACCAGGTCGCCACCGCCAGGGGTACCAGCAGCCACCAGTGCCGCATACCGCGCTGCACGGCCGCGACGAACAGCCCGCCGGGAACGGCGGCCAGCGCCAACGCCACCGGGTTGAGATGGTCGGTGTAGAAGCAGGCGATGACGATGATGGCCAGCAGGTCGTCGACCACCGCAAGGGTCAACAGGAAAGTGCGCAGCGCGGTGGGCAGATGCGTGGATATGACGGCAAGCACCGCCAATGCGAAAGCGATGTCCGTGGCGATCGGCACCGCCCAGCCGCCCAGATTCTCCGGGTGGCCCATCGCCAGGTTCAGGCCCACGTAGATGGCGGCGGGCGCCAGCATGCCGCCGACGGCCGCGGCGATGGGCAGCGCCGCACGTGCCGGATCACGCAGGTCACCGGCGACAAATTCACGTTTGAGTTCGACGCCGACCACGAAGAAGAAGATCGCCAGCAAGCCGTCGGCCGCCCACGCCGACAGACTCAGCCGCAGATGCCACGACTCGGGGCCGACCGCGAACTCGGACAGCGCGTGATAGCTATGCGCGGCAGGCGAATTCGCCCATACCAGCGCCGTGCCGGCCGCCAGCAACAGGAGGATGCCGCCGACGGTCTCCCTGCGCAGAATCTCCGTGAACCGCTGGGCTTCGGGCCAGCTGCCACGGGTCAGGAGCCGACGGCGCGACCCGTCGTTCCGGCTGGGCATCATGATTCTCCTGGGCAGCGTCGGGCGGCGCCGACCAGGCTTCCCGGCACACCTGACCGCAAACTTACCGGGTCAGCAAGGCGACACACTCGACGTGGTGCGTCAGTGGGAAAGAGTCGAAGACGCGCAGGTTCGCCACCTCGTAACCGTGTCCGCGGTACAGACCGATGTCACGGGCGAAAGACGCTGCCTCACAACCGATGTGGATCACCCGCGGCACGCCTGCGGCGGCCAGCTGATCGATCACCTCGTGTCCGGCGCCGGTGCGCGGCGGATCCAGCACGGCGACATCGGCTGCCACCCGCTGGTTGCCCAGTGCCCGGCGCACCGAATCGGTCACCACCTCGACGCAACCCAAATCCCCCAGTGCGGCCCGCGCCGCGCGCGCCGATCCGCGGGAGGTGTCCACCGTCAGCACTCGGCCCGACTCCCCCACCGAGCCGGCCAGCGCCGCAGCGAAAACACCAGCGCCGCCATACAAATCCCACGCCGTCTGCCCCGCGGAGAGCTCGGCCCATTCGGCGACCAGCGCGCTGTAGGTGGCGGCCGCGTCGCGGTGGGACTGCCAGAACGCCGTCACCGGCACGCGCCATTCCCGATCGCCGACCCGCTGCACGGCTTCGTACTCGCCCGAGACCACTTCGGTCATGCCGGGCTTGCCCTTTTTGCCGCCCCGCGGACCGGACCGCACGACGTGCCGGTGTCCGGCGTCGTCGAGCACCACGTGCAGGTGCGCACCGGGCGGTTGCAGCGGCAGGTCGTCCAACATCCCGGCCGGCACCTGGGCGCACGACAGGTCGGTCACCAGCGCGTCACTGTGGTAGCGGTGAAAACCGGCCCGGCCGTCCGCGCCGACCTCCAGGCGCACCCGGGTACGCCACCCGGTCGCGCCGACGGTGCCGACCTCGGCGGCCTCGAGGTCACCGGACTCGTATCCGCCGAGACGCGCCAGCTGATTGGCCACCACCTCGCCCTTGAGCCGTCGCGCCGCGGCGGGATCGACGAAAGCCAAGTCGCAGCAACCGGATCCCTCGGACCCGGCGATCGGGCACAACGAATCCACCCGGTCGGGCGACGCTTCGAGCACCTCGAGCGCATCGGCGTGCCAGTACGACCCGCGCTCGGACGTCACCTCGGCGCGCACCACCTCGCCCGGCAGGGCATGCCGGACGAAGATCACGCGGCCATCGTGGCGCGCTACGCAGCTGCCCCCGTTGGCCGGCGGGCCAACGGTCAGTGTCACCAGCGCGGGCGAGTGAAGCGACGGGATATCGTCGGTCACTCGATGATGCCCCGTCGGGTGTCGCCGGGAGCCGAGCCAGGGGTCATGGTCACCTTCACGCGCTCCGACGAATTCAGCTGCCACGGCACGGAAGTCACCATGACGTTCGGGATGAACAGCAGCCGGCCCTTGAGTCGCAGCGCGCTCTGGTTGTGCAGGATGTGCTCCCACCAGTGGCCCACCACATACTCCGGGATGAAGACCGTCACGACGGTGCGCTTGGACTCGGCCGTGATGCGCTTGACGTAATCGAGGATGGGCCTGGTGATTTCGCGGTACGGCGAGGCGATGACCTTCAGCGGGACGGAGACGTCACTGTGTTCCCATTTGTGCACCAGCTCGCGCGTCTCGCCGTCGTCGACGCTGACCGTGATGGCTTCCAGCACATCCGGGCGGGTGGCCCGCGCGTAGGCCAATGCCCGCAGCGTCGGTAGGTGCAGATTGGACACCAGCACGACGGCGTGATTGCGGCTCGGCAGCACCACGTCGTGATCCGGCTCTTCGCGCAGTTCCCGGGCGACGGTGTCGTAGTGCTTGTGGATCATCTTCATCAGCACGAACAGCGCGCTCATCGCCAGAATCGCGATCCAGGCACCGGCCAGGAACTTGGTCACGATGACCACAAACAGCACGGAGCCGGTGCACAGGAACCCGATGGTGTTGACGACCCGTGCCCGGTACATACGCCGCCGCTCGGACCCGTCGGTCTCGGTGCGCAGCAACCGGTTCCAGTGCCGCACCATGCCGATCTGGCTGAGCGTGAACGAGACGAACACACCGACGATGTACAGCTGGATCAGCGCCGTCACCTCGGCGTTGAACGCGACGACGAACGCGATGGCGGCGAACGCGAGGAACAGGATGCCGTTGGAGAACGCCAGCCGGTCACCGCGAGTGTGCAGCTGCCGCGGCAGGTAACGGTCCTGCGCCAGGATCGAGCCCAACACCGGGAAACCGTTGAACGCGGTGTTGGCGGCCAGCACCAGAATCAGGCCGGTCACCCCGGCGATGGCGTAGAGACCCAGCGGAAAGCCCTGGAACACCGCCTCCGCCAGCTGGGTGACCACGGTCTTCTGGTGATAGTCGGCGGGCGCACCCACCAGCTGGTCCACACTGTCGGCCATCTTCAGGCCGATCCTCTCCGCCAGCACGATGATGCCCATGAACAGCGACACCGCGATGGCGCCGAGTAACAGCAAGGTGGTCGCGGCATTGCGCGACTTCGGCTTCTGGAATGCCGGCACCCCGTTGCTGATTGCTTCCACACCGGTCAGGGCTGCACAGCCCGACGAGAATGCCCTGGCCACAAGGAACACCATGGCAAAGCCGAGTACGTCACCGTGCTCGGACTTGAGGCTGAAACCGGCCGACTCGGCCCGCAGTGGATGGCCCAGCACGAAGATCTGGAAGAACCCCCAGGCCAGCATGAGGTACATACCGATCATGAAGGCGTAGGTGGGAATCGCGAACGCGGTACCCGACTCCCGGATGCCGCGCAGGTTGAGCGACGCCAGGATCAGGATCGCCAACACCGACATCAGCACTTTGTTCTGGGCGATGAACGGCACCGCCGATCCGATGTTGGACATCGCCGACGCCGTCGACACCGCAACGGTCAGCACGTAGTCGACCAACAGCGCGCTGGCCACCGTCAACCCGGCGGTGTGTCCCAGGTTGGTGGTGACCACCTCGTAGTCGCCGCCGCCAGATGGATACGCATGCACGTTCTGCCGATAACTCGCGATCACGATCAGCATGACCGCGGCGACCGCGAGACCGATCCACGGCGCCATCGAGTAAGCCGATAATCCGGCAACCGACAGCACCAGGAAAATTTCCTCCGGCGCGTAGGCCACGGACGACAGCGCATCCGACGCGAACACTGGAAGAGCGATACGTTTGGGCAGCAACGTGTGGGCGAGCTTGTCGCTTCGGAACGGTCGGCCGATAACCAACCGTCGCGTAGCGGTCGAAAGCTTGGACACGAGGGCTAGGGTAAGCCCCCGGGCTCGGGTTGTACCGTTCGGACTGAGCTGAGGCATGAAATTCGCTTCGGGGCCGGCTCCCGGCCCAGAAAGGATCGGCTGGTGCGAGTAGTCGTGATGGGGTGCGGCCGGGTCGGCGCATCGCTGGCAGACGGATTGGCCCGCATCGGCCACGAGGTCGCCGTGATCGATCGGGACAAGACGGCCTTTCATCGACTGTCGCCCGAATTTCCCGGAGAACGTGTGCTGGGCATGGGTTTTGACCGGGACGTCCTGGAACGGGCGGGTATCGAAGAGGCCGGCGCGTTCGCCGCCGTGTCCTCCGGTGACAACTCGAACATCATCTCCGCACGGGTGGCACGCGAGACCTTCGGCGTGCAGCGCGTCGTGGCGCGCATCTACGACGCCAAGCGCGCCGCGGTGTACGAGCGGCTCGGCATCCCCACCATCGCGACGGTGCCGTGGACCACCGATCGGTTGCTGAATCTGCTGACCCGCGAGACCGAGACCACCAAGTGGCGGGATCCGTCGGGCAACGTCGGCGTCACCGAACTGTCCCTCCACGAGGACTGGGTCGGCTACCGCGTCACCGCGCTGGAAGGCGCGACCGGCGGTCGCGTCGCATTCCTCATCCGGTTCGGCAGCGGCGTGCTGCCGGACGCCAAGACCGTCATCCAGGCCGGCGACCAGGTGTACATGGCCGCGGTTTCGGGCCGTGTGGCCGAGGCCATCGCCATCGCCTCGCTACCGCCCGGCGACGACGTCGAAAGCCACTAGGGAGCGCACATGAAGGTCGCAATCGCAGGTGCCGGCGCCGTCGGCCGATCCATCGCGCGGGAACTGGTCGATCACCATGAGGTGACGCTGCTCGAGCGCAATCCTGACCACATCGACGTCGACGCCGTCCCCGCGGCGCAGTGGCGCCTGGGTGACGCCTGCGAGCTGTCGCTGCTCGAGTCCGTCAAGCTGCACGAGTTCGACGTGGTCATCGCCGCCACCGGCGACGACAAGGCCAACGTGGTGGTCAGCCTGCTGGCCAAGACCGAGTTCGCGGTCCCCCGCGTCGTGGCCCGGGTCAACGACCCGCGCAACGAGTGGCTGTTCGACGACAGCTGGGGCGTCGACGTCGCCGTGTCCACACCGCGCATGCTGGCGTCACTGGTCGAAGAAGCCGTGTCGGTGGGCGACCTGGTCCGCCTGATGAGTTTCCGCAAGGGCCAGGCCAACCTGGTCGAGATCACGCTGCCCGACGACACCCCGTGGGGCGGCAAGGCGGTCAAGCGCCTACAGCTGCCGCGCGACGCCACGTTGGTGACCATCCTGCGCGGCCCACGCGTGATCGTGCCCGAGTCCGACGAACCGCTCGAGGGCGGCGACGAACTGCTGTTCGTCGCGGTCGCCGAGGTCGAGCAGGACCTGCGCCACCAGGTGCTGAACCCGAGCTAGCCTTCGGCGACAGCCCGTTCGGCGTGATGCTCGGCGTCGCGGATGGCCTGCTGAGCCGTCCGGATGGCCAGGTACGACGCCAACGCGGCGACCGCGGTCAGCGGCCAGCCCATGGCGATCCGGGCCACCCCGAGCAGGCCGGTCTGGTCCTGCCCGTACAGGTGGTTCTGGACCAGGAACCGTGCGCCGAACACCAGCACCCAGACTGCGGTGGCGATGTCGAACGCCAGCACCGCACGCCGGATCTCACGCCAGCTGCGGTCGTGCCCGGTGGCCCAGCTCCAGCCGTACCCGACCAGCGGGCGCCGGATCAGAATCGAGATCGCGAACGCCCCGGCATAGATCAGCGATGACCAGATACCCAGCAGGAAATAGCCTTTCGAGGCGCCGACCAGGTAGGCGATCAACGCGCTGATACCCACGCCGATGAAGCCGGACACGGCGGGCTGTACCGATTCGCGGCGCACCAGCCGCCAGATCAGGACCAGCCCGGCGACACCGAGCGCGGAGTAGATCGCGGCAGCCAGCCCGAAAAAACTGGACACCGGGACGAAGACGAGGACCGGCAGGGACGAATAGATCAGGCCGCTGAGGCCGCCCATCTGCGCCAACAGGACGTGCGCCGTCAGCCTGGAGTCGCGCTCGTCCTGCAGGGCCTCAGCGTTGACTTCAGTGTCGGCTTCGCTATGCGCGTCGCTGTCCGCAGTCCCCTTGTCGGGGAATGTCACTTCTGAATCTCGTAATGCGGGTTGTAGATCGCTTTGGCCCCGCTGTCCAAGTTTCCCAGCCGGCCGTGGACCCGCAGGGTCCGGCCGGACTCGATGCCTGGGATGCGCCGCTGACCCAACCAGACCAGCGTGACCGTGTCGGTGCCATCGAACAGCTCGGCCCGTACCCCGCCCGAACAGCCCTTGCCGTTGGTCTCGACACACCGCAATGTGCCGACCATCGTCACTTCTTGTCCGCGCGTACAGTCCGCCGCCCGCATGGCGCCGGTATTGAGGGCCTCGTCGTTCAGCTCCTGGACATCACTCTGTTCGAGGTCCTCGGTAAGCCGCCGGGTGAGTCGGCGCAAATAGCCTTCCGCCGTAGCCATGGTCTCTCCTGAGACTTGCTGCGAATCCACCGTGGACCCGCTATCTAACCAACGTCACGCTAGACCTGTTGGTTCCGATTTGCCATTTCGGCGCGGGACATATCGTCGTTGTCCCGCTCACTGGACCGCACACCCGGCCCGACCCCCTTGTGAGCGCCGTTCCGGCCGCCGGGCACCATCGAGGAATGACGGCCAACTTGCAAGGGATGACCGCGGTACTCCTGCCGGGCACGGGATCTGACGACGACTACATCCGCCGGGCCTTCGGCGGCGCCCTGCTCGAGGCCGGTGCCGTGGTGATCGCCCCACGGCCGCTGCCGGGCGACCTGATCGCCGGCTATCTCGAAGCGCTGGACGCCGCCGCACAGCACGGCCCGATCATCGTCGGTGGGGTGTCTCTGGGCGCCGCGGTGGCAACGAACTGGGCGCTCGAGCACCCGGACCAGTGCATTGCCGTGCTGGCCGCCCTACCCGCCTGGACGGGCGATTCCGACGGCGCGCCGGCCGCGCAGGCCGCCCGCTACTCCGCGCAGCAGCTGCGCGAGATCGGGCTGGACGCGGCCGTCGCCGGCATGCGCGCGGGCAGCCCGGCCTGGCTCGCGGACGAACTGACGCGGTCGTGGACGGCACAATGGCCGGGTCTGCCGGACGCCATGGAAGAGGCAGCGGACTACGGCGGGCCGACGCGTGACCAGCTGGCAGAACTGCAGGTGCCCATGGGCGTGGCCGGGGCGGTCGACGATGCCGTCCACCCTGTCGCGGTCGCCGCGGAATGGGCCGTGGCGGCCCCCAGGGCCGCGCTGCGGACCGTCACCCTCGACGCCATGGGCGAAGAGCCGACCGTATTGGGCGATGCCTGCGTGGCCGCGCTGCGGGAGGCCGTCAGCCTCCTGTGATGGTGCCCATCTGCTGGGTGCGCAGCTGCTGCATGGCCGAGCCCTGCTCGCTGCGCCGGGCATCAGGCTCAGCGCTTGGCTGATTGTCGGCACCGCCGACGCCGGGCTGCTGTTGCTGCATGTGCTGTTGCAGCTGCTCGAGCGCCTGCTGAGCCTGCTCCATCTGCTGCTGCGCCATCTGGGCGGCGGCCGCGCGCAACTGCTCCAGCAGCGGCTCGGACAGCTGCACCGGCAGCGGGCTGCGGACCGGCAGCGGGGTGTCGCCGCGGCGAACCACCGTGTCCGCCAACGAGGTTCGCGCTTCGTCGGCGATGGCGTCGATGGTCTCTTCGGTGCCCACGACGACGCACCGCACCATCCACCGGTAGCCGTCGGCGCCGATGAATCGCATCACGACCTGCGGCTGGCCGGGCTGCGGCGCGGGCAGGCCCACGACCTCGCGGCCCCACGGTCCGTCTTCGATCCGGGCCTGCGCGTTGTCATTGCGCAACGACTCGGCGAGTTCGGCGGCGATCTCACGCCACAACCCACCGGTCTTCGGCGCCGCGTACGCAGCGACGGAGAAGCGTCCGTTGGGCGTCATGATCCAGACGGCGTTCGGCACGCCCTGCTCGTTGACCTCGACGTTGAGCTGTGATCCGTCGGGCACCGGGACGAGCACCCCACCAAGATCCAGGCGGGCCGCCTCAGCGTCGGCCGGGTCGTCGAAATCCTCGACGTCGAAGGGGCCGTCTTCATCGGGGTTGAACTCGAATGCCATCACAAACTCGCATGTCCGCCGGAGGAACCGTGGCCGCCCGCGCCACGTGAGGTGTCTGCCAGTCCCGCCTCGTCGAACGACGTGACCTCGACCAGCTCGGGCAGCTCGACCCGCTGCACCAGCAGCTGCGCGATCCGGTCGCCGCGCTGCACGGTGATGGGCTCACTGGGGTCGAGGTTGATCAGCGCCACCTTGATCTCACCGCGATACCCGGCATCGACGGTGCCAGGTGCGTTGACGATCGAAAGCCCAACGCGGATGGCCAATCCCGAGCGCGGGTGCACCAGGCCGACCATGCCGTGCGGAATGGCGACGGCGATCCCCGTCGGCACCAACTCGCGCTGGCCGGGGGCCAGTTCGAGGTCGATTGCGCTGAACAGATCGACGCCGGCATCGCCGTCGTGAGCCCGGGCCGGCATCGGCAGATCCCGGTCCAGACGAACTACCGCCAGAGAGGTGGGCACGGTGCCACAGACTACCCTTGGCCGCGTGTCAGACACGCGAGCAGCCACCCAAACCGTCCGCTACCGAGAGCGGTTGACGGTGCCCTTGTGGTGGTGGTTACCGGGTTTCGGGCTGGCGGCCCTGATCGCACTCGAAGTGGTGCAAGGCGTGTCGGGTGTGCCGACGTGGGCGCCGTTCGCCGTGCTGCTGCCGGTCGCCGCGGCGACGCTGGTGTGGATGGGCCGCATCGAGCTGCGCGTGGTGAGCACCGGAACCGGACCGGACGCCGAGACCGAGCTGTGGGTCGGGCCGGCACACATCCCGACCAGTGTGATCTCGCGTTCGGCCGAGGTGCCGCGATCGGCGAAGTCGGCGGCCCTGGGCCGGCAGCTGGATCCGGCCGCGTACGTCGTCCACCGGGCCTGGGTCGGCCCGTTGATCCTCGTGGTCCTCGACGATCCCGATGACCCCACGCCGTACTGGCTGGTGAGCACTCGCCGTCCGGACCGCATCCTGGCGGCACTGCAGGGTAGCTAGGGCGCCCTAAGACGCCGAATGGCCGGTCCTCGCACGCAAGAGCGTGCGAGACCGGCCACTCGATGAGTGAATCCCTAGGCGGCGCAATCGGTGCAGATCATCACGCCGTTCTTCTCGCTGGCGAGACGGCTGCGGTGGTGCACCAGGAAACAGCTCGAGCAGGTGAACTCATCGGCCTGCTTGGGCACCACTCGGACCGAAAGTTCCTCGCCCGACAGGTCAGCACCCGGCAGTTCGAAGTTCTCGGCCGAGTCGGTCTCGTCGACGTCGACGACGGCGGACTGTGCCTCGTTGCGTCGTGCTTTCAGCTCCTCCAGAGAGTCCTCGGAAACCTCGTCAGTCTCAGAACGCCGCGGGGCGTCGTAATCGGTAGCCATGGTCATCCCCTCCGTTACCTTGCAGCAGAGCTTTGTACCAGCGTCGAACGCTTCTACCAAATGATTCGTGCCCAGAAAGCGCGCCGATTGTATGTGATTTCCATCACATACAATAGAGGCGGTTGGTAATCGCCCTGGCTGCGGTGCATCTACAGTGCACATGTGGTCGCTCAAATCACCGATGGCACGGCCTTCGACAAGCACGGCCGGCCGTTCCGGCGGCGCAACTATGTGCCCGGCGCGGTTCTGTTCGCGGTACTCGCCGTGGCGACGCTGATCGCCTGGCTCGTGGTCGCGGGCCAGCCCGCCGAAATCCACCAGGCGATCACCTGCAATCCCCCACCGGCGCCCAGCGAGCCGAACCAGCCGAAGCTCGGCGACGAAGTGTCGCAGTCCTCGATGGTCAACGTGGTGCCGGCCAAGCTCGCCGACACCAAGATCCGCGTGCTCAACGCCAGCGGACAGGGTGGCCAGGCTTCTGAGGTCGCCGGCGAGCTGCGTGACCTCGGATTCGCTCAGCCGGCCGCAAGCAACGACCCGGTGTACGCGAGCACCCGCATGGAGTGCCAGGGCCAGATCCGGTTCGGGCCGGCCGGCAAGTCCGCCGCGGCCGCACTGTGGCTGGTCGCGCCGTGCACCCAGCTGTTCCAGGACCAGCGGCCCGACGACTCCGTCGACCTCGCCATCGGCACCGAGTTCAACGAGCTCGCCCATAGCGACGACATCGAGGCCATGCTGGCCAGCCTCAAGCCGGACGCGACCCAGCCGGCCGACACCTCGCTGTTGCCGAAGATCCACAGCGGGACCTGCTAGCGGTAGCCGACCCGCTCCAACTGCCCGGCCAGCGCCGCGAACACCCCGGGTGCCGCGGCGACGACCAGGTCGTCGTCTTCCGCACCCGGCGCGGGTAGGCGGACCACTGCCCCCGCTTCCTCGGCGATCAGGGCGGCGGCCGCCCAATCCCACACGTGCACACCGGATTCGAAGTACGCGTCGAGCTGCCCGGCCGCGACCATGCACAGGTCCAGGGCACAGGACCCGACCCGGCGGATGTCCCGCACCTCCGCCAGCAGCTCGGCCACCACGCCGGCCTGGCGCCGCCGACGCGCGCGATCGTAGGCGAACCCCGTTGCCACCAGCGCCATCGGAAGCTCTTCGATGACGTTGCAGCGCAAGGCCGCCCGCACCCCGTCCCGGACGACGACGGCGCCGTGACCGCGCGCGGCCGAGAACACCGCCCCGGTCGCGACGTTGGCCACCGCACCGGCCACCGACACGCCGTCGATCTGCACGCCCACGGATACCGCATAGGCACCCAGGCCGTACATGAAATTCACCGTGCCGTCGATGGGATCGAGCACCCATACCGGCACCCCCGCCGGAGCCCTTGCCGCGCCGCCTTCCTCCTCGCCCAGGATCGCGTCGTCCGGCCGCAGTGCCGCCAGGCGCTCCCGCAGCAGCCGCTCCGTTTCGGTGTCGACCACGGTCACCGGATCGGTCGGACTGCTCTTGGTGCGTACCGCGCCTTCGTCCTGCTGGGCACCGGCGAAAACCTCACTGCGCCGCCGGCGGACGAATGCGGCAGCCTCGGTCGCCAACTGTTCGGCGAGCGCGCGCAGCGCAGCAGGTGCGGTGCTGTTGTCGGGTTCGCGTGCTGTCATGACACCTATCGCAGCACACGCGGTTAGGGTGTGGGTCGCGCCCTCTAGCCCACCCCCTCCAAGGAGTGCAGATGACCGAGACGCCCACCGCGACGACCGACGGCTCGCAGCATCGAGCGCTGGGCATCGACGTCGGCGGCAGCGGCGTCAAGGGCGGCATCGTCGATCTGGACACCGGCCAGTTGATCGGCGAGCGCTTCCGGCTCCCCACCCCGCAGCCGGCCACCCCCGAAGCCGTCTCGGAAACCGTCGCCGCGGTGGTCAGCGAGTTCGGCTGGACCGGACCGCTCGGCGTCACCTATCCGGGCGTGGTGACCGAGGGCATCGTGCGCACCGCGGCCAACGTCGACAGCAGCTGGATCGGCACCAACGTGCGCGACATGTTCGCCTCGCGGTTGGACGGCCAGGACGTGACGGTCCTCAACGACGCCGACGCCGCCGGGCTGGCCGAAGAGAAGTTCGGCGCCGGCCGGGATGTGGACGGGCTGATCGTGTTGCTGACGTTCGGCACCGGCATCGGCTCGGCGGTGATCTATGACGGCGTGTTGTTGCCCAACACCGAGTTCGGGCACATCGAGGTCGGCGGTAAGGAAGCCGAGCACCGGGCCGCGTCGTCGGTCAAGGAACGCGAGGACTGGTCCTACGAACGCTGGACCAAGGAAGTCACAAAAGTGCTGGTGGCGATCGAGAACGCCATCTGGCCGGACCTTTTCATCGTCGGCGGCGGCATCAGCAAGAAGGCGGACAAGTGGGTACCGCTGCTGAAGAACCGCACGCCGGTGGTCGCCGCGACGCTGCAGAATTCGGCCGGCATCGTGGGTGCGGCAATGGCCACGGGCGGCGCGCTGCACCACCATTAGCGGCCCGCCAACGCTCCGAACCTGCCGCTGATACGGCTTCTGGGCGCTATGTCGTTACAATGGTCAACGGCGGCCGCCTGAACGGTATAGCGGTGAACTCCGATCGAAGATCGACGCCAATATTCGACAGCCGACGCTTTTCGGTGGCGCACGCCCACGCCACCGATGTACGAATGACCGAAAGGGTGGCCGTGGTAGCGACCAAAGCCAGCGAGACAACCGACGAGCCGGTGAAGCGCACCACCAAAGCCCCCGCCAAGAAGGCCGTCGCGAAGGCTGCGCCGGCCAAGCGCGCCGCCAAGGCCCCCGCCAAGAAGGCTGCGGCGAAAGCCCCCGCCAAGCGCGGCCCCCGCAAGGCCACTGACTCGACCAAACCCGAGGACGGCATCGGCACCGACGAGGCGACCGACGTCGACGATCTCGTCGCCGAGCCCGGCGACGAACTGGACGTCGACGACGCCGACCTGGAACTCGACGACGACCTCGAGGCCGACGACGACGTCAGCGATGACGACGACGACACCGAAGACGGTGAAGCCGACGGCGCGGCCAGCCCGGAAGGCGCCAAGGCCGCCCCCAAGGCCGCCGAAGGCGACGAGTCCGATGACGCCGCTGAGCCGTCCGAGAAGGACAAGGCATCCGGAGACTTCGTCTGGGACGAAGAGGAATCCGAAGCGCTGCGCCAGGCCCGCAAGGACGCCGAGCTCACCGCTTCCGCCGACTCCGTGCGCGCCTACCTCAAGCAGATCGGCAAGGTCGCGCTGCTGAACGCCGAGGAGGAGGTCGAGCTCGCCAAGCGCATCGAAGCCGGCCTGTATGCCACTCAGCTGATGTCGGAGCTGATGGAGAAGGGCGAGAAGCTGCCCGCCGCGCAGCGTCGCGACATGCAGTGGATCTGCCGTGACGGCGACCGCGCCAAGAACCACCTGCTGGAAGCCAACCTGCGTCTGGTGGTGTCGCTGGCCAAGCGCTACACCGGTCGCGGCATGGCGTTCCTGGACCTGATCCAGGAGGGCAACCTCGGTCTGATCCGTGCGGTCGAGAAGTTCGACTACACCAAGGGCTACAAGTTCTCGACCTACGCCACCTGGTGGATTCGTCAGGCCATCACCCGTGCCATGGCCGACCAGGCCCGCACGATCCGTATCCCCGTGCACATGGTCGAGGTCATCAACAAGCTCGGCCGCATCCAGCGTGAGCTGCTGCAGGACCTTGGACGCGAACCCACGCCCGAAGAGCTGGCCAAGGAAATGGACATCACGCCGGAGAAGGTGCTGGAAATCCAGCAGTACGCGCGTGAGCCCATCTCGCTGGACCAGACCATCGGCGACGAGGGTGACAGCCAGCTCGGCGACTTCATCGAGGACAGCGAAGCCGTGGTCGCGGTGGACGCCGTGTCGTTCACACTGTTGCAGGACCAGCTGCAGTCGGTGCTCGAGACCCTGTCCGAGCGCGAGGCGGGCGTCGTCCGGCTACGCTTCGGCCTCACCGACGGTCAGCCGCGCACCCTCGATGAGATCGGCCAGGTCTACGGCGTCACGCGTGAGCGCATCCGCCAGATCGAGTCGAAGACCATGAGCAAGCTGCGGCACCCGTCGCGCTCGCAGGTGCTGCGCGACTACCTGGACTAATCCCCCGACTCACGGGCTGCCCCGAAACTTCGGTTTCGGGGCAGTTTTCGTTCGTCGAGCGCAGGTCAGCAGGGCACGCACCTGTTCCCGTTCCAGAACCACCCCGGGCCACAGCCGTAGCTGCCGGTGGTGCCGTGGCAATCCAGGGGCTGCACGAGCGTCGGCGGCGCGGGACTGTACGTCGTTGTGTCATTGGAACTTTGGGCCGCTTGGGCAGTGGCCGCAGCGTTGAATGACCCTGCTATGAGGGTCGCTGCGGCTACGGTCAGCAGAAATTTTCCTTGCATGGAAGCCTCCCCAAATCGGGCAGTGATCTGAAGTCCGAGGCGTCTAATTTTACGCCGATGCCAGGTGCTCAGCCACGGTTTTCGCAGGTCAGATATTTCGGTCCAGAAGACGGTTGATGAGCTGCCGCTCCCCCGTCGCCGCCACCCGCCGTAATCTGCTGGCACGAAAAGCTCGGCATGTGAAAGGCTTGCGCGGCCCGGACGGCCACACCGACGGTGGTCGCGAGAAATGTCGATCTCACCTGAAATCGTTCTGCCGCAAGGAGTTCCATGCCGACCGACCCAACCTCGGAGAACCCACTGGCCCGTGCACTGCTGGACGTCTCGGCCGAATGCTTCACCTCGATGGCCGGCATCCTCACGGTCCTCGGTGACGACCTCGCCAACCGGCGACCCGACCTCCCCGGCGCGAACAGCTGCTACGCGATCGTCAACCACTGCATCGGCGTGGTCGACTACTGGGCTGGGTCTTTCATTGCCGGACAACGAATCCCACGGGACCGCGACAGCGAGTTCACCGCCACGGGGCGGGTCGACGAGCTGCTGGAACGACTGACGGCGCTGCAGCAGCGCTTCCCCGCCTGGGTCGAGGTGGCGGTCACCGAAGGAATCCGAGACCGCTCGGTGGCCGACGGGGTGCGCGGCGGCACCACCCGCGCCTCGATACTGGCCACCGCCACCCCGGAGTGGGCACTGCTACACATCCTGCACGACATCGCACAGCACGTGGGGCACCTGGAGATCACCAGGGACCTGCTGCTGTCCGCCCACACGGAGAGCTGACGCACATCGACCCCCTGCTCCGAGGAGAAGGGGGTCGATCCGTTTGTGCCCTACCGACCGGGAGCCGTCAGTCGGCGCTTCCAGCGCCGGCGCCGGCCGTGGCAGACTCGGCCTTCGCCTTCGCCTCGGCCTGCTTCGCCTCAGCGGCCGCCTTCTTGGCGTCAGCCTTGGCCTTGGTTTCGGCCTTCTTGGCCTCCGCCGCAGCCTTCTTCTCATCGGCTTTGGCCTTGGCGTCGGCCTTCTTGTCGTCAGCCTTGGCCTTCTTGTCGTCAGCCTTGGCCGCGTCAGCCGTGGTCTGACCATCAGCCTTGGCGGCGTCGGCACCAGTCTTGGCCACATCGGCCTTGACCTCACCATCGGCCTTCGCGGTGTCGGCGTCAGCCTTGGCCTCACCGGCCTTGACCTGACCATCGACCTTGTTGTCCGAAGCCGGGGCATCGGCAACCTTGGCCGGCGAGTCGCCCGCCCGAGCCGCGGCCGGAGCCGGGGCCGGGGCAGAGAACGCGGCCGGCGAGACCGCAGCACCCGAGGTCGGGGCGGTAGTCGGCGTGCCCGCAGCCGGAGCCGGCGGCGCCAGCTTCTTCTGCAGATTGTCGATGGCCGTGGTGACTCCACCGATCACCTGAGCGTTGATGGCCCGGACGAACTTGGCCGTCGAGAACAGCGCGTCGGCCGCACCGTGGTTGATCGCGGTCAGGATCGTGCCGACGTTTCCGGTCTGGAACGCCGAGGCGACATCCTGCACCACCGAGTTGAGCTGACGGCTCAGCGTGCGGACCTGGGTCAGCACCTGCTCGATCGGGCCCTTCTGCATACCGGCGATCTTGACGCCGTTCCATTCGACCAGGTTCCAGCCGTCCTCGGGGTTGCCCTCGACGACGACAACGCCCGTATTGCCGAGCGGATGCTGGGTGAACAGCATGATCTTCTGCTCAGTAGTCAGATTCTTGGCGTTCATCATCGTCCAGATCATGATGGTGCCGCCGTGCGAGAACACGGCCGCGTTGCGATCGCCGTTGTCGTAGATCGTCTGCAACGCACCGTTGACCCGGTCCTGGAACTGATGGCCGGTCAGACCGGTGGTCGGATCAGCCGCGGACGGGATGAACGCGTCCAGGTTCGGGGTGATCGGGTTGAAGCTGATGTTGGGCGGCGGCGTCACCGACAGACCTGCCCAGGCCAGCGGAGCCGTCAGGTAACCGAAGATGCCGGCGCGTTCCGGGGTGCCTTCGTACTTGCCGGCTTCGATCTCCTGCAGACCCGGCAGTACCTGGATCGGCAGCCCCAGGTATTGCGACAGTGGCGTCGCCGTCTGCTGCGTCCGAACCATCGTGGACGCGTAGATGGCATCGAAGTTCCGGTCTCCGAGCTTCGCCGCGATGTCCTTGGCCTGCTGCTGACCGTCCGGCGTCAGAACCGGGCCCGGCACCTGGGTGTCGATGTTGCCCGAGGTGTTTCCGTATGACTGACCGTGCCGGATGAACGTGATTGTCATGTTCTCGGCCGCCCATGCCGGCAGCGCCGACATGACCAGAAAGGCGCTCGCGGTCAGGGCGACGCCGAGTCCCTTCAGCCTCCGTGCGCGACGGCGCTTGCCGGCCGCGTCTTCAGAATTGGTGTGGTTGATCATGCCCTCTCACCGGTTCGGGGATATGTACGCGCGAGATGGTGCCAATCCCCCGATCGTGATTCGAACCACATTCCCAATGAGTGGACAGATTTCTCACAGTGTCATTTATTTTCCGTTAACCACAACCATGGGTACCGAAATTCGCCGGCAGAACCGCGAAACCGCCGTCGACACCGGGCCGGTAGGGCACAGTGCGGGTCACCGCAGAGACGGGCAGTGCACCGTACAGATGAGGAAAGAGCATCGAAGCGGGATCCGTCGGCACCCCGGGCTCCCAGCGAACCGGTGACCCCAGCAACCGCGGGTCACACACCAGGAGAATCAGGTCGGACTGACCGCGGTAGAGGCGGTTGGCCGGCAGGTGGACCTGTTCCGGAGCCGACAGGTGGACGAACCCGACCTCGGCGAGCGACGGCGGCCGAAGCTCGCCATCGAACTGAGCACGGGCCCAATCCGTTTCACTACACAGATGGACCAGGACTGCGGGCTCGGCGATCATGCGGTCAGCCTGCCGCGCCCGCAACTCCAGCGATAGGTGAGACACGACACACCCGTGAACACCTGGGGAACAACGCTGGAATCCAAATCGTCTGAGAGAGTAGAGATGTGTAACCGGCAAAGCGCCCAGGCGGCGACGAGCAGAAGGAGGCGCCATGAACGCAACTCTGACGGGCCCGACACTGACACGGGCCGACCGCTGCGACCGGTGCGGTGCCGCCGCCCGCGTTCGCGCTACCCTGCCGTCCGGCATGGAGCTTCTGTTCTGCCAGCACCACGCCAACGAACACGAATCCAAGTTGGTCGAGTTGGCTGCCGTGCTGGTGGTCAGCGCTGAGGACTGAGTGACCCGCCGGTCACCTCAAATGCAGTCCTGATGGGGTCTTTTCGGTAATGCTGGTCTGGCCATGAACGACCAGACGCAGCCGATCAAGCCGACACGTCATCACGTATTACGGGTTATCCGACGCGCGCTGGCGAAAAGCTGGGACGACTCGATCTTCTCGGAGTCGGCTCAGGCGGCGTTCTGGTCGGCGTTGTCCCTACCGCCCTTGCTGTTGGGCATGTTGGGCAGCTTGGCGTACGTGGCGCCGTTGTTCGGTCCCGAGACGCTACCGATGATCCAGGAACAGCTGATCGGGACGGCGAAGAACTTCTTCTCGCCGAACGTGATCAACGAGATCATCCAGCCGACGGTCCGTGACATCGCGGTGGGCGCCCGCGGCGAGGTGGTGTCCCTAGGGTTTGTCATCTCGCTGTGGGCGGGCTCGTCGGCGATCTCGGCGTTCGTCGACGCCGTCGTCGAGGCCCATGACCAGACGCCGCTGCGCCACCCGGTGCGGCAGCGGTTCTATGCTCTCGGCTTGTATCTCGTGATGCTGCTGTTCGTGATCGTGACCGCTCCGGTGGCCGCCATCGGACCGATGAAGATCGCCCAGCACATCCCCGAAACGTGGTCCAACGCCATGAAGTACGGGTACTGGCCGGTACTGCTGTTGTGCATCGTGCTGGCCGTGACGGTCCTGTACCGGGTGTCCCTGCCCAATCCGCTGCCGACGCATCGGCTGCTGTTGGGCGCCGTGCTGGCCACCGTGGTCTTCGTGGTGGCGACCGTTGGACTGCGGTTCTATCTGACCTGGATCACCGAGACCGGCTATACCTACGGCGCGCTGGCGACGCCCATCGCGTTCCTGCTGTTCGCCTTCGCCCTTGGCTTCGCGATCATGCTCGGCGCCGAACTCAACGCCGCGATCCAGGAAGAATGGCCGGCGCCGGACACGCATGCCCGGCGCCTGCGCGAATGGCTCGAGGAGAAGGCGGAGAACCTGACCGGCGATCAGCCCGCAGAGCCGCCGGCCTGACCGGCTATTTCTTCATCTGTTCGTAGATGCGCTTGCAATCCGGGCACACCGGCGACCCGGGCTTGGGTGACTTGGTAACCGGGAACACCTCGCCGCACAGCGCGACGACATGGGTGCCCATGACGGCGCTCTCGGCGATCTTGTCCTTCTTGACGTAGTGGAAATGCTTGGGTCGGTCGTCGTCCGTACCGTCGTCGACCTGTTCATCGGAATCGGTGCGTTCGAGGGTGTCGGTCTGCATGTACACATTGTGGCACTTCGCACGAACCGGTCGCGGCGGCACGGACCCGGATGTGGGACAGTAGAAGGATGAAACACGGCCCTGAGCTGAGTTTCGACGACGAAGGTCGGCCGGTCCTCATCACTCGCGCAGCACCCGCCTACGAGGAGCAGCACCGCGCTCGCGTCCGCCGCTACCTGACCATCATGTCGTTCCGTGTGCCGGCGCTGTTGCTGGCCGCCCTGGCCTACAGCATCTGGCACAACGGCCTGATCTCCCTGGCCATCCTCATCGCATCCATCCCCCTGCCCTGGATCGCGGTGCTCATCGCGAACGACCGACCACCGCGTACCGCAGAGGAGCCGCGCCGCTACGACGCGGGCCGACGGGCCCCCATGTTTCCGAGCGCTGAGCGGCCCGCGATCGAGGACCGGCATCCGGTCATCGACGGCGACATCGAGCCCTGATCACTACCTGAGTTTCATTCTTTCTCCTTTCTAAGGACATTCTCAGGTCGACGGCGAAAAACCGCAGGTCAGAGGCCATGCGCGGAGATCGTCCCGGGAACTTCTCCTGCTGCTTCCGCGTTGAAGCAAGTGACAGTTCGAGCTGAGCACGAGCAGGAGGCCGCAAATGGCAAAAGCCACCACAAGCCGTATCGATTCCGACCTTGACGCCCAGAGTCCCGCCGCGGACCTCGTACGCGTTTACCTGAACGGCATCGGTAAGACCGCCCTGCTCAACGCCGAGGACGAGGTGGAACTGGCCAAGCGCATCGAGGCGGGGCTGTACGCGGCGCATCTGCTGGAGACCAAGAAGCGACTCGGCGATAACCGCAAGCGTGATCTGGCGGCCATCGTCCGCGACGGCGAGGCCGCGCGCCGGCATCTGCTCGAAGCCAACCTGCGCCTCGTGGTCTCGCTGGCCAAGCGCTACACCGGCCGTGGCATGCCGCTGCTGGACCTCATCCAGGAAGGCAACCTCGGCCTCATCCGGGCGATGGAGAAGTTCGACTACGCCAAGGGCTTCAAGTTCTCGACGTACGCCACCTGGTGGATTCGTCAGGCGATCACCCGCGGCATGGCCGACCAGAGCCGCACCATCCGGCTGCCCGTCCACCTGGTGGAGCAGGTCAACAAGCTGGCGCGGATCAAGCGCGAGATGCACCAGAGCCTGGGACGTGAGGCCACCGACGAAGAACTCGCCGAAGAGTCGGGCATCCCGGTCGAGAAGATCAACGACCTGCTCGAGCACAGCCGCGACCCGGTGAGTCTGGACATGCCGGTCGGCACCGATGAGGAAGCTCCGCTGGGCGACTTCATCGAGGACTCCGAAGCGCTCTCCGCCGAGAACGCCGTGATCTCGGAGTTGCTGCACACGGACATCCGGCACGTGCTCGCCACCTTGGACGAGCGCGAACAGCAGGTGATCCGGCTGCGGTTCGGCCTCGATGACGGTCAGCCCCGCACGCTGGACCAGATCGGCAAGCTGTTCGGCCTGTCGCGTGAGCGGGTCCGGCAGATCGAGCGCGAGGTCATGTCGAAGCTCCGCAACGGCGAGCGTGCCGAACGGCTACGGGCCTACGCGAGCTGACCGTACGCCCCCCAAAACTGCACACCCCTGGTGCCCGCCGGCTGTCCCGGCGGGCACCGTCTTTGGTGCCCCGTCCGGTCGTTGCCGATCGCCGCACGAACCGCACCGGCGCTCCGCCGTGGTGGATGCCTGCTGACCCGGCCAAACCGGTAAGCTGGCACCCGGCGGAGGCCTGGAGGATTTGGCATGAACGATCTGATCGATACGACCGAGATGTACCTGCGGACGATCTACGACCTCGAAGAAGAGGGCGTGGTGCCGCTGCGTGCGCGCATTGCCGAACGACTTGAGCAGAGCGGCCCCACCGTCAGCCAGACGGTGTCGCGGATGGAGCGCGACGGACTGCTGCACGTCGCCGGTGATCGCCATCTGGAACTGACCGACAAGGGCCGCTCCCTGGCGGTATCGGTGATGCGCAAGCACCGGCTTGCCGAGCGGCTGCTGGTCGACGTGATCGGCCTGCCGTGGGAAGAAGTGCATGCCGAGGCGTGCCGCTGGGAACACGTGATGAGCGAGGACGTCGAACGCCGACTGGTCCAGGTACTCGAGAACCCCACCACGTCCCCGTTCGGCAACCCGATCCCGGGCCTCGCCGAACTCGGCGTCATGCCGACCGGCGACTCCGACGTCAGCCTCGTCCGGCTCACCGAGCTGCCCACCGGGTTACCGGTCGCGGTCCGCGTGCGCCAGCTGACCGAACACGTCCAGGGCGACGCCGAGTTGATCGCGCGGCTCAAAGACGCCGGCGTCGTCCCGAACGCGCGTGTCACGGTGCAGGCCACCGAGCACGGCAGCGTCCTGATCGTCATCCCCGGACACGAGCAGGTCGAACTGCCGCATCACATGGCGCATGCGGTCAGGGTCGAAAAGGTCTGACCACAAACCCTGGCGCTCGCCACGACCGGCTCACGCCGACCTGCCGAAGATCGTGCGCGGAGGCATCTGCACGCCGAGCCGCTCCGCCAGCTGGTACCCGGTGAGCGCCAGTTCTCGGATCCGGTCCGGGCGCATGCCGGACTGCAACGCCGCATCGAGCATGCCGGCCATCCGGTGCCGGCTGTCGACGTCCAGCGCGGCCTGCAGCGCGACCCCGGCGAGCGGGCCGTCACCGCGGGCGTAGGCACTGAACGCCAGCAACACCAACGCCTCCACGCGCCACGGCGCGGGCAGCGTGCGTGTCAGCGTCGCCCACACCGACTCGGCAGACGCGGCGTTCTCCCCTACCGCCAGGGCATACAGCGTGTCCCGCACCCGCGGGTCCGCCACCGCGCAGGCCAGGCGCACCGTGTCGTCATCGGTCAACGGCGACCCGTCCGGCGAACCGCTGACGCAGGCCACCGCATGCTCGACGTCGGCGCGCACCTCGGCATCGGGGCGGCCGGGGTAATCCACTGGCGCAGCACGTTTTTCGATGGCCGGCCGTAACGCCTCGGCACGCTGTGGATCGGTGACGGCGACGACGTCGACGAGGTCCGCACGCCGCGCGTAGAGGCGCCTGCCGTCGAGCACCGCGGCCATGGTGACGGGCGACGACTCCGGATCCTCAACCACGCCCGCGTTCCCGCAACCGTCGGCGCAGTGCCATCGGCCACCGGCCGCCACCCGGTCGACCACGTGGACGGCGAACAGCTCGATGCCGTGATCGGACAACGCCTCATCGAGCTCGTGGCTCACTTCGCGGTAGAGGTCGGCGCACATCGGGCAGGCGACGTTCGCCTCGTCCACGATCACCGCGACGGCAGCATCCGCATCCGCCGCGGCGGCCATATCGGA
The DNA here is from genome assembly GCF_010730955.1 of Mycolicibacterium aubagnense. NCBI lineage: Bacteria > Bacillati > Actinomycetota > Actinomycetes > Mycobacteriales > Mycobacteriaceae > Mycobacterium > Mycolicibacterium aubagnense. The sequence continues at coordinate 5,852,041 of NZ_AP022577.1, read as the reverse complement.
GAGATGTCCGAGCGCGGCGGGCAAGGCGTCGAAGAAACCTTCGGACAGGTCCACCCGCAGCACCGCCCCCATCTCGCCACCGATCACGGTGACGAGCACCAGCGATTTCTCCGGAGCAAACCCCAGAACGGCGGGGACCGCAGCGATCAGAGCGCCAGGCCGGTTCAGTTGGAAATCGAATGAGCTGAAAGTTGTCATGCCCAGAACTTGGCAGCGCGGTCTGTCAGGAATCGCTGGGCGATGTGGCCGGCGGAGTGCGTTGTGGATGAACTCGGATCTGTGGATAACCGGCTCCACTCGAGGTGTTTCCGCAAAGTTCGCCGATGGTCGGGCTGCACGATCGCGCGCACCGTGCCAACCTGGCAGTCATGGGTTCCATGCAGGAGTTCGACCTCGTCGTCATCGGTTCCGGCCCAGGCGGGCAGAAGGCCGCGATCGCGGCCGCCAAGCTGGGAAAATCCGTCGCAGTCATCGAGCGCGGGCGCATGCTCGGCGGGGTGTGCGTCAATACCGGGACCATCCCGTCCAAGACGCTGCGTGAGGCGGTCGTCTACCTCACTGGGATGAGCCAGCGCGAACTGTACGGATCCAGCTACCGCGTGAAGGAACGGATCACGCCCGCCGACCTGCTACGCCGGACCACCCACGTCATCGGCCGCGAACAAGACGTCGTCCGTAACCAACTGCTGCGCAACGGCGTCGAGCTGTTCGAGGGGCACGGCCGGTTTCTCGACCCGCACACCCTGGTCATCGAGGACCCCACCCGCGATGAGAACGTCAACATCAAAGCGCGGTACGTCGTCATCGCGACCGGTACCAAACCCGTGCGCCCAGCCGGGGTCAAGTTCGACGAAGAACGGGTCCTGGACTCCGACGGCATCCTGGACCTCAAGAGCCTGCCGCAGTCGATGGTGGTGGTCGGCGCCGGAGTCATCGGTATCGAGTACGCGTCCATGTTCGCGGCGCTCGGCACCAAGGTCACCGTGATCGAGAAGCGTCCGACGATGCTGGACTTCTGCGACCCCGAGATCATCGAGTCCCTGAAATTCCACCTGCGCGACCTTGCGGTGACGTTCCGGTTCGGCGAAGAGGTGACCGCGGTGGACGTGGGCCCCGCAGGTACCTTGACCACGCTCGCGAGCGGTAAGCAGATCCCGGCCGAGACGGTGATGTACTCCGCGGGCCGTCAAGGGCAGACCGAGCACCTCGACGTCGGCCAGGCGGGCCTCGAAATCGACAGCCGCGGGCGGATTTTCGTCGACGACAACTACCAGACCAAGGTCGACCACATCTATGCCGTGGGTGATGTCATCGGCTTCCCCGCACTCGCCGCGACCTCGATGGACCAGGGCCGGTTGGCGGCTTACCACGCCTTCGGCGAACCCTCCAAGGGCATGACCGACCTGCAACCGATCGGCATCTACTCCATTCCCGAGGTGTCGTACGTCGGCGCCACCGAGGTTGACCTCACCGACAGCTCGATCCCCTACGAGGTCGGCGTATCCCGCTACCGGGAGCTGGCCCGTGGGCAGATCGCCGGCGACTCCTACGGGATGCTGAAACTGCTGGTGTCCACCGAGGACCTCACGCTGCTCGGCGTGCACATCTTCGGTTCCAACGCCACCGAACTGGTCCACATCGGCCAGGCCGTCATGGGCTGCGGCGGGACTGTCGAGTACCTGGTCGACGCGGTCTTCAACTACCCGACCTTCTCCGAGGCCTACAAGGTCGCCGCCCTCGACGTGATGAACAAGCTGCGGGCACTAAACCAGTTCAGGAGCTAGGTGCTGCAGCCGTCGTCAGGGGCACCGCTCGCCCGATCGGCGGGGCCGCCTTCCTGCGCCCGCTGAAACAGCACCTGGATCTGCACGTCGAACGGCGATGAGTACGACAGATCGTTGCCACTGCAGCCACCGCCCTGCAGGCCGCCGACCACTCCCCTCACCTCGGCCGCCGACACCCAGGGGGAACCGCTGGTCCCGTCCACCAACCCGGGACAGCGCAACGCCGGGAACCCGCGTTCCGGACGCGACGTCGGACCGCTGCAGCTGATCTGGGCCCCGCCGTCACCGAGCGGGTATCCCGTCACCGTTATCGGAACATCCTGGCCCGGTGCCACGCCGAGGATGAAGCCGCCACCCGTGCGATGCTCCAACGTGTCGGTCGTGGCGGTGCCGCCATGGCTGACCCGGGCGATCGCGAAGTCCGCGGCAGGGTCCTGCCGTCGCACCCATCGCGGGTCGAGATACACCGCGTCGATGTGCCAGAAGTCCCCTGGGACGCCGCCGCGGTAGCCGGGCGCGAACGTCGCGTCGTACGACGCATCCAGGCAGTGCGCGGCCGTGATGATCAGGTTCCCGGCCAGCGAGTCGAGCACCGCGCCACTGCAGGTGTGCACTGAATCGCTGCTGAGGAACACCGCTCCGACGCGCGGGTCCGGGCGCGACCCCGGGACCGCAGCCGGACCCGGCGCGACCGCTCCCACGTCGCCGGTGCGGGGATCGGCCTTGATCGACGGTGGGCTGCACGCAGTGGCCAGCAGCGCGACGAACGCGCTCACGACCAGTCGGTTGCTCACCATCTGTCCGATCTTGCCCGATACCTATTGCCAGAGCAGCACCTGGTGCACGATGGCGTACTGCGGGGTGGCACGTGGAACAAGGCAATAGTGCGGGACACTTGTAGGAGACGCATCCCACGGCGAGATGTGGGCGAGGCAGTACGGCAAGGAGTGTGAAGGTGAGCGAGCATGACGGGCAGGCGCCCGACGCGAGCGACCAGCGGCCCGGCGACCGTCAGGGCCAGCAGTACCAGCCCGAGCAGAGCGGCATGTACGAGCTGGAGTTCCCCGCGCCGCAGTTGTCGGCCTCCGACGGCCGGGGCCCGGTGATGGTCCACGCCCTCGAAGGCTTTTCCGATGCCGGCCACGCCATCCGGCTGGCCGCCGAGCACCTGAAGAACACGCTCGACACCGAATTGGTCGCCTCGTTCGCCATCGACGAACTACTGGACTACCGGTCGCGCCGGCCGCTCATGACGTTCACCACCGATCACTTCACCAAGTACGACGATCCCGAGCTGAACCTGTACGCGCTGCACGACACCGCCGGGACGCCGTTCCTGCTGCTCGCCGGCATGGAACCGGACCTGCGCTGGGAACGCTTCATCACGGCGGTGCGGCTGCTGTCCGAGCGGCTCGGCGTCCGCCAGGTCATCGGACTCGGCGCCATCCCGATGGCGGTGCCACACACGCGGCCCGTCACCATGACCGCGCATGCCGGCAACAAGGAGCTGATCGCAGACCACACACCGTGGGTGGGCGAGGTCCAGGTTCCGGCCAGTGTTTCGAACCTGTTGGAGTACAGGCTGATTCAACACGGCCACGAGGCGCTCGGCTTCACCGTGCACGTGCCGCACTACCTGGCGCAGACGGCCTATCCGCCGGCCGCCGAGGCCCTGCTGGGCGAGGTCTCCCGAATCGCGTCGCTGCAGATTCCGCTGCACGCGCTGTCCGAGGCGGGCGCCGAGGTGTACACGAAGATCAGTGAACAGGTGGAAGCCAGCTCGGAAGTCGCTCAAGTGGTCGCTGCGCTGGAACAACAGTACGATTCGTTCGTCGCTGCTCAGGAGAATCGGTCTTTGCTGGCACGTGACGAGGAACTACCCAGCGGCGACGAACTCGGCGCCCAGTTCGAACAGTTCCTCGCCGAACAGTCCGGTGATGGGTTTCCCGATCCCCACCCCGGCGACGACGGCACAGTCGGCGACTGACCATGCGGTCGGTCTCGCCGGCGCGATGGCAAGGAGGCTGGGACGATGCCCGACGGAAAGGCCAACCTGCACTCGGTGCGTGACGTCACGCCTCGACTGGAATACCGGACCATCCACGGTTACCGACGCGCATTCCGGGTGGCCGGGTCCGGTCCGGCGATCCTGCTGATCCACGGCATCGGCGACAACTCCACCACGTGGGAGACCGTGCAGACGCGCCTCGCGCAGCGGTTCACCGTCATCGCCCCGGATCTGCTGGGCCACGGCAAGTCCGACAAGCCGCGCGCGGACTACTCGGTGGCGGCATATGCCAACGGCATGCGGGACCTGCTCAGCGTGCTGGACATCGAACGAGTGACGGTCGTCGGCCACTCGCTGGGCGGCGGCGTGGCCATGCAATTCGCCTATCAGTTCCCGCAATTGATCGATCGCCTGGTGCTGGTCGGGGCCGGCGGCGTCACCCGAGATGTGAACATCGCACTGCGGCTCGCAGCGCTCCCGTTGGGCACCGAAGCCCTGGCACTGCTGCGAATTCCGTTGGTGCTGCCCGCGCTTCAGATCGCCGGACGTCTCGGCGGTGCCCTGTTCGGTTCGACCGGCATGGGCCATGACCTGCCGAACATGCTGCGCATACTCAACGATCTGCCCGAGCCGCGGGCGTCATCAGCCTTCGGCCGGACCCTGCGCGCGGTGGTCGACTGGCGCGGCCAGGTGGTCACCATGCTGGACCGATGTTATTTGACCGAAGCCATCCCGGTGCAACTGGTTTGGGGCTCGCACGATGCCGTCATCCCGGCCGCCCACGGAGAACTGGCGCACGCCGCGATGCCCGGTTCCCGGCTTGAACTCTTCGAAAATTCGGGACATTTCCCATTCCACGACGACCCAGACCGGTTCGTGGCGCTCGTCGAGAATTTCATCGACACAACCGCACCGTCGGTCTACGACCGCGACGCGCTACGTGGCCTCTTGCAGGCCGGCGTCACCACAAAGACGATGGACGCCTCATTCGACATGAAGGCTGCGGTATTCGACGCACTGGAGAGCGACGAACGCAGCGCGACCTAGCTGCCGTCAGCCCGACGACGGCACGCCGCGGTGTGCCCGCAGTGCCTCGATTTCGCGTTCGAAGTCCTCAGCGGACGAAAATGAGCGGTACACCGACGCGAACCGCAGGTAGGCGACCTCATCAAGGTCACGTAGAGGACCGAGAATCGCCAACCCGACCTCGTGGCTCGGCACTTCGGGAGATCCGGTGGCCCGCACCGCATCTTCGACCTTTTGTGCCAATAGGTTCAGGGCGTCGTCGTCGACCTGCCGCCCCTGGCACGCGCGCCGAACGCCTTTGATCACCTTGTCCCGGCTGAACGGTTCCGTGACACCGCTGCGTTTGACCACTGCGACCACCGCGGTCTCCACCGTGGTGAACCGGCGGCCACACTCGGGGCATGACCGGCGCCGACGAATGGCCTGCCCTTCATCAGCTTCTCGCGAATCGACCACGCGCGAGTTCGGATGCCGGCAGAACGGACAGTGCATCACCGCTCCTTCGCCGCACCGACAATCGACCGTTTCGAACGGTCTCGAGCCTACCCGTGCCGCTCGGACCCGGCCGGGCGCCGTGCCGATCACGGTGCGCACGGGCTGCCCTCAGCCGACCGGAGCAATCAGCGTCTGCCCGGCGTTCAGGGCCACCGACGGCAGCTTGTTCAGCTCCTTGATGCGGTCGACGACGGCACTGACAGGGGCGTCGGGCGCCACCCGCCGGGCGACCTGCTGAATCGACTCCCCGGTCTGCACCCGGACCACCGCGAGCTGCGCGGGCACCGACGCGGCCGATGCGGTCGGCTGGACAGCCTCCCCGAACTGTGCCACCAGGCCCAGCCACACCGTGATCCCCGCAGCGACCAGGGCCAGCATCACCGTGGTCAACGGCGTGACCGGGTTGCGCCGGTGTGAGGCACGGGAGGTCAAGACACCGGTGCCCCGGTGCCGGAATGCCGCGCCCGAGGGACGGGAACCGGCCGGCCGCAGCCGAGCCTGGCGGTGACGATTCACGTCGGCGCGCCGGGGCACGGTGCGGACGACGACATCGGTCGGGTACTCGCGGGTGATGACGGTCATGTCGATTCCTCTCCTGAGTTCGTACATAGGTTCGATCGCTCTTATGTTCGACTATATCGCCCAAACGTTCGAACGGTAGAACATGTGATCGAACTGTTGCGAACGATACGACGGCCCACCGACAAGTTCGGTTCCGCTGATTCGCCCCGGCTTTCGCGACGTCACAGTGGAGCCCGGCCGCGACACGCCGATGCAGCCGATCTCGAACACATGTTTGATGATTCGTGTGCACTGGGCTAGATTCGTCCATATGAGCGACAGCACCGACACCCCGGACGGCACCGATCGCAGCCCCGACGCCCAGTCGGGCGGCCGGTCCAGCAGTCTCACCGAACGTCAGCGGACCATCCTCGACGTCATCCGCGCCTCGGTGACCACGCGCGGCTACCCGCCCAGCATCCGCGAGATCGGCGATGCGGTGGGCCTGACCTCCACGTCATCTGTAGCCCACCAGCTGCGCACGCTGGAGAAGAAGGGCTATCTGCGCCGCGATCCGAACCGCCCGCGGGCCGTGGATGTCCGGGGCTCTGACGAGACGAACGGCGCCACCATCACCACCGATGTCGCCGGTTCGGACGCCCTGCCCGAACCGACTTTCGTGCCGGTGCTCGGCCGGATCGCCGCCGGCGGCCCGATCCTCGCCGAGGAAGCCGTCGAAGATGTATTCCCGCTCCCCCGCGAACTCGTGGGCGAGGGCTCATTGTTCCTGCTGAAGGTGGTCGGCGAGTCCATGATCGACGCCGCGATCTGCGACGGGGACTGGGTCGTCGTGCGGCAGCAGAACGTGGCCGACAACGGCGACATCGTCGCGGCGATGATCGACGGCGAAGCCACGGTCAAGACCTTCAAGCGCGCCAAGGGCCAGGTGTGGCTCATGCCGCACAACCCGGCCTTCGATCCGATCCCGGGCAATGACGCGGTCATCCTCGGCAAGGTCGTGACCGTCATCCGCAAGATCTGACGCCTCCCAGACCAAGAGTTGAGCCCCGCTGCAGTCGCTCGCAGCGGGGCTCAGGCGTTGGCGCGGTCAGCCTCGGATGAATCCGTTGGTGACCGCGAATTCCTCACTGGCGAACCAGATTTCAACGTCGGCGTCGTCGTATCCGGGCGCATCCGGCACCCAGTACAGACCCGACTTCGTGTTGGCCTTGATGACGTAGCCTTCAGGCGGTTCCGCGCCGGTCGCGACACGGAACGACATCTGCGCGGTCTCGGGCTCCTCCGCACCCAGGGCGTGGTGCCTACCACTGGCCGGACCGGCCGTCACGGCGTCCTCCGCCGACGTGGCGTCCGCGCGCGACTCGGCCGGCGGTTCGCCCGCCGGCTCGCCCGCAGGGACCTCGGCCCGCTCAGCATCGACGACCTGCTCCTCGGACCCGGGCGCGTGCTCGTCAGCGTGCTCGTCAACGTCCGAGTCCGAGGCAGCGGTCTCAGCGGCGGCCGGTGCGGCCCACACGCGGTCGCCGGGTTCTCGATGCCGCAGGCCCGCGAACCCCGCGAGCCCGGCCGCGGTCATGCCCGCCGCCGCGCCACCGCGGCGCAGAGCCTCGGGAAGCTGCACCGATGCCGTCGGCTCGTCTGCGGGTTCATCAGCGACCGGCTCGGGCTCAGTGGGCTCGCCGGCGTCGACAGGCTGGGCCTCATCCTCGGGCTGCGCCTCTGACTCTCCCGCGGGCGCCTCGCCCGCAGGTTGCTCCGCCGTGAAATCGGGGTACACCGTCGGCGCGGTGTCGATGACGTCCGGGTTGCTCTGGAATTCGGGCCCGCCGTGCGGTGCGTCGAAATGCTCGCTCTCGGGAGCGGACTCGGCGGCGTACTCGGTGTCGCCGTGGTCGTCCACGTATTGCGGGTCGCCGTACTCCCCGTCACCGAACTCGTGGTCGTCGTAGTCGTACGCATCGTGCTCGTCGAGAACATCCTGGTCGGCATGCCGCCGTCGCCGCAGCAGCGCCGCGATCGCGATGCCCACCACCACCAGCAACAGCGGGATGATCGCCAGCAGCCACCACCAGTGGAACTGGTACCACTTGCCGGACTCCTCGGGCTGCGCGCTCACGCCGCCCGGGAGATCGACGCTGGGGACCTGCACACCGCTCAACTGCGACGCCAGGTCCGCCGGCTCGGTACTGAATTCGTGGCTCGACTTGTTCCACGAGATCGACCCACCCGTGAACTTCTGGCTGACGACGTCGCCATTGACCGTCTGGTCCGCGGTCGGCGCGCCCAGCTTGCCGGCGGCGCCGCCGAGCTTGGCCCATGCGACGTTCATCGCGCCACGGACGACGAACGCGCCGTGGTCGGGGGTCCAGAAGATGGTCGGGTTGTCCGCCGCGGCGAAGGTGGCAACCCGGCTGGTCGGCGAGATGCCGCCATCGGTCTCGTTGCTCGCCGGGAATCCGAGATCACCCTGCGGCCCGCCGGCCGCGCGGTACTTGGCCAGCACGTCGCCCGTGACCGCGTGGGCACCGGTGGCGGCCGAATAGAAGATGGAGCCGCCGGCGAAGTTCTGCGCCACGCCGTCGCCGACCTTGTACTGCGCACCCTGCTCGTCGCCGAGGGGCCCCTGCGGCCCACCGGCGGCCCGCCGCGCCGCGGCGATGGCCGTCGTCGCGTCGCCCGGCACGTCGAGCCCGGACAGCTGGCCTGCCAGATCAGCGGGTGTGGTGGTGAATGCCTTGGTCTTGGAGTTCCAGCTCACCTCACCGCCGGTGAAGGGCTGCGAGACGACGTCGCCCTTCCAGGACTCGTCGGCGGTGGGTACGCCGAGAGTGCCCGCCGACCCGCCGAGCTTGTCCCAGGCCACGTTGATGGCGCCTCGCACCACCCATGCACCGTTTTCCGGCGTCCAGAAGATGACGGGCTTGTCGGCCGCACTGAACGTGCTGTTCCGGCTGTCGGAGGCCTTCCCGGCACCCTCGTCGATGGTCGGGAACCCGAGGTCGCTGTCAGCGGCACCGCCCAGCGCTTGATACTTGTCGAGAACTGCGCCGTAAATCAGGTGCGCACCGGTGTTCTCGGTGAAATAAATCTTTCCACCCGCAAAGTTCTGCGCATAGCCGGCGCCGACCTGATAGACGTCACCGTCTTTCGCACCCAACTCACCCGTGTCACCGCCTGCGACGTCCCAGGTATGCGAGATCGCCACGTCGGCGGCGTCACTTTCCGGTGTCGCGATCGCCGTCGGAGCCATGAGCAATGCCACCGCGACCGATAGGGCACCGACACCAGCCCATCCGCCACGGGTTCGCAGCCCGGTCATCGAATTCCTCCCGCGGTTGGCAAAACTCCGGATACAAATTCCGTCAGACAAACTCTCTTGATTGAGAGATTCTGTCAACTTTGCTTCAGTTCATGCCCATCGTGCGGGATATCCGGCAGTAACGCTCCAGTGTGTCGCGGTTGGATATGCGAATAAATTCGCGTGGGCAATTAGTTAAACGCCCAATCCGCGGCCGATGATCTCCTTCATGATCTCGGTGGTGCCGCCGTAGATCGTCTGGATCCGCGAGTCCAGGAATGCCCGCGCAATGGGATATTCGCGCATATAGCCGTAGCCGCCGTGCAACTGCAGACACCGGTCGACCAGACGGACCTGCACCTCTGTCGAATACCATTTGGCCATCGCCGCCTGGTCGATTGTCAGCTTCCGATCGAGATGCAGACGAATGAACTCGTCGACCATGATTCGCACCGCGGTGGCCTCTGTCGCCAGTTCGGCCAACACGAATCGGCTGTTCTGGAAGCTGCCGATGGGCTTGCCGAACGCTTTACGCTCCTTGGCGTATTGCAATGTCGATTCCAGAACGGCCTCCATGGCCGCGGCGGCCATCACGGCGATGGAAATGCGCTCCTGAGGCAGATTCTGCATCAGATAGATGAATCCCATGCCCTCGACCCCGAGCAGGTTCTCGGCCGGAACTCTGACGTCTGTGAACGACAATTCCGCGGTGTCCTGCGCATCGAGGCCGATCTTGTCGAGATGACGGCCGCGTTCGAAACCCTCCATACCGCGCTCGACCACCAGCAGGCTGAAGCCCTGCGCGCCCTTGTCGGGGTCCGTGCATGCCACCACGATCACCAGGTCTGCGTGAATGCCATTGGTGATGAACGTCTTCGAGCCGTTGAGGACGTAGTGATCGCCGTCTTTGACCGCGCGGGTCTTGATGCCCTGCAGGTCACTACCGGTGCCCGGTTCGGTCATGGCGATGGCACAGATCAGTTCGCCGCTGCAGAACCCGGGTAGCCAGCGTCGCTTCTGCTCCTCGTTGGTGAGCTCGAGCAGATACGGCGCGATGACGTCGTTCTGCAGCGTGAAGCCCAGACCGCTGTGCCGTCCGGCCGCGGTCTCCTCGCTGACGATGACGTTGTAGCGGAAGTCCGGGTTACCGCCGCCGCCGTACTCCTCCGGCACCGCCATACCCAGAAAGCCTTGCTTACCGGCCTCGCGCCAGACCTCGCGGTCGACGATCTTGGCCTTCTCCCATTCCTCGCGGTAGGGCTCGGCATGCCGGTGCAGGAACGCCCGGTAGGACTCCCGGAACAGCTCGTGCTCGGGTTCGAACAACGTGCGGTCGTACTTGATGACACCCATGCGAGACCTCCGGTACTGGATAAGTTTGCAACAACTTATCCCAACCGGACGGTTGGTTGTGAGCGGGCCCACATCCGGCACGTCGCCGGGCGGCGGCTACCGGGACTGGGTGCGTCCCGACTGCGAACGACCTGACTGCGAACGACCCGACTGCGAACGACCCGACTGCGACTGTGCGCGCCCGGGGGCCTGCAGACCACCAGAACTGCGACGACGACGCTGCGGCTGCCCCGCGGTCGCCGTCTTGGCCGGGCGGTTGCCGCCGCGCGGCGCGGGCACTTCCTTGGGTGCGGGAGCCCGGTACGGCGCGATCTCGCCGACCAGCGCCTGCACCGGCGCCGAGTCGGCGACGACTTCCTGCGGCCGGGCCGTGATGCCGGCCTTGCGCAGCAGCTGCTGGGCGTCCTTGCGCTGCTCCGGCAGCACCACGGTGACGACGTCGCCGGCGCTGCCCGCTCGGGCGGTACGGCCCGAACGGTGCAGGTATGCCTTGTGCTCGGCCGGCGGGTCGACGTGCACGACCAGTTCGACCTCGTCGACGTGGACACCACGCGCCGCGATATCGGTGGCCACCAGCACACGCGCCTCGCCGGCGCTGAATGCCGCGAGGTTGCGGTCACGGGCCGGCTGCGAGAGGTTGCCGTGCAGGTCGACCGACGGCACGCCGGCCTCGGTCAGCTGGCGGGCCAGCTTGCGAGCCTGGTGCTTGGTGCGCATGAACAGGATGCGGCGGCCGGTGCCGGACGCCAGCCGGTGCACCAGGGCGTTCTTCTCCGCAGCGCCGGAGACGTGGAACACGTGGTGGGTCATGGCCGGCGGCGGTGCGTCGATCTCGTCGACCGAGTGCGTGATCGGGTTGGACAGGAAGCGGCGGACCAGCTTGTCCACGCCGTTGTCCAGGGTCGCGGAGAACAACATGCGTTGCCCGCCGGCCGGGGTCGCCGCCAGAATGCGGGTGACGCCCGGCAGGAAGCCGAGGTCGGCCATGTGATCAGCCTCGTCCAGCACGGTGACCTGGACCGCGTCCAGGCTGACGAGCTTCTGCTTCATGAGGTCTTCAAGGCGGCCCGGGCAGGCGATGACGATGTCCACGCCACCCCGCAGCGCGTCGACCTGACGGTTCTGCGAGACGCCACCGAAGATGGTCGTGACCTTGAGCCCGACGGCGGAGGCCAGCGGTTCGACGGTCGCGGCGATCTGGGTGGCCAGCTCACGGGTGGGTGCCAGCACCAGGCCGGTGGGGCGCGACGGGCGCCGCGAGGCACCCGTCAGCCGGGCCACCAGCGGGATGGAGAAGGCCAGCGTCTTGCCACTACCCGTGCGGCCGCGGCCGAGCACGTCCCGCCCGGCCAGGGTGTCAGGCAGGGTGCTGACCTGGATCGGGAACGGCGCGGCGATACCGCGGCGGGTGAGCGAGGCGACGAGCGCCTCGGGGACGCCGAGTTCAGCGAACGACGACGATTGTTCTTCAGACATGGATAAATACAGCCTTTCCGGCACGGTAGGTCGACAATGCCGGCGGCAGTATCGGTCGCCGCGAGAAATGCTGGTGCAGAGGGAACTGAAGGCTCTCAGCCGTTCCACGACGTGATCGACAGGCGCGTCTCCACAAGAGAGCGCAGCCGATGTTGTTCGAAGCTTAGTGCCGAACCGTGCCCGTCGCTGACCGTCACGGCCAATCCGGCCGCCGGCTCAGCGAAAAGCCTTGCCCCGCAAGCAGTATCGCGACGGTGTGATTTCACCCACCATCACCCGGTACCGGCGTACCGAAGAATCGACACGGCCGACAGATTTTCGGCAAACACCGGGTACCGGTCCGGTCTCAGTGCGACGATGCGAAACGGGTGCCGATTATCGGGGTCGGCGAAGTCGAGAAGGGGGGCGAGGCGATGCGCACTTTCGGACGCACCATCCCCGCAGCCGTGGCCGTGATGCTGACGGTGCTGAGCACCGTTCTGCTCGGTGTGGTGTCGATGGTCACGGCGGCGTTCACGCTTGCCGCGACCGCACTGATCGTCCCGGGCACCGGCACGCCGAACGCCAACATCGTGGTCGGCTACAACCAGAACGCCGACAACTACTACATCGCCCCGTTCAACCCGCTGTGCACGCAGGCCAACAACTGCACGCTCACCGGTATCAACTACCCCGCCCAGTTCTGGCCGTTCCCGTTCGCCGGTTGGGGCGGTCTGTCCGGCGCCAAGTGGGACGTCTCGACCGGTGAAGGCATCGCCAACCTCGATACCGCACTGATGGCGGCGCTCCCGACGGCGACGACCGCCAACCCCGTCGTCGTCTTCGGCTACTCGCAGGGCGGCAACATCGTGAGCCGGGAGAAGTCCACCCTGTCCGGCCTGACCGACGCCCAGAAGGCCGCGTTGTCCTTCGTGATGATCGGCAACACCAACCGGCCCAACGGCGGCCTGTTCGAACGCCTCGCCTTCCTGGGCACGGTGCCGATCCTGGACGCCACGTTCGGCCTGCCGGCGCCCACCAACACCGGCATCAAGACCACCGACATCGCGTTCGAGTACGACGGCGTCTCCGACTTCCCGCTGTACCCCGTCAACCTGCTCGCCGACCTCAACGCCATCGCCGGTTTCTGGTACACCCACGGCACCTACCTGTCACCGAACGCCAACAGCAGTGCCGGCGAGATTCCCGACCTCCAATACACCCCGGCAGAGCTGAACGCAGCCCTCACGGACCCGAAGAACCAGACCGTGTACGGCGACACCACCTACATCACCATCCCGACCAAGACGCTGCCTCTGGTGCGGCCGTTCCTGGAATTCGGCGGCTTCACCCACACCAGCTTCATCATCAATCCATTGGTCGACCTGGTCTCCCCCGTGCTGCGCGTCCTCATCGACACCGGCTACGACCGCAGCCTGAGTCCCGGCGTCCCGGCCCCGTTCCGGTTGATCCCGCTGATCAATCCGATCACGCTGACGGTGGACCTGGTCAACGCCGCAGGCGAGGGCATCAAGGCCGCGATCAGCGACATCACCGGCGGCAAGGTGCAGCTTCCGATCGCCGCGACAACCCCAGCCCCGGCACCAACGACGGTCGCGGCCCTGACCGGGTCGAGCGCGCCGAAGGCGGTGTCCGCCACCCCGACCGGCGACAGCAAGCTCGCAGCCGTCACTAGCTCGAAGCAGTCGACGAACCCCGATCCCAAGGGCACCGACCCCAAGAACAGCGGCACCAGGACCCCGGACACCACAGCCACAAACACGAAGACAACTGACGCCACGACGCCGGATACCAAGACCACCGACACCACGACGCCGGATACCAAGACATCTGACACCAAGACCACCGACACCAAGGACACGACCGACCCCAAGCACGGCACCGACCCGACCACCAGCCAGGGCCCGGCGAAGGACGGTCAGGCCGGCGGCACCGACAAGGTCAAGAAGCCAAAGAAGGACACGACGGTCAAGACCCCCAAGCCTGTGCAGCCGGCCGCCGAGAAGGCGGACCAGCCGGCCAAGGCTGCCGCCTGACTCAGGCGGTGACGAACTCGCCGAGGCTGGCGGCCAGCGCCATCGGTACCCAGCCCTTGATCCGGGTGCCGTCGGCGGTGTGCTCGGCCACCTCGACGCGGCCTTCGGCGTGCACTCGGGCCACGAGGTCGCCCCGGTCGTAGGGGATGGTCACGTCGACGGCGGCGTCGGTCGGCTCGATCAGCTCGCACATGCGCATCCGCAGCCGGTCCAGACCCTCACCGGTATGCGCCGAGACAAACACCGCGTCGGGCAAAGCGCGTCGCAGGTGCGCCAGCGCCAGATCACCCGCGGCGTCGATCTTGTTGACCACCAACAGCTCTCGTGGTGCGGCGATGTCGTACTCGGCGACGACCTCGCCTACGACCTTGCGTACCGCGTTGATCTGCGCCAGCGGGTCGGCATCGGAGCCGTCGACCACGTGCACCAGTAGGTCGGCGTCGACGACCTCCTCCAGCGTCGACCGGAACGCCTCGACCAGCTGCGTCGGCAGGTGCCGAACGAACCCGACGGTATCGGTCAGGGTGAACGGCCGGCCGTCGTCCAATTGACCCCGGCGGGTGGTGGGCTCGAGGGTGGCGAACAGGGCGTTCTGCACCAGCACTCCGGCGCCGGTGAGGGCGTTGAGCAGGCTGGACTTGCCGGCATTGGTGTAGCCGACGATCGCCACCGACGGGGTGTCGCTGGCCCGGCGACTGTGCCGCTGGGTGTCGCGAATCTTCTTCATGTCCTTGATCTCGCGGCGCAGCTTCGCCATGCGCTCGCGGATCCGTCGGCGGTCGGTCTCGATCTTGGTTTCACCGGGGCCACGGGTACCCACGCCGCCGCCGGCACCACCGGCGCGACCACCGGCCTGCCGCGACATCGACTCACCCCAGCCGCGCAGCCGCGGCAGCATGTACTCCATCTGCGCCAGCGACACCTGGGCCTTGCCTTCCCGGCTGGTGGCGTGCTGGGCGAAGATGTCGAGGATCAGCGCAGTGCGGTCGATGACCTTGACCTTCACCACTTTTTCCAGCGAGTTCAGCTGCGCGGGGCTCAGTTCACCGTCGCAGATGACGGTGTCGGCGCCGGTGGCGAGCACGGTCTCGCGGAGCTCCAGGGCCTTGCCGGAGCCGATGTACGTCGACGCGTCCGGCTTGTCACGGCGCTGGATCAGGCCTTCGAGCACCTCTGAGCCCGCGGTCTCGGCCAGGGCGGCCAACTCGGCCAGGCTGTTGTCGGCGTCGGCCGAGGTCCCGTCGGTCCACACGCCGACCAGCACCACGCGTTCGAGGCGCAGTTGCCGGTATTCGACTTCGGAGATGTCGGCGAGTTCGGTCGACAGCCCGGCAACGCGGCGCAGTGCCGCACGATCTTCGAGCGCTAGTTCACCGACGCTAGGGATGTTCTCGGGATTGAAAGGAGAGGTCATAGGCAGTTATCGATGGTGCCCGCAAAGTCAGCGGGCCGCATCTGAATTTCCTTCGTTCTCGTGCCACCACTCGGCGGCCAGTTCACCGTGCGCCAACAGCACCGACGGCCCGCGCAGGAAGCTGGTGTCCTCGGTGATGGTCACGTAGACCTCGCCGCCGGGAATCACCACCCGCAGGCTGCCGGTGTCCGCGCCGGTGTGGTTCAGTGCTGCCAACGCGGCAGCGACGGTTCCGGTTCCGCAGGAGCGGGTTTCCCCCACCCCGCGCTCGTGCACCCGCATCGCCACGACGCCGTTGGCGGGCGCGGTGAGCACCTCGACGTTGACGCCCTCGGGGAACTGGTCGGCGTCGAAAGACACCGGCGCCGCGACATCGAGCGCGGTCAGCCCGGCCATGTTCAGCGACGCGTCGACACAGGCCAGGTGCGGGTTGCCGACGTCGACCGCCAGTCCCTCGAAGGTGCGGCCGGCGATGACGGCCTTGCCCGGTCCGAACGACCGCGCCTTGCCCATCTCGACTGTGACCTCGGCGTTGACCGCATCGGCGCCGTGCAGCACCACCGGCCGCGGCCCGGCGAGCGAGCCGACCACGAATTCGTCACGGGACTCCAGCCCGGACGCACGCAGGTAGTGCGCGAAGACGCGGACGCCGTTGCCGCACATCTGCGCGATGGAGCCGTCGGCATTGCGGTAGTCCATGTACCAGTCGTCGGCGGCGACCCCGTCGGGAAGCCGGTCGAAGACGCCGGCGTTCTGGGCGGCTCCGGCCTTGGTCACCCGCAGGAGGCCGTCGGCCCCCAGCCCACGGCGCCGGTCACACAGCGCAGCGACGATCGAAGCGGAGAGCCGCAGTTCCCCTTCCACATCGGGCAGCACCACGAAGTCGTTCTGGGTGCCATGCCCTTTCGAAAACCGCACCCTGTCAGGATACGTGGCGCCAGATTCGCGCGACCTCGGCCGCGTTCCCCTCCGCGTCGCCTGCCAGCCAGGTGATCCGGTGATCGCGTCGGAACCAGGAGCGCTGCCGCCGGACGTAGCGGCGCGTCCCGATGAACGTCCGCTCCTTCGCCTCGGCCATCGCGGCCTCGTCACCGCCGGCCTCCAGTGCGGTGAGCACCTGCGCGTAGCCGAGGGCCCGGGCTGCCGTCACCCCGTCCCGCAGACCCCGCGCCTGCAGGGCCACCACCTCATCGGCAAGTCCCGAGGCGAACATCAGGTCGGTGCGGCGCTGCAGACGGTCATCGAGAATCTCTGTGTCCCAGTCCAATCCGACGATGAGCGTGTCCCACCGTGGGGCACCGATCTGGGGTGCCGACGCGGCGAACGGCCGGCCGGTGAGTTCGACGACCTCCAGCGCCCGCACGATCCGGCGTCCGTCGGTGTTGAGGATCGACGCGGCGGCCTCCGGATCGACGCGCGCCAGCTCACCATGCAGGGCCGTGACGCCGACCTCGGCCAGCCGGTCCTCCCAGCGGGCCCGCACCTGCGCGTCGGTCGCCGGGAACGACCACTCGTCGAGCAGCGATTGGATGTACATCATCGAGCCGCCGACGATCACCGGAACAGCTCCGCGCGCGGCGATGGCGTCGATGTCGGCCGCCGCGGCGGCCTGATAGTTCGCGACGGTCGCGATGTCGGTGACCTCGAGGACGTCGAGCTGGTGGTGCACGATGCCGCGCCGCTCGGGCACCGTCAGCTTGGCGGTGCCGATGTCCATGCCGCGGTAGAGCTGCATGGCGTCGGCGTTCACGATCTCGCCGCCCAACTGCTCGGCGAGGTCCAGCGCCAGCGCCGACTTTCCGGTCCCGGTGGGGCCGACGACCGCGATGGGCCTCACTGCGGGATCCAGGTGCCGACGAAATAGCCGACGCCGTACGGCGCGCCGCGGTACAGCTCGGTCGCCTTCGGGTCCGACCCGGCCAGCCCCGCCAGGACCTGATAGCCCACCCGGCCCAGCACGCCGGACAAGCGGGCGAGCGCGGCGATGTCGCCCGTGGCCAGGGCGTCGTCCCACTGCGCTTGGCGTGCCACCGAATCGGGGTCGAAGCCACCGGGTGCCGCGGTAGTCAAGGTGTTCGCGCCGTCGGCGACCACGAGCACGCCCACCGGATCGGGCGCAGTGTCCAACTCGTCGCGCAACACGCGGCCGAGTTCCACCGCCACCTCCGCGGCCAGATCGTCGGCATAAACCCGCATGTCGACCGTCGCTTCGGGGTTTGCCGTGCCCCGCAGCCAACCGGCGATCAACGCACACAACGGCAGCGGCCGGACCTCGCCGGTCATGTCGGGCGCGAACGTCACCCGGACGTCGGCGCCGTACCCCGCGAAGGTGCCGACGGCGTCAGAACGCACCTGACCGTCCTGCGGACCCACACCGACCGCCACCCAGCGCGAGGGCAGGACCTTCGCCGCGCACTGCACCGCGGCCGTCAGATCGGCCAGCTCCGCGGCGGCGCCGGAGGTCAGTTCGGGCACCAAAACAGGGGCCGACGGGACGATGGAGATGGCGCTGAGCACGCGTCCACGCTAACGAGTCCGGCAAACGCCTGCGCAGACGGCGGGTCGACCTGTTTGAATAGCGTGCGAGTACCAGAACGGCGCCGCGTCGCGCGGCAGAAGCGTGGGTCACCCCGCGCGCGGGCATGAGGAGCACGATATGACCACCATCGAACCCGGCAACACCCCGAAACCGACTCCTCGGCCCGGTCCGCCGCGTCCCGGTCCCCGGCCCACCGCCAGCTCGAACCATCCCCCGACACCGCCCGCGGCCGTGCCGGTTTCCTGCGATCCGCACCGGTTCGGCCGGGTCGACGCCGACGGCACGGTGTGGCTGATCACCAGCGCCGGTGAACGCAAGATCGCGTCGTGGCAGGCCGGTGACGCCGAGGCCGCGTACGTCCACTTCGGCCGTCGGTACGACGACCTGAGCACCGAGGTCGCGCTGCTGGAGCACCGGCTCGGCAGCGGTAGCGGCGACGCCCGCAAGATCAAGTCCGCCGCCGCGACGCTGCTGGAATCGCTGCCGGACGCATCGGTGCTCGGCGACGTCGACGCCTTGACCGCCCGGCTGACGACCATCGTCGAGCAGGCCGGCGCCAGCGCGCAGGAGGAGCGGGCCAAGCGCGACGAGCTCCGGGCCGCGCAGACCGCCCGCAAGGAAGCCCTGGCTGCCGAGGCCGAGGAGATCGGCGCCAACTCCACGCAGTGGAAGGCCAGCGGCGACCGCTTGCGGGCGATCCTCGACGAGTGGCGCACCATCACCGGCCTGGACCGCAAGGTCGACGACGCGTTGTGGAAGCGCTACTCGGCGGCCCGCGAGGCGTTCAACCGGCGCCGCGGCTCGCACTTCGCCGAGTTGGATCGCGAGCGGGTCGGCGTGCGGCAGGCCAAGGAGGCGCTGTGTGAACGCGCCGAGGCACTGTCCGGCTCGACCGACTGGGGCGCCACCGCCTCGACGTTCCGCGATCTACTGGCGGAGTGGAAGGCCGCGGGCCGCGCGGCCAAGGACGTCGACGACGCGCTGTGGAAACGGTTCAAGGCTGCCCAGGACACGTTCTTCAGCGCCCGCAACGCGGTCAACGCCGAGAAGGACGCCGAGTTCAACGCCAACGCCGACGCCAAGGCGGAGCTGCTGGCCGAGGCCGAGAATATCGACATCAGCGACGTCGACGCGGCACGGGCGGCGTTCAGGGCCATCGGCGACAAATGGGACGCCATCGGCAAGGCCTCGCGCGACCGCACCGCGGAGCTGGAGCGCCGGCTGCGGGCCGTCGAGAAGAAGATCCGCGACGCCGCGCAGAGCGGCTGGACCGATCCGGAGGCGCAGGCCCGGGCCGACCAGTTCCGTGAGCGGGCCGAGCAGTTCGAACGTCAGGCGGAGAAGGCCGAGGCTGCGGGTAAGGCCAAGGACGCCGAAAAAGCGCGGGCCAGTGCTGCGCAGTGGCGGGAGTGGGCCGACGCCGCATCCGCGGCAATCAAGAAGTAGCGGCGGACGCCGCAATCAAGAAGTAGGGCTGTCCGGGCCGTCGAGCAGCCCGCGCTTCTGCTGCTCGGCGGTCGACTCGCGGCGTTGTGCCTCGGCGGCCAGCTGCACTGCGGTGCGCGACCACACCACCCGTGCCCAGTGGAACGTCAGCACGATGACGGCCAGCCACGCCAGGTACAGCCCGAAGCTCGGCCCCGGATACGGGTGCACGACGGTGTTGCGCGACCAGATGGCGAGCATGCCGAGGAAGCAGGACACGGCTGAGCCGGCCAGCGCGATCCACGCCAGGCTCCACCGGCGGGTCAGCAGCGCCAGCATCGAGAAGCCGACGCTGAACACCAGGATCAGCCAGACGAACACCCGCGACGGCAGCAGAATCTTCGCGTCGAGGGCGACCTGATCGCCGAGCAACACGTCGAACCCCTTGACGTTGCCGGTGTGCGGCAGCACGAACGACAGGAGGATCAGGAAGACGCAGATCGCGACGACCATGGCACGGCCACCGGGATCGATTTCGCGGGCGATGCGCTGCTCGGCGGCGTCGATGTCGCCCTTGAACTGCTCGAAGTCGCCGTTCGGCTGTCCGGGCTTGGCGTCGTTCATCGTGAACATCCCTGCTCTGCGGGCGTGACGGGGGGCGCGCCGATCTGCGGCATGCCCAGCCCGACGCCGGTGGTGGGTTTGCGGCCCGCGGCATGTGCGTCACCGGCGCGGGTGCGACGGTGCGACGCGATCGGGGCGTCGGCGATCAGGTGGTGCGGGGCGGCGCCGGTAACGGTCGTGGTGACGATGTCGCCAGGCCGGATGTCGGCGTCTCCCGGGGTGAAGTGCACCAGCCGGCCGTCGCGGGCGCGGCCCGACATCCGGGCGGTCTCGGTGTCTTTGCGGCCCTCGCCGGTGGCCACCAGCAGCTCGACCTCGCGGCCGACCTGGGCGAGGTTCTCCTCCCAGGAGATGCGCTCCTGCAGCTCGATGAGCCGCATATAGCGCTCGGAGACAACCTCTTTGGGGAGCTGGTCAGGCAGTTCGGCGGCCGGGGTCCCGGGCCGCTTGGAGTACTGGAAGGTGAAGGCGCTGGAGAATCGGGCGCGTTCGACGACATCTAACGTGGCCTGGAAGTCCTCTTCGGTCTCCCCCGGGAACCCGACGATGATGTCGGTGGTGATGGCCGCATGCGGGATCGCCGCGCGGACCCGGTCGATGATGCCGAGGTACTTCTCGGCGCGGTAGGACCGGCGCATCTCCTTGAGGATGCGGTCAGATCCCGACTGCAGCGGCATGTGCAGCGTCGGGCAGACGTTCGGGGTGGCCGCCATGGCCTCGATGACGTCGTCGGTGAACTCGGCGGGGTGCGGCGAGGTGAAGCGGACCCGCTCCAGGCCTTCGATGTCGCCGCAGGCGCGCAGCAATTTGGCGAACGCGCCGCGGTCGCGCTCGATCGCCGGGCCCTCCGGGCCTTCACGCAGAAGCTCGGCCCAGGCCGTCGGGTCCTCGCGCAAGCGCTCGTCCGAAGCGAAGGAGACGCCGTAGGCGTTGACGTTCTGGCCCAGCAGCGTGATCTCGAGGACGCCCTGGTCCACGAGCGACCGGACTTCGGCCAGGATGTCGCCGGGTCGCCGGTCGACCTCCTTGCCGCGCAGCGAGGGCACGATGCAGAACGTGCAGGTGTTGTTGCAGCCCACCGAGATCGAAACCCAAGCGGCATAAGAGGATTCGCGCGTGGCCGGCAGCGCCGACGGGAATTCCTGGAGCGCCTCGACGATCTCGACCTGCGCTTCGCGGTTGTGCCGGGCCCGCTCCAGCAGCACCGGCAGCGAGCCGATGTTGTGCGTACCGAACACGACGTCGACCCACGGCGCCTTGCTCAGTACCGTGTCGCGGTCCTTCTGCGCGAGGCAGCCGCCGACGGCGATCTGCATGTTCGGATCGGCTTCCTTGCGCGGCGCCAGGTGGCTGATGTTGCCGTAGAGCTTGTTGTCGGCGTTCTCCCGCACCGCGCAGGTGTTGAACACGACCACGTCGGCATCGGCACCCTCGTCGGCCCGCTGGTATCCGGCGTCTTCCAGGAGACCGGCCAGCCGTTCGGAGTCGTGGACGTTCATCTGGCACCCATAGGTGCGGACCTGATAGGTGCGCCCGGTCCCGGAACCCATAGCAGACTCCGTGACGTCAGCTTCCACGTCCGGAGTCGCTGTCGAAATCACGTGCCAATCGTACGGGCGGCGCGTTTTATACCAAATTTGCCGAAGGCATTCCGGGTTTCTGTGAGAGATCCGCGCGCCGTGACGTACCTGGGTAGGGTCTGTGAGCATGGTCACCGGCGAGCCGTCACCAGCCACCCCGATGATCTCGGTCAAGGGGGTCAACAAGCACTTCGGTGCACTGCATGTTCTGAGAGACATCAATCTCGAAGTCCCCCGCGGTCAGGTGGTCGTGCTGCTGGGACCGTCGGGTTCGGGCAAGTCGACGTTGTGCCGCACCATCAACCGGCTGGAGACCATCGACTCCGGATCGATCCACATCGACGGTGAGCTACTGCCCGAGGAGGGCCGCAAGCTTGCCACGCTGCGGTCCGAGGTGGGCATGGTGTTCCAGTCGTTCAATCTGTTCGCGCACAAGACGATTCTCGAAAACGTCACCCTCGCGCCGATGAGGGTCCGCGGCAAGGGCAAGGAGGAGGCGCGCACGAAGGGGCTCGAACTGCTCGAGCGGGTGGGGGTCGCCAACCAGGCCGACAAGTACCCGGCGCAGCTGTCCGGTGGTCAGCAGCAGCGCGTCGCCATCGCCCGCTCGCTGGCCATGGGCCCGAAGGTCATGCTGTTCGACGAGCCCACCAGCGCGCTGGATCCCGAGATGGTCAACGAGGTGCTCTCGGTGATGACGTCCCTGGCGACCGACGGCATGACCATGATCGTGGTGACGCACGAGATGGGCTTCGCCCGCCGGGCGTCCAACCGGGTGGTGTTCATGGCCGACGGCACCATCGTCGAGGACGCCGAGCCCGACGAATTCTTCACCGCGCCGAAGTCCAACCGGGCCCGGGATTTCCTGGGCAAGATCCTGGACCACTGATCGTGGAACGATCAATCAGGCCGCAGCTGACGCCGCAGGCGTTCCGCCGTCTCGCCGCGGTCACCGTGCTGATCGCCGCGTTACTGACGCTGAGCGCGTGTGGCGGCACCAGCAAGAAGATCACCATCGGCACCAAGTTCGACCAACCCGGTCTGGCCGCGAAGAAGCCAGACGGCACCCTGGCCGGCTTCGACATCGACGTCGCGACGTACGTCGCCGGGCAGCTCGGCTATCAGCCCGGTGACATCGAGTGGAAAGAGGCCCCGTCGGGTCAGCGCGAGAACCTGATCCAGAACCGCCAGGTCGACTTCATCGTGGCCACCTACTCGATCACCGACGCCCGTAAGCAGAAGGTGTCGTTCGGCGGTCCGTATCTGGTCACCGGCCAGAGCCTGCTGGTGCGCGCCGACAACAACGAGATCACCAGTGTCGAGTCGCTGCAGAACCACAAGAAGCTGTGCTCGGTGTCGGGTTCCACACCGGCGCAACGCATCAAGGACAAATATCCGGGCGTGCAGCTACAGCAGTACGACACCTACTCGGCCTGTCTCGAGGCCGTGAAGACCGGCGCCATCGATGCGCTCAGCACCGACGAGGTGATCCTGGCCGGCTACGCCGCCCAGACCCCGGGCGCGTTCAAACTGGTCGGCAAGCCCTTCTCGGTGGAGAAGTACGGCATCGGATTGCTCAAGGGCGACAAGGAATTACGCCAGAAGATCAACGACGCCATCGAGAAGATGCAGAAGACCGGTGAGTGGCAGGCCGCATTCGACCGCAACCTGGGGCCGGCCGGCCTGTCTGCGCCGGCGCCTCCCCCGCTGGACGCCGACATCAATGGCGCCGGCGGATCGAAGCGCGTCGATCTGTGGGGCACCTACGGCGGCAAGATTCTGGCCGCGTTCTGGACGACGATCCAACTCACGCTGCTCGCCGGGGTCGGTGCGCTGATCCTCGGCACAATGCTGGCCGCGATGCGGCTGTCGCCGGTGCCGGTGCTGCGCTGGCTGGGCACGGCGTACGTCAACGTGGTCCGTAACACCCCGTTGACGCTGATCATCCTGTTCTGCTCGTTCGGCATCGGGAACACCCTGCGGATCACCCTGGTCGATCCACATTCGCCGACAGCCGTGGTGGACAGCAACTTTCGGCTCGCGGCTCTCGGGTTGACCGTCTACACCGCGTCATTCGTGTGCGAGACGTTGCGCTCGGGCATCAACACCGTGCCGCTGGGCCAGGCCGAAGCCGCGCGCTCGCTGGGCCTGAGCTTCGGGCAGAACCTGCGGATGATCTTGCTGCCGCAGGCTTTTCGCGCGGTGCTCAACCCGCTGGGTTCCGTGTTGATCGCCTTGGTGAAGAACACCACCATCGCATCGGCCATCGGTGTCGCCGAGGCGGCGCTGCTGATGAAGGAGATGATCGAGAACACCGCGGCACTGCTGGCGGTCGGTTCGATCTTCGCCGCTGGTTTCGTGGTCCTGACATTGCCGTTGGGGCTGTTGTTCAGTTGGTTGGGTAAGCGATACGCGGTGGTTCGGTGATGAGCGCTTGCGCGAAGAACAGAAGACCCGCGAGCGCTTGCGCGAAGAACAGAGGGCTGTGATGAGCGCTTGCGCGAAGAACAGAAGACCCGCGAGCGCTTGCGCGAAGAACAGAGGACTCTGATGAGCGCTTGCGCGAAGAACAGAGGGCTGTGATGACATCCTCCGCCGTCCTCTACGACGCCCCGGGACCGCGGGCGCAGCGTCGCAACCTGGTTTTCGCCGCCGTCATCGTCGCGGTGATCATTGCGATGGCCGGCTGGGTGCTGTGGCAGTTCGAGTCCAAAGGCCAACTGACCGAAGCGAAGTGGCACCCGTTCCTGACCGCGAACCTGTGGACGACGTACGTGCTGCCGGGTGCCGTCGGCACGTTGACGGCGGCGGCGGTGTCGATCGTGCTGGCGCTGGTGCTGGGTCTACTGCTGGGCATGGGCCGGCTGTCCGAAGCCCGCGCGGTGCGGTGGGCGTGCTCGGTGTTCGTCGAGTTCTTCCGCGCCGTCCCCGTGCTGATCATGATGCTGTTCGCGTACTTCCTGTTCGCGTTGTACGACGTCTTCCCGTCACGGCAGCTCGCGCTCGCCGGCGTGATCACCGGGCTGACGCTGTACAACGGCGCCGTGATCGCGGAGATCGTGCGCGCCGGCGTGTACGCGCTGCCCCGCGGGCAACGTGAGGCTGCCGTGGCACTGGGTCTGCGACCCGGTCAGACGCTGCGGCTGATCCTGCTCCCCCAGGCCGTGACGTCGATGCTGCCCGTGTTGGTGTCCCAGATGGTGGTGGTGCTCAAGGACACCGCCATCGGCTACCAGATCACCTTCGTCGAGATGGTCCGCCAGGGCACCAACATCGGTTCGGCGTACAGCAATTACATCCCCGCGCTGCTGGTGATCGCGGTGCTGATGATCAGCCTCAACTTCGCGCTGTCGGCGCTGGCGACCCGACTCGAACGCCGGTTGCGGAGGTCGCGACGCGCCCCGGAGCCACTGCCGGTGAATACCGGTGTTCAGGACGACACGCCAGGCACACCGGCGGCCTGAGGCGCCATCGGCCAGGCCCGGAGAGCCTGATCCGCCACCGCGTGCAGTTCGTCACGGTCGGCAACGCTGTTGGCTTGGACCGCCAGACCCTGACTGATCGCACCGATCCAGCGCGCCAACAGCTCCGGGTCCGCCCCGGGTAGTTCGCCCACGAGCTGGGCAGCCCGGAATCGTTCGGCCAGCTCCGTGATTCCGTCTTCGCGAAGCTGGGCCAGCTCGGCGTGCAACTCTGTCGCCTCATCGCCGGCGGCCAGCGCACTTTGCACCAGCAGGCATCCGCGCGGGCCCGCTGTCCCGGACGACGCGTCGACGGCGCCGTGCACCATGGCGTACGCCGTTTCCCATGCGGTGGGCAGGGCGAGCGCACGCTCGGCGTATCCGCCGGGCCCGGCCTGGTAGCGCCGCACGGCAGCCCGAAAGAGGTCCGCCTTGGAACCGTATTCGGCGTACAGGCTGCGGCGGTTGATGCCGGTCGCAGCCGTGAGGTCACTGATGGACACCCCGTCATAGCCGTGCGCCCAGAACAACCGCATCGCGATGTCGAGAACGGACTCGGGGTCGAACATGCGCGGTCTACCGATCGGCATCAACCCTCCCGATGTGATCCGGGCCACAGTTCGGAATGAAGCCCGGCCGTGGCGCCTTGTCCTGAGCGTACTTAGTAACCGATTGGTTCGAAAGAATCATTCCACGACGGGGAGAAGCTCATGAGCACCACTTCGGAAGCGCCGCTCGCGGGGCGGCGCGCACTGGTCACCGGCGGTTCCCGCGGCATCGGCGCCGCGACCGTACGCCGACTCGCGGCAGACGGCGCAGCGGTGGCGTTCACCTACCAGTCCTCGCCCGACGCCGCGCAGGACCTGGTCGACGAACTCGAGGCGACCGGCGCGAAGGTAGCCGCGATCAAGGCCGACAGCGCCGACGCACTGGCCGTCGCCGCAGCGGTGGACGAAGCGGTCGAGCGACTCGGCGGACTGGACATCCTGGTCAACAACGCCGGCGTCGCGCAGGGCGCACCGATCGAGTCGTTCCCGCTGGAGGACTTCGACCGGATGCTGGCCATCAACGTGAAGGCAGTCTTTGCCGCCATCCAGCGTGCCGTGCCGCACTTGGGCGCCGGCGGCCGCATCATCACCATCGGCAGTGTGAACGCCGACCGGGTGCCGACCGTCGGGTTCTCGGTCTACGCCCTGACCAAGGCCGCAGTCGCCGGACTGACCCGAGGCCTCGTGCGCGAACTCGGCCCGCGCGGCATCACCGTCAACACCATCCAGCCGGGACCGGTCGCGACCGACATGAATCCCGACACCGGCGACTTCGCCGACGAGCTTCGCCCGCTCATCGCGGTCGGCCAGTACGGGCAGCCTCGCGATATCGCCAGTGCCGTCGCTTATCTGGCCCATCCAGAGTCCGGGTTCGTCACGGGCGTCACCTGGAACATCGACGGCGGCTTCGTGATCTGACGCCGCACGCCGACCGACCCAATCCCGCGGGGTTCGCCTTCCGGTGAACCCCGCGGGTACGCATGTCGTGTCCCGTAGAGAGGTTCACTCGATTCCGGGAGGCGTCATGAGCGTCGAGGTTCGTGCGTTGACGGCAGTTCCAGTTCCGGCCCAATCCATCGCAGCGCTGTGCACAGCGTGTTTGGTCCTGGCCGCGGCGTCACCGCCAGGCCACGCCCGCAACCAATCGGTGCCCGTCCTGGCACCCCCGAGCATCTCTCTGACCGCCCAGCCGCTGCCGCTACCGCTCGATCTGCTCAATCAGCAGGTGGTGTTCAACGTCGGGCTGTTCGCCGATTGGGTCGCCACCGGTGCCGCACTGTTCCAGCGCCAGACACAGGTGCCCGGAGCGTTCGTGACCGACCTAAGCGCCGGCGTACCACCGCAAACCGCTGTGGCTCGGGCTTTGAGCGCCTTCGCCGACATCGAGGTCGAAGCCGGACGCGATCTGATCGGGTTCGCCCAAGATTTCGCGAACTTCCAGCTCCAGTTCCGCGCCACCACCCTGTCGGCGTTCCCGCCATTCAACGCAGGACCTGGTCAACAGTTCGTCGTCGCCACCACCGCCTTCGGCCTCAACCTGGTGCAGGGCATAGCCGACTTCGCCCTGGCGATGGTCACCGGAGCACAGCAGTTCACCCATGGCTTGCTGGGTACGCCGCTGCCGGTGGCGCCACTCAAGACCGGCGCCGTCGCCGCCACCAGCATTCCCGTCATCACGCCGAAAACACTGCTGGGACAAAAACAGTCAGCCGTCAACACCTTCAGTCCCACGACGACCAGCGTCGGCAAGCCCACCGGACAACGCCCGCTGACCGCCGTGATCAACACCGTCACCGACCCACCGAAAGGCCTTGGCGTCCAGACACATTCATTCCAGACGCATCAGCCCGACGGCAACACCCCGCAAGGCAAGACCCATCAATCCTCGAACAAGGGACCCCACCACCACTAGACCACGCGGCGCTGACGCTCCTGCGTGAGCTGAGTGCTGACGACATCGAAGGCCATGCCTTGGCTGTAGCCACGACGTGCCAACATCGCGACCAGACGCCGGGTCACCTTCATCTCGTCGTCGAGGTTTTCCCGCCGCAGCTTGGCGGCAACGAGCTCCTCGGCTCGCACCCGCCACTCTCCCGTGTCGACGCTGTCGAGTGTCTCGGCGATCACCTCGGCGTCGATGCCTTTGGTCCGCAGCTCAGAAGCCAAGGCACGCTTGCCTTTTCCCGCATTGGTACGACGTTCCCGTACCCACTGCTCAGCAAACGCCGCGTCGTCCACCAGCCCGACCTCCGTGAGCCGGTCGAGTACGCGGGTACTGACATCGTCAGGAAAGCCGCGCTTGGTCAGCTGCGCCCCGAGTTCGGCCCGACTACGCGCGCGGGTGGTGAGCAGACGCAGACACACGTCCCGTGCCTGCTCCTCACGCCGCGGCGCGTCAGCCGGCTCCGCCTTAGAAGTCGACTGGGGCGGGAAGGACGTCATCAGCCGCACCATCGGTCAGAACCGCACCGATACCGAGCTTCTCTTTGATCTTCTTCTCGATCTCGTTGGCGGCGTCCAGGTTTTGCAGCAGGAAGTTACGGGCGTTTTCCTTGCCCTGCCCCAGCTGCTCGCCGTCGTAGGTGAACCACGAACCCGACTTCCGGATGAAGCCGTGCTCGACACCCATGTCGATGAGCGAGCCCTCGCGAGAGATGCCGCGGCCGTAAAGAATGTCGAACTCGGCCTGCTTGAACGGCGGCGCCACCTTGTTCTTGACGATCTTGACGCGGGTGCGGTTACCGACCGCGTCGGTGCCGTCCTTGAGCGTCTCGATGCGGCGCACGTCCATACGCACCGAGGCGTAGAACTTCAAAGCCTTACCACCCGTGGTGGTTTCGGGCGAGCCGAACATGACACCGATCTTCTCGCGCAGCTGGTTGATGAAGATGGCGGTGGTGCCGGAATTGTTCAGCGCGCCGGTCATCTTGCGCAGCGCCTGGCTCATCAGACGGGCCTGCAGACCGACGTGACTGTCACCCATCTCGCCCTCGATCTCGGCGCGCGGCACCAGGGCGGCAACCGAGTCGATGACCAGGATGTCGATGGCGCCGGAGCGCACCAGCATGTCGGCGATCTCCAGGGCCTGCTCACCGGTGTCAGGCTGAGAGACCAGCAGTGCGTCGGTGTCCACACCGAGCTTCTTGGCGTACTCGGGGTCCAGCGCGTGCTCGGCGTCGATGAACGCCGCGATCCCGCCGGCGGCTTGCGCGTTGGCCACCGCGTGCAGGGCGACCGTGGTCTTACCCGAGGATTCCGGGCCGTAGATCTCGACGACGCGGCCGCGCGGCAGACCGCCGATACCGAGCGCGACATCCAGTGCGATGGACCCGGTCGGGATGACCGAAATCGGTTGGCGGGTCTCTTCTCCCAGCCGCATGACCGAGCCCTTGCCGAAACTCTTGTCGATCTGTGCCAGCGCAAGTTCGAGTGCCTTCTCGCGATCTGGGGCCTGTGCTGCCATGGTGGTCTCCGTCCTCGTGGGTGTCCGTTGATCGGGTTTCCGATCGGTTGGCCGTGACGCTAGATGAGGCCACCGACAAGTTTTTCGAACTGCACCCACAGTAGCGAACAGATGTTCGATTTCAAGCAGACACGCCGAACGATGCCACTCAGGCGGTCACAGAGAACGCTGGCGTCGCAGTCCCAGCATCCTCATCAGAGACAGGGCCCGCAGGCCCGCGGCAGGGGCGACATCGGTGCCGCGCGCGATCACTCCTCGCCAGCGCGGCACCACGCGGAAGATCTGGCGGGAGTCCATCAGCTCCATCGCGGCCCGGGCCACGTCTTCGGCCGCCAGCGGCTTGGGTCCCGAGAACAGCAGGGCGGCACCGGGATCGTGGGTCGTCGCGGTGACCATCTCGGTGTTCACCACATCCGGACACAGCGCGCGGGCCCGGATCGGCAGGCCGGCACTACGCAGTTCACCCTGCAGCGAAGTGGTGTAGGAGAGCACTGCCGCCTTGCTCGCCGCGTATACCGCCAGTCCGGGAACCGGGGTCAGTGCGGAAATTGAGGCGACGTTGAGGATGACGCCGCCGCCGGCCCCCATGGCGTTGACCGCCGCCGCACAGCCCGCCATCATCCCGCGAACATTGATGTCGAGGGTCTGGGTGACGTGCTCGGCCGGCTGCTCCCAGCAGTTGCCCGCGTGTAGCACTCCGGCGTTGTTGACCCACACCGCAAGTCGTCCCCGCTCGGCAGCTGCCGCGGCCACGGCCACATGACCGGCGACCTCGCGCACGTCCTGGGCCATCCCCCACGCGCCGTGCCCGACGACCTCGGCAGCCCGCTGCGCGGCGTTCCCATCGACGTCGGTGATCAGCACGCGGTGACCTTGCGAGGCAAGAGCTTTCGCGATGGCCAGGCCGATCCCCCGGCCGGCTCCGGTGACGACAGCAACGGTGGCACTCATCGGCCATCCTCCTCGGTGATCATGTTCCATGGTGACTGACCGAAGAACGCTAACGAGGCCGGGGCGCCGAACACCATGTCGTCGAGCCACAAACACCGCGGTTCAGCTGGTCGCCGGAGACCAAAAAGCTCACGTCACCATTGATCGCGCGGGACATCGAAATCCGCGCACAGGGCCCGCCACACGTCACGGGGGTCGACCCCGGCCTCGATCGCCTGGGCCGGAGTACGACCGCCGAGGACGGCCAGCACATGGTCGGCCACCAACGCAGCACCGCGCGCCGCACCGAACTGGTCTTCGATCAGCAGGGTGAATTCGGTCAGTCGCACCGAACCAACCTACTCAGCATGAACGCGCAACGCCGCCCGGCACACGGCCACCGGGTCGGCGACGCCCGCTCCACTGTTGCCGGCCCGTCGTGCGGCATCCCGGTAGGAGTGCGCCGACAGGACTCGGCCGACGGCCGCCGTCAACGAGTCCGCGGTCAACGGCCGGATCAGCTCACCACTGCCCTGCCGCACAATCCGATTGGCGATCTCCCACTGGTCGCCACCACCGGGCACCACCACCAGCGGTACCCCGGCCAGCAGCGTCTTGGACACGATGCCGTGGCCGCCTCCGCAGATCATCACGTCGGCCCGTTTCAGCAGCTCGTCCTGGCGGCCGAGTCCGACCGCGGCCCACGGCGGCACCGGCGCATCGGGGCCGCGCAGCCGGGACACGACGACACGCGCGCCAGCGGGCAGCGTCCGTCCCGGGATCAGCGCCTCCAGGGCCAGATCATCGAGGCCCTGCATCCCCGTCGTGGCCGTCGACGGCGCCACCACGACGACCGGGCCCGAACCGGCAGGTACGTCGAGCACCGCGGTTGTCGGCTCGAAGTGAAGCGGCCCGACGACGACGGCTTCGGCCGGCCAGTCCGGGCGCGGCACCTCCAGTCCGGGCAGGGTCGCGATCAACCGCCGCGCCGGCCCGGGATCGGTTGCGGGCAGGCCGATTCCGACGCGCGCCGCCGACCGCTGCCGGTCCCCCTGGCGTACCGAACGCGCCGTGAAGAAACGCAGCATCGCGTCGCGCAACCGGCCCCGCACCCCCACGCCCGGAGCCAGCCCACTGCCCAGCGGCGGCAGGGCCTTCGACGGCAGGTACAGCGGGTGCGGCGTGAGCTCGACCCACGGCAGCCCCATCAGCTCGGCAGCCATGCCGCCGCAGGCCGTGATGACGTCGGATACCACCAGCTCCGGAGCCAGCTCCCTCAGCACCGGCACATTGAGCACCGCCATCCGGGCCGCTCGCTCGTGAATCTTGGCCCCCGAGTCGAGGTCGTCGTCGCCATCCTCGGGGTCCAGCCCCAGCAGCTCCCGCGCCTCAAGCCCGGCCGCCCGCGCCGTCTCGAGCCATTGCCGGCCCGTCAGCAGCACGGGTCGGTCGCCGGCAGCGTGAAACCGGAGGCACAACGCGAGAGCCGGAAAGGCATGGCCGGGGTCCGGCCCGGCAACCACCGCGACGCGCATCGGGTCACCCTGTCACACCGGGCCCTGTGCGCCGTCGGGCAGGCGCATTACGGTGACCGTATGACACAGAGCACACCGGCAGTGACTCAGACCAACGCCGAGATCGTCGAAACCTTCCTCTACGCCCTGCAGGCCGCGGACATGGACACGGCAGACCGTCTGCTCGACGACAACCTCGTCTACGAGAACGTCGGCCTGCCCACCATCCACGGTCGCGCTCGCGCCATGAAGCTGTTCCGCCCGATGCAGAAGGGTCCGGTCGGTTTCGAGGTGAAGTTCCACCGCATCGTCGGCGAGGGCACCACGGTCCTCAACGAACGCACCGACGCGCTGGTCATCGGACCCGTGCGTCTGCAGTTCTGGGTCTGCGGCGTGTTCGAGGTGCACGACGGCAAGATCACGCTGTGGCGCGACTACTTCGACATGTTCGACATGGTCAAGGCCACCGTGCGCGGCCTCCTCGGGGCCGCCGTCCCGGCCCTGCGACCGACCATGTAGCCACCGGTAAAATTGGCCACCATGGCCAACGAGAATCGCCCGAAGCCCAACGCCTGGCAGTACATCAAGTACAGCTATGGCGGCCGGCTGCCCGACTCGATGCGGGCCTGGGTGACCGAGGACCTCGTCGGTGAGGGCGCGACGCTGCGGATCATCATGCGGATGTTCATTCCGGCGTTCCTGATCCTGATCCCGATCTGGTTCCTGCCCGAACTTCTCGGCATCCACGGGTCGTCGGACCTCGTCATCCGCCTCAGCGCGACGGTCCCCATCCTGATCCCGGTGATCTACTTCTCCCATGCGCTGAACAAGATCTGGCGCCGGCACATGCTGGTCAAACACGACATCGACCCGAAACTGCTCGACCAGGTGCTGCGCCAGAAGAACGCCCACATCCACGCGGCCTACGAGGAGCGGTATGGCCGACGGAGCGATGACGGCACCGGCAGTTCCACCACGATCTAGTGATGACGCCGCCGTCAGGCCTGGCGCAGGCGTCCGAGTTCGTCGAAGGCCTGTGCCCAGGCGCTGAGCCGGTCGGTGGCGGCGACCAGTTCGCTGCGGTAGCGCTGCTCGGCCATGGCCCGCGCCGAGCCCGCACCGCTGCTGGCTGCTGACACCAATTGCGCTGCCGCCGTGGCAATCTCGGTGTACTGCCGCACCCCCGCGTCCAGCTGGGCCGCGTGGGCCTTGATGGTCGGTGCCAGATGCGCGCGGGACTGGGGTATCGAGCCGGCGGCCCGCTCCATCGCGACCACTTCTCTGGCCGTACCGGCCAGCGCCGCGGCCGACACATTGGCCGCGGCGGTCACCTCGGCGATCTCGGCGGCGGGCAGCAACTGGCCGCGCTGGATGACGCTCAGCAGGGAGTACAGCCCACGTTCGGCCGACGCGAGCGTTTCCATCGGACGCCGTGCCGCCGAGCTCCTGGGCGGCAGCAGTCGCGAGGTCCGCACGGGTGGCAGTGGTTCGCCACGCAGCCAGCGGTAGCGCAGGAAGCACAGGGTCGCCAGGAACGCGGCGCCACCAGCGATGGGGCCGGTGATGATCAGCACCCAGAACGGGGTGCTCCAGGCGGCCAGCAGCGCCGTCAACCCGATCCAGAATGCACTGGCGCCGGCGAACAACCAGCCCAACCGCAGTGCCCAGCGCCGCTTGCGCAGCAGCCGGGCCCGCGGGTCGGCGGCCGCGCCGAGGCGCTGGGCCACCAGGTCGGACAATTCGGCAGCGGTGTCGATACCGCGTTGCAGGACTGCCTGCCACCCCCGGGTCTCCCCGGGACGGCCGGCCGACTGGGCTTTCACCGCTGCCCCCTCACATCTCAGAAATTATTGCGACAGCGGGTTTTCCGGTGCCGGGTTGGCTGCCGGAGCCGCCGGCGTGGCCGGCGCGGCGGCGCCGCCGGACGGCAGGGAGTTGCCCTGCATCGAGGCGCGGATCTGCTCCAGTCGCGAATGCCCGGCCATCTGCACGCTGGCCTGCTGCACCTCCATCATGCGGCCCTGAACCGAGTTCTGCGCCAGCTCGGCGGAACCCATGGCGTTGGCGTAGCGGCGCTCGATCTTGTCGCGCACCTCGTCAAGGCTCGGGGTGTTGCCTGGCGCGGCGATCTCGGTCATGGAGCGCAGCGAGGCGCTGACCTGCTCCTGCATCTTGGCCTGCTCCAGCTGGGACAGCAGCTTGGTGCGCTCGGCGATCTTCTGCTGCAGCACCATGGCGTTCTGCTCGACGGCCTTCTTGGCCTGGGTCGCGGCCTGCAGCGACTGGTCGTGCAGACCCTTGAGGTCCTCGACACTCTGCTCGGCCGTCACCAACTGGGCGGCGAACGCCTCGGCGGCGTTGTTGTATTCGGTGGCCTTGGCGACGTCACCGGCAGACGTGGCCTGGTCGGCCAGGGTGAGGGCCTGACGGACGTTGGCCTGCAGCTTCTCGATGTCGGCAAGCTGGCGGTTCAGCCGCATCTCGAGCTGGCGCTGGTTGCCGATGACCGAGGCCGCCTGCTGGGTCAGGGCCTGGTGCTGGCGCTGGGCCTCCTCGATCGCCTGCTGAATCTGCACCTTCGGGTCGGCGTATTCGTCAACCTTGGAGCTGAACAGCGCCATGAGGTACTTCCAGGCTTTGACAAAGGGATTGGCCATGAGATCGGTCCGCCTTCGTGTCGTTCGTGATTCGGGATCGGTTAACGGTTTGCCCCGGCCGCATGGCTGCCAGCGCGTCTAGAGCCAACCTAGTAGGTATGGACAGCCGGACGCAGCCCGCATGCACTATTGGGCGCGGCGGCTGCCATGCGCGTCTTGCTGCGGTTCAGGCTGCGCTAGCTCACGCAACGGCCATGGCGAGATGCTGAGGGATGACGACCTTGGTCGCGACGTCGATGTTGGCCACCGTGCGGTCGGCCTCGGCGCGCTCGGTGCGCAGCATCTGCTCGGCAGCGTCGGCCAGTACCTGCGACAGCGGCATCTCCAGGGCGCCGCAGATGGCGCCGAGCAGTTCACTCGACGGTTCCTTGCGGCCCCGTTCGACCTCGGACAGGTAACCCAGGCTCACCCGAGCACCGTCGGACACCTCGCGCAGTGTGCGTCCCTGCCCGGTACGGGCCTGACGCAGCACGTCGCCGATGACCTCACGCAGCAACATCGCTTCCCGGCGCTTCGCTTGCCCAGATGTCGTCATCGTGTTTCCCTTCGCCCTGAAGTAACAGCAGCCGCGCAGCCCGGCCGGACCACCCGTTCTACACGGTCTTGTAGGCACCAACGCGGCAACGCACCGCTTTGGTTCCCGCGGGGACGAATCAGGGCCGACGAAACGCCGAGACGACATAGTCGATCCCCGTCAGCACCGTCAGCACCACCGCGGCCCACATCAAGACCCAGGCGGTGGTCAGCCACGGGGCGGGCCAGGCGTGCAGGGGCAGCACGAACAGACCGATCGCCACTGCCTGTACCAGCGTCTTGAGCTTGCCGCCACGGCTGGCGGGAATGACGCCGCGCCGGATCACCGCGAAGCGCAACAGGGTCACCGCGAGCTCGCGGGCCAGGATGACGACGGTGATCCACCACGGCAGGTCTCCGAGCATCGACAGCCCGATCAGTGCGGCCCCGATCAGGGCCTTGTCCGCGATCGGGTCGGCCAGCTTGCCGAATTCGGTGACCATGTCGAAGCTGCGGGCGATCTCGCCGTCGAACCGGTCGGTGATGACGGCCGCCGCGAAAACGACGAAAGCGGCTATCCGCCAACGGGTTTCGTGACCGTCACCGGCGAAGAGCGCCGCCAGGAACACGGGCACCAGCACGATGCGCAGCCCGGTCAGCAGATTGGCGATGTTCGCCACGCCGGCACGCGAGGCGCGCGGATCGGTATCTGACTGGCCTGTCACCGACACAGGATATCCGGTCACCTACCGGGCCATACGCAGCCGATACCCTCCACATGTGAGCGACGCACCGAAACCGGGCACCACAGGGCTGGTGGTTCGCCGCGCCCGGACTTCCGACGTCCCGGGAATCAAGGCCCTCGTGGACATCTACGCGGGAAAGATCCTGCTGGAGAAGAACCTGGTCACCCTCTACGAGGCGGTCCAGGAGTTCTGGGTGGCCGACCTGGGCGGCGAGATCGTCGGCTGCGGCGCGTTGCACGTGCTGTGGGCCGACCTCGGCGAGGTGCGTACCGTCGCGGCCCATCCGAAGGTGCGCGGCATGGGCGTCGGGCACGCAGTGGTGGCGCAGCTGCTCGACGTGGCGCGGGAGCTGGAGCTGCAGCGCGTCTTCGTGCTCACCTTCGAGACCGACTTCTTCAGCCGGCATGGCTTCAAGGAGATCGAGGGCACGCCCGTCACCGCAGAGGTGTACGAGGAGATGTGCCGCTCATACGACACCGGTGTGGCCGAGTTCCTGGACCTCTCCTACGTGAAGCCGAACACCCTGGGCAACACCCGGATGATCGTCACGCTGTGAGGCCGGCGACGGCAGGCGGCCTGGTGCTCGCCGTGGCGCTGCCCCACACCGGCAAAGAAACGCCGACGCCACCGCAACAGACCATGTCTGCCCGGTACGAGACGTGCTGAACCGCCGCTAGTCGGCGGTGTCGGTCGCGGCTGCCCGCCGCGCGACGATCCGGTCCCGCATATCCATGATCGCGGCCCTCCGGCGGGACCGGCCACCACGGCCGAACGACGGGAGCGTCGGGATCACGTCGATCTTGTCCGATACCCCGATCATCAGCTCGGCGATCTCCAGCACGAGCTCGTTGAGCTCGTCGACCTGCCGGCCCATCGCCATGAACGCACTCAGCGACTCCAGGACCACCCGCGCCACCAGCACGATCGCCACGCAGGTGACCGGGCCGGCGAGGAACAACCAGAACACGCCGAGCAGCGCGGACAGCTCGAACGCCACGACGGCGCCCGCGAGATACAAAACCACCGCACCGGCGATGACAAGCCCGTACAACAGCGGAACCACGTGCTGCGCCGTCGACTTCCGGAATCCGAGGTCGGTGAATGCCGTCAGCGCAGGCCAGCTGCGACCACCGGATTCGACCTCTGCATCGAGCTCCTCGGTGCGCGAAATGTCAACCACGGCAAAGCCTCCTTAAGGAGTCCAGCCTCCCACAGTCGGCGCCCCGTGCCACCAATCGACGGTGTTATCCGCGCCGTGCAGCAACGCCGATGTGACGTCGATAACACCGGCTAGAACCCGGGGTCGTCGCCCATCGAGCCGCCCGCATCCGAGCCGCCCTGGATCAGCATCAGAGTGCCGGCCAGTTCGTCGGGCTTGACCAGGACCTCGCGGGCCTTGGAGCCCTCGGACGGTCCGACGATGCCGCGGGTCTCCATCAGGTCCATCAGGCGGCCGGCCTTGGCGAACCCGACCCGCAGCTTGCGCTGCAGCATCGAGGTCGACCCGAACTGGCTCGACACGACCAGTTCCACGGCCTGCAGGAGGACGCCCATGTCGTCGCCGATGTCGCTGTCGATCTCGCGCTTCTCGACGGTCTTGACCGTGACGCCGTCGATGAACTCCGGCTGGGCCTGCTGCTTGGTGTAGGCGACGACAGCCTGGATTTCTTCGTCGCTGACGAACGCGCCCTGCACCCGGATGGGCTTGGGCGCCTCCGACGGCTGGAACAGCCCGTCACCCTTACCGGTCAGCTTCTCGGCGCCGATCTGATCGAGGATGACGCGCGAGTTGGTCGCGTTGGTGACGCCGAACGCCATGCGGGACGGCACATTCGCCTTGATCAAGCCGGTCACCACCGACACCACCGGCTGCTGGGTGGCCAGCACCAGGTGGATGCCCGCGGCACGGGCCTTCTGGGTGATGCGGACGATGGCGTCCTCGACGTCGCGCGGTGCCTGCATCATCAGGTCGGCCAGCTCGTCGACGACGCACAGGATGTACGGGTAGGTCTTGTAGACCCGCTCGCTGCCCAGCGGCGTTGAGATTTCCCCGGATCTCACTTTTTTGTTGAAGTCGTCGATGTGCCGGACACCGCTGGCACTCATGTCCTGGTACCGCTGTTCCATCTCCTCGACCAGCCAGGCCAGCGCGGCGGCGGCCTTCTTCGGGTCGATGATCACGGGCGTGATGAGGTGCGGAATACCTTGGTACGGCGGGAATTCCACCATCTTCGGGTCAACCAGGATCATCCGGACCTCGTCCGGGGTGGCGCGCTGCAGCAGCGACACCAGCATCGAGTTGATGAAGCTCGACTTACCCGAACCGGTGGAGCCGGCCACCAGCAGGTGGGGCATCTTGGCCAGGTTGTAGCTGATGTAGTGGCCTTCGACGTCCTTGCCGATGCCGAACACCATCGGGTGGTGATCCTTGCGGGTGGACGGCGCGCCCAGCACGTCCTTGAGCCGCACCATCTCGCGGTCGCTGTTCGGAACCTCGACACCCACCAGCGATTTGCCGGGGATCGGTGCGAGCAGGCGGATGTGCTCGTTGGCCACCGCGTAGGCGAGGTTGCGCTGCAGCTGGGTGAACCGCTCGACGCGGACGCCGGGCCCGAGCTCGATCTCGTAGC
Organism: Mycolicibacterium aubagnense; assembly: GCF_010730955.1. Lineage (NCBI taxonomy): Bacteria > Bacillati > Actinomycetota > Actinomycetes > Mycobacteriales > Mycobacteriaceae > Mycobacterium > Mycolicibacterium aubagnense. Next base: position 5,813,999 of record NZ_AP022577.1, on the reverse strand, counting down.
GCGTGACGGTCGGGCCGCGCTGGAAGCCGACGACCGTGGCGTCGATCTTGAATTGCTCCATGACCTCGGAGATCGCGTTCATGATGCGGTCGTTGTCGCGGCCGACCCGCTTCGGCGGGTCGCCGTCGGCCAGCAGGTCCAGCGGCGGCAGCGTGTAATCGCCCTCGATGACGCGATCCAGCGTGAGGCTGTCGTCTTGCGCTTTTTCCGGTGCCTTCTCCAAGGCCTTGGCCTTCGTGGGCACGGGATCCGCAACGTTCTGGGCCTTGCGGCGGCGCGTCGTCTTGGCCGCCGGCTCGGGCGCGGTCGGCGCCTCGTCGGCTGCGGGTTCGACCGGGTAGTTGTCCAGCGGCGTGCGGCCCAGCGGCCGCGTCATGGCCGTGGTGGCCTGCTCCGAACCCGGCCAGGCCTCCGGTTCGTCCTGTGAATAGGTCGGGTCGTCGTAGTAGCCGTCGGCGAAATCATCCGCGAAGTCGTCCATGTAGCCGGCCGGGGCGTCGTACTCGTCGCCGTGCTCGCCGTGCAGGCGACCGGACACCATGTAGCGCAACGTGTCCGGCAGTTCCCGGATCGTCGTGCCGGTGACCAGCAGCAGGCCGAACAGCACGCCCATGATGAGCAGCGGCGTGGCGATCCAGACGGTCAGCCCGTCCGAGAGTGGCCCGCCGATGACGAAGCCGACGAACCCCGCGGCGCCGCGGCGCTCCCCCGGCTCGGTGGGCCCACCGGCCCAGACGTGCCACAGGCCGAGCACCGGCAGTGCGATCATGGCGGCGCCGAGGATCAGCCGTGGCCGCGCGTCGGGGTTCGGGTGGGTGCGCATCAGCGTGATGGCCAGCGCCAACAGCAGGACCGGCAGCACCACGACCGCGGATCCGATGACCGTGCGCACGCCGTAGTCGATCCACGCACCGACGGGTCGGGCCGCGTCGAACCAGGAGCTGGCCGCGATCAGGAATGCGACGCCGAGCAGTGCCAGCGCGATGCCGTCACGACGGTGTCCGGGCTCGAGTTCCCGCGCACGGCCCACGCTGCGAGCGGTGGTTCCGGCCCCCTTGGCGAGCATCAGCCAGCCGGCGCGGGCACCACGACCTACCGCAGCACCGGCGGTAGCCACCGGAGATGGGTGGGGCGCTGGTTTGCGGGCCGGCTTGCGAGCGGGCGATTTCGGCGCCGGCGGACGTGCCGCCCGCCCCGAGTTTCCACTGCCTGACTTCGATGAACGCGCCCCCGAACCGGCTGCGCCACGATTCGCCGACCCGGCCTTGGCCCGGTTAGCTGAGCTCGTTGCGGTTTTACTCGCCATGGCTGCCAGCCTAGTCGCAGTTACCCCATCTGCACCATCTGCAACACAGGTAACGCTTGGGTCACAACCTGAGCCGCATATCCGCTGGTCACCGAGCAGTGGGAGCCACGTCACACCCGGCCGGCGCTCCGGGTTAACGTGGACACCTGTCTAGTTCAGCTATCTATCGAGGAGTTCGCTCATGCCGGTCGTTGTCGTCGCCACCATGAAAGCCAAGCCCGAGTCCGTCGATCTGGTCCGCACCGCGTGCGTCGAAGCCGTCGACGCCGTCCACTGCGAGCCGGGCTGTGAGCTCTACTCACTGCACGAGGCCGACGGTGGCACCTTTGTCTTCGTCGAGCAGTGGGCCGACGCGGATGCCCTCAAGACCCACAGCACGGCTCCCGCCATCGGGAAGCTGTTCGGCGCCATCGGCGAGCACCTCGACGGCGCACCCGACATCAAGATGCTCGCCCCCGTGGTCGCCGGCGATCCGGCCAAGGGCCAGCTGCGGGGCCAGTGATGAGCGCTGGTGCGAAGAGCCGAGAGGACGCGCGATGGGCGAGCTGAGCGGCAAGGTCGCCTTCATCACCGGCGCGGCGCGCGGCCAGGGTCGCGCGCACGCGGTCAAGCTGTCGTCGATGGGTGCCGACATCATCGCGGTCGACCTGTGCGACCAGATCGCGTCGGTCCCCTACCCCATGGCCACGCCCGACGATCTGGCTGCGACCGTCAAGCTCGTCCAGGAGAACGGGGCCCGGATCGTGGCCGTCCAGGCCGACGTCCGCGACCGCGATGCCCTGAAGGCGGCACTGAAGGCCGGCGTCGACGAACTCGGCGGGCGGCTGGACATCGTCATCGCCAATGCGGGCATCGCACCCATGGCCGGTGAGGACGCCTGGCAGGACGTCATCGACGTCAACCTGACCGGCGTCTACAACACTCTCGAGGTGGCGACGCGCCCCATGGTCAAGGCCGGCAACGGTGGGTCGATCGTGCTGATCAGCTCGGTCGCCGGACTGGTCGGGCTGGCCTCACCGATGGCCGGTTCGGTGGGCTATGCCGCCGCCAAGCACGGCATGGTCGGCCTCATGCGGGTGTACGCGAATCTGCTTGCCTCGCAGAACATCCGGGTCAACTCGATCCACCCGGCCGGGGTGGACACCCCGATGATCGACAACGACTTCACCCGAAAGTGGTTGAGCCAGTTGACGGCAGAGACCAAAGCCGGCCCGGACATGAGTAACGCGTTGCCCGTGCAGGTCCTCGACGCAGAGGACATCGCCAACACGGTGGCATGGCTGGTGTCGGACGCCGGGCGGTACATCACCGGGGTGACGCTGCCGGTGGACGCCGGTTTCGTCAACAAACGCTGACGAGCGTTTGCGCGAGGAACAGAGAACCTGACATGGCTCGTAACCCAGCGGCACTGACGGCCTTCGGGCCGATGGCGCTCACCGCAATCGAGCAGCATGAGCCGCCGGGCCGTCGTCTCGTCGACGACGACCTGGCGGCTTCTTTTCTGCCGCAAGCGCTTCGCGCGCTGGTGGCGGCCACGCGCTGGGCGCCGTTGCGTCGCACCATGGTCGCCGCATCAGACCGGTCGGCGCCGGGCATGTGGGCCAACATGGCGTGCCGCAAGCGCTATGCCGACGACAACCTCATGGCGGCGCTGGCTGGGATCGATGCCGTGGTGGTGCTGGGCGCCGGACTGGACACCCGGGGCTGCCGGTTGTCGCGCCACAGCGTGATTCCTGTTTTCGAGGTGGACCAGACCGTGAACATCGAGCGCAAGCGCGCCATCCTGAGGCGGGTTTTCGGCACTCCCCCACCGTCGGTCCACCTGGTCGCCGTCGACTTCGAGCGTGACGACCTGATGAGCGCACTGGCCGGTCAGGGCTATCAGCGCGATGCCCGCACATTCTTCATCTGGGAGGGCGTCACCCAGTACCTGACCGCCGCGGCGATCGACAGCACCTTCGAGCAGTTGCGATCCGTGCCCACCGGCAGCCGGCTCGACTTCACCTATGTGCAGCGCGATTTCATCGACGGAGTGGACATCTCCGCCGCCCCGTCGCTGTATCACAGGTTCCGCGAGCGCAGTCAGGTGTGGAAATTCGGGTTGCGTCCCGACGAGGTCGCACAGTTTCTCGATGGGTACGGCTGGCAGCTTCTCGACCAACTGGGCCCTGACGAGGTGCGGGACCGGTATGTGCGGCCGACCGGTCGCGCCTTGCCCACCTCCGGCCTGGAGTGGTCGGCGTTGGCCGGGAAGCCCTAGCCCCGTTGGGAAACCAGCCGTTCGAGGTATCTACGCTGCTCGAAAGTCAGTCGCTGCAGAGAGTTGGCCAGCGCTGTCGCTTCGGTGCCGTCTTCGGCGGTACCCCGCGGGTAGATCGCCAATACCGATTGACCCGGCCCCTCCGGGATTTCGGCGATGAAGCCGCCCCGGGCGACCGCGTCCCCGAGCGCCGACAATCGCCAGCCTCGGACCTGCAACGCGTCAGCCCACCAATACGCCACCCGAACCGGACGCACTGGTTGACTGATCAAGCCAGGAATATGCGCAGAGTTGCGGGCCGCGGGTCGGGGCTGGATCAGCAGATGCCGATTCCGCAGCAGTGCAAGCATGCGGTTGGTCTCGTCCGCCCAACCGCCGCCGGCGAGCTGGCATACCGCGTCGGCGAGCACGCTCGGCAGATCAGTCGACTCGGCCAGGGCATCGCCGCGGCGGCGGACGTGTACCACGCGGTGAGATGGCAGCCGCACAGACACCACCGCCGCCAGTTCGCTCACGCTGTAGGACACCGACTGGAGTAGACAACCTTGCTGGCGCAATTCCCGGGCCCACCAATAGAGCGGACGTACCGCCGGAAATGGTTGCAACGCAATAGAATTCAATGGCAGTGCGGCATAGCAGGGCGGGTGCGCGCCGCTGCGATTCACCGTCGGCAGGACGCGACCCACGTCAGCTCCCGCCACAGTTCGGGGCGACGCCGCGCCAGGCCGGCTCTGGTTCCTCGCTTACCCGCCGGGTGGCCACCGGCGATTCCACGTTTACACAAGCACCCGAGGAACTGCCGCGGCCACGTCGACGCGACCGACGACGCCAGCTCCACCGCGGCATCGGGTACCCGAGCGCATGAACGAATCCCGCGTCTGCGGGCAGCAGCACATTGACCTCACTTGGACCTGACACGGGATAACGACTCTCGGAATCGCCAAACCGAATGGTGTCGATTTCATTGCCGAGGAACACCCTGACCGGGACAACCGCCGGTGCGCCGAAAAGTAGTTGGCGGGTGCGATTATGGCGATCCCCCAAGGCCAGCACCCCACTGGCGATGTCGAGCCGTCCGTCAAACGTCGGCACGCCCAGTCCCCGAGCATCCGAGCCCGCGAACACTCGCACTCGTACCAGCCTGCCGACGAGGTCGCACTCGTGGATGCCCATCGTATGCACCCACAGCGCCCGGGCGGTACCGCCGTCCCCATCGATATCCGGGTGCACGTAGACACCCGAAAGGCCGTTGGCGCCAACGTCCTCGATCACCACCACGCTGCCGTCAGGTGCAATCTCGGCATCGCACAGCAACGTGTTCGTCCTAACCCCCACAGCGAAACCCCCTCTGCTGCCGCTGACGGCAGCCATCCCCCCGGAAGACTTCACGTCCACCACACCATTCATCCGGGTTGGCGAACCTCGGCCACACCGAGACAACGTGAATTCAGCAATAACTGGCGTCGGCGTAAGTGTGTTCACATCTATCGATCACAGCAAACACACAGCCAAGCCGGGTGAACCGCGGCGAACACCCCGCGGTCCACCACGCACCCCACCCCCTTCTTTGCGATGACCGGCGCCTACTCCCCAGTTTGACCGGCTTCCGCGTTCCAAACCGAGAATTGCATATATCGGACTGACGTGTCAACCCAGCACGTTCGATCATTTGTAGCGAAGTCGGTCAAGGTGAGCTAACGTACCCGGCACGGCGAGATCGGCGAACATCGGTCAGGCCGTCTCCTGGCCCGAAAAGCACTCCCCAAGCGGCCACTACCAGGCCACCGGTTCCAGCACGTGCGCGGCACGTCGGAACTTGGCAACAACTTTGGGGGAACGACATGCACAACCGGAAGCACCCGCAGCGGTCAGCAGCGGACACCGCCTTGTTCGCCGAACGGCTCAACAAGCTGTTCGCCGCAATCCATCCACCCTCGCGGGGTCCGTATCTGAACAGCGAAGTGACGCAAACGCTGGCTCGCCGCGGCCACGACTTGTCGGACCCTTACCTGTCACAGCTGCGCCGCGGGCTGCGCACGCGCCCCTCCCCCCAAACGGTACGGATGCTGGCCGAATTCTTCGGTGTACGAAGCGAATATCTCAACGGCGGCAACTCCGCGTACACCCGTGCCCTCGAAAGCGAATTGGACTGGCTCCGGCTCGCCCGTGACGAATCCGTGCGTGAGGTCACCACGGCGCTTCTGGCGTTGCCGCCGAGTGTCCGCGAAGCCCTGCTCGAGTCCACGAGTTCCCTTGCCAACCTGGGCGAGCCGGTTGTAAACCATCCACGAGGGATTCGGCTCGGCGCCATGTCCATCGATGTCTAGGCGGGCCACAGTGACACCCGGTGATCAACCCACCGACCGCGCAGCGCGCGGCGCACGCGTCGGGCAGGTCGCTGCCCGCCTGGCGGCGCGCCGAGCCACCAGCGCGATTCGCCAGCCGTTCTTGTCCGAGGAGCAGAAGGCGCAGGAGCGCGACGAACAGATGCTGCGCTTGGCCGATGATCTCGCCACGACCTTGGGCACGATGAAGGGCGCGGCGATGAAGCTCGGCCAGTTGCTTTCCCTGCTCAATTTCGGTCTCAGTTCCGCACAGAATCGAGACGAATTCTCCCGCCGGCTGTCACCCTTGTTCAGCCGAGCCCCCACCGTCGATAACGCCGTGATGTTCCGGTTGATGGACTCCGAGTGGGGCGCACTGCGTGACCGCGTGCGCACCGTGGACCCCGAACCGGTGGCCACGGCGTCGCTCGGACAGGTCTACCGAGCAAGGCTGACCGACGGACGCGAGGTGGCCGTCAAAGTCCAATATCCCTGGGCGCGCAGCGCGGTCCGCGCCGATCTGAAGAACCTGGCCTTGTTGGTCCGGCTACGGGCAGGGGCCTATCCGGTCCGGGGTCTGAACGCGGTCGTCGCCGAGGTCAGCCGGCAGATCACGGCAGAGCTCGACTACCGCCAGGAGCTGTCCAGTCACCGCGCCGTGTACGAGGCTCATCGCGACCATCCGGTGTTCGTGATCCCCGAGCCGATCAACGAGTTGTGCACCGATCGCATCCTGGTGACCGAGTACCTGGACGGCACCCAGCTGCATCACCTTGCCGACGTCGATCAGACGCTGCGCGACCACATCGGCGAGGCGGTCTTCCGCTTCTATTGCGCCAATATCTACACCAGCGGTGAGTTCTGCGCCGACCCGCACCCGGGCAACATCCTGTGCTTGCCCGACAACCGGGTCGGTTTCCTTGATTTCGGCTTGTACGTGCGGATGAGCAGAGATGAGGTCGACCTGGAACGGTCGGTGCTGACGGCGGTCATGCGCGGTGACGCCCAGACTGCGCACCGACTGGCCTGCGTGGCGGGGTTCATCGTCGATGCTGATGCGTTGCCGCCGGACATGGCATTGCAGTACATGCGGGCCGTCGCCGGCTGGTACCTCACTCCGGGGCTGGTTCAGGTGACCGACAAGGTCGCCTACAAAGCGCTGTCGCAGGCGATGCTGCCCCAGTCTGATTTCCGGTCCGGCATTTTCAAGCAGCGCATGCGCAGCGCGCACGCGTTCTCACGCCGGACGGAGATGAGCGTGTGTGCGCTGCTGGGCACGCTGCAGGCGCGGGGCCGCTGGCACGACATCGCTTCGGAGTGGGCCTTGGACGCTGCGCCGGCCACCGAAATGGGACAGCAGATCGCCCGCTGGCGCTCACGAGTCCGGTAGCACCCGGCGCAGCCCGCCCTGCAGAAACGCTGCGCATGCCTGCGCGACCTGCTCCGGGTCGACATCAGTGCCGTCGCCGATCAGCATCGGAAACGTCGCCATCAACACACATGACACCACCGCCTGCCCGGCAATGCGCGCGTCGACGCTGTCGCGTATCCATCCCTGTCGGCGCCCCACGTCCAGGAAGGCCGTCACCTGCGCGCCGAGATCGTCGTAAGCGGCGAGCACCGATTCATAGGCCTGCTCGTCGACGCCGGGCGCGGCGATCGCTACGAACGAGACCAACGCACGGTTCTTCGCGATGTAGGCCACGGCCCGGCGTACCCGGTCGGTGAACTCCACGACGTACTCGGTGCGGCCGGTCAACGTGGCCGGGTCGCGGTCACCGGCCGCCGCGGCCGAAAGTTCCTGGACCGTCCGAGCCTGAATCGACTCGAGAACGTCTCGCTTACTGCGGAAATAGTTGTAGAACGTGCCGTGGCTGACCCCACAGCGAGCGGTGATATCGGTGACGTCGACATCGCGGTATCCGCGCTCGATGAACAGGTCGATGGCCGCTGCGTACAACTGCGCGGTTCTCTCAGGCATCACTGGGTTCCTCGCCGGCAGGTTCGTCGGTCAACAATCCGTGATCGGCGATAGCCGAGATCGTCGACAGGAAATTCGCGCGCGACCCGGCCGCCGTATCCCCCTGCATGGACATCAACAACCCCGGACCGGACAGTCCGATCACCAACCGGCCCAGCAATGCCCAGGTCGGGCGGTGATCCGCCGAGGCGTGGTCAGGGTTTGCCGTCTCGAACAGCCGCGCAAACGCGACATCCAACGTCGACAAGAGCCCGCTGACCCGGAACCTCAACTCGGGATCGATGGCGCTGCTTTCCACCGTGAGCAGTCGCACGATCGCCGGGTCTTCGTCGACGAGATCGAACAGCCGGGTCCCGAATACCGTGATGAGATCCATCGCCTGGTGGTAGTCGGTCAGGTCAAGGCTGGCCAGCGAACCGATGCGAAGCGCCCGTGCAGCTTTGGTGACGGCGTAGTCGAAAACATCGTCGAGCAATTCCCGCTTGCTCGGGTAGTACCGGTACAAGGTGCCCTGCCCGACGTTGGCCTGACGCGCGATGTCCGACATCGTCGTCTGGTCGTAGCCACGATCGGTGAGCACCGCATAGGCCGATCGCACGATCTCTTTGCGACGGGCGGCGCGCAAATCGGCCTTGGCCGGCCGGCCGCGTGCACGGTGCTTGGATGCTTGACCCCCACGCGGCAAAGACACCGGGCAGAGTTTAGTGGTACGGCGCGACTCGAATGCGAGTTTCCCTCCCACCGGGGCGCCGCCCGCTCCGCTGACCCTTTCGAAAGAGACAGGCGATTGGCGTGCGGCTAAATCTCGAGCACGGTCGGCACGATCATCGGCTGGCGCCGGTAGACCTCGCCGACCCACTTGCCGACGGCGCGCCGCACCGCCTGGGCGATCCGCGCGGCGTCGGTAACCTGCTCGGAGACAAGGGTTTCCAGCGCCGCCTGCGCCTTCTCGGCGCCCGGCTCGAGCGCCTTGGGGTCTTCGGAGAACCCGCGCGAGTGCAGGTGCACCGGAGCCACCGGCTTGCCGGTCTCACGGCTGATCACGACGGTGACGGCAATGAAACCCGAAGTGAGCGTGAGCCTTTCGCCCAGCGTCGCGTCGCCGACGTCGCCCAGCACCAGACCGTCGACGAACACCTTGCCGACCGGCACCGCACCGGCGATCCGGGCTTGCCCGCCTACCAGGTCGACGCTGACGCCGTTCTCGGCGAGCACGACGTTCTCCTCCGGCACGCCGGTGCGAATCGCGAGTTTGGCGTTGGCCCGCAGGTGCCGCCAGGTGCCGTGTACCGGCATGACGTTGCGCGGCCGCACGCCGCGGTACAGGAACAGCAGCTCGCCGGCGTAGGCGTGGCCGGAAACATGCACGCGCGCTTGCTGATTGGTCACGACGCGGGCGCCGATCTTGGCCAGCGAGTCGATCACGCCGTAGACGGCTTCCTCGTTGCCGGGGATCAGGGAGCTGGACAGGATGATCAGGTCCCCGGCGGTCAGGGTGATGCTGCGGTGCTCGCCGCGGGACATCCGGGACAGCGCGGCCATGGGCTCACCCTGGGTGCCGGTGGTGATCAGCACGACCCGGTCGGCCGGCAGCAGTTCCGCGGCGCCGATGTCGATGACGTCGTCGTCGGCGACGTTGAGGAAGCCGAGTTCCTTGGCGATGCCCATGTTGCGGACCATCGAGCGGCCGACGAAGGACACCTTGCGCCCCAACGCCACCGCGGCGTCGATGATCTGCTGCACGCGGTCGACGTTCGAGGCGAAGCATGCCACGATGACGCGGCCGTCCGCGCCGCGGATCAGGCGGTGCAGGGTGGGGCCGACCTCGCTCTCCGATGGCCCGACTCCGGGGATCTCGGAGTTGGTCGAGTCGCACAGGAACAGGTCGACGCCCTGTTCACCGAGTCGGGACATGCCCGGTAGGTCGGTCGGCCGGCCGTCGGGCGGCAACTGGTCGAGTTTGATGTCACCGGTGTGCAGCACCGTGCCCGCGCCGGTGTGCACGGCGATGGCCAGGGCGTCGGGAATCGAGTGGTTGACCGCGAAGTACTCGCACTCGAACACGCCGTGAGTGCTGCGCTGCCCCTCGGCGACGATCTGCATGTTCGGCTTGAGCCGGTGCTCACGGCATTTGGCCGCCACGAGTGCCAACGTGAAACGCGAGCCCACCACGGGGATGTCGGGCCGCATCTTCAGCAGATACGGAATGGCGCCGATGTGGTCCTCGTGCGCGTGGGTGATCACCAGCGCCTCGATGTCGGCCAGCCGGTCCTCGATGTGCCGGATATCCGGCAGGATCAGGTCGACCGCCGGCTCGTCGTGCGTCGGGAACAAGACGCCGCAGTCGATGACCAACAGCCGGCCCAGGTGCTCGAATACGGTCATGTTGCGACCGATTTCGCCGATGCCGCCCAGCGCCGTCACACGCAGACCGCCCGGCTCCAGAGGGCCGGGCGGTGCGAAGTCGGGTCTGGTCACGCAAGCACCGATGCCGCGCGCAGGTCCGCCGCAAGGTGCTCCACCTGATCGGCGGTGGCGGGCACCTGCGGCAGCCGGGGGTTGCCGGCCTCGATACCCAGCAGTCGCAGAGCTTCCTTCGACATGGTCACGCCGCCCAGCCGGTTCTGGGCATCGCCCAGCGGGCTCAGTCCGACGTGAATCTTGCGCGCCGTTGCGATGTCACCGGAGTTGAACGCCGACAACATGTTCCGCAACTGACCGGCGGCCACATGACCCCAGACGCTGATGAACCCGGTGGCGCCCATCGCGAGCCACGGCAGGTTCAGGGTGTCGTCACCCGAGTAGTACGCCAGACCGGTCTCGGCCATGATGGCGCCGCCGCCGTTGAGGTCGCCCTTGGCGTCCTTGACCGCGACGATGTTCGGGTGCGGCGCCAGCGCGCGGATGGTGTCCCACTCGATCGGTACCGACGAGCGCGGCGGGATGTCATAGAGGAGCACCGGCAGCTCGGTGGCATCGGCGACCGCCGTGAAATGGGCGATCAGGCCCGACTGCGGCGGCTTCGAGTAATACGGGGTCACCACCAACAGGCCGTGTGCGCCCGCGGCGGCGCTGGCCTTTGCCAGGCGGACGCTGTGCGCGGTGTCGTAGCTGCCGGCACCGGCGATGACGCGGGCGCGGTCGCCGACCTCTTCCAGAACCGCCGTCAAGAGGGCGATCTTCTCGTCATCGGTGGTGGTCGGAGACTCCCCGGTGGTACCGGATACCACCACGCCGTCGCAGCCGGAATCGATCAGATACTTGGCCACCTTCTTGGCGCCGGCCAGATCAAGCGAGCCGTCCGGGCCGAACGGCGTCACCATGGCAGTCAGCACGGTGCCCACACGTGCGCTGACATCAATTCCGCTGGTGCTCACGCGGGTCAGATTACCCGGTCGTAACCCGAGGGCCGCCGTCCGCTCCCGCCTGCGGGCAAGGTCAGGCGGCGGGATCATTCGATGAGCATCCCCGCGCGCCGCATCGCCGTCGAGATGTTCTCGAAATCGATGGCCACATGGGCCCGCGCCAGCGCCTCGGCGTCATCCCCGTGGCCTTCGGCGATGGCGTCGACGAGCGTCGTGTGCTCACCCAGTGCCCGCTGTTCCATCGCCCGCATCGTGATCGGCTCACCCCAGACGTGAGCGGGTGCGCCGATGCTGACCGACGCCTCCAGTTCGAGCAGCACCTGCTTGAGGACGGCGTTGTGGGCGGCGTCCATGATCGCCAGGTGCAGCGCGCTGTCCGCCTGCTGGGCAGCCAGTCCGCTATCGGCCCGGCGGTAGTCCTCCAGGCGCTGCCGCAACACGCTGATATCAGCGTCGGTGCGAGATTCTGCGGCGGCGCGGCTCACCGCACCGTGAACACGACAGATCGCGTCGCACCGGTCCCGGATCTCGTCGACTCGCATCCTCAGGGTGCGGGCCACCGCGTCCGTGGACGAGTCCGGCCATTGCTGCAGCACGTACGACCCGCCGCCGCGGCCCCGCCGCGTCTCCACCAACCCTCGGTCCACCAACCGTGCGAGCGCTGCGCGCACCGTCATCCGGCCGACACGCAATGAGGCGGCCAACTCGCGTTCGGCGGGCAGCCGGGCGTGGGGCAGGTATTCGCCGATGGCGATCGCGGTCACCAGCCGGTCGGTGATCTCATCAACCCGAGAGGACGATTCGAGCTCACGGTCCAGTAGGCCGGGGGCGTCCACACCATGGAGATGGGTCATCACCGGCTCCCTTCCTATCGCCTCACAGAGTATCGACACGAATTGTTAAATCTCGATTAATGGTCTTGTGATGAGACCATTAATCAAACATGCTGACTGTCATGCCGACTACCAGCCACCGGGTGCCGTTCCGCGAACACGAGACCTGGGTCCAGATCACCACCCCCAAATCACCGAATCCGGGGGCGCCTCCCCTGTTCGTGCTCCACGGCGGACCGGGCATGGCACACAACTACGTGCGCAACATCGCAGAGTTGGCCGACGAGACCGACCGCACGGTCATCCACTACGACCAGCTCGGCTGCGGCAACAGCACCCACCTGCCCGACGCCCCTGCCGGGTTCTGGACACCCGAGCTGTTCGTCGAGGAGTTTCACGCCGTTCGCGCTGCGCTGGGCATCGACGAATACCACCTGCTGGGCCAGTCCTGGGGCGGCATGCTCGGCGCGGAGATCGCCGTGCGCCGCCCCTCGGGACTGACGTCGCTCGTCATCTGCAACTCCCCCGCATCGATGGAACTCTGGATGGCCGGCTGCGCGGAGCTGCGCTCGCAGTTGCCACCGGAGGTCAGCGCCGCGCTCACCCGGCACGAGGAAGCGGGCACGGTCACCGATCCCGAGTACGTGGCCGCGACGAACGAGTTCTACGCGCGCCACCTGTGCCGCGTCGTACCCATGCCGCAAGATCTGATCGACACCATCACACAGATGGAGGCCGAGCCCACCGTCTACCACACGATGAACGGGCCCAACGAGTTTCACGTCGTAGGCACATTGAAGGGCTGGACCGTCATCGACCGACTGCCCGAGATCACCGCGCCGACACTGGTGATCGCCGGCGAGTTCGACGAAGCGACCCCCGCCTCCTGGCAACCGTACGTCGACCACATCGCCGGTGCGGTCAGTCAGGTATTCCCCGACACCAGTCACTGCACGCACCTGGAGCAGCCCACCGAATTCCGCGCCGTCGTCGCCGCCTTCCTCGCCACCCACGATCTGGCCGCCGACGCCCGGGTCTGAACCCACTCACTCGACCCGACAGGACTTCCATGACCACCACCCGAGTCGCCACCGGCGAAGGCCAGCGCACCGTCGAATCATTCGGCTACAAACAGGAACTCAATCGTTCCGTCTCCACCGTCGACCTCATCGTCTACGGCCTCGTGTTCATGGTGCCGATTGCGCCGTGGACCATCTTCGGCGTCGTGTACAACAGTGCCGGCGGCATGGTGCCACTGGTGTATCTCATCGGCTTGGTCGCCATGGTGTTCACGGCGACGGCGTACGCGCAGATGGCCAAGTCGTTTCCCCTTGCGGGATCGGTGTTCTCATATGTCGGCCGCGGAATCCACCCCGGCGCAGGCTTTTTCGCCGGCTGGGCGATTCTGCTGGACTACCTGCTCATACCTACTCTGCTGTACGTGCTGGCCGCCGAGTCGATGATCGGCTTGTTTCCCGGCACGCCACGGTGGCTGTGGGCACTGGTGTTCGTCCTCGTCAATACGGTGATCAATCTGCTCGGCGTCGACTCGCTGAAGGTGGCCAACCGGTTTTTCCTGGTTCTCGAGCTCGTCTTTCTCGCGATCTTCGTGGTCATCGCGGTGCGAGCCATCAACGGAAATTCGCTGCCCAATGTGCACTGGGGCACCACGCCGCTCTGGAACCCGGAGACCGTCAGCGCACCGTTGATCGCCGCCGCCCTGTCGATCGCCGTGCTGAGTTTCCTTGGCTTCGACGGGATTTCGACGCTTGCGGAGGAATCCACCGGCACGCGGAATCCGGCGGGCAAAGCAATGGTCGGCGCGTTGTTCATCGTGGCGTTCCTGTTCATCGGCCAGACCTGGTTGGCCAGCCTGCTGGCAGGCGGACGGGCATCGTTCAGCGACAGCGAAGCGGGCAACGCGTTCTTCACATTGGTCGAAGCGGCGTCCAGCACCGGCTGGATGAACGCGTTCTTCGTCGTCAATGTGCTCGCCGTGGGTTTCGCCAACGCGATGGCCGCGCAAGCGGCAACCAGCCGGCTGCTGTTCTCGATGAGTCGCGACCGCCAGCTGCCCGCGTTCCTATCCCGCGTCAGCTCGCGCAAGGTGCCGTTCGCCGCAATCCTGTTGGTCAGCGCGATCAGCGTGGTGCTCGTGCTGTTCTTCGTCGGCCAGATCGCGCTCATCTCGTCACTGGTGAACTTCGGCGCGCTGTTCGCCTTCTGTCTGCTGCACGTATCGGTGGTTTGGTACTACCTCGGCCGAAAGAAGTCGAAGAACTATCTGCTGCACCTGGCAGTACCGACACTTGGCTTCGTCATCATCGGCTATGTGCTCTTCAATGCCGATTCCCTGGCCAAGATCGGCGGCATCGTGTGGCTGGGCATCGGCACGGTCGTGTTCGTCGTCAACAAGCTACGCGGCCGCGGTGTGCCTGAGCTCGGCGAAGCGTCGCACGAGGTGGCCGGTTAGCGCCCGGCATCAGAGTCGGAAAGTGCTCGGTCGTCTCGCGTCAACGTGCGCGATCTTGCAAGGGCGAAGAATTACTATGACGAATTCATGCCACTGGTCGTTTTGAACCATTCATCGCTTCCGCCGACGAGTTCGCCTTTCACCCCGCCGGTGGCAAACCTGGCACCTTCCTGTTCTTCTATCCCACCGCAGACCCCGGCGACTACAGCCGGCACCGCACCGGCCTGCAGCACCTTGCCTTAATGGTCAAGACCCGATCGGCGGTTGAGCCCGTCCATCAGTTCGTCCCGCGGGCCGGCGGCGAGGTAGTGCACGAGCCACAGTCGTTCCCCCAATATCCGTCGCCCTACTTCGCCATGTTCTGGCTGGACCCGTTCGGGATCATGCTGGAAGCGGTGTGCCACCACGACGTGGACTGATCGCGTCCGGATGTGGACGCGCGCCGAATCAGCTTGGGGCCGTGGCAATTACCGTGAATTCAAATTCCGATATTCAGCGGATTGCCGCGCAAAAAAAGACCTGAACCGACGCCGGACTACCGGTAATCACGACACCGGGGTGCCATCCTCAGTTTTTATCGTTACACTTCCGGCCGAACACCCCCGATAAAGGAGATCATTCGTGGCCGAACGCATTGTCGTCCAGCTTGTTGACGATATCAACGGCACTGAACTCACCGATGACACCGGTGAGCGTATTAACTTCTCGGTACGTGGGGTTGATTACCAGATCGATCTTTCCGCTGCGAACGTGGCGAAATTCGAAAAGGCGCTGGCGCCCTATCTGGACGCCGCCACCAGGGTCGGCGGCCGTCGCTCACGGACCCAGAAGCCCGCAGAACCCAGCAGCCGCGCCGCCAAGAACGGCACGTCCCGTGGTCGCGCGAAGAAAGCCGGCAAGAGCGCGTCAACGAAGGAACAGCTCGCCGCCATCCGCGAATGGGCGCAGGACAACGGCTACGACGTCGCGGCCCGCGGCCGCATCAAGGCGGACATCGTCGAGGCGTACCACGCCGCGAACTAGGCGCTAAAACTGTCGACCCAGCTCGGCGACTAGATCTCCGCGCTCCCCGACGCTCACGTCGTCGACCCCGAGCCACGTCGCCATCGACGTCAGCTCGGGGGCCAGGGCCGCGGCCACCCGCCGGCGGTCTTGGCCGTCCTCGGCGAACGCACCGACGACATGCAGTGCGTCGCCAGTACGTTTCAGGTCGACGCGCCCCACCAGCTGGCCGTCGAGCAGGAAAGGCCAGACGTAGTAACCGAATTGGCGCTTGGGCGCCGGCGTGTAGATCTCGATCCGGTAGTGGAACCCGAACAGCCGCTCAACTCTCGGCCGGAAGAAGATCAGCGGGTCGAACGGGCACAGCAACGCCGTCCCGCGGTCGCGCCGCGGCACCGGCTGCCCGGCGCGCAGGTACGCCGGGGTTCCGTCAACGTCGACAGGTTCCAACTCTCCCGCTGCGACCAACGCCGCCAACGCCGGCTTGACCTGCCGGGCGCCCAGCCGGAAATAGTCGCGAATGTCGGCCTCGGTCCCTACACCCAGAGCGCCGGCCGCCTTGAGCACCAACTGCCGGACGGCTTCGTCGTCGGAGACTTCCCGGGCCAGCACCTCCGGTGGCAGCACCCGTTCGACCAGGTCATAGTGCCGGGCGAAACCGACGCGGGTGGCGGTGGTGAGCACGCCCGACGACCACAGCGCTTCAGCCACCCATTTGGTGTCACTGCGTCCCCACCACGGCCCCTTGGCGCCACGGGGTTCGGCTTCCAGGTGGGCCTCGATCTGGCCCGCGGTCGACGGCCCGAGTTCGGCGACGGCGGCGACGATCTTCTCGGCCAGCTCACCGTTGCGCTTGACGATTTCGGTGCCCCAGCGGCCGTGGGTGTATTCCCGCATGCGCCAGCGCAGCAGCGGCCAGTCCTCGACCGGCAGCAATGCCGCCTCGTGCGCCCAATATTCGATGAATTGCCGCGGCGACCGCGCGCTGTGGCTCCAGGCCAGCCCGTCGAGCGCGTCCCGGTCGTATGGCCCGAGCCGGCTGAATACCGGCGCATAGTGCGCCCGCACCGAGACCGATACCGAATCCAATTGCAGCACTTGTATTCTGGACATCAGACGTTTCAGGTGCGCCCGGGTTACCGGACCGGCCGGCTTGGGCCCGTGAAGGCCCTGGGCGGCGACGGCGATGCGACGGGCCTGGACCGTGGTGAGTACTGCCACTGTCACATCGTGGCGCAGACCACCGACAAATTCGCGCATGGATCTGCAAGGTTGTCGGCTCCACCGCCTACCATTCCTGCGGCACACCCTGTATTGGGGCATCGGGTGCTTCACGCCCGGCCCTGACGGAAAGGACCAGCAGTGAGCTACAACGCTGCGGACATCACCGAGCTCGACGACGTCCAGCACACCCGCCTGCGACCGGCGGTCAACCTGGGCCTTGACGTGCTCAACACCGCCCTGCGCGAGCTGGTGGACAACGCGGTCGAAGAGGTCGCCGACCCCAGCCACGGCGGGTCCACCGTCACCATCACCCTGCATGCCGACGGCTCGGTCAGCGTCGCCGACGACGGACGCGGCCTGCCCATCGACTCCGATCCTGTGACCGGCAAGAACGGCATCGTCAAGACCCTCGGCACGGCGCGGGCCGGCGGCAAGTTCTCCGCGCACACCGACGCCACCAGCACCGGGGCCGGCCTCAACGGCATCGGCGCCGCTGCGGCGGTGTTCATCTCCGCGCGCACCGACGTCACCGTGCGCCGCGCCGGCAAGACGTACCTGCAGAGTTTCGGCCACGGCTACCCCGGCACGTTCGAGGGCGGCGGGGGCCAGGCGTTCGATGCAAATGCACCTTTCACCCGGGTCGACAACCAGAAGCTGCGCGGCACGGGCAACCGCAAGCCCGACGCCCACGGCACCACGGTGCGCATCCTGTTCGACCAGGCTGTCGTGCCGGACGCCAGCGTGGACATCGCCGAGGTACTGCTGCGCGCCCACGCCGCCGCCCGGATGTGTCCCGGCGTGCACCTGACCGTCGTCGACGAGGGCTGGCCCGGCACGGAGATTCCAGCAGTCCTGCTCGAACAGTTCAACGGCCCGTGGGGCACCGAAGCGCTGCTGGACCTCATGTGCACCTCGGCCGGCACTCCCCTGCCGCCGGTGCGTGCCGTGGTGGAGGGCCGCGGTGAATACACCACCGGACGCGGCGCCACGCCGTTCCGCTGGTCTCTGACCGCCGGACCCGCCGAGCCGATCACGGTGGCCGCGTTCTGCAACACCGTCCGCACCCCGGGCGGCGGCTCGCACCTGACCGCCGCGATCAAGGGCCTGTCGGAGGCGCTGGCCGATCGTGCGTCCCGCATCCGCGATCTGGGCCTGGCCAAGGGTGAAGACGGCCCGGAGCCACAGGACTTCGCGGCCGTCACCGCGCTGGCCGTCGATACCCGCGCCCCGGACGTGGGCTGGGATTCCCAGGCCAAGACCGCGGTCTCCTCACGCTCGCTGAACGTCGCGATGGCACCCGATGTGGCGCGCAGCGTCAACGTGTGGGCAGCAAACCCCGCCAACAGCGAGACGGTGTCGCTGTGGACGAAGCTGGCGCTGGAGTCGGCCCGGGCACGTCGCAGCGCCGAGGGCGCCAAAGCGCGCTCCCGAGCGGCGTCGAAAGCGAAGGGCCTGGGCACCAACCTGTCGCTGCCTCCGAAGCTGCTGCCCAGCCGGGAAACGGGCCGCGGTTCGGGCGCCGAATTGTTCCTGTGTGAGGGCGACTCGGCGCTGGGCACCATCAAGGCGGCACGCGACGCCACCTTCCAGGCGGCCTTCCCGCTGAAAGGGAAGCCGCCCAACGTCTACGGCTTCACCGTGAACAAGGCCCGGGTCAAGGACGAGTTCGATTCCATCGAACGCATCCTGGGCTGCGGCGTGCGCGACAACTGTGATCCCGAACAGTGCCGCTACGACCGCATCCTGTTCGCGTCCGACGCCGACCCCGACGGCGGCAACATCAACTCGAGCCTGATCTCGATGTTCCTGGATTTCTACCGCCCACTCGTCGCGGCCGGCATGGTCTACGTGACGCTGCCCCCGCTTTTCGTGGTCAAGGACGGCCAGGAGCGCATCTACTGCCAGGACGAATCCGAGCGCGACACCGCTGTCGCCGAATTGAAGGCCCGGTCCAAACGCAGAGTGGAGGTCCAGCGCAACAAGGGTCTCGGTGAGATGGACGCCGACGACTTCTGGAACACCGTGCTGGATCCGGAGCGGCGCACCGTGATTCGCGTGCACCTCGATGACAGTGACAAGAAGTTGCATCACACCCTGTTCGGCGGGCCGCCGGAGGGCCGGCGTTCGTGGATGGCCGATGTGGCCTCCCGTGTCGACACCCTTGCGCTGGATCTGGACTAGAAAGAGTCAATTGTGACCTCGACCCTGGACGTTCCTGAACAGAATCAGGACCTGGTCCTCGACCAGAGCGCCGACGACTACTGGAACCACTACCAGCTGACGTTCGCGCTCTACAGCGTCAGCGACCGCGCCATTCCGTCGGCGTTCGACGGCCTCAAGCCCGGCCAGCGCCGGCTGCTGTACCAGATGCACGACTCGAAGCTCCTCCCCGGCAACAAGCCGCAGAAGTCCTCGAAGGTCTGCTCGGCCGTCACCGGCAACCTGCACCCGCACGGCGGCGCGTCGATGTACGGCGCCGCGGCGCTGATGGCCGCCGAGTTCCAGCGTGTGAAAGTCATTGACGGACAAGGCGCTTTCCCGCGCATCCAGGGCGACATTCCCGCCGCCGACCGGTACACCGAGATGCGACTGTCGGCGCCCGGCGCGGCACTGACCGCCGAACTCGACGACCACGCCGTCCCGATGGTGCCCACCTTCGACGGGGAATGGATCGAGCCCACGATGCTGCCGGCCCAGTGGCCGGTACTGCTCTGCAACGGCGCCGTCGGTATCGCCGAAGGCTGGGCCACCAAGGTGCCCGCGCACAACCCGCGTGAGGTGATGGCGGCCTGCCGGGCTCTGCTGAAAACCCCGAACATGACCGACGACCGGCTTGCCAAACTCATTCCCGGCCCCGACTGGGGCTGCGGGTCGACAGTGGTCGGCACCGGCGGCCTGCGCGAGTACCTCACCACCGGCCGGGGCGCGCTCACCGTCCGCGGCACCTTGTCGGTCGACGGCAAGAACGTCATCATCACCGAACTACCGCCCGGTGTCGCGAGCAACACTGTGCAGGACCGGATCCGGGCGCTCGTCGAGTCGGGCGAGCTCGCCGGAGTGGCCGACATGTCCGACCTGACCGACCGCCGTAACGGGTTGCGGATCGTCGTCACCGCCAAACGCGGGCACGCCGCCGAAACCATCCGAGACCAGCTGCTCGCGTTGACCCCGCTGGAGTCGACGTTCGCCGCCAGCCTCGTCGCGCTCGACGAGGACCGGGTACCGCGCTGGTGGACGGTGCGGGAGCTGATCGGCGCGTTCCTGCACCTGCGCGATTCCGTGGTGCTGCACCGCAGCCAGTACCGGCTGGAGAAGGTCACCGCCCGCCGGCACCTGGTGTCCGGCCTGATGAAGATCCACCTCGATATCGACACCGCCGTGGCGATCATCCGCGCATCCGACAGCGTCGACGATGCGCGCCGGGGGCTGCAGGCACACTTCGAGATCGACGAAGAGCAGGCCAATTACGTTCTGGCCCTGCAACTTCGGCGACTGACGAAGCTCGACGTCATCGAACTACAGGCCGAAGCGGACAAGCTGGACGCGGAATTCGCCGAGCTGACCGAACTCGTGTCGAATCCGGACGCCCGGCGGGTCGTGATCGACAACGAACTGAAGGAGACGGCGAAGCTGTTCGCCGGGCCCGAATTCGACCGCCGCACCGTCCTGGACCTCGACGCCACCCCGACGGCGTCGAGCTCCGACGAGGATGGTCCCCGCGAACGAAAAGTCAACGCCAACTGGCGACTTGACGATCGGGGCGTGTTCTCCGACACGCACGGCGACCTGCTCACCTCGGGACTGGGTTGGGCGGTGTGGACCGACGGGCGCGTCAAGTTCACCAACGGCAACGGCCTACCGTTCAAGACCCGCGACATCCCGGTGGCCCCGGACATCACCGGGCTGCTGCGCTCGGGCGTGCTGCCCTCTGGCTATCACCTGGCGTTGGTGACGCGGCGCGGGAAGATTCTGCGCATCGACCCCGCCGCGGTGAATCCGCAAGGCGCAGCAGGCAACGGCGTGGCCGGGGTGAAGCTGGTGGCGGGTGACCCAGAAGACGCTGTGATCGCCGCCCTGCCGATCACGTGCGGGAATGGCGAAGCAATCCTGTCGACCTCTGAAAAGGGTTGGAAGGTAACCGAAGTCGCCGACATCCCGGTCAAGGGCCGCGGCGGCGCGGGCATCGGGTTCCACCCGTTCGTGAGCGGCGAGAACGCCCTGATGTCGGCATCGGCCTCCCCCACAGGGTTCGTGCGCAACGGCAAGGCGGTACGCGCCGAGAAGCGCGCGAAGTCGTCGGTGAAGGGCACGGGTGCGGACGTGACTCCCGCCGAGGGGTAGGTACGACGGGGTTCGACTGACCCGGTTTCGAAGCCGACCTGACCGTCGCCGCTATGGCTCGCCGGTTACCGCTGATAGGTGCAGAACCGGTACCGGAGGCCGGTCTTGCTGGTCAGCCACTCCCCGTGCGTGACGCGCCACGAGTCGTCGAGCACCGGTGCGAACGCGTCACCATCGGGCACGTCGAGGTCGATCTCGGTGACCTCGCACTGCGTCGCTGACGGCAGCGCCAGTGCGTACAGCTGCGACCCACCGATGACCCAGCCGCCGACCTCGGCGGGCAGCGCTGTCACGACCTCCGCGCCCTCGGCGACGTACCCGCCGTCTCGGCTGACCACGATGTTTCGGCGGCCGGGCAACGGGCGGAACCGGGCCGGCAGCGATTCCCAGGTGAGCCGGCCCATCACGACGCTCTGCCCGAGTGTCAGTTCTTTGAACCGGGCCATGTCTTCGGGCAGCTGCCAGGGGATGTCATTGCCACGGCCGATGACGCCGCCGTTGCCCTGGGCCCAGATCAGCTTCACCGCTAGACCGCCACCGGTGCCTTGATCGCCGGGTGTGGGTCGTAGTTGACGATCGCGATGTCGTCGTACTGGTAGTCGAAGATCGAATCACGGGGCGCCAGAACGAGTTCCGGGTATGGCCGGGGCTCACGGGAGAGCTGCAGCTGTACCTGTTCGACGTGGTTGTCGTAGATGTGGCAGTCGCCGCCGGTCCAGACGAATTCGCCGACCTCGAGGCCCGCCTGGGCGGCCATCATGTGCGTCAGCAGCGCGTACGAGGCGATGTTGAACGGCACGCCCAGGAACAGGTCGGCGCTGCGCTGGTACAGCTGGCAGCTCAGCTTGCCGTCGGCGACGTAGAACTGGAACAGCGCGTGGCACGGCGGCAGCGCCATCTGGGCGATCTCGCCGACGTTCCACGCCGAGACGATGTTGCGCCGGCTGTCCGGGTTGGTCTTCAGCATCTCGAGCGCCGCGCTGATCTGATCGATCTGCTCGCCGGACGGCGTCGGCCAGGACCGCCACTGGACGCCGTACACGGGCCCCAGTTCGCCTGTCTCCGAGGCCCATTCGTCCCAGATGGTCACGCCGCGTTCCTGGAGCCACCGCACGTTCGAGTCGCCGCGCAGGAACCACAGCAGCTCGTAGATCACCGACTTGGTGTGCACCTTCTTGGTGGTCAGGAGTGGGAACCCGGCGGCCAGGTCGTAACGCAGCTGGTGGCCGAACAGGCTCCGGGTGCCGGTACCGGTGCGATCGGATTTGGGCGTGCCCTGCTCGAGCACGAGGCGCAGCAGGTCTTCGTAAGGAGTCGGCACAGCCACGCCGCCAGCTTACGTGCGGGACTGCGGGAGTAGAACTTGAAGGGCGAGCGAAGCGACGGGAGATATACAAGCCATGCCGATCACCAAGGACACCATCACCACCGCCGACGGCACCTGTGCCATCACCGTCGCGACACCGGAGGGCACCGGCCCGTGGCCCGCGGTGGTCATGTACCCCGACGCCGGCGGCCCACGGCAGACCTTTGACGACATGGCCGCACGACTGGCCGGTCTGGGCTATGTGGTGCTGGTGCCGGACATCTACTACCGCGACGCCGGGTGGGCTCCGTTCGACATGGTCATCGCATTCTCCGACGAGACCGAGCGGGCGCGGCTGTTCGGGATGATGCGCAAGGTCACGCAGGACATCATGGCCGCCGACGCCGGCGCCTTCTTCGACTATTTGACCCGACGCGCAGACGTTCAAGGCGACAAGTTCGGCACCACCGGCTACTGCATGGGTGGCCGCACCTCGTTCGTCATCGCGGGCAAGCTGCCGGATCGCGTCGCCGCGGCGATGTCGTTCCATGGCGGCGGACTGGTCACCGACACCGATGACAGCCCGCACCTCAACGCCGACCGGATCAGCGCGGTCGTCTACGTGGGTGCGGCCGAGAACGACGCGTCCTTCACCGCCGAGCAGGGCGAGATCCTGGAGCGGGCACTGACCGACGCCGGCGTCGAGCACACCGTCGAGTTCTACCCGGCCGCCCACGGCTTCGCGGTGCCCGACAACGTCGGCGCCTACGACGAGGCCGCGGCCCAGCGGCACTGGGACGCGATGGAACGGGTGTTCGGCGCGGCGCTGAAGTAACCCCCCGGGGCCGGTGCAGCTCCCGCCGTGCGGGACGATTGACGTGTGTATGACCAGACCAGCACCTACGAACCCGACGCCAACGAGCACGGCTCCCGGTTGGACCCGGTATTGGCGCGCAGCTGGCTGCTGGTCAACGGAGCGCAGTTCGACCGATTCTCGCCGGCTACCCGGTCCCCCGCGGACATCGTCATCCTCGACATCGAGGACGCGGTAGCGCCCAAGGACAAGGACGCAGCGCGGGACAACGCGGCCCGCTGGCTCGGCGACGGCAACACCGACTGGATCC
Source organism: Mycolicibacterium aubagnense (assembly GCF_010730955.1). Classification (NCBI taxonomy): domain Bacteria; kingdom Bacillati; phylum Actinomycetota; class Actinomycetes; order Mycobacteriales; family Mycobacteriaceae; genus Mycobacterium; species Mycolicibacterium aubagnense. The sequence continues at coordinate 5,790,460 of NZ_AP022577.1, read as the reverse complement.
GCGTCAACGGCTTCGGCACTCCCTGGTGGGCCGATGACCTGGAGATGCTGTCGAAGACCGCGGTCGGCGGCATCATGCTGGCGATGGTCGAGTCCGTCGACCACGTCACCGAGACCGCCAAACGGCTGCCCAACGTGCCGATCGTCGCACTGGTGGAGACGGCCCGCGGACTCGAGCGCATCACCGAGATCGCGTCGGCCAAGGGCACGTTCCGGCTGGCGTTCGGTATCGGCGACTTCCGACGTGACACCGGCTTCGGCGACAACCCGGCGACGCTGGCCTACGCACGGTCGCGGTTCACCATCGCCGCCAAGGCGGCGCATCTGCCCGGCGCCATCGACGGCCCCACCATCGGGTCCAGCAGCCGCAAGCTCAGCGAGGCCACCGCGGTGTCCATCGAGTTCGGTATGACGGGCAAGATCTGCCTGACCCCCGAGCAGTGCGGGACGGTCAACGAGGGACTGTCCCCGTCACTGGACGAAATTGCCTGGGCGCAGGAGTTTTTCGCGGAGTTCGAGCGCGACGGCGGCGAAATCCGCAATGGCTCGGACCTGCCGCGTATCGCCCGCGCCAACAAGATCCTGGATCTGGCGAAGGCGTACGGCATTCATCCGTCGATGTTCGGCGACGACCCCGACCACGTGTCGGCACCGTCGGACACCTACCACTACTGAGCGGAGTCCCCGGCCTTCTTGTCCCGGCGCAGCACTGACGAGAACGCCCGGACGACGCCGCGAAACGCGTACCAACCGGACAACGCGGTAAAGACGATCAGCGCAACGAACATCGGCAGCCAACCGGTGCGGGAGTGCTTGAGGTTCCACCAGATGATGGTGAACAACACGGCCAAGATGAAGACCAGGATGTCGCGCAGTCGGCCCTCGCGGTTGAACGCGTAGCCGATCGCCGTCGACTTGAGCTGACGGCTGCGGTCGACGGCACTGATCAGCTCGTCGATCCGCATGTCGATCGTGCGTTGCAACTCGGCACGACGCTCGGTCTGCTCGGCCGGAATACGGTCCAGCAGGTCCATGTCGGCCTTGATCGCGGCACGCACGTCCGGCGGCTTCAGGTTGCCCGCGACAGCTCCGAGCAGCGCGCCTCCAGCCAGCGGCGCGGCTCCCAATGCCAGGTCCGCGATTCCCATGGCGGGCTCCTCACTGATCGACGCAAACGTCAATCACCCTAGCCGACAGTACGAGCGTTGCTCCTTCGTACGACGGAGCGCGTCTGCGCTAGCCGATCCCGGTGCATCGGGTTCTCCTGTGACACTTGCTATCTGGGTCCACCAACAGATGTTGACCAGCCCGCCGGCCGCTCCAACGAACATGACCCACTACGAGGACGCTAACTCCTGTCAATTTGCTGAAAATTTACTGTCGAATTAGTAGTGTCCTCGTCTGTGATTCTCTCTCGCACCATTTGCCTGCTCGCCGCCGCTTCATTCGCCACGGTCACGTTGACCGCCTGCGGAGGGTCGAACTCTTCGGCACCGTCAACCGTCACCGCCTCCCCGAGCACAGTCACCGTCGCTCCCAGCACCGTGACGGTTGCCGGGCCCACGCCGGCAGCTTCGGTTGCGCCTGCCGCTACGGTCCCCGCGAAGAGCGGGATCACCATTCCCGACATCGCGGCTGGCACAAACGCCGCGATCGCGAAGAGCAAACTCGAAGCTCTTGGACTAACGAACGTCGAACTCAGCTCCGCCAATCCCGATTACTCGAACGTGTTCCTGCCGAAAAACTGGACTGTGGTTTCCATCGAGCCCACACCGGGCTCGCAGGTACAGGCATCCGACCCAGTCATTGTGAAGGTGACGAAACCATGAGGCGTGCACCCACGGCAAGGGCGGTGCCGTCGCCCGGTCGGCCCCGCTGCTCCAAGCAATGGAGACCGGCCGGTTCCGGCGGATTGGCCATCACCCGGCATCCGAGGCGGCAGCGGTGTCATGGCAGGCGGGATACATCCAGCCCGACCAAGTGGCCGCCGCGGTCATCGCGTTCGACACCCTGGCCAAGGCCGCCGGTGCCGACGTGCAGATCGGCGCGCCCATTGGCCGACTTGGCGACAGCATGGGTCAGCGCAGAATTCCCCGAATAGGCGCCAGCCCGCTACACCGCTACGCCACCCAGTGGGCGCAGCCCTTAGGTCGTTGAAGGAAAGTTCTTAGTCCGGCTGCTCATAGTGGTCTGCGAAGGCCAAGACGCGCGGATCGAGTTGCGAGAACGACGGGTGCCTATAGGTCCACGTGAATCCCGGCCCAGTCTGAAGTGCGTACATGCCGTGCCGACCGCTAAACCGCCCAATCAACTCACGCACGGTTGCCGTATCTGCGGCAACCTCACTGGCAGGGAACATGATCGCATCAATGGCATCCTGCAGCTTGCCGAACTCAGACGGTAGTTGCGTGATCATGTCGAGCACGCTCGGATCGGAAGTCATGCCCTCCAACTCGGTGCGCTTGTAAGCCTTCTCCATGATGCCCGATGACTTCGCCATCCAGTAGCGGCTCATTCCAAGTTCAATCGTCGCCTCATCATGCATTCTGGCCGTCAGGTTGACCGTGAAAGCATCCATATTCAAATGCAGCATCACGTGCCGCAATTCGATGAGCCAGCGATACTCGAAACAGCCAGAGTAGATGCCGTGAAACAGCTTTCGCACCGCCTTGTGTTCGTCTGACTCGTTACCGAACTTGCGCTTTACCTGGTAGTACGTCTGGTCTTGATGGATTTTTAGCGAGCTGGTGAATCCGATTAATGCTGACCGGATTCGACGAATACGTTCATGCGATTCGGCCATGTTCGACAATGAAAACGTCTGGTCTTGCACCTCGCGTAGAACGCCGCACACAACGTTAAGAAAAATATCGCTCGCATCAGACACGTAGCTGAACAGGTCTTGGTCGACCAGCCGTCTTAGACGGTCGTATGCGTCGCTATATCGGTTGTTCTCCTCGGCGGTGAACTCGCACACCTGGGTGAAGATGATGTCAGCCTCCACAGTTGGGTCTTGATATCCGAGGATCGCGCCGTAGGGGTGTTCCACTGCGTACGCATCGGCCGCAGCGTCCGCAGCGATCTGCTCATCCGCAGCATCTTTGCTTTGCTGCATTGTCGTTCTCCACGCCTGGATTGCTGCTTCGACTTCAGCCTCGGAGAGCGGACCGCTTTCAGCCCATGACCGCGCGTCGTTCCTCACGCCGTCTAGCGCAGCATGCAGCGCCGCCTCCGCGGCGTGGCGCGTGATTCGCTCATCCAGTGCCGCAGCTGTCATCACCTGTGCAATGACCCGTGTTGTACCCAATACGACAAGTGCCGCTCTACTTCGAGCCTTCGGCGGGTTTTCGGTAAACGCCGATTGCACCACCTCAAGTGCGGCCCCGCAGAAATCGATAGCCAACTCTCCTGGAAGGCCGTGAAGTCCAGCGACATACTCATACAGCCAGGCAATCCAGTTGGTTAATTCCTGGTCGTCCGAATCGTCGCCATCGGCGTTGTTTGGTGCGCCGCCGCTAGGCTCAGTCATGCTGGCAATGTAGGCCTCTCTACCGACATCTCCGGGCGGACGCGCTGCGACGCCCCCGCAGCCCTGACAAATGGCTAGCATTAGCCTGTATAGTTCCTGATCGCGACGTTACAGTTCGCCAATGAACCGCTTTCTTGTAGCTGTGAGTGCCGCCACGCTATCCACCGCGGGACTGATGTTCGCCGCGTCCGCCAGCGCTGGGTGCGAAACGAACATGCTGGGCGTCCAGTACTGCGACGGTCCCATCCGACCCGACGGCACGTGGGACCGCTGCTGGCACTCCGACGCCTTGGCGACCTACGGGCCGCTCGGGCAGGTGCAGAACGTCACCCCGGCGATGGGGAAATGCTTCCCCGTTGGTCCTTCACAGCCGTGGCCACCGGTGCCCATCGCGCAACCGCAGTACCACGTCTATCCATAGGCCCCAGTTGGACGTCAGTCGTCCGTAACCCGCTTCAGCCCGTCGTGGGTCATCTGGTGGCAGAGGACTTCTTTGACCACACTCGTGCGGGGAATGTCCTGCTCGGTTCGCCAACGCATATGGGCACGGAAAGTGATACAGACGGGCTCGCCGTTCCGCCCCGCAAAGACCAATCCGCCCTCCCTATGGGCGTGCACAACTGGGTGACTGCGCACGGTCTCGAAATGCTGCCCCAGTACGCCCCATACGTCGAGCGTGATCTTGCCGAAAGGGTCAAAATCTTCAACCGCATGCTCCGCTATGACTCGACCGCCGCTTTCCAGCGCGACGGTCACCTGAAGGGCGTGATGTCCGCAGTCGTTGGTCACGACAGCATTTCCGTCGTCCCCAACACACAGCACCCACTTGTACGGGACATCATCTTGAGCCACGCGCAACGCACGCTCGGCGATCTCGTTCGCATCACCAGCGAGTCGGTTCGACGCCGAGGCGATCTCGTTCGCCTTCTCGGCCTCGCCGAGGGCGTTCGCGGCAGTTTCGTTCGCAGACTGGGCCAGCGCATTACCCGCCTCAGCGACCCCATTGGCGGTCTGGGCAAGATCATTGCCCTGATTTGCAATCTTGTTGGCACTCTCAGCAACCTCCTTGGCGCGGAGTGCAACTGCCAGGGCGACAGAAGCAATTAGCGCGGAGAGCACGGCACCGACTGCGGCTACCCACCCGCTCATTTCTCACCCTGCCGAGAACGTGTTTGGGTACTGAGCTCCACCCAATCGTCATCGATCCACACCATCACGCCTCCATCAACGTCGCAGCCACGGTCGCACCGAGGTTCCAGCACGCCTCAACGTCTACCTTGGTCGGCTTGCCGGACACGATGACGGTCGCCGCTGCCCGCTCCCAGCCCAGCCCGGTGGTGATGCTGTCCACCGCGCGCTCGGCGCCTTCGGTGCCCTCGTTGCCGTGCAGCCAGACCCCGAACGGTCTCCCCCGCGTTGCGTCAAGACACGGGTAGTACAACTGGTCGAAGGCGTGTTTCACAGCGCCGCTGAGATAACCGAGGTTCGCGGGGCTGCCGATCAGATAGCCGTCGGCTTCCAGCGCATCGGTGGGTGAGCACGTCAGTGCAGGGCGGCGCACCACCTCTACGCCCTCAATCTCCGGATCTGTAGCCCCCGCCAGCACTGCCTCGAACATCTCTTGGCAGTGTGGCGACGGGGTGTGATGAATGATCAGCAGGCGACGGGACACCAGCGGTTCCTCCAAACGCTTTACTGGATCATGCGAGCGTGTCGGTCGGCGTTTCAATAGGTTTGGGCGGTGCCGCCACGATGCGTTTGAGTTCCGCCATCGTCACAAACTCACGGAGATGAGGCCAGATTTCTTGGCCGTGTTGATAATTGCGGAACTCGACAAAATTGCACTTCGCGGCCGCCCGATATGTACGCACCGCACCTACACCCCAGACCTTCCTCGAATCCCTGCGTGAGATGTGGCCCTTCATACAGAGATAGGCCATCAGCTCGAACCACGACAGCGCATGATTCGCCTTCCGCATTTCTTCCGATGATGCTTGCAATGAATGCCCGCGTTGGCCACACTCGAAGCGCACTCCGCGTTCGCACCACTCGAACACAACCTGGCGACCACGCTGGCGATCAGGTTCCAGCAGTTCGTCGAACACCTTGACGAACAGTTCACGCTTCTTCGAGACGTGCGTGTACCGCAGGCTCGCCGCACTGACGACGAACGAACACACGGAGATCACAATTGCAGCATTGGCAGCCGTCCAGTGCATGCGCGACAGCATATGTGCGAGGCAGCTGACGCAGGCTCCAATCCGGTCGGACTGGGTGGATGATGTCGCGTCAAAGCCAGATGCTAGACACTAATAGACCTGTAGTTGACTAAATATTGCTTCGAAGCCCCGGATATATTCCCCAGATTCGCCGGCGAGCTCAAGAGGTAGCCGTCGGCTTCCAGCACGTCGGTCGCGGACAGCGTCAGCGCCGGGCGGCGCACCACATCGACACCCTCGATCTCGGGGTCCGTCGCTCCGGCCAGCACCGCCTCGAACATCTCCTGGCAGTACGGAGACGGAGTGTGGTGCACGACAAGGAGTTTCATCGCGATGCCTGCTCCAGTCGGACGGCTTTGCGAATCGTCTCCCGAGCTCGGCTCCGGTCCCCCGCATAGTCGTACGCCCGGGCCAGGCGGTACCACCCCCGCCAATCGTCGGGGCTTGCTTCGACCTCGTCCCGCACCGATTCGAACAGGGCGTCGGCGGCGTCGCGTTCGATGCGGCCGGACGGGCGCTTGGGGAGCTCACTGATGTCGAGCTCGACGCCCTCGTCGTGCGCCAGCCGGGCCAGCCGCTGGTGCGCGAACCCGGCGCGCAAGGTGGCAACCATGGCCCACAGGCCGATCAGCGGCAGCACGAAGATGCCGATGCCGAGGCCGATCGCCGCGGGCTCCCCCGATTGCATGAGGATGACGCCGGAGCGCCCGAGCATCACGAAGTAGACCACCAGCGCCACGCACAGGAATGCGACGACCAGCTGGATACGGAATACCTGCGAACTCGGTTTGGTCATCACCGGTCCGTCACAGCCCCATCAGGGTCTCGATGCCGATGGTCAGCCCGGGGTGCTTGGCAACCTCGCGGACACCGAGCAGCACGCCGGGCACGAACGACGTGCGGTCGATGCTGTCGTGCCGGATGGTCAGCGTCTCGCCCTGGGTACCGAACAGCACTTCCTGGTGCGCCACCAGGCCACGCAGCCGCACCGAGTGCACGGGGATGCCGTCGACGTCCGCACCGCGCGCACCCTCCAGGCCGGTGCTGGTCGCATCGGGGTTGGGCGGCAAGCCTTTTCGCGCCTCGGCGATCAGCTGTGCGGTGCGAGTGGCGGTGCCCGACGGGGCGTCGGCCTTCTGCGGGTGGTGCAGCTCGACGACCTCGACCGATTCGAAGAACGGGGCGGCCTGCTTGGCGAAATGCATGGACAGCACCGCGCCGATGGCGAAGTTCGGCGCGATCAGCACCGCGACGCCGGGCTTGGCGGCAACCCATTCGCGAACCTGTGCGAGGCGCTCGTCGGTGAAGCCCGTGGTCCCGACGACGGCGTGAATGCCGTTGTCGATGAGGAACTTCAGGTTGTTCATCACCACGTCGGGATGCGTGAAATCGACGACAACCTCGGTGCCGCTGTCGGTGAACAGGCTCAGCTCGTCACCGGCGTCGACCCCCACGGTGAACGTCAGATCGTCGGCGGCTTCCACACCCTCGACGATGGTCGCACCGACTTTGCCCTTGGCACCCAGAACTCCGACTCGCATGAGGTCAACCCTAACTGCCGTCCTAGTATCAGCCCTATGCGCGGCGCCAAGATCCTCATCACCGGAGTCACCGGACAAGTGGCCACCCCGATCGCCACCGCCCTGGCGGCCGACAACGAGGTGTGGGGCGTCGCCCGGTTCAACGACCCACGCGCTCGGCAGCGCCTGGAGCAGACCGGCGTCCGCTGCGAAACACTCAACCTCGAAGTCGGCGACTTCGGAACTTTGCCAAGGGATTTCGACTACGTGGTCAACATGGCAGTGGCCAAGAGCGGCCGGTGGGACGCGGATCTCGCGGCCAACGCGGAGTCGGTGGGCCTGCTCATGGCGCACTGCCGTGAGGCGAAGGCCTTCCTGCATACGTCGTCGGCCGCGGTCTACGACCCCCCGGATGACGAGCCGCGCGCCGAGTCGGCTGCTCTGGGCGACAACCACAAGCACCTCTTCCCGACCTATTCGATCTCCAAGATCGCAGGTGAGACTGTCGTGCGCACCATGTCCCGCGCGCTCGGACTGCGGGCGGTGATCGCCAGGTTCAACGTGCCGTACGGGGACAACGGCGGCTGGCCGTTCTATCACATGGAGATGATCCTGGCGGGCATCCCGATCCCGGTGCCGCCGGGCGGTCCGGCCCGCTATAACCCGATCCACGAAGACGACATCATTGCGACGCTGCCCAAGCTGCTGGACGCCGCGTCGGTGCCCGCCACCACCGTGAACTGGTGTGGCGATCAGACCGTCAGCCTCCAAGAATGGTGCGGCTACATCGGCGAACTGGTCGGCCGCGAACCGGTGTTCGTCGAGGACCCGAATGCGCTGCGCGGCGGCCCATCGGACACCGCGCTCATGCACGAGCTGATCGGCGGCACCTCGGTCGACTGGCACGACGGCATGCGCCGGCTGGTGACGAAGTTCCACCCGGAGCTGGTCGGCACCTAGCTGTCCGTCCGCCTCAGCTCGCCTGAGGCGCGAAGTAGTGGCCGGCCTTGAGGTCCTCGAGGAGGGTCGGCTGCACGGGAACCCACCCGAGCATGGCCCGGGTCCGTTCACTGGATGTGGGGTTGTCCAGCGCGGCGAAGCCTGCGAGGAAGCCGAACTGCGCCGCAGCTTGGTCGGACGGAATCCCCTCCACCGGGACACCCAACCCATCGCCGATGGCCTGTGCGATCTCGCGGAAGGCTATCCCCTGTTCGGCCGCCCCGTGCAACACCGAGCCGGCCGGCGCCGACTCCACCGCCAGCCGATAGAGCCGCGCGGCGTCGACCGTGTGTACCGCCGGCCATCGATTCGAGCCGTCGCCCAGATACCCGGATCGTCCTGCCGCACGGGCGAATTCGATGAGACTGGGAACGAAGCCGTGGTGATCGGTGTCCCCGTGCACCGTCGGAGCGAGCCTGATCACCGATGACCGCACGCCCCGTTCGGCCAGCGCGAGCGTGGCCAGTTCAGATGCGCCCCGCGGTGCCGACCTGTCGACGGCAGCGTCCTCTGTACCGAGCCGACCCGGCTCGCCGAAGGCGAGCATCAGGGTGCCCGAGGTGTTCACGAACGGCTTGCCAGAGCCCGTCAGGGCCTCCCCCATGGCCTCGACCGCGCGCAGGTCAGTGGCGATCGAGTCGGCGTAGTTGGAGAAGTCGTGCTTGAAAGCCAGGTGGATGACGCCGTCCGAGGCGGCGGCCGCGGCAGCGAGCCCGTCCGGATCGTCGAGAGTGCCGCGGTGCACCTGCGCGCCCGCGGCGGCGAGGGCGCTCGCCGAGGCGTCCGACCTGGCCAGTCCGGTGACCTGATGGCCTGCTTGCCGCAGCTCGCGGACGACGACGGACCCGATGTGCCCGCTCGCGCCGGTGACGAATATGCGCATGGTTTTCAGCTCCTCAAGTGATGTCAGTCCATGACATCACCAAACGTACACCCGACGGCAGTCACTGTCATCACTCGTGGTGACAGTGACTGCCATCGCCTACAATCCGCCCGTGGGCCGTTGGGAACCGAACGCGCAGGGCCGCCTGGAGCAGGCGGCACTGGAGCTATACCTGCAGCAGGGCTTCGACGAGACGACGGTGGCCGAGATTGCCGTCCGAGCAGGCCTTACAGAACGCACCTTCTTCCGGCACTTCACGGATAAACGGGAGGTGCTGTTTCGGGGCCGCGAACTCACCGAGGCGCTTGCGGCGGCCATCGACGATGCTCCCGCAGCCGCCGCACCACTCGATGCGGTCGCAGCGGCGCTGGAATCCTTGTCCGACTTCTTCGCCGAACGTCGCCCGCATGCACGCCAGCGCCAGGCCGTGATCAGCGCCAACCCCAGCCTGCAAGAACGCGAACTCATCAAGCTCGCATCACTGGCGACGACCATTTGCGACGCGTTGCGGCGACACGGCGTCGCCGACCCCGCGGCCAGCCTGGTCGCCGAGGCCGGCATCGCGGTGTTCAAGGTGGCGTTCGACCAATGGCTCACCGATCCGGCCGACCGCAGCCTCGCCGAGCACATCCGCGAGGCACTCGCCGAGCTCAAGGCCGCGACCCAATCCTGAACCGCGGCAACCGGTTACAACGGCGAGGCGCCGCGCAGGTGCTCGAAGATCAGTGACGTCTGCGTGCCCGCCACATCGGCGTCGGCGTTGAGGTGCTCCACCACGAACGCACGCAGGTGCGGGGTGTCGCGCGCGGCGACGTGCAGGATGAAGTCGTCGGCGCCGGCCAGGAAGTAGACATCCATCACCTGCGGGAGCCGCCGCATGTGGGCGATGAAGTCGCGAATGCGGGCGCGGGCGCCCGACTGCAGGCTCACCGAGATCATGGCCTGCAGCCCCAACCCGATGGCGGCGGGGTCGATGTCGGCATGAAATCCGCGGATCACCCCGAGTTCCTGCAACCGCCGGACGCGGCCGTGACAGGTCGACGCGGCGATCCCGACGAGCTCCGCCAGCGCACTGTTGGGCATGCGCGCGTCGGCGTGCAGAGCGGTGACGATCCGGCGGTCGACGTCGTCGAGTTCAACCGGCTGAACATCCTTCGGCTGGAAGGCCTCTTGGACCCCGACTTTCGAAGATCGTTCAGACACTTGGGCCATATAGAGAATTATAATCACAGATATTGCAGGTCAGTCGACGTTTATTCACACTTGGGACATCGCCTGATCCGCCCAGAGGAGAACCGCAGATGCACGTCGGCATCCCGACCGAAATCAAGAACAACGAGTACCGGGTGGCCATCACCCCGGCCGGCGTCGCCGAACTGGTCAGGCACGGCCATGAGGTGCTGATCCAGGCGGGAGCCGGCGAAGGTTCCGCGATCGCCGACAACGACTTCAAGGCCGCCGGCGCACAGATTCTCACCACCGCGGACCAGGTCTGGGCCGGGTCCGATCTGCTGCTCAAGGTCAAAGAGCCCATCGCGGCCGAGTACCACCGCATGCGCCAGGGCCAGACCCTGTTCACCTACCTGCACCTCGCCGCCTCGCGCGAATGCACCGACGCGCTGCTCGCGTCGGGCACCACCTCGATCGCGTACGAGACCGTCCAGACCGCCGACGGCCGCCTACCCCTGCTCGCCCCGATGAGCGAGGTCGCAGGCCGGCTGTCGGCCCAGGTCGGCGCCTACCACCTGATGCGCAGCCACGGCGGCCGTGGCGTCCTGATGGGTGGCGTACCGGGCGTCGCTCCCGCCAACGTCGTCGTCATCGGTGGCGGCACCGCGGGCTTCCACGCGGCACAGATCGCCAGCGGCATGGGCGCACAGGTCACCGTCTTCGACGTCAACCTGGATACCTTGCGACGGATCGACGCCGAATTCAACGGGCGCATCCACACCCGGTACTCCTCGAGCCTGGACCTGGAAGACGCCCTCAAGCAGGCCGACCTGGTGATCGGCGCCGTGCTGGTCCCCGGCGCGAAGGCGCCCAAGCTCGTGACCAATTCGACTGTGGCGCACATGAAGTCAGGCTCGGTGTTGGTTGACATCGCGATCGACCAGGGCGGCTGCTTCGAGGACTCGAAGCCCACCACCCACGACGACCCGACCTTCGCCGTGCACGACGCGGTCTTCTACTGCGTGGCCAACATGCCCGGCGCCGTGCCGCGTACGTCGACCTACGCGCTGACCAACGCGACCCTGCCATACGTGCTCAAGCTCGCCGACCAGGGGTGGCAGGCGGCGTGCCGCAACGACGCCGCGCTGGCCAAGGGCCTGTCGACCCACGATGGCCAGCTGCTCTGCGGCCAGGTCGCCGCGGACCTCGACCTGCCGCTGGGCCACATTGAATTCTGAGGGTTCTGACTCGTCATTCTTGGTACCCATCGCCCGGTCCGCGCAGCGTCGCGCTGGCCGGGCGATGACCGTCACAGGGTTCGCCACCGTTTCTTGACACGTGTCAAGTATTGTCTTGGTCATGCTCTTGCAGGAACTGCTGCCCACGCCGCCGGCCACGACCGCCGAAGCCCTCGAGATCTTCGATGCCGCACCGGCCGTCGAACCGGACTTCATGATCGGCACCTGGCACGGCGCGGAGGTACCCACCGGACACCCCATGGACGGACTACTGGAAGCCAGCGGCTGGTGGGGCAAGCAGTTCGTCGACGCTGAGACCGTCCACCCGCTACTGTTCCCGGACACCTCGGGCCAGTCGCTGTGGCCGCTCAATCCGGCGCTGGCGTTCTCCGGCGTCGGGCTCGCGTCCAAAATCCCGCTGCTGCACCGACTTCCGGTGGCCAAGCCGATTGCCGCGCTGCGTCCGCTACTGCAAGCCCGTTCCGCCAAGGCTCGACTGCGCACCACGCGGTACCGCGGAGTCGACACCGCGACAATGGTTTACGACCAGCTCCCGATCATGGACGTGTTCCGCAAGCTCAGCGACGATGCCGTCCTGGGCGCCATGGACCTCCGCGGCGAATCCCAGCCATATTTCTTCGTGCTGCGCCGGGACGACTCGCTTCGCCTCAGCCACTGACGTGATTTGTGCACGATAATCCGCGCTGAACGCGGATTATCGTGCACAAATCACTGCTAACCGAGGGTGCGCAGCTGCTTCGGCAGTGACCGCTTTGACCGGTGCGGACCCAATACCGCCGCGCCGAAGGGGCGCGTCAGCAATTCGCGCGCAACGGCGTTGACCTCTTCGAGGGTCACCGCGTCGATCGAGGCAAGGGTTTCCGAAATCGACTTGTGGTTGCCGTAGTTCAGCTCGGCGCGCCCGATGCGGTGCATCCGGGAACCGGAATCCTCGAGCCCAAGCACCAGCCCGCCGCGCATCGAACCCTTGGCGATGCGCAACTCGTCGGCGGTGATGCCTTCGCGCGCAACGTCTTCCAGCACGTCCGTGGTCACCCGGGCCACTTCGTCGAAGCGATCCGGCAGGCACGCCGAGTACACCGACAGTGCACCGGCGTCGGAGAAGGTATCGATCGTGGAATACACCGAGTACGCCAGACCGCGGTTCTCCCGGATCTGTTGGAACAGACGGGAACTCAGCCCGCCGCCGAGTGCGGTGTTGAGCACCGACAGCGCCCACCGGTGCTCCCAGTTGCGCCCAGGGGTGCGTACACCCAGGTACATGTGGGCCTGCTCGGAGTCACGTTTGACGAACTGCAGCGTCGGGGTCCCCGGCACCCGGCCGGCCCCCTTGCGCGGCGGCACGGGCTTGCGGCCGCGCACCAGATGCGGCCGAAAATTCCTGCGCACCAATGACACAACCTCGTCGTGGTCGACGTTCCCGGCGACCGCGACCACCATCCGGTCCGGGGTGTACCGGCGGACGTGGAACGAGTGCAGCTGGTTGCGGGTCATCGACGAGACCGATTCGACGCTGCCGATCACCGGACGGCCCACGGGGTGCGCACCGAACATGGACCCGAGGAAGACGTCCGCGAGGGTGTCCTCGGGATCGTCGTCACGCATGGCGATCTCTTCGAGCACCACGTCACGCTCCAGCTCGACATCCGCTGCGGCACAACGGCCGTTGAGCACGACGTCCGAAACCAGATCGATGGCCAGCCCGAGATCGCTGTCGAGCACGTGCGCGTAGTAGCAGGTGTGCTCACGCGCCGTGAAGGCGTTCAGCTCACCGCCGACGGCGTCCATCGACTGGGCGATCTCGACAGCGGTGCGCGTCGGGGTCGACTTGAACAGCAGGTGTTCCAGGAAGTGCGCCGCCCCGGCCACACTGGGGCCTTCGTCGCGCGAACCGACGTTGACCCACACGCCGACCGACGCCGAATGCACGTGCGGCAGGTGTTCGGTGACGACTCGGAGCCCGCCGGGGAGATTGGTCTTGCGTACAGCGGCCGGGGCCTTCAGCGATGTCGCTGAAGAACCCCGGCCGCCACGCAGTGTCGATTTAGGTGGTTGCAGGCGCGGCATCTGCCGGTGCAGTCCCCGAATCGGATCCAGCTTCGGCGGCGGGGGAATCAGAATCCGCCGCCGCGGCACCTTCCTCATCAACCAGGATCAGCGAAATCTTCTGACCCTTGCCACGGTTGTCGGCGGAGATGTCCGCGATCTCCACGCGCAGCTTGTCGCCGACGTTCACGACGTCCTCGACCTTCGCGACGCGCTTGCCCTTGCCGAGCTTGGAGATATGCACCAGACCGTCGCGGCCCGGCAGCAGCGAGACGAACGCACCGAAGTCCGTCGTCTTCACCACGGTGCCGAGGAACCGCTCACCGATCTTGGGCAGCTGCGGGTTGGCGATGGCGTTGATCTTGTCAATCGCCGCCTGCGCCGCCTCGCCGTTCGAGGCGCCGACGAACACGGTGCCGTCATCCTCGATGGAGATGCTCGCACCGGTCTCCTCGGTGATCTGGTTGATCACCTTGCCCTTGGGCCCGATCACCTCACCGATCTTGTCGATCGGCACCTTGATGGTGGTGATGCGCGGCGCGTACGGGCTCATCTCATCGGGCTCGTCGATGGCCTCGGCCATGACGTCGAGGATGGTCAGACGCGCGTCCTTGGCCTGGGCCAGGGCACCGGCCAGCACCTTGGACGGGATGCCGTCCAGCTTGGTGTCCAGCTGCAGCGCGGTGACGAACTCCTTGGTTCCGGCGACCTTGAAGTCCATGTCGCCGAAGGCGTCTTCAGCGCCCAGGATGTCGGTCAGCGCGACGTAACGGGTCTCGCCGTCGACCTCGTCGGACACCAGGCCCATGGCGATACCGGCGACGGGGGCCTTCAGCGGCACACCGGCGTTCAGCAGCGACAGGGTGGAGGCACAGACCGAACCCATCGAGGTGGAACCGTTGGAGCCCAACGCTTCCGAGACCTGACGGATGGCGTACGGGAACTCCTCGACGCTCGGCAGCACCGGCATCAGGGCCCGCTCGGCCAGCGCACCGTGGCCGATTTCGCGGCGCTTGGGCGAACCCACGCGGCCGGTCTCACCGGTCGAGTACGGCGGGAAGTTGTAGTGGTGCATGTAGCGCTTGCTGGTCTCCGGACCGAGCGAGTCGATCTGCTGAGCCATCTTGACCATGTCCAGCGTGGTGACACCCATGATCTGGGTCTCGCCGCGCTCGAACAACGCGCTGCCGTGCGCCCGCGGGATCACGGCGACCTCGGCCGACAGGGCACGAATGTCGGTGATGCCACGGCCGTCGATGCGGAAGTGGTCGGTCAGGATGCGCTGGCGCACCAGCTTCTTGGTCAGCGAGCGGAACGCCGCGCCGATCTCCTTCTCACGACCGGCGTAGGTTTCGGCCAGACGGGACAGCACCTCGACCTTGATCTCGTCGGTGCGCTCTTCGCGCTCCTGCTTGCCGGCGATGGTCAGCGCCTGTGACAGCGCGTCGGTAGCCACAGCGGCGACCGCCTGGAAGGCGTCGTCGGCGTAGTCCGGGAACACCGGGTACTCGGCGGTCTCCTTACCGGCGGCGTCGTGCAGCTCCTGCTGCGCCTTGCACAGCGTGGCGATGAACGGCTTCGCGGCCTCCAGCCCCTCGGCCACCACGGCCTCGGTCGGCGCACCCGCGCCACCGGCGATCAGGTCGATGACGTTGTCGGTGGCCTCGGCCTCGACCATCATGATCGCGACATCGCCTTCGACCACACGACCGGCGACGACCATGTCGAACACAGCGTTCTCCAGCTGCTCGACGGTCGGGAAGGCAACCCACTGGCCTTCGATGAGGGCGACGCGGACGCCACCCACCGGGCCGGAGAACGGCAGACCCGAGATCTGGGTCGACGCCGATGCGGCGTTGATCGCCAGCACGTCGTACAGATCCTTGGGGTCCAGGCTCAGGATGGTGACGACGACCTGGATCTCGTTGCGCAGGCCGGAGACGAACGACGGGCGCAGCGGCCGGTCGATCAGACGGCAGGTCAGGATCGCGTCGGTGGAGGGCCGGCCCTCGCGGCGGAAGAACGAGCCGGGAATGCGGCCCGCGGCGTACATGCGCTCTTCGACGTCGATGGTCAACGGGAAGAAGTCGAAGTGATCTTTGGGGCTCTTGCTGGCGGTGGTGGCGCTCAGCAGCATGGTCTCGTCGTCCAGGTAGGCGACGACGGAGCCGGCGGCCTGACGTGCAAGCCGGCCGGTCTCGAAGCGGATGGTGCGGGTGCCGAAGCTCCCGTTGTCGATGACGGCGGTCGTTTCGAACACGCCCTCTTCAATTTCAACTGCAGACATGGATGTCGCAATAACCTCTCTCGGCCCGCCCTATGCGGGTTTCCGTATTTCTGGTTCCTCTTTGTTACAGCTGTCGCATCGTCACACGCGAGCATCCAGAAAACCCGAAAACCATCCCGCTAATTGCTGACGGCCGTCGATCGAAGCGGCCGGGGTCCATACCCCGGCAGCCACTACCGAAGACCGCCCCACGAGGTTCAGGCGGATGCTGCAGTGTCGTTCCGACGTCTCGGACACTGGGTCCAAAACAAATACATGCTACACCGGGGTGATTTGCCTGATCGGAGCGGCAAATCGGCCGTCGTGACGGCGGTGCCCGGGAAATCACGAAAGTCCGTACACAGCCATCACACTCGTCGGTGCTCCAACGAAAAAACCACCGGTCTGCGCGGCAGACCGGTGGCTCTTCTCAGACGTGCGTCAGCGACGCAGACCCAGACGCTCGATCAGCGAGCGGTAGCGCGCGACGTCGACCTGAGCGACGTACTTGAGCAGCCGGCGGCGACGGCCGACCAGCAGCAGCAGTCCGCGACGGCTGTGGTGGTCGTGCTTGTGCTGCTTGAGGTGCTCGGTCAGGTCCGAGATGCGCTTGGTCAGCATGGCGACCTGAGCCTCCGGCGAACCGGTGTCGGTCTCATGCAGGCCGTACTGGCCCAGGATCTCTTTTTTCTGCTCGGTGGTGAGTGCCACGAAACAACTCCATCAATTCGGTCCGCGAAGAACAACGAGGGCGCGGCCGCCGCGAACTGCAGCACGCGCGTCGGGCAGTCTAACAGGAAGCTAGTGTGCGCTCAGAATCGTGCGAGCTCGCCCGGTATCGCGGTCCATGGCCACGATCAGGTCGTCCACCGAATCGAACTTCTCCTGGCCGCGGATGCGCGAGACGAAGTCCACCGCCACGTGCTGGCCGTACAGGTCGGCCTCGGTATCGAGCACGAAGGCCTCGACAGTGCGGGTACGGCCGGAGAACGTCGGATTGGTGCCGACCGACACCGCGGCCTGGTAGCGCTCCCCCGGTGTCACGGTGCCGACCGAAGGTCCGTGGCCCAGCACCGTGAACCAGGCGGCGTAGACGCCGTCGGCCGGGATGGCCGAGTGCATCGGCGGGGCGACGTTCGCGGTCGGGAAGCCCAGCCCGCGGCCGCGGCCGTCGCCGCGGACGACGACGCCCTCCACGCGGTGCGGCCGGCCCAGCGCCTCGGTCGCGGCCACCATGTCACCGGCGTCCACGCAGGACCGGATATAGGTGGAAGAGAACGTGACGGTCTCGGCCCGGTGATGCTCGGCCACCAGCGAGATGCCCTCGACAGCGAACCCGAAGCGCTCGCCGGCCTTGCGCAGCAGCGGCACGTTGCCGCCGGCCTTCTTGCCGAAGGTGAAGTTCTCACCGACCACGACCTCGAGGACGTGCAGGCGTTCGACCAGCAGCTCGTGCACGTAGCGCTCGGGGGTCAGCTTCATGAAGTCCGTGGTGAACGGCATGACGAGGAATACATCGACGCCCAGTTCCTCGACCAGTTCGGCCCGGCGGGTCAGCGTCGTCAGCTGCGCGGGGTGACTGCCCGGCAGGACCACTTCCATCGGATGCGGATCGAACGTCATCAGCACCGTGGGCACCCCGCGGGACCGCCCGGCTTTCACCGCATGGCTGATCAACTCCGCATGTCCACGATGTACGCCGTCGAACACCCCGATGGTGACGACACATCGGCCCCAGTCCGTGGGGATCTCGTCCTGCCCACGCCAGCGTTGCACGATCGCAAGCCTACGGCGCGCCGCTACGGCAGGCACCGTGAGATCCCCGAATCAGGTGACCATTGCCTAAACTTTGTGCTGTGAGTCCTGCAGATGACGCCGGCAACCCGCCGGACCTATCCCCGGTTGCCCAGGACTACCTCAAAGTCATCTGGACCGCGCAGGAGTGGTCCCGCGAGAAAGTCAGTACGAAAATGCTGGCTGAACGCATCGGCGTATCGGCGTCCACGGCCTCCGAATCGATCCGCAAGCTGGCCGATCAGGGTCTGGTACACCACGAGAAGTACGGCGCGGTGACGCTGACCGACATCGGGCGCAGCGCGGCGCTGGCCATGGTGCGCCGGCACCGGTTGATGGAGACGTTCCTGGTGCGCGAGCTCGGCTACGGCTGGGACGAGGTGCACGACGAAGCCGAAATCCTGGAGCACGCGGTGTCGGATCGCATGCTGGACCGCATCGACGCCAAGCTCGGCTTCCCGACCCGGGACCCGCACGGCGATCCGATTCCCGCGGCCGACGGCCAGGTTCCGACTCCCCCCGCCCGGCAGTTATCCGCGTGCTCGGACGGGGACGCCGGCACGGTGGCCCGCATCTCCGATCACGACCCCGAGATGCTGCGGTACTTCGACAGCGTGGGAATCACGCTCGATTCACACCTGCGCGTGGTCGCCCGGCGCGACTTCGCGGGGATGATCTCGGTGGCCGTGACGGCTGCGGACGCGGCGGCCGACGTGGACGCCGACGCCACCACCGTCGACCTGGGAAACCCTGCGGCAGAAGCGATCTGGGTCGTCGCGTAGTTGGTCAGCGGGTGGTCACCAGTCCGGCCAGCAGCAAGTCGAACATCCGCCCACACTGCTCGGGTGACGCGCTCGCGACCATGATGCCGAGCAGCCCGGTGACGACGTCGTCCGCCGGCACGTCGGCGCGCAGGGTGCCATCGGCGGCGCCGGCAGCCAGCAGGGTTCCGACCGCTCCAACCACGCCCGCACGGGTGTCGCCCGCCGTAACCACACCCGAATCGAATATCGCCGTCAGTGACTCGGCCATGCCCCGCTTGGCGGCCACGAACTTCGCGTAGCGGTCCATCCACAGCCGCAGCGCCTCCACCGGCGGATGGGTACGTACCAGCTCCTCGGCCGTAGCGGCCACCTCGACCAGTTCGGCGCGGTATACCGCCTCGACCAGCGCTTCACGGCTCGGGAAATGCCGGTACAACGTGCCGATACCGACGCCGGCATCACGTGCGATGCCCTCCAGCGACACCGGACTGTCAGCCGCGCCGAAGGCGAGCGCCGCCACTTCCAGGATCCGTTCCCGGTTGCGGCGGGCATCGGCGCGGATACCGTCAGCCATAGCGGAGGTTCCTCCGTTTCTGTTACGTTGAACTAACCGGAGGTTCCTCCGAATCACTCGAGTATCGCAGAAAATCACAGCTGAGGAGCGACGATGACCGATACGACACACCCTGGCGGCCTCGGTTCGATCGGTGGCCGCCCGGTGGCCCGGATCGGCTACGGAGCCATGCAGCTGCACGATGCCGGCTCCCCTGATGCCGCGGTGGCGCTGCTGCACCGTTCGGTCGAGCTCGGCATCAACCACATCGACACCGCGTCGTTCTACGGCGGCGGAACGGTGAATGCCCTGATCCGGCAAGCGCTCCGCCCGTACCGCGACGACCTGGTCATCGTCAGCAAGGTCGGTGCGGTACACGTGCCGGACGGACCGGTGCCGCTGGCGGCCGCGCAGAAACCCGCCGAATTGCGGGCTGCGGTCGAAATGGACCTGAATCAGCTTGGTTTGGAACAGATTCCGGTGGTCAACTTGCGTCGATTGGATCTGACACCTGGCGTTCAGACCGAGGGTGATCAGATCGTCGACGTCGATGATCAACTGGCGGAGATGATCGCGCTGCGCGACGAGGGCAAGATCGGCGCAATCGGCCTGAGCGCGGTGCCGGTCGAGACGGTTCGCCACGCACTACCGGCGGGCATCACCTGCGTCCAGAACGCCTACAGCGTGCTCGACCGGGCGCAGGAGGACACCTTGCGCCTGTGCGTCGAAGAGGGCATCGCCTGGGTGCCGTTCTTTCCGCTCGGCTCGGCGTTCCCCGGATTCCCCAGTGTCGCCGACGACCCCTCGGTACGAACAGTGGCTGAGCGAATCGGCGCCACGCCCGCCCAGGTCGGCCTGGCCTGGTTACTGCCGCACGCCCCGAACACCCTGCTGATCGCCGGTACCCGATCGGTCGCGCATCTGGAGGACAACGCCGCGGCCGGTTCGATCCGGCTCGACGCCGAGGCCCTCAGCCTCCTGGACGCGGCCGGTGCCCCGGCGGCCCCACCACACCGCGCGGAACCGTTTCTGGCCGAAGGCGACTGACCTTCAGAGCGTCGCCGGCCGGAGCACCACAACCGATCGCGTGCGCTCGGACCCGTCCTCCAGCAGCGCGATCACCTGCCCATCGGGAGCCGTCGCCGCGTAGGTCCCGTCGATACCGGCCGGGGCCAGCGCCCGGCCGTGGCGCGTGTCCTCGGTTTCGGCGTCGGTCAGGTCGCGGCGCGGAAACCCCAGCAAGCAGGCTGCGTCCAACGTGTAGCTCAGCTCGGCGGCGTCGGCCAACTGCTCCAACGTGCGCGCCTCGTCCAGCCCGTAGCGCCCAACCTTGGTGCGCCGCAACATCGTCAGGTGCCCACCGACTCCGAGGGCAGCGCCGACATCGCGGGCCAGCGCCCGGATGTAGGTACCCGACGAGCAGTCGACGGTGACGTCGACGTCGATGAAGTCGTCGACTCGTCTGGTGGCATCGACCGTGAACCGATCGATCCGCACCCGGCGGGCCGCCAGTTCCGGCGCCTTGCCCTCGCGCACCAACTTGTAGGCCCGCTCGCCGTCTACCTTGATGGCACTGACCGCCGACGGCACCTGGTCGATCTCGCCGCGCAGCGCCGCGACCGCGTGCTCGATCTGTTCATCGGCCACGTGCGCGGCCGAAACTGTCTGCAGCACTTCACCTTCGGCGTCCTCGGTCGATGTGGTCTGACCGAGCCGGATCGTCGCGATGTACGTCTTGTCGGTGGCGGTCAGCAACCCCAGAATCTTGGTGGCGCGCTCGATGCCGACCACCAGCACGCCCGTCGCCATGGGGTCCAGCGTGCCGGCATGCCCGACCTTGCGGGTGCCGAACAGCCGCCGGCACCGGCCGACGACGTCGTGGCTCGTCATACCGGCGGGCTTGTCGACGATCACCAGGCCGGGTGCTGGATTGCTCCTCGCGTGCGCAGGTGGTGGGGCCGGCTTCGATGCCTTCACAGCGAGATCGCCGTCAGGACAAGTCCGTTCGACACAGTGAAGCGCCCCGGCAGTTCGGTCAGCGGCGGGCCGGACTCGGCTGCCGGGTCGATCAGGATGCGGGACAGGAACGTGCCCGAACTCCCCGTGGCATCCAGCTCGAAGGTGATATGCGCATCCTCAAAACCCAGCCATCGGTGCGTCAGGGGGAACCACGCCTTGTACGTCGCTTCCTTGGCGCAGAACAGGATTCGGTCCCAGTGCAGATCGCCGTCCAGTGTCCCGATGACGCTCTGCTCGGCCGGCAACGCGATGGCGCCGAGCACCCCCTTGGGGAGCACGCCGTGCGGCTCGGCGTCGATACCGACCGAGCGCACCTGCTCAGTCCGCGCCACCACCGCGCCCCGGAAACCCTCGCAGTGCGTGAGGCTGCCGACGATGCCGTCGGGCCAGCACGGTTCGCCCTTGTCCCCCTTGAGGATCGGCACCGGGCCTAGGCCGAGTTGACCCAAAGCCTGGCGGGCGCAGTGCCGGACGGTGATGAACTCGTTGCGCCGCTTGGCCACCGAGCGGGCGATCAACGGCTCTTCCTCCGGCAGCGGCACGAGATCGCCCGGGTCCGAATACGTCTCGGCAGTGGCCACCACGTCGGGCAGCACCTGCGTCAGGAGCGCATCGCTCACAGCGATCCTCGATTCTTCGCGCAAGCGCTCATCACAGCTCCTCGCTTCTTCGCGCAAGCGCTCATCACAGCCGCCTCGAATTGATTCGGTCCTGCATCTTCTGCGCGTGCTCCCGCATCTCCTGGGTGATCTGGAAGTGGCCACCGAAGTCGTTGAGGTAGCCGGGCTGGTACTGGGGGTCCGGCAAGATTTGGCGCATCCATCGATAAGGCTTGCGGCGCCGCCACTCTCGCGGGTAGCCGACGGAGACTTCTTCGAAGCGCACGCCGTCGTACCAGGTGGTGCGCGGGATGTGCAGGTGGCCGTACACCGAGCAGATGGCGTTGTAGCGGGTGTGCCAGTCTTTCGTCGCGGTGGTGCCGCACCACAACGAGAACTCCGGGTAGAACATGGCGTCGCAGGGTTCTCGGACCAGCGGGAAGTGGTTGACCAAGACCGTCGACTCCATCCAGTCCAGGTCGTCGAGTTTTTTGCGCGTGATGTTCAGCCGGTCCCGGCACCACGCATCCCGCGTCGCGTACGGCTCACTCGAGAGCAGGAACTCGTCGGTGCCGACCACATTGCGCTCCTTGGCCAGCGCCAGGCCCTCGGCCTTGGTCGCCGTGCCCGCGGGCAGGAAGCTGTAGTCGTACAGCAGGAACATCGGCACGATCGTGGCCGCGCCGCCCGGGCCGGTCCACACCGGAAACGGATGCTCCGGGGTCACGATGCCCATCTGGTCGCACATGTCGACCAGATAGTCGTAGCGAGCCTTCCCGAAAATCTGCATCGGGTCCTTGTTGGTGGTCCACAGTTCGTGGTTGCCCGGCACCCAGATGACCTTGGCGAAGCGCTTGCGCAGCAGGTCCAGGGACCACCGGATGTCGTCGGTGCGCTCGGCGACGTCGCCGGCGACGATCAGCCAGTCGTCAGGCGAGGCCGGGTGCAGCGACTCGGTGACCGGCTTGTTTCCGGTGTGCCCAATGTGCAGGTCACTGATTGCCCATAGGGTCGGCTGGCTCGACACAACAATCCAGGGTACTTGGGCGCCTAGCCGCTCTGTCCTGCTATCCGTCCCGCGCAGCGGGAGAAACTAGAACAGGTTCTCCCATCCTGTCCGGTGTGACGCAGGCGACTTGTAGACTCCCCGCAGTATTGCTCGAGTTAAGGGGTGTCATGGCAGCGATGGCCAGGAAACTGCGTCTGTTTTCGGCGCTGTGTGCGCTCGTGACAGCAGGCGTGGTGGTCGCACAGACCAACCCCGTGACACCGACCGGCGGCAACGCCGTGGACCTGCGCTCCACCTCTGCCCCGCTGAGCAGCACCATCAAGTCACCGATCATCGCCACCACAAACCCCAGCCCGTTCGATCCGTGCGATCAGATCCCGCTCGATGCCATCAACGGGATGGGCCTGGGCTTCACCCCGCCCGACCATGAAGACGGCCTGCGCTGCCACTACGACGCCGGCAACTACCAGATGGCTGTCGAACCCATCGTCTGGCGCACCTACGAGCAGACGCTGCCCGCCGACGCCGTCGAGCTCACCATCGGCGGACACCGCGCCGCCCAGTACTGGATCATGAAGCCGACCGACTGGAATGACCGCTGGTGGGTGACCTGCATGATCACCTTCAAAACCAGCTACGGCCTGCTCAACCAGTCGCTCTTCTACTCGCCGATCGAGTCGCCGGACCGGCCGGACTGCCTGCAGACCAACCTGCAGCGCGCCAACCAGCTCGTGCCGTTCTACAAGTTCTGATTTCCGGCCGCGTCAGCGGCCACGGCGCCGAACGGTACGGATCGGTACCCTCCGAAGGGTGAGCTCCCGAATCGCCCGTCATGGCTCCCGGTTGCTGAGCCGCATCCTCGACGTCCCGCCGCCAACGACGGACTACACCGTCAGCCGCGTCACCACCCCGATGCGTGACGGCGTCGAACTGGTTGGCAGCCACTACGCCCCCTCCGGCCCCGCCAAGGGCACCCTGTTGGTGCGGTGCCCCTACGGTCGCGGCTTCCCGTTCGGCCCGGTGTTCGGCGCGACGTATGCGCGCCGCGGCTACCACGTGTTGGTGCAGAGCGTGCGCGGCACGTTCGGCTCCGGTGGCGAGTTCGAGCCGATGGTCAACGAGATCGCCGACGCCGTGGACACCGCCGCCTGGCTGCGCGACCAGCCGTGGTTCACCGGATCCTTCGCGACCATGGGGCTGTCGTATCTGGGCTTCACCCAGTGGGCACTACTCACCGATCCCCCGCCCGAGCTGAAGGCCGCGATCATCAGCGTCGCCCCTCACGACTTCGCTGAATCAACCTGGGGCACAGGCGCATTCACGCTCGACAACTTCCTGGGCTGGAGCGACATGATGGCGCACCAGGAAGACCCGCGGTGGACCGTCGCCACCCGCCGGCTTCGGGCACCGCGTCTGGTCGCCCGCACCCACACGCAGGCGCCGGCCGGGGCCGCCGCGCGTCGGCTCCTCGGCTCCGGAGCCACCTGGTACGAATCGTGGCTGAGCCACCCCGATGGCACCGACCCGTTCTGGGAGAACATGGCCCTGGCCGACACACTCGACAAGATCGACGTGCCGGTGCTGCTGATCGGCGGCTGGCAGGACCTGTTCCTGGAGCAGACCCTGACCCAGTTCCAGCGCCTCCAGGCGCGCGGCGTACCCACCGCGGTCACCATCGGATCGTGGACGCACACACAGGTGATGACCCGCGGCGGCGCCAGGGTGCTGCGCGAGTCGCTGGCCTGGCTCGACACCCATCTCGCCGAGAGCGCCCCGGCGCCCGAGCGGCCCGCGGTACGAGTCGAGGTCAACGGGCAGGGCTGGCTGACCATGCCCGACTGGCCGCCGGCCGCCACCGAACTCGAGCTGTACCTACAGCCGGCGCACCGGCTCGGCGCCACTGCGCCCGAAGACACGGTGCCGCCATCGCGATTCACCTTCGATCCGGCGGCGCCGACGCCCACGCTGGGTGGGCGGTTGCTGTCATCGGCAGCGGGCTACAAAGACGACTCCCCGCTGGCCCGACGGCCCGACGTCGTCGACTTCACCGGTGAGCCGCTGACCGACGACCTCTATCTGATCGGTACCCCGGTGATCGAGCTGGCGCTGTCGTGCGACAACCCGAACCGGGACATCTTCGTCCGGCTCAGCGAGGTCGACGCGAAGGGCAACTCCCGCAACGTCAGCGACGGATTTCGCAGGCTCACAACGCCTTCGGGCGAACCCGAGATCCTGCGGCTCGAGCTCGACGCCGTCGCACATCGGATCCCGGCCGGATCCCGGCTGCGCGTGCTCGTCGCGGGCGGCTGCCACCCCCGGTACGACCGCAACCTCGGCACCGGCGAACCGGTCGTCTCCGGAGAACGCATGGTGCCGGCGACGCACACGGTGCATCACGGTGCGGGCGGGATATCCCGGCTGCTGCTGCCGGCGGTGACGCCGTCAGCCGACTGAGTCGCGGACCCGCTGAGCAATGACGGCCAGCGCCGCGTCGTCATACGCCGGCGGGCCCCACTCGGGAGTGACCGGCAGGTTCACCCAGCTGCGGCAGCCCGCGTAGTCCGGGATGCGCGGTAGCCGCACCGGGGACACGAGCGGTTTCGCCTGCACCACGAGCACCGTCAGCCGGTGTTTGGGCCGGAAATCCAGCCGATCCTTCTGCACCGAATCGGCGGTCCAGATGTGCAGATCGGCGATGGCATTCAGTCGCTCCGGACGCTCGACCGCCACGGCGGCAACCACTTTCGCGCCGCCGCGCAGCACGACCTCGGTGTCGGTGCTGTCTCCCGCAGTCCGGTCCAGCAGATCGGTGAACTCGGGCCGGACGCGTGCCGCGTGGCTGTGCTCGACCGTCGGGAAGAACACGAACTCCGGTGCCGATATCGCAAACCGCTTCTCACCGATACCCCCCTTGCGCAGCAGCACCGTCTGCCGGCCGTCGAGCAGCGCCCGCACCGCCGCGCCCCACTCCTTGAGCGCGGGCGAATTCACTTGGCGGCCAGCCTCGCCTGCACTTCGGGCCGGCGCAGCGGCGGCACCGTCTTCGGCGGTTGTCGCCGGGCTGGCAGCTGGTTCAGCAGTCTCTCGGTAACGGCCGTGACCTCGGCGACGGCGGCCTCGAAGGCGTCGACGTTGGCGGCGGTGGGACGGGTGATCCCGCTGACCTTGCGGATGTACTGACGCGCGGCAGCCTCGATCTCCTCAGCGGTGGCAGCCGGCTCCAGGCCACGCAGTTCGGTGATGTTGCGGCACATGGCCTCCACGATAGGCCCGTCCGGACCGCAAGTTACGGTGTCGGTGGGTGACCGCAAAGCAAGGAGCCAACGTGACCGACGTTCTACTGATCGACACCACCGACCGGGTACGCACCCTGACGCTGAACCGGCCGAAGTCCCGGAACGCGCTGTCGTACGAACTTCGCGATGCGTTCTACGGTGCGCTGCGCCAGGCCGAGGCCGACCCAGATGTCGACGTGGTGATCCTGACCGGCGCCGATCCGGTGTTCTGCGCCGGCCTGGACCTCAAGGAACTCGGAGAAGGCGCTGCTCTGCCGGACATCTCACCGAAGTGGCCGAACATGACCAAGCCGGTGATCGGAGCGATCAACGGCGCGGCCGTCACCGGTGGTCTGGAGCTGGCGCTGTACTGCGACATCCTGATCGCCTCCGAGAACGCGAAGTTCGCCGACACCCACGCGCGGGTCGGACTGCTGCCGACCTGGGGCCTGAGTGTGCGACTGCCGCAGAAAGCCGGTGTCGGACTGGCCCGCCGCATGAGCCTGACCGGCGACTACCTGTCGGCGGCCGAAGCCCTGCGGGCCGGGCTGGTCACCGAGGTCGTGCCGCATGACGAGCTGCTGCCGACCGCGCGCCGCGTCGCGGCCTCGATCGTCGGCAACAACCAGAACGCCGTTCGCGCGCTGCTGGATTCGTATCACAAGATCGACGGTTCACAGACCGACGCCGGCCTGTGGATCGAAGCGGCGTCAGCCCGGAAATGGATGGACGCCTCCAGCGGCAACGATATCGCCGCCAACCGCGACGCCGTCATGCAGCGCGGCCGCAGCCAGGTCTAGTACCTGTCCCTCCCCCCTTCCCCGGCGAGCGTGCATGTTTGTACACCGACACGCCGCCAACGGGGTACCAGAACGTCCCGCTCACCAGCGATGAGCGGAACGTTCTTGTGCGGAACCCACGGCGTTTCGTGCGCAAACACTCGCGGGCGACCTGGTCAAGTCCAGCGGCCGGACAGTGCCCGCCAGCCGACGAATATCAGCCGCAGCACCAGGAACGTGCTCAGCCCGGACCAGATGCCGGCGAGGCCCCAGCCAAAAGCCAGCGACAGCCAGATGAGGGGCAGGAAGCCGACGAGCCCGCTGATCAGCGTGGCATTGCGCATGAACTTCGCGTCGCCGGCGCCCAGCAGCACGCCGTCGAGCGCGAAAACGATTCCGGCGATGGGCAATTGGGCCACCATGAACCACCACGGGATACCGATCTGAGCCCGTACCGCGTGGTCGGCGGTGAACACTGCCGGCAGCGCACCGGCACCCAGGGCGAACACTGCGGCCAGCACCGTTGCCGCGGCAGCCGAGTACACCGTCACCCGTCGCGCCACCGCCTTCGCGTGCCCCGGCTCCCCAGCCCCGAGAGCCGCACCGACCAGCGACTGCGCTGCGATGGCCAACGAATCCAACACCAGCGCAAGGAAATTCCACAGCTGCAGGACCACCTGATGGGCAGCGACGGCGGCCGCGCCGAACCGCGCTGCGACCGCACCGGCAGACAGGAAGCACACCTGGAACGCCAGGGACCGCAGCACCAGATCGCGGCCCATGGTCAGTTGCGCGCGCAGCACGTCGGGCCGCAGCCGCAGCGAAACCCGCTCGGACAGCAACGCATACCCGAACAACGCCGCGGCGATCCACTGCCCCACCAGGTTGGCCAACGCCGAACCCGTCAGCCCGAGCCGCGGCAACCCGAGCCACCCGAAGACCAGCAGTGGGCACAGAATCGCCGAAACACCAACGCCGACAATCACATAACGCAGCGGACGGACCGTGTCCTGGACGCCGCGCAGCCAGCCGTTGCCGGCCATCGACATCAGGATCGCCGGGACGGCCAGGATCGCGATGCGCAGCCAGGGCAGCGCCGTCTCGGCGATGCCGCCACGAGACCCGGCGATGGCGGTGAGCAGAACCGGCGCCAGCGCCTGTACAACCGCGACGATCAGCAAACCGAGGGCCAACGCCAGCCAGGTGGCCTGCACGCCCTCACGCACGGCACCGGCCCGGTCACCGGCACCGAAGCTCCGGGCCGAGCGCGACGTCGTGCCGTACGACAGGAATGTCAGCTGCGACCCGACCAGACTCAGGATCAGGCCGCCGACCGCCAGACCGGCCAACGGCAGTGCGCCGAGGCGGCCCACCACCGCGGTGTCCAGCAAGAGGTAAATCGGCTCGGCCGCGAGCACCCCGAGTGCCGGGAAGGCCAGCGCCGCGATCCGACGACTCGTGACCTCGGTGGTCATGACGCGCACCGTCGCCGACGACGAGCGTCACCGAAATGCACACCAAACACGGCGAGTCGGCGGACAGACACGCACGCTCGCGGGAAAAGGAGGGGCACTAACTCAGCGCGGCGATGAGGGCCGCGACGACGTCCTCGGTGCTTCCGGTGGGTGAGTAGCCCGCCGCGAACCGGTGGCCGCCGCCGCCGAACGAACTGGCCAGTACCGACACGTCGACCTCGGTCTTGGCGCGCAGCGACACCGACCACTGCCCCGGCTCGATCTCTTTGAGCACCGCCGCGACCTCGGCTTCCGACGTGGTCCGCACGATGTCGACGATGCTCTCAACCTCTTCGGCCCGCGCGGCCGCGTATTCCTGATACGGCACAACGGCATACACCAGTCCCTTGCCGCCGGCGGCGTCGGGTACGAGGCACGCCGTCGACAGCACCCGGGACAGCATGGGCAGCCACGAGAACGGATGGGTGTCGAACAGCGCACGGCTGACCGCACCATTGTCCACGCCGATGTCGAGAAGTCGCGCCGCCAGCCGGTAGGCGCGGGCGCTGGCCCACCGGAACGAACCCGTGTCGGTGGTCAGCCCGGCGTACAGGCAGTGCGCCACCGGCAGCTCGATCGGCTTACCCCAGGCGTCGAGCAGCTCGGCCACCAGCATGGTGGTCGAATCCGCGGACGGGTCAACGTAATTGGCGCTACCGAAGAGGCGGTTGGAGGCGTGGTGATCGATCACCAGCACCTGCCGCCCCGGCTCGGCCAGCTTGGCCAGCGACCCTAGGCGGTTCACACTCGGAATGTCGACGGTGACCACCAGGTCGGCATCGGGGCGCATCTGGTCCGGCGGCACCAGCAGATGCCCGCCGGGCAGGGTCTGCAGCGAGTCCGGCACGGTCGCGGGCGCAGCGAAGCCGACCTGCACATCCTTGCCGGATTCGCTGAGCACCAGTGCGAGCGCCAGGCCCGCCCCGATGGTGTCGGCGTCTGGGTACACGTGGGCAACCACGCTGACGCTGTCGACCGCACCGAGCAGATCAGCCGCAGCGCGCGCGTCAACCCGCGCGCCCTGCTGGCGGATCTCAGTAGTCGGTTCGATCGCTGTCACCCTCATCCTTGGGGCCCTCGAATGCGTCCTCACTGACACGGTACGGATCAGCGTCACCGGCGTGCGTGGCACCCTCGCGGATCCGGGCCACATCCTCGTCAGCGGCACGGGCCCGGGCCAACAGCTCCTCCATCTTCAGAGCCGCGTCGGGCACGGTGTCGCGCTCGAAAGTCAGCGTCGGGGTGAACCGGACCCCGGTTCCCGCACCGACTCTCGTGCGCAACGCACCCTTGGCCTTCTCCAGGGCAGCCGCGACGCCGGCGTAGTCCGGCTCCTCGTCGAGGCTGGTCCCGATGACCGTGTAGTACAGCGTCG
The DNA here is from genome assembly GCF_010730955.1 of Mycolicibacterium aubagnense. Taxonomy (NCBI): domain Bacteria; kingdom Bacillati; phylum Actinomycetota; class Actinomycetes; order Mycobacteriales; family Mycobacteriaceae; genus Mycobacterium; species Mycolicibacterium aubagnense. The sequence continues at coordinate 5,760,889 of NZ_AP022577.1, read as the reverse complement.
CGTCGTGCAGATCACCGGTCATCTTGGCATCGGTGATCGTCACGCCGTCGAGCCGCGGATCCTTGATCTCATACTCGATCGCCGAGGCGACGATGGTCGAGATGCGTTTGGCCAATCTTTTTGCTCTGGCCGGATCAGCCACGCTGCCCTCTGTTCTTCGCGCAAGCGTTCATCACTAGGTACGAGCCTTCTCGACGAGTTCGTACGTCTCGATGACGTCGCCTTCCTTGATGTCGTTGTACGTCAGCGTCAGACCGCATTCGTAGCCTTCGCGCACCTCGGTGGCATCGTCCTTCTCGCGCTTGAGCGAAGACACCGTGAGGTTCTCGGCGATGACGATGTTGTCGCGCAGCAGGCGGGCCTTGGCGTTACGCCGCATGATGCCCGACTGCACGAGGCAACCGGCGATGTTGCCGATCTTCGACGACCGGAAGATGGCGCGGATCTCGGCGCGGCCGAGCTCCTTCTCCTCGTAGACCGGCTTGAGCATGCCCTTGAGCGCGCTCTCGATCTCGTCGATGGCCTGGTAGATCACCGAGTAGTACCGGATCTCGACGCCCTCGCGGTTCGCCAGCTCCGTCGCCTTGCCCTCGGCACGGACGTTGAAGCCGATGATGATCGCGTCCGAGGCCGACGCCAGGTTGACGTTGGTCTCGGTGACGCCACCGACACCGCGGTCGATGACGCGCAGTTCCACTTCGTCGTCGATCTGGATACCCATCAAGGCCTCCTCGAGCGCCTCGACGGTGCCCGAGTTGTCGCCCTTGAGGATCAGGTTCAGCTGGCTGGTTTCCTTCAGCGCCGAATCCAGGTCTTCCAGGCTGATCCGCTTGCGCGAACGTGCGGCCAGCGCGTTGCGCTTGCGCGCGCTGCGCCGGTCGGCGATCTGGCGGGCGATGCGGTCCTCGTCGACAACCAGCAGGTTGTCGCCGGCGCCGGGCACCGAGGTGAAACCGATCACCTGGACCGGACGCGATGGCAGCGCCTCGTGGACGTCCTCGCCGTGCTCGTCGACCATGCGGCGGACGCGGCCGTAGGCATCGCCGGCGACGATCGAGTCGCCAACCCGCAGCGTGCCGCGCTGGATCAGCACGGTGGCGACCGGGCCGCGACCGCGGTCCAGGTGCGCCTCGATGGCCACACCCTGGGCCTCCATGTCGGGGTTGGCCCGCAGGTCCAGCGACGCGTCCGCGGTCAGCAGGACCGCTTCGAGCAGACCGTCGATGTTGGTGCCCTGCTTGGCCGAGATGTCCACGAACATGGTGTCGCCGCCGTACTCCTCGGCCACCAGGTTGTATTCGGTCAGCTGCGCCCGGATCTTCTGCGGATCCGCGCCTTCCTTGTCGATCTTGTTGACCGCAACCACGATCGGCACGTCAGCGGCCTGTGCGTGGTTGATGGCCTCCACCGTCTGCGGCATGACGCCGTCGTCGGCGGCGACCACCAGGATCGCGATGTCGGTGGCCTTGGCACCACGGGCACGCATGGCGGTGAACGCCTCGTGGCCCGGGGTGTCGATGAACGTCACCAGACGCTCGTTGCCGTCCAGCTCGGTCAGCACCTGGTAGGCACCGATGTGCTGGGTGATGCCGCCGGCTTCGCCCTCGCGAACGTTCGCCTTACGGATGGTGTCCAGCAGTCGGGTCTTACCGTGGTCGACGTGGCCCATGACGGTGACCACCGGCGGCCGGCTGGCCAGGTCGTCCTCGTCGCCGGCGTCCTCGCCGTAGGTGAGGTCGAACGACTCGAGCAGCTCGCGGTCCTCGTCCTCCGGGGACACGACCTGCACGACGTAGTTCATCTCGCCGCCCAGCAGCTCGAGGGTCTCGTCACCCACCGACTGGGTAGCGGTGACCATCTCGCCCAGGTTGAACAGCGCCTGCACCAGCGAGGCCGGGTTGGCGTTGATCTTCTCGGCGAAGTCGCTCAGCGACGCGCCGCGAGCGAGGCGGATGACCTCGCCATTGCCGTGCGGCAACCGCACGCCACCGACGATCGGCGCCTGCATGTTTTCGTATTCGGCGCGTTTCGCGCGCTTCGACTTACGGCCACGACGAGGCGCGCCACCGGGACGCCCGAAGGCACCCGCGGCACCGCCGCGCTGACCGGGACGACCGCCGCCGCCACCACCGGGGCCACCGCCAGCGGGAGCGCCACCGCCACCGGGACGACCCCGGAAGCCGCCACCGGCACCTGCGCCGGCTCCTGCGCCACCACCGGCGCCACCACCGCGGTAGTTACCGCCGCCACCGGCACCGCCGGGACGAGGGCCACCTGCGCCGCCGCCAGGACGGGGACCGCCACCAGGACGCGGACCACCCGGACGACCGACGGCACCCGGACGGGCACCCGGCGGACGCGGGGGCATGTTGCCCGGCGTGACACCCGGACGCGGGCCACCGCCCGGACGGGGACCACCAGCGCCGGGACCCGGACGCGGACCACCGGGACCGGGAGCCGGACGCGGGGCCGGGCGCTCGACCGGCTGCTGGGAAGAGAACGGATTGTTACCGACGCGCGGTGCCCGCGGAGCCGGCTTGGGTGCGCCAGGTCGTGGACCCGGAGTCGCACCCGGCGTGGCCGGACGCGGCTGGGCCGGAGCCGCCGGGGCAGCCGATGCTGCCGGTGCCGGAGCGGCGGAAGCAGCCGGAGCTGCGGGCGCGCTCGGAACCTGGGGCCGCGGGGTGCCGGGCTTGGGACCGCCGGCGGCGGGAGCTGCCGGCGCGGGTGCTGCGGGTGCCGAAGCTGCGGCCGGCGCTGCCGGTGCAGGTGCGGCCGGCGCCGCGACGGCGGCCGGCTTGGGTGCGCCGGGCTTCGGAGCACCGGACGGCTTGGCGGCCGCGGGTGCGGCCGGTGTCTCGGACCTGGCGGGCTTGCCGCCGCCGAACGCCTCACGCAATCTGCGTGCGACGGGCGCCTCCACAGTGGAGGACGCAGATTTCACGAATTCGCCCTGTTCGCTCAGTCGGGCGAGGACTTCCTTGCTGGTCACACCGAGTTCTTTAGCCAACTCGTGTACGCGTGCCTTACCTGCTGCCACTTCTCTCCTCATCGTGAGGCGTCAGCGGTAGTAGGCCGCGCCTCGGTTTAGCTATGACGCATGGTCATCGGGACTTCACGGTGTGCTCATGTTCTTCGCTACCTGTTCTGTTGCTGTGGCAGTCGAGTCCGTCAAGGAACTGAAGAACTCTTCCACCGCAGAGGTGTCCGGCGAACCGGTGATACGCAACGCTCGGGCGAATGCTCGCCGCCGAACTGCCGCATTGAGGCACTGCTGAACCGGGTGCAACCACGCACCCCGACCCGGCAGGTTACCCGCTGAATCGACCGAGACGGCGCATTTACCGTCCCCGTCGCGTACAGCTGCCACTCGAAGCAAGTCGACGGCCAGCTCTCGTTTCCGGCAGCCGATGCAGGTACGCACCGGAGCAGTCGGAGTCTCGCGCTGGATCACAGTGCAGTCTACCGTCTCGGGGCCCGTGAACTTCAATCGCGGTCGCGGCCCCGACACGCCGCCGGTAACTGCGGGTTTTCGCCTCAGCGGTCGCGGCCGGCACCACCGCCCGGCGACCGCCCGCCGGCGTCCGCCTCGCGGCCCCCGGCCGAGGCACCCTGGCCGTCGGCGTCGCTGCGGATGTCGATGCGCCAACCGGTGAGCCGGGCGGCCAGGCGGGCGTTCTGGCCCTCCTTGCCGATGGCCAGCGACAGCTGGAAATCAGGCACCACGACCCGCGCCGCGCGTTGCGCCTCGTCGATCACCGTCACCGACACGACCTTGGCCGGCGACAGGGCGTTGGCCACGAACTTCGCCGGGTCCTCGTCGTAGTCGATGATGTCGATCTTCTCGCCCGAGAGCTCGCTCATCACGTTGCGCACGCGCTGACCCATCGGTCCGATGCAGGCGCCCTTGGCGTTCAGTCCCGGGACACGCGACGCGACCGCGATCTTGGACCGGTGCCCGGCCTCGCGCGCGACGGCGACGATCTCGACCGACTCGTCGGCGATCTCGGGGACCTCCAGCGAGAAGAGCTTGCGCACCAGGTTCGGGTGGGTCCGTGACAGCGTGATGACGGGTTCGCGGGCGCCGCGGGTCACCCCGACCACGTAGCAGCGAACACGGTCGCCGTGCACGTAGGTCTCCCCCGGCACCTGCTCGGCGGCCGGGATCACGCCCTCGGAGCCTTTGGCTTCCGTACCGACCCGCACCACGACGAGGCCGCGGGCATTGGCCCGGGCGTCGCGCTGGATCACACCGGCAACGATGTCGCCTTCACGGGCCGAGAACTCGCCGTAGTTCTTCTCGTTCTCGGCATCGCGCAGCCGCTGCAGGATCACCTGACGCGCGGTGGTCGCCGCGATGCGGCCGAATCCCTCGGGGGTGTCGTCCCACTCGTGGATGACGGTCCCGTCGGTGTCGGTCTGGCGCGCGATCACCCGCACGATGCCCGACTTGCGGTCGATGTCGATGTACGCGTCGGGCTCGTGCCCTTCGGTGTGGCGGTACGCCGTCAGCAGCGCCGTCTTGATGGTGTCGACGACGACGTCGACGGTGATCCCCTTGTCTGCCTCGATGGCATGCAGTGCCGCCATGTCGATGTTCATGCGTCGGCCCCCTCTCCGGTCATACCCGCCAGCTCCAGTTCCCGGCGATTGGGTGGTGAAAATTCAACTTGTACAACAGCTTTCGCAATGTCCGCGAGCGCGACGGTGGTCACCGACAACACTCCGCGATTGGCGACGATCAGTTGGATCGCACTGCCGTCGTGCTCGCCCAGCCGGCCCGTCATCGACGTGCCGTCGGCCAGGGTCAGCTCGATCTTTCGACCGCGGGCGCGGCGGTAGTGCCGCTCCGCGGTGAGCGGACGCTCCACACCGGGCGAGGTGACCTCCAGCACATACGGCTCGGAATCGGCAGTCACCTGATCCAGCAGCTCGGATGCCACGCGCGACAAATCGGCGACCGCATCCAGGTCCAGACCCGAGTCACCGTCCGCCACCACGACGATCCGCGGGGGGCGCGCAGCGGCGTCCACCCGCACCTCTTCGATGTCGTATCCGGCGTCCGCAAAAGCACTGCTGAGCAGCTCAAGCACCTGGCCTGTGGTCGGTAACCAACTGGGTGTCAGCGGTCGTTCCGGCGTGTCCCGGGCCACGGCGAGCTCCTCATCTTGAGTTGTGCGGACAGGGCACCCAGAAGGGTGAACCCGGTACCAACGATACGCCAGCAGTGGATGACCGAATGGCAATCGCGACCGCGGCGGCGGAGAACACCCCGCCGGACGGTGCCCGGTAGCCGGAGTCGGCAATGGCAGGATGTGGCTGTGCCGCACACCGAAACCACCGTCAGCCGACGGCGTGTCCTGTTGGGCACGGCGGCGCTGGCGTTGTTCGGCGGCACAGTATCGGCCTGTGGGTCCACACCTCAGCGCGATCCCGCTCTCGACATCCTGACCGGGGAACTCGACCGGGCCCGCCGCGACAGTCAACTGGCCGCCGCCGCGGCAACCGCCGTACCGCCCCAGCTGGCGGCGGCGCTGACTGCCGTCGCGGCGCTGCGGGACGCGCATGCCCGGGCTCTCGCCGACGAACTCACCCGTATGGGCAGCCCGCCGGCGGCCACGCCGTCGTCGACCACAGCGACGTCGGCAACCGCGCCGTCGTCAGCCACACCGGGAGCCACGCCGGCACCCGCGCCTCCGACAGCCCCGGAAGTCGTTGCGGCGCTGGAACAGTCAGGTGACAGCGCGGGCCGCAGCGCAGCCGGTCAATCCGGTTACCGCGCCGGGCTACTGGCCTCCATCTCTGCCGCCTGCACCGCGGCCCACACTGTGACGCTCGCCGGCCAGGCCACGCCATGACGAGTCCCCAGCCCACGCCGACGCGGCCGGGTAGCGCTTCCGACGCCGCGGTATATGACGCGATCGCCGCCGAGCACGGCACCATCTACGGCTACGGCCTGGTGTCGGCGCACACCACGCCGGACGTTAACGACCTGGTTGCCGAGGCGATGGCCAAACATCGAGCCAACCGTGAGGCCGGGATCGCGGCGCTGGCGGCACGATCGGTGCCGGCTCCGCTGCCGGCCGCGGGCTATCAGCTCCCCGTCGACGCGAACAACCCCGGCGACGCCGCCAAACTGGCCCTGCAGATGGAAGAGGAGACCGCTGTCGCCTGGCGAGCGGTGGCCGAGCAGGCCACCACCACCGAGGACCGGACGGTGGCGGTCAGAGCCCTCACCGACTGTGCGGTGCTCGCCGCCCGCTGGCGTGCGGTGCTCGGCGCGACGCCGGTCGTCGCGCCGTTCCCCGGTGGCAACGAGTAGCCCATCGGCATCAACGCCGCGGATTGCTGCCACCTGGTGACCGCAATCCGCGGCGTAACCGGTGCTACCCGGTGAGAGCCGCCGTGATCGCGGCCGCGGCGCCGTCGACCGGCACCTCGGTCTTCTCACCGGTGAACCGGTTCCGCAGCTCGACGGTGCCGTCGGCCCAGCCGCGGCCGACCACCACGATCCACGGCACGCCCAGCAGCTCGGCGTCCTTGAACTTCACACCCGGCGAGGACGTGCGGTCGTCGAGCAGCACGTCGACGCCGAGCCGGTCGAGCTCGCCGGCCAGCTCCGTCGCGCCGGTACGGGCTTCGGCGTCCTTGTTCGCGATCACCAGGTGCACATCGAATGGCGACACCGAGGACGGCCAGCGCAGACCCAGCTCGTCGTGGTGCTGCTCGGCGATCACCGCGACCATGCGCGAGACGCCGATGCCGTAGGAGCCCATGGTCAGGCGGACCGGCTTGCCGTTCTCGCCGAGCACGTCAGCGCTGAAGGCATCGGTATACTTGCGGCCCAGCTGGAAGACGTGCCCGATCTCGATGCCACGGGCCGACATCAGCGGCCCGGCACCGTCTGGCGACGGGTCGCCGTCGCGGACGTCGGCGGCCTCGATGGTGCCGTCGGGCGTGAAGTCACGGCCGGCCACCAGGCCGACAACGTGCTTGCCCTTCTCGTCGGCGCCGGTGATCCAGGACGTACCGTCGACCACCCGGGGGTCCACCAGGTAGCGAACATCATTGGCCAGCAATGCCTTTGGGCCGATGTAACCCTTGACCAGGAAGGGGTACTTGGCGAAGTCGGCCTCGTCGATCAGCGCGTATTCGGCGGGCTCGAGGGCGGCCCCGAGGCGCTTGTCGTCGATCTCGCGGTCACCAGGCACGCCGATACCCAGCAGTTCCCACTCACCGCCCGGCTGGCGCACCTTCAGCAGCACGTTCTTCAACGTGTCGGCGGCGGTGATCTCCCGGCCCAGACCAGCCGTGTTGGCCCAGTCCACCAGGGTTGCGATGGTGGGAGCGTCAGGTGTGTCGTAGACGACGGCCTCGGGCTGGCCTTCGATCGGCAAGGAATCGGGCACCGCGGTGATGACGGCTTCGACGTTGGCCGCGTAGCCGGACTGCAGGCAGCGGACGAAGGTGTCCTCGCCGACTTCGCTCTCGGCCAGGAACTCCTCGGAAGCACTGCCGCCCATGGCGCCCGACACCGCGGACACGATGACGTACTTGACCGCCAGCCGGTCGAAGATGCGCTGGTACGCCTCGCGGTGCGCGTGGTAGGCGTCCTTGAGACCGCTGTCGTCGATGTCGAACGAGTACGAGTCCTTCATGATGAACTCGCGGCCGCGCAGGATGCCGGCGCGGGGGCGCGCCTCATCGCGGTACTTGGTCTGGATTTGGTAGAGCCGCAGCGGGAAGTCCTTGTACGACGAGTACTCCCCCTTGACCGTCAGCGTGAACATCTCCTCGTGGGTGGGCCCCAGCAGGTAGTCGTTCTTGCGGCGGTCCTGCAGCCGGAACAGGTTGTCGCCGTACTCGGTCCAGCGGTCGGTGGCCTCGTAGGGGGCGCGCGGCAGCAGTGCCGGGAACAGAATCTCCTGGGCGCCGATGGCATTCATCTCACTGCGGACGACGTCCTCGATCTTGCGCAGCACCTTCAGGCCCAACGGCAGCCAGCTGTACAGACCGGGCGCGATCGGGCGGACGTAGCCGGCCCGGATCAGCAGCTTGTGGCTCGGCACTTCGGCGTCGGCGGGGTCGTCACGCAGGGTGCGCAGGAACAGCTGGGACATGCGGGTGATCACGGGGGGCCAGCTTAATCGCGGCCCTGCCAGGTGCAGACACACACCTCGTTGCCTTCGGCGTCGGCCAGCACCCAGAAAGCAGGTGCCGCCCGATCACTGACCATGACGCCGCCCGCCGCCAGCGCCGCCGCTATCCGTGCGGAAGCCACGTCGTGCGGCACATCGACATCGAGGTGAATGCGATTGCGCTGCGGCCGTGACGCATCCATCTGCTGGAACCAGACGGCCGGGCGCACGTCGATGGTCAAGTGGCCCTGCGACTCTGAGCCGGTCTCCTCGACAACCGCGGCAGCCAGCGCCACCGCACCTGCCAAGCCGGACGTCAGCACCTCGGCGCACACCGCACCGAGCACCAGGCGCCAACCCAGTGGGCTCACCGCATCGGAAATCTCCTGGCGCAGCATCATGATTCGCTCCCCGCGCTCACGTCGCACTCCTACCAGTCACGACCACCCTCAGAGCAGCGCCTGGTTCACCACCCGCTCGTAGGCACTCTTGTCCGCCGCCGTCACCGACGGGCCGAACTGCAGCACGATATTCATGGCCTCGAAGGTGCTCGGCGTGGCACCGGAGTAGCCCGCGGCGGCGCCGGTCGTGGAGAACACCAACACGGTCACCGCGTCAGTCTCGATGGCCTCGATGCACCTGATGTCAGGGCATTTCTGCTTGGCGACATCCCGCGGGTTGGCCACGGCCAGGCCCGCCGCGCCCATGTCCCGCACCAACGCCGAAGCGGTGACGGTGTTGAGCATCGGGGCCCCCGTCAACGTGCCGGCCTGTGGGCCGGGAGCGGGTGGGCGCTGGCAGCCGGTGACCACCGTGGTGGCCAGCACAGTCGCGATGAGCATCGTCCGAGCGCCGGTTGCCGTCATACGCCATGTGTAGCAGCGGAACCTGGGGCGCCGACCACCGGGCGATGGTGACGACCGGTCAGAGCGTCGGCGCGGTGCGCGGGCCGGCCGCACTCGCCGGGCCCGGGTTGCCGGGCCCCGCCGGCTTGCTCGGCGCGGTCGCCGCCCCCGGCGCACCCAGCTTGCCCGCGATCCACGGCAGCGAGTCGGCGAATGATTCGTTGGCGAAACCCCAGTCATGCAGTCCGAGCAACGCGCGAACCTCGGCATTGATCCCGTGCTGTTGGGCAATCTCACAGAGGGTGCCGGCGGCGATGTCCTGACCTTCCGGGTTCGCGCGTGCGTCGCGCGGGACGCCGGGTCCGGGGGCATTGCACGCGGCGGCGGTGCCGGGGATCTCGAACAGGCCGGAGACGTCGCGGTAGCGGCCGTACTGCCGCATCACGGTGCTCGGGTCGAACTCGGCCCATTTGGCTGCGTCACCGCCGTACAACCGGGCAATGGTCTGGTCCTTGCTGCCGATGTTCGGGCTCAGATCACCGGCAATGTCGACGAACGCGCTGAACAGATTGGGATGGCGCGCGGTGAGCTGCACCGCGCAGGTGCCGCCCATGGACCAGCCGACGATGCCCCAGTTCTGGGGATTGGGGCTGACACCGAAGTTCGAGATCAGGTAGGGCACCACCTCTTTGGTGAGGTGGAGCGACGAGTTTCCGTGGCTGCCGTTGACGCATTCGGTGTCGTTGTTGAACGAGCCCGTGGCGTCGACGAACACCAATACCGGGGCATTGCCGTCGTGTTCGGCGGCGTACTTGTCGACGGTGGCTTTCGCGTTGCCGGCCCAGATCCAGTCCGCCGGGGTGTTCAACTGCGAGCCGATCATCATGATCGTCGGCAACTGCGGTGGTGGATTGGTGGCGAACCAGGCCGGCGGCAGGTAGACGAGTTCCGCTCGGTGGGCGAAGTTCGATTCACGGGAGCTCGTCGTCACCGGCACGACCACGCCTCGCGGCGGCCGAATACCTTTGAGCTGCATGGCCGTCACCGACCAGCGGTCGACTTCGTCGGGCACCTTCCCGACGGTGAACTTGTTCCACGCGACGTATGCGGTCGGGAAGTAGCCGACCCACAGGTTCATCATCAGCAGCGCGCACAACGCACAGAGCGGCACCGCCAGTACGGCCAGTCCCCGGCGTCGCCAGCGCGACCCCTGCCAGCCGAGGATCAGCACGGCGACAGCGAAGCCTCCGAGGGCCGTCCAGATCCACAGACGTACCGGAGCCGGGTCACCGGCGACGCCGAGCGACGTGATGTACCAGTACAGGGCGCCGGCACACGCGACGCCGACAGCCAGAGCCACGGGCAGGCGTCTGACGCTCCAGTGCCGCGACCGGCGTCCGATCGCGCAGCCCAGGACCACGGCGGTCACCAGCTGAATCAGAAACGGCAGCCACCCATGCATCAACGACGCATGGGTGACGAACGAAGGCACGCCGATCCTCCGGGAAACTGGCCGAACTGGAGCGCTAGAGCTCTCCGGCGTCCAGCGCTTCCTTGGTCTCCTGTGCCGTGGCAACCTCGTCGGCGCTGTAGCCGATGAACAGTGCCACCGCACCGACGATCACAGCCACCGCGGCGACCCACAGCAGGCCGTAGGTGTAACCCTGGTCCAGGGCGTGCAGCTGCACGGGGTTCATGTGCTTCACCGGACCGGTCGTCCCGCCCAGGTACAGCGTGCGCGAGGTGATGACAGCCTGGATGATGGCCAGCACCACGGGGCCGCCGAGATTCTGCAGCATCAGAGCGATGGCCGACAGCGGACCGATGTCGTTCAGCGCGACCCCAGCGATGGCCGAGACGGTCAGCGGCACGACGATCAGGCCGATCCCCAAACCACCGACGGTGATCGGGATGACCAGGTTCGGGAAGTACGGGATACCGCCGTTGAGGGTCGAGCCGTAGATCATGGCGGCGAGCACCAGGATGCCGCCTGCGATCACCAGCACTCGCGGCGAGAAGATCGCGACCAGCTGCGACGACAGACCCAGCCCGACGCCCAGGGCGATGACGAACGGGATGAAGCCGATACCGGCCTTCAGCGCGCTGTAGCCCATGATGTCCTGCACGTACAGGCCGATCAGCACGGTCAGCGTGAACATCACGCCACCGGCGAGGAAGACCGCCGCGAAGGTGGCAACCCGGTTGCGGTCCCGGAACAGAACGAACGGGACCACCGGGTTGACGGCGGTGCGCTCGACGTACAGGAAGGCCAGGAAGAACACGGCCGCCGCGGCGCCGGAGCCCAGCGTCAGCGGGGATATCCAGCCCTTCTCCGGGCCCATCGAGAAGCCGAACACCGCCGCGGTGCAGGCCAGGGTCGCCAGGATGGCGCCCGCCGCGTCGAGCTTCATGCGCTCGCGGTGGGTCTCGGTCAGGGTGGTGCGGGCCAGGTAGATCATGACGAGGCCGATCGGCACGTTCACCAGGAACGCGTAGCGCCACGAGAAGACGGTCAGCGCGCCGCCGACGACGAGGCCCATCACCGAGCCGACGCCGGTCATGGCCGCGAAGATCGCGGTCGCCGCGTTACGGGCCGGGCCCTTCGGGAAGGTGGTGGCGACGAGCGCCAGGCCCGTCGGCGAGGCGATGGCCGAACCGACGCCCTGCAGCAGTCGGGCGATGACCAGGGTGGTCTCGTCCCACGCGACACCGCAGAGGATGGAAGCGATGGTGAAGAGGGCGACACCGACGATGAAGGTGCGCTTGCGGCCGATGGTGTCACCGAGGCGACCGCCGAGGAGCATCAGACCACCGAAAGTCAGCACATAAGCGGTGATCACCCAGCTGCGGCCGGCGTCGGACAGGCCCAGCTCGTCCTGGATCTTAGGAAGGGCGACGATGGCGACAGTGCTGTCCATCGTGGCCAGCAGCTGCATGCCACCGATGGCAACGACTGCGGAAAGGAAGCGGGGGGACGGAAGCCAAGCTGGATACCAGCTCTTTCGTTCGTCGTCGGTCTGTCCCACGTGCATGGAGAGCGGTTCGCGGCGGCTGTGTGCCATGGCGGTGCGCTCAGCGTCGTTGAGAGCCGTCATGGAAAGCTACCTTACAGTAATCTTAAGATTTCTTTAACCCTGCGAACGCCGCGACGTCCCCGATCACGATGATCGCGGGCGGTCGGATGCCCTCCGAACGGATGTCTTCCGGCGCGTCGGCAAGTGTGGTCTGCAGGGTCTGCTGTGCCGCGGTGGTCCCGTGCTGAACCACCAGGACCGGTGTTTCTGCAGGTCGGCCACCTTGTAGCAGCACCTTGGCGAACAGTTCGATCCGCTCGACCGCCATCAGCAGCACGATGGTGCCGCGCATCGCGGCCAGCGCGTCCCAATTCACTAACGATTCCGGGTGCCCGGGCGCGACATGGCCGCTGACCACCACGAATTCGTGCGTCACGGCCCGGTGGGTCACCGGAACGCCGGCCAGGGCAGGAACCGCTATGGCACTGGTCACACCGGGTACCACGGTGACCGGAATGCCGGCCTCGGCGCACGCCAGCACCTCTTCATACCCGCGCGCGAAGACAAACGGATCGCCGCCTTTGAGCCGGACGACGAACTTGCCTTCCTTGGCCCGGTCGATCAGCACGGCGTTGATCGCGTCCTGGGCCATTGCCCGGCCATATGGAATCTTGGCGGCGTCGATCACCTCGACGTGCGGGCCGAGCTCAGCCAGCAGCTCTTGCGGGGCCAGCCGGTCGGCCACCACCACGTCGGCGTGCGCCAGCAGCCGGCGGCCGCGGACCGTGATCAGCTCCGGGTCCCCCGGCCCACCGCCGACCAGTGCCACCCCGCTGTAGTTGTCGGGTTCGGCGGCGTCGCCGATGGCGCCGCGCTGCAGCGCCTCGCGAATGGCGGTGCGCAGCGCCGCAGAGCGTCGATGCTCGCCGCCGGCCAGCACGCCGACCGTCAGGCCGTCGTACTCGAAGGATGCGGGGGTCACCGCCGAGCCCTCGAGGCCGGCGTCGGCGCGCACGCAGAAGATGTGGCGACGGTCGGCCTCATCGGCCACCGCGGCGTTGACGGCCTCGTCGTCGGTCGCGGCGAGCACGTACCAGGCGCCGTCGAGGTCGTCGTTCTGAAATTCCCGCGACGTGAGGGTGATGCCGGTGCCGTCGGGGTTGTCGACCAGCGCCTCGACCACCGGGGTGGCGGCGGGCGCCACGACGTGGACATCGGCACCACTGGCGATCAGCAGCGGCAGCCGCCGCTGGGCGACGCTGCCGGCACCCACGACCACGACCTTCTTACCGAACAGATGCAGCCCCACGAGGTAGGCGTGCTCGGGTTTCATTTTGCTCCTCGCGTGCGCAGTGTCACCGGGCGAGTTTAGTTGCCGCCGATACGAACCGACGCACCGCGTGCGGGTGCGCGGCCGGATGGGTGTGCAGGTAGCCGGCATGCACGCCGCCGCGGACCGCGCCGTCGTGCACGGTGACGCGCCCGGCGCCCCGGAAAACCCAGGCCGGCGCCTGTTCGTCGGCGAATTCGACTGTGGTGCGGTGAAATTCGTGGCCGGTGACGCGCTCCCCCGCCGCGTGCATGCTGGAGTCCACCGTCGCGACGGCATCCCGGTAGCCCAGGGTGAGCCGCTCGGTGAAGCGCGCCGAGCCGGGCAGTACCCCGCACATGGGGTGCCCATCGAGGTCGTCGACCAGGTAGGTGAGCCCGGCGCACTCGGCGTGTACCGGCGCGCCCGCGGCGGCCAGCGCGGCAATCTGTTGCCGGACAACGGCATTTGCCGACAGCTCGGCGGTGAACTGCTCCGGGAAACCGCCGGGAATGACAAGCGCCCGGGTGCCGTCCGGCAGCGGATCGGTGAGCGGGTCGAAGGCCGCGACCTGGGCGCCGGCCATCCGCAGCAGCTCGGCGTGCTCGGCGTAGCCGAAGCTGAAGGCCTTGCCCGCGGCCAGCGCAACGGTGACGTTCGCCACCGGCTCGAGTTCGGGAGCCCACTGCGGTGCCGGTGCCCCGATCCCCGCGCAGCGCGCGACGGCTTCGACGTCGACGTGGCGGGCGACGAGTTCGGTCATGACGTCGACGGCCTCGTGCGCCCGGCGGCCGTGCTCGACGGCGGTGACCAGCCCGAGGTGCCGGGACGGAATCTCCAGCCCGCTGTCCCGTGGGATCGCACCGAGCACCGGGACGCCCACCTGCTCACAGGCCTGCCGCAGCACCTGTTCATGCCGCGGGGACCCCACCTTGTTGAGGATCACCCCGGCGATCCGCATCGCTCGATCGAACGTCGAAAAGCCATGCAGCAGAGCGGCAATGCTCTGGCTCTGCCCACGCGCGTCAACGACCAGCACCACCGGCGCACCGAGTAGCCCGGCAACATGTGCGGTCGATCCCGGCGCCGGGGACATCGGCTGCTCGGTGATCCGGCCGTCGAACAGGCCCATGACGCCCTCGATGACGGCGATGTCGGCACCTGCGCTGCCGTGCCGGTAGAGCGGCCCGATCAGGTCGTCACCGACGAGGACCGGGTCGAGGTTGCGGCCGGGGCGGCCCGTGGCGAGGGCGTGGTAACCGGGGTCGATGAAGTCCGGGCCGACCTTGCCGGCACTCACTCGGTGTCCGGCGCGGCGCAGGGCACCCATCAAGCCAGTGGCCACCGTGGTCTTGCCGCTGCCGGATGCCGGCGCCGCGATCACGACCGCCGGGACAACATCAGCGGTCACACCACCCTCACCATTCAATGCCGCGCTGGCCCTTACGGCCCGCGTCCATCGGGTGCTTGACCTTGGTCATCTCGGTCACCAGGTCGGCGGCGTCGAGAAGCTGCGGCGGGGCGTCGCGGCCGGTGATGACCACGTGCTGGGTGCCGGGGCGCGATCGGAGCACGTCGACTACCTCTTCCACGTCGATCCAACCCCACTTGAGCGGGTACGTGAACTCGTCCAGGACGTAGAAGTCATGACGCCCCTCGGCCAGCCGGCGAGAGATCTCGGCCCAGCCTTCGACGGCCGCGGCGGCGTGATCCTCGGCGGACCCCTGCCGGCGGGTCCACGACCAGCCCGAGCCCATCTTGTGCCATTGCACCGATCCCCCGACGCCCTGCTCGTCGTGCAGCCGGCCGAGGGCCTGGAACGCCGCTTCCTCCCCGACCTTCCACTTCGCACTCTTGACGAACTGGAACACCGCGACATCAAAACCTTGGTTCCAGGCGCGCAGCGCCATGCCGAAAGCGGCGGTGGACTTCCCCTTGCCCGGGCCCGTGTGCACCGCCAGGATGGGTGCATTGCGCCGCGCCTTGGTGGTCAGACCGTCGTTGGGGACGGTCAGCGGCTGTCCTTGTGGCATAACAGTTTTCCTTACGGGTTCGCTTACGCGGCGGCTTGCCCGGCCCGGACCACTCGGGCCAGGTTGTCGGCGCGCAGCTGCGCCAGTTGCACGGCGGGCGCGCCGAGTTGGCAAGCCAGCTGCTGCGCCAACCCCAGCCGAATATAAGAGGTTTCGCAATCGACGACGACGGCGGCCGTCCCCTCCGCGACCAGCAGGCCGGCGGCGGTCCGAGTCCGGCCCAGCGGATCGGGGCCGCCCGTCGCACGGCCATCGGTGAGCACGACCACCAGCGGGCGACGGGCACGGTCGCGGGCCTTCTCCCGCAGCACCACGTCGCGCGCAGCCAGAAGTCCTTGTGCCAGTGGGGTTTTCCCGCCCGTATCGAAACGCGCCAGCCGCCGACTGGCGATGTGCACCGAGGAGGTCGGCGGCAACAGCAGCTTGGCCTCGGCACCCCGGAACGTGACGACGGCGACCTTGTCGCGGCGTTGGTAGGCGTCACGCAACAGCGACAGCGTCGCCCCGCTGACCGCGGACATGCGGTCCCGGGCCGCCATGGAACCTGATGCGTCGACCACGAAGATCACCAGATTGCCTTCGCGCCCTTCGCGGATCGCGTGGCGGACGTCGGCGGGCGCCAGCTGAAGCCGGCCGGCCTGCGGACGACGGTCCGCCGCGGCCAGCAGCGTGCCGAAGACGTGCACACCGTGGCCCGCCTGGGCGTCGTCGGTGGCCGAGATGGGAGTGCCGGTGCGGTTCCGGGCCCGCGACCGCCGGCCGGGCGCCCCTTCCCCCACGCCGGGTACGACGAGCGCGCGGGTCCGGAACGTCGCCGACGGCGGCGCGCTGGGCTTTGCAGCACTCGGCTGCGAAGCACCGGTCGCCGCCGAGTTTCCTTGCGGTGCAGCCTCTGCCGAGCTGTCCGCGGAGACACCGCCACCCGGCGGGTCGGGATCCGGCTCGGGCTCGGACTGTGATTCGGCTTCCGCCTGTGCCATGGCATCGTCGAGCTGCCCCGGGTCCAGGCCCAGGTCGTCGAACGGATCGCGGCGCCGCCGATGCGGCAGCGCCAGTTCCGCGGCGACCCGGATATCCTCCTCGGTCACCACCAG
This sequence comes from Mycolicibacterium aubagnense, assembly GCF_010730955.1. Classification (NCBI taxonomy): domain Bacteria; kingdom Bacillati; phylum Actinomycetota; class Actinomycetes; order Mycobacteriales; family Mycobacteriaceae; genus Mycobacterium; species Mycolicibacterium aubagnense. The sequence continues at coordinate 5,744,456 of NZ_AP022577.1, read as the reverse complement.
GTCATTCCCCGTCGCTTCGCTCGCCCCGGTCGCACCACGCCAGGCGGCATGCGCGACAGCCGTGCGCGCGACCACCAGGTCGGCGCGCATCCCGTCCACGTCGAACGCCGCGCACAGGGCCGCGATCCGTCGTAACTCGTTGTCCGGCAACAACACTGACGAGACCGCCGCACGCGCCTTGGCAATCTGGCCGGCCAGCTCGGCGTCGTCGGCGGCGTACCGCTCGCCGAAACCGGCGGGATCTGCTTCATAGGACATCCGGCGCCGGATCACCTCGACGCGGACATCGACCTCCCGCGAGGCGTACACGTCGACGGTCAATCCGAAACGGTCGAGCAGCTGCGGACGTAGCTCGCCCTCTTCCGGATTCATGGTGCCCACCAACATGAATCGGGCCTCGTGGGAATGCGAGACCCCGTCGCGCTCGATGTGCACGCGGCCCATGGCGGCGGCGTCCAGCAGCACGTCGACCAGGTGGTCGTGCAACAGGTTCACCTCGTCCACGTACAGGACACCACCGTGCGCGCGGGCCAGCAGCCCTGGCGAGAAGGCATGTTCGCCGTCCCGCAACACCTTCTGCAAATCGATCGAGCCGACCACGCGGTCCTCGGTCGCACCGATGGGCAACTCCACGAGGCGGGCATCGGCATCCACCGCCGCCAGCACTTCGGCAAGCCCGCGCACCGCAGTCGATTTCGCGGTGCCCTTCTCGCCACGGATCAGCACGCCCCCGATGTCGGGACGCACCGCGCACAGGATGAGCGCCAGGCGGAGCCGGTCCTGGCCCACCAATGCGCTGAATGGATACGTCACTACTGCTGCCCCGCTCCCAGACCTGGTCTGATCATCGGCACATGCGGAATGCCGTCCTCCATGAATTCCTCACCGTCCCGGACGAATCCGTGCCGGGCGTACATCTCCGCGAGGTACGTCTGGGCGTCGATCCGGCAGGGATAGCCACCGACCTCCGCGAGCGCCGCCTGCATGAGCCTGGCGGTGTGGCCCTGGCCGCGGTCGGCGCGTTTGGTGCATACCCGGCCGATCCGGAACACCTTCTCGCCGCCGGGATGCTCCTCCATCAGACGCAGCGTCGAGATGACCTGTCCGTCAGGACTTTCCAGCCAGAAGTGCCGGGTCTCGGCCAGCAGGTCGCGGCCGTCCAGTTCGGGGTACGGGCAGGCCTGCTCCACCACGAAGACCTCGACCCGCAACTTCAGCAGCTCGTAAAGCGTTGCGGCGTCGAGATCCTTGGCCCAGCTACGCCTCGGCGCGACGCTCATGGGCGATCCGCCTTCGACTCCTCGCGGTAGGTCATGCGACCACCTGCGGATCAGGCCGACTGGTCGAGTTTGAGCACCTTGGTCCCCCAGTCCCACACCTCGCGGTACAGCTCGGGTTCGCCGGACAGATCGATGCCCAGCGACGGCACCATCTCCTTGAGCTTGGGCAGCCAGGTCTGGTAGCGGTCGGCGAAGCAGCGCTCCAGCACCTCGATCATGGCCGGCACGGCGGTCGAGGCACCGGGCGACGCGCCGAGCAGACCGGCGATCCGGCCGTCCTCGGCGGTCAGGACCGTGGTGCCGAACTCCAGCACGCCACCGATGCCCTTGCGGCGGATCACCTGAACGCGCTGGCCCGCGACGTCCAGCTCCCAATCGGAATCGACTGCGCTGGGGGCGAATTCGCGCAGGGAATCGACGCGCTCGCCTTCACTGAGGGCCAGCTGCTCGAGCAGGTACTTCACCAGGCCCAGTTCGGTGACGCCGACGCCGAGCATCGACGCGAGGTTGTTGGGCTTGACCGACAGCGGCAGATCGGTGACCGAGCCCTGCTTGAGGAACTTCGGCGACCAGCCGGCGAACGGCCCGAACAGCAGCCACGACTGGCCGTTGATGATGCGAGTATCCAAGTGCGGCACCGACATCGGCGGTGCGCCGACCGAAGCCTGGCCATACACTTTGGCCTGATGCGCCACCGTCAGGTCCTGGTTGTCGGTGCGCAGGAAGGCACCGCCGACCGGGAACCCACCGAAGCCCTTGGCCTCGGGGATACCGGCCTTCTGCAGCAGATGCAGAGCGCCGCCACCCGCGCCCAGGAACACGAACTTGGCATTGATCTTCTGCCGGTCGCCGGTACGCCGGTTCACCACGTTGAGCTTCCAGCTGCCGTCGGACTGCTTGCTGAGGCCCGTCACCTCGTGCCCGAACATCGTGGTCATGCCGCGCTGCGCGGCGAACCCGATGAGCTGCTTGGACAGCGAACCGAAGTCGACGTCGGTGCCGTCGGTGGTCCAGTTCAGTGCGACCGGCTCGCTGAAGTCGCGCTGCTCGGCCATGAACGGCAGCCGACGGGCGAACTCGTCCTTGTCGTCGATGTACTCCATGGTCGAGAACAGCGGGTTGGACACCAGCGTCTCGCGACGCTTGCGCAGGTACTCGATGCTGTCGCCGCCGTGCACGAAGCTGACGTGCGGGATGGGGTTCAGGAAGCTCTTGACGTCCGGCAGGACGCCGTTCTCCACGGCGTAGGCCCAGAACTGGCGGGTCACCTGGAACTGCTCGTTGACGTGGACGGCCTTCTTGATGTCGATGGTGCCGTCGGAGTTCTGCGGCGTGTAGTTGAGCTCACACAGCGCCGAGTGGCCGGTGCCCGCGTTGTTCCAGGGATCGCTGCTCTCGGCGGCGGCGCCGTCGAGGCGCTCGATCATGGTGATGGACCACTCCGGCTCGAGCAGCCGGATCAGTGCCCCGAGGGTGGCGCTCATGATTCCCGCGCCCACGAGGACGACGTCGGTCTGTGCGCTCCCAGCTACGTTTGCATTCGACACGTGATCGCTCGTCCTTCGCACTCGGGTTACCCGCCGGTATTGACGGATGCTCGGTGCTCAAGGTTATCGCGACCGAGTTCGGCGCCGACGCGCTATCTCCTCCCATCGACCATGATGTTCGTCGCAGTTAGGGTTGAGCACGTGACGCCGCAGGAGCCACAGGGACAACCCGAGTGGCAGCCGGACGTGCTGCCCGGGTACTGGCAGCAGACCATCGCACTGGGGCCCGACCCCGACGGCGAAGGTGACCTTGTCGCCACCGTCGCGCGGAGGGGTCAGCCGGGGCAAGTCGCGCAGGCGGTCTTGGTCATTCATGGCTACACCGATTACTTCTTCCACACCGAGCTCGCCGACCAATTCGCCGCCCGCGGTTTCGCCTTCTACGCGATAGACCTGCACAAATGCGGACGGTCGCGGCGCCCCGGGCAGACGCCCCACTTCACCACCGACCTGGCGTCGTACTACGACGAACTCCGGCGGGCCCTGCACCTCATCGCTGCCGACACCGGCGGAGCCCGGGTATGCCTGTACGGCCACTCCGCCGGCGGACTGATCGCGACGCTGTTCAGCGATCAGCTCCGGCGCGACAACTCGCTGGGGACGCACCGGGTGACGGGCCTGATCCTGAACAGCCCGTTCTTCGATCTGCACGGGCCGGCAGTGCTGCGTTCGGCCCCGGTGTCCGGCACCCTGCGGGCGTTGGCCCGCTTCCGCAAGTTAACGGTGATCCGCCAGCCGACCGAGGGTGGCTACGGCACCAGCCTGCACCGCGACCACGGCGGCGAGTTCGACTACAACTTGGACTGGAAACCGTTGGGCGGCTTCCCGGTCACCGTCGGCTGGATCAGCGCCATCCGGCAGGGGCAGCGGCAGTTGCATCGAGGACTGGACGTCGGGGTGCCGAACCTGATTCTGCGGTCCGACCACACGGTGGCCGAGACCACCACCCCGGTCGGGATGGAGCGCGGCGACGCGGTGCTCGATGTCCGTCAGATCGCGCGGTGGGCGGGGTGCGTCGGCAACCGAAGCACCATCGTCCCCGTCACGGACGCCAAACACGATGTGTTCTTGTCGCTGCCGGCGCCACGAGCCGTGGCGTTCGCCGAGCTGAACCATTGGCTCGACAGCTATCTCCGATCCGCTTCTCCCACAACGCAACACGAACAGGCCTGACGTCATGGAGCACTACGACCTGACCATCATCGGAACGGGTTCGGGCAACAGCGTGCTCGACGACCGGTATGACGGCCTGAGGGTCGCGATCTGCGAACAGGGCACGTTCGGGGGCACCTGCCTGAACGTCGGATGCATCCCCACCAAGATGTTCGTCTACGCCGCCGACGTGGCTCAGACCGTCCGCCACAGCGCCACCTACGGCGTCGACGCCCACATCGACAGCGTGCGGTGGCCGGACATCGTGGACCGGGTCTTCGGCCGGATCGACCCGATCGCGGCCGGTGGGGAGCAGTACCGCCGTGGCCTGCCGAATGTCACGGTCTACGGCAGTCACACCCGCTTCGGCCCGACGCTGCCCGACGGCACCTATACGTTACGGACCTCCGCCGGAGACGAATTCACGTCCGACCGCGTGGTGATCGCCGCCGGCTCGCGCAGTTGGATTCCGGAACACATCGCCAAGTCCGGTGTGCACTACTACACGAGCGACGACATCATGCGCATCCCGGCGCTGCCCGAACATCTGGTGATCATCGGTGGCGGCTTCATCTCGGTGGAGTTCGCGCACGTGTTCTCGGCGCTCGGGTCGAAGGTGACCATCGTGCTGCGCGGCGACCGGCTGCTGAAGCGGTGTGACGAGGAAATCTGCCGGCGGTTCGGCACGGTCGTCTCCAAGAAGTGGACGGTACGCACCCACGAGAACGTCGTCGACGCGCGGCAGGACGGTAGCGGTGTCGCGCTCGAGTTCGACGACGGCGAAACCCTGACGGCCGACGCGCTGCTGGTGGCGACCGGTCGGGTGCCGAACGGAGATCAGCTCGATGTGCACCTGGCCGGGGTGGCCCTCGACGACGACGGCTATGTCGTGGTCGATGAGTACCAACGCACCTCGGCGCGTGGGGTTTTCGCCCTGGGAGACGTATCGTCGCACCACCAGCTCAAACACGTGGCGAACCACGAAGCCCGGACTGTGAAGGAGAACCTGCTGCGCGACTGGGACGGCGAGTTGGTGGCCAGCGATCACCGGTTCATCCCTGCCGCGGTGTTCACCGATCCGCAGGTCGCGATGGTCGGCATGACGGAAGCCGACGCGCGGGCAGCCGGTTTCGACGTCGTGGTCAAGGTGCAGGACTACGGCGACACCGCGTACGGCTGGGCCATGGAGGACACCACGGGCATCGTCAAACTCATCGGCGAACGCGGCACCGGCAGGATCCTGGGCGCGCACCTCATGGGGCATCAGGCGTCGTCGCTGATTCAGCCGCTGATCCAGGCCATGTCCTTCGGGCAGACCGCACAGGAAGTGGCCCGTGGCCAGTACTGGATTCACCCGGCTCTGCCCGAGGTGGTCGAAAACGCGCTGCTGGGGCTGATCTAACTGTCGGCCGGGCTGAGCCGGGCCGTCCACTTCTCCTCGATGCGGCCCCACCGCCACACCAACAGCGCCACGACCCAGGTGACGACGAACAGTCCGACGATCGCGAATCCGACCATGTTCAGGTCGATTCCGCCGACCCAGTCCCAGACGCCCCCGGACCAGCCGAACTCCTCGGCCAGCAACCCGAGCAACTCGATGGTCCCGATCACCAGGGCCACCACGACAGACAGCCCGGTGATGGTCAGGTTGTAGTAAACCTTGCGCACCGGCCGGGCCAGTGCCCAGCCGTACGCGACATTCATGAACGCCCCGTCGATGGTGTCCAGCAGGCTCATCCCGGCCGCGAACAGCACCGGTAGACAAAGGATTGCGTACCACGGCAATCCGGCCGAAGCCCCGGTCCCGGCCAGCACCAGCAGCGCCACCTCGGTCGCGGTGTCGAAGCCGAGCCCGAACAGCATGCCGAGCGGATACATCTGCCAGGACTTGCTGATGGTGCGGGTGAACCGGCGCAGGATGCGGTTCAGGAACCCGCGATTGCCCAGCTGATGTTCCAGCGCGGCCTCGTCGTACTCGCCGGCGCGCATCCGCATGAACACCTGCAGGATGCCCACCAGCACAACGACATTGATAGCCGCGATCAGGTACAGGAAAAAACCCGAGACGCCGGCGCCGATCAGCCCCGTGTACCGGTGCAGCGTCGACGAATCGTCCTGCAGCGGTCCGACGATTGACGTGATGCCCAACGACAGCAGCAGTGCCAGTCCGAACACGATGGTCGAATGCCCAAGGGAGAAGAAGAATCCCACGCCGAGCGAACGGTGGCTGCCGCGCATGTCAGGAGCCATGGAACCGTCGGCCATCAGCTTGCGGGTGGTGTTGTCGATGGCGGCGATGTGGTCGGCGTCGAACGCGTGCCGCAGTCCGAGGGTGTACGCGGTGAGGCCGATCCCGATGCCGAGCGCGGTCCCGCCGACAGTGTGATGCTCCGGTACGACGACGAGGATCAGAGTCCCCCAACCGATCACATGCAGTGCGGCGATGACGCCGAACATCGCTGCCAGCCGCCCCCAATCCTGACCGGACAACGCACGCCGCATGCGGTTCAGTCTCCCTCAGCCCAGCAGTTCGCGAATGTCGGAGGCGGTGATCGCGGTGCCGAACATGTCACCGTCGTCGATCACCGCGGCGAACAGCGCGCGTTTGCGCTCCTGCAGCTCGATCACCTTCTCCTCGATGGTGTGCTCGGACACCAGCCGGTAGACGTTCACCGGGCGCAGCTGGCCGATGCGGTGCGCCCGGTCGACAGCCTGTGCTTCGGCGGCCGGGCTCCACCACGGGTCGCACAGAAAGCAGTAGTCGGCGGCGGTGAGGTTCAGTCCGAACCCGCCGGCCTTCAGGCTGATGAGGAACACCTTCGTCCGGCCTGAGCTGAAGTCGTCGATGGCCTCCGCCCGGCGGCGCGCGTCGACCGACCCGTCCAGGTAGCTGTACTCGATCCCCGCGGCATCCAGGCGGTCCCGCACGATCGCCAGAAAGCCGGTGAACTGGCTGAACACCAGCGCGCTGTGATCTTCGGCGACCAACTGGTCCAGTTGTTCGATCAGGAAGTCCACCTTTGTGGAACCAGCCTCCATCGAGTCGGCATCGACGAGGCCGGGGTGCAGGCTGAGCTGCCGCAGCAGGGTGAGCGAGCGGAAGATCTGGAAGCGGTTCTTCTCCCACTCCCCCAGCAGCCCGAGCACTTTCTGCCGCTCCCGCGCCAGCCGGGTGTCGTAGATCTTGCGGTGCTTGGCCGACAATTCGATGGCCAGCACCTGCTCCTGCTTGGGCGGCAACTCCTTGACCACCTGATCCTTGGTGCGGCGCAACAGCACTGGCTTGATTCGCCGGCGCAATACCGCCAGCCGGCCGGACTCGCCCTCGGACTCGATGGGCTTGCGGAAGTAGCGCTCGAAAATCTTGGGGCTGGGAAACAGACCCGGCACCGTGATCGACAACAGCGACCACAGCTCCATCAGGTTGTTCTCCATCGGGGTACCGGTGATGGCCAGTTTGAACGGGGCATCGAGCCGGCGCGCGCACTGGTGCGTCTTGCTGTGGTGGTTCTTGACGAACTGCGCCTCGTCGAGAATCATTCCCGCCCAGGCGATTTCCCGGTACTTGTCGTTGTCGATGCGCAGCAGCGTGTAGGTCGTGACGACGATGTCGGCCGCGGCGACCTGCTCGGCGATAGGCACCGCGCCGCGGGCTTCGGTGCTCGACACCACGACGGTCGTGAGGCCGGGCGCGAACTTCGCACATTCCGCGGCCCAGTTGCCGGCCACACTGGTGGGCGCGATGACGAGGAACTTGCCCGCGCCCTGCTCGACAGCCCGGCTGATCAACGCCAGGGTCTGGATCGTCTTCCCCAGACCCATGTCGTCGCCGAGCACCCCGCCGAGCCCGTTGTCCCACAGGAACGCCAGCCAGTTCAGCCCGTCGCGTTGATAGTCGCGCAGCTCGGCCTGCAGTCCGGCCGGCGTGCGCACCGCGACGGGTGGCTGCGCCGCGGCCAGCCGCGCCATGTTGTCGCGCCACTGCGCGAGTTCACGGTCGACGACGCCCAGGCTCAGCAACTCGTCCCACAACGTCGCGTTCAGAGACGCGGCGTTCACGCGCTCGCCCTCGAGTTCGCCCAGCGCCTGGGCTTCTTCGATCAACGCCCGCAACTTCAGCAGTTCGGGGGTATCGAGCCGGAAGTACACCCCGTTCGACAGCAGCATGTGTGTTGCGCCCAAGGCCAATTCGGCGATGACGGCAGACAGCGCCACCGGGTAGCCGTCGATGTCGATGGTGATGTGCAGGTCGAACCAGTCCTGTGCCGGCGCCTCGTCCGAGGATGCGGTGCCGAACCCCAGTTGCGCGCCGGCAACCGAGCGCCGGAACGCCGCCACCCGCTCGTCGACGTCGATGATCAGCTGTTCGTATTCGGCGAGCTGCGGCAGCACCTCGTGGCACAGCACCGCGATCTGGGGCAGTGTCAGCCGGCGCGACAGCAGCAGCGAGGCCAGCGGATCGTCCGCTGCCGACAGTCCCGAGACGGCTTCCAGCGCCGGCGCGACCGCCCGCCACATCGCGTCCTCGGCCGCGCTGTCCCGGATACCGCTCGCGCGCGTGACACCTACCGCGTCGAACTCCTGACGCCGGCCGTTCACCTCGTAGCGGGTGCGCCACTTCACGTGGCCGTCAACGCCATCGGCCGTGATACTCAGTACCGGCAGCGGCCCCACGACGTCGGGCTCGGCGAACAGTCCCTCCACCATGTCGACGGCCACCGTCCGACGCAGCCGCGGCAACACGTCCACCGCGAACTCGGACAGCGACTCGGGCGGAATCTGCACTTTCTCGCGACCCGCGACCAGCTTGAGCAGCGTGGGACCGGGCACCGGGAAGAAGGCCCCGAGATGCAGGATGCCGTCCACCCATTGATGGATGCCATGTGGTGTGGGGACGCCGACCAGCCCGATGCCTTCGGGCGGTCGCGATTCACCGTCGACGACGAGCACCGTCGACATCTGCGCGCCGCCGGTGTCGGAGACGGTGAAGTCCAGCCTCAGCTGGACGTCCTTCGCGATCTGCACGGCTCGGATCCCGGCGCCCGGAAGCACAGTGGCGCCGGCCTCGACAGCCAGCTCCAGATCGGACCAAAAGCTTTGTCCGACACCGGAAAGCACCAATTGGTCGCTGCTGTAGGGGTAGTAGCCGGGCACGCCGAGCACCAGCGCTCGCAGCGCGCCGTACTGCTCCCGGTCGAACTCGCCCGGATCGGGCGTGTCGAACAGGCGCCGCCAGTTGATCCCGCTCTTGATCCAATGTCCGCGCTTACCGACCGTCAGCGGCCGCACCGTAGCGATGGGTGTGGTGTGGTACCGACCCGCCGGCAGCATCCCGAATTCCAGGGCCAACGGCTTGCCGCCGGCGTCGGCTTCGGTGTCGGTCATCTCGTTCAGCAGCGAACCCAGCACCACTTGCCAGCGTTGCGGCGCCGCCCGGTCGGGTGTGCTCGGAATCGCCGCCATCAGCAGGGCGACGGCATGCTTGCAGTACCGCCCTACCGGGCAGCTGCAGACGGCGTAGTCGATCTCCAGGCTGGTGCGCGCACCCGAGAGGGCCACTTCGACGTCGTAGTACTCGGCCGACGAGCCCAGGCACGAGCCGATGAGCGTTCCGTCGAGAGGGTCGTACTCGGCGGTGGCCACCCGCCCCTGGCCCGCATACGTCTCGCCGCGGGCCAGCGTCTTCGCGCTGAACGCGCGAAGCAACTCGTGAGGCGCGAGCGCTAGCCCGGCCGTCGAGTCCGTGCCGTCCATCTCGTCACGATAACGGCCAGGACCGACAGGGTGCTCTCCCGTCGCTTCGCTCGCCCTGGGCGACCGGTCACCAGGTACTGCTGCGCAGCACGATCTCGTTGGCCACCTGCGCGGTGAACTCTTCGGCGCTGCGCCGGCCCACCAGCTCGGACATCCGGAATTCGCCGTAGATGAAGCGCTGCCCGGCCTGGGCCCGCGCCCGGGCATCGGCGGTGGTGACCACCACGGTCGTGTTGATCTCCACCGGCGGGCACGCATCACCCGACTCCTCGGTGGCTCGCGGATGGGTGCCGTCGATCGCCACCAGGGCGGTGAACCGGTCCAGCCGGGTGGCCGCCAGCCGCCAGGCCAGCCCGCCCGCACCGCGGTCGGCGAACAGCAGCGCCCACCGCACCCCGAGCGTATCCAGAATGCCGACAACCGAATTCACGGTCAGCCGGTCATCGGCCTCGATCACCACGGTGCGCAGCGATGCGGTATGCAGCAGTTCGCACAGGGCGCCCGCCGCGTGCTTCGTCGTGAGCATGACGACGGTCGTGGCGTCGTCGGGGCCAGACACGTCGACAGTGGCGCCGAAACCGTCGACGGTCGGGATGATTGGCATGACGCCACCGTAGCGAACGCCGCAGGACCGCAGGTACCAATATTCAGCGGTCGGCTACTCAGTGCCCCGGCTGTCACGGAAAACAACTCCCGCATGGCGGAGCGCGGACCGACGCGTCGTCGAGTCGCCGCCACCAATTGGCCAGCGTGAAACCCGGATGCCCCCTATTGTTCTTCAACATCCAGGGCGCCTAAGGAGGCCGCAGTGCCAGAAGGACACGAAGCACTTACCGAAGACGAGCTGCTACTGGCCAAGCTCGGATACAGTCAAGAGCTGCAGCGCTCCTGGTCGGGATTCAGCAATTTCGCCATCTCGTTCTCCATCATCTCCATCCTCTCGGGGTGTTTCACCTCGTTCGGTCTGGGCTGGAACAACGGTGGGCCGGCCGCCATCGCCTGGGGCTGGCCGATCGTCGCGGCTTTCATCCTCGTCATCGGGCTCTGTATGTCCGAGCTGGTGTCCGCCTTCCCGACGTCCGGCGGAATCTATTGGTGGGCAGCAAAACTCGGCGGCGCAAAGGCCGGTTTCTACGCGGGGTGGCTCAACCTCATCGGCCTGGTGGCCATCCTGGCGTCGGTGGCGTATGGCTGTGCGACATTCATCGACCTCACCTTGGGCACCCTCAGCGCCGACTGGTTGGCGGGGTACAGCCTCACCCGCACGTTCCTCATCTTCGTGGCCATCCTGGGCATCTCGGCGCTGATCAACATCTTCTCCAGCCATCTGCTGGCGATCATCAACAATGTGTCGGTGTGGTGGCACGTCTTCGGCGCGGCCGCCGTCATCGGCATTCTAATCTTCGTGCCGAGCCATCATGCGAGCTTCTCGGACGTTTTCGCCAAGACGATCAACAACAGCGGCATGTTCGGCGGCGCCACGTCAGGCGCCGGTTGGCTGTTGGTGGTGCTGCCGATCTCGGTGATCCTCACGCAGTACACCATCACCGGCTACGACGCGTCGGCGCACCTCTCCGAGGAAACCAAGAGCGCGGCGGGCGCGGCCGCCAAGGGTATCTGGCGATCCATCTTCTACTCGGCCGTCGGCGGCTGGGTTCTCTTGTTGGCGTTCCTGTTCGCGGTCCAGGATGCCGACGCGGTGTCCAAGGGCGGCGGTGCGGTCGCCGCCATCTTCAACCAGGCGATGAGTTCGAGATGGGCGACGTTGGTGCTGTTCATCTCGACGGCCGGCCAGTTCTTCTGCGCCGTCGCCTGCCAGACCAGCGCCTCGCGGATGTTGTTCGCGTTCAGCCGGGACCGCGCGGTACCCGGCCATCGGTGGTGGTCGGCGGTCAACAAGCACCGGGTGCCCACGCACAGCGTGACGATCACCGCCGTCGTGGCCGCTGCACTGACCCTGCCGGCCCTGGTCAAGGTGGACATCAACGGCACGCCCACCCCGGTGGCGTTCTACGCCGTGGTCTCGATCGGGGTCGTCGGGGTCTACCTGTGCTTCGCGGTGCCGATCTACTACCGCTGGCGCGCGGGCGATGAATTCGAAACGGGCAGTTGGAATCTGCGCGGCCACCACCGATGGATGGCCCCGGTAGCGCTCGCCGAGATCACGGTCACCTCGATCATCGCCATGTTCCCGACGTCGTTGGGCGGCGTGCCGTGGGACCCCAGTTTCGAGTGGAAGTTCGTCAACTACACGCCGTTGCTGGTCGGTGGCGTCCTCGTGCTCCTGTACATCTACTGGCACGTGTCGGTGAAGAACTGGTTCACCGGACCCATCAAGCAGGTCGAGGAGCCCTTAGAACCGACAGCACCGACAGCACCGACAGCACCGGTGGCCGAATCGAGCTGATCACTCACCCACGGTACTGGCGATGATCGGGCGGACCGGTGCCCCGGATTCCACCAGTTTCAGCACCGCGTCGACATCCACATGCGCGGCAAGCAGATCGGCCATCACGTCTAGCTGAGCGTCTCGCCGCGCCGCGACGTTGACGTCGTCCGCCACCACGAACCCGTGCTTGCCGCAGGCCGCCGCAACCTCGGTGAGCCAGGCCCGGCGTACGGCGTCGTTGTCCATCAGCCCGTGCCAGTGCGTGCCGTAGACCTGGCCCGCCCGGATGCCGACACCGAGCCAGTCCCGCTCAGCACTGCGCGCGACCCGACCGTGGTGAATCTCGTAGCCGTACAACGGCGTATCCCAGTGCTTCAGGGTCTTGTCGGCGTCGAACTCGATGTCCGCGTCGAGCAGTCCCAGCCCCGGCACCCGGCCCGCGCCCGATTCGACGGTGTCGAGGATCGTCGTACAGAGCATCTGGAATCCGCCACAGACACCCAGCACCGCACGACCGGACCGGACATGCGCGGTGGCGGCATCGGCCAGTCCCCGCTCGCGCAGCCAGTTCAGATCCGAGACCGTCGCCTTACTGCCGGGCAGCACCACCACATCGGCGCCCGCGAGCTCGGCCGCGGTGTCGACCCACTGCACCTGCACGCCCGGCTCGCACGCCAGGGCCTCGACGTCGGTGGAATTCGAGATCCGCGGCAGTCGTATCGCGGCCACCACCAAGGCATCGTGCCCGCGCGGCACCGTCGGCCGGCCCAGCTGCCCGCGCGCCGTGACGGACAGCGAGTCCTCGGCATCGAGCCACAGGTCGTCGCTGTACGGGATCACCCCGTACGTCGGGCGTCCGGTGAGCGATTCCAGTTGCCGCAGACCGGGTTCCAGCAGCGCCGGATCGCCACGGAACTTGTTGACCAGGAAACCGGCGATCAGTTTCTGGTCCGCCGGTTCGAGCACCGCCACCGTGCCGTAGAGGTGCGCCAGCAGCCCGCCGCGGTCGATGTCGCCGACCACGACCACCGGCAGGTTCGCCACACGCGCCAATCCCATGTTGGCCACGTCGGTGGCCCGCAGATTGATCTCGGCGGGCGATCCCGCACCCTCACAGATCACCACATCGAATTCGCTTCGCAGTGCCGCCAATTCGTCGGCCACCACGGTGGCGAGCTGCGTCCGCCGGGTGAAGTAGTCCCCCGCCGCCACGGTGCCGGCGACCTGGCCGCGCACCACGAGCTGCGAGGTGCGGTCCCCGCCGGGCTTGAGCAGGATCGGGTTGAACCGCACGCTCGGTGCCAGGCCGGCCGCTCGCGCCTGCATCGCCTGCGCCCGGCCGATCTCACCGCCTTCGATCGTGACGGCCGAGTTGTTGGACATGTTCTGCGCCTTGAACGGCGCCACCCGCACGCCGTTGCGGGCCAGCAGCCGGCACAGCCCGGCCACCACCATCGACTTACCGGCGTCCGACGTGGTGCCGGCGACCAGCAGAGCCCCGCCGGTCACGTCACGGCAGGGTCAGGATGTCGGCGCCGTCGTCGGTCACCACGAGGGTGTGCTCGAACTGCGCCGTCCACTTCTTGTCCTTGGTCGCGACGGTCCAGTCGTCGTCCCAGATCTCGTAGTCCAGCGAACCGAGGTTGATCATCGGCTCGATGGTGAAGGTCATACCCGGCTCCAGCACCGTCTCGACCTCGGGCTTGTCGTAGTGCAGCACGATCAGGCCGTTGTGGAACGTCTCGCCGATGCCGTGGCCGGTGAAGTCGCGAACCACGTTGTAGCCGAACCGGTTTGCGTACGACTCGATGACCCGGCCGACCACCGACAGCTGCCGGCCCGGCTTGACCGCCTTGATGGCCCGCATGGTGGCTTCGTGCGTGCGCTCGACCAGCAGCCGGTGCTCCTCCGAGACGTCGCCCGCGAGGAAAGTGGCGTTGGTGTCGCCATGGACGCCGTCCTTGTAGGCGGTGACGTCGATGTTGACGATGTCACCGTCCTGAATCACCGTCGAGTCCGGGATGCCGTGGCAGATGATCTCGTTCAGCGAGGTGCAGCAGGACTTGGGAAAACCCTTGTAGCCCAGTGTCGACGGGTAGGCGCCGTGGTCCAGCATGTATTCGTGCGCCACCCGGTCCAGGCGGTCGGTGGTGACGCCGGGCGCGACGGCCTTGCCGGCCTCGGCGAGCGCCTGCGCCGCGATGCGGCCGGCCACGCGCATCTTCTCGATCACCTCGGGCGTCTGCACCCATGGCTCGCTGCCTTCGCGCACCGTCGGCTTCCACGCGTACTCCGGGCGCGGGATCGACTTGGGCACCGGCAGGGTCGGAGACACCTCGCCGGGGCGAAGCGCGGTACGAACAGACATTGTCCCAGCTTAGCGAGCGCGGCTAGCCGCGGTCGCCGCGCCCGAACAAGCCCCGGCGCGGTCCCCGGATGTCGACCGACCCAAAGAGCACCCGCCCGGTCAGGATGACGTGCGGGGTGCCGTCGGCGGGCGCGTCCTTGCGGTGGTCGGTGGCACTGCCGACAGCCACCTCGACGTCGTCGATGGATGCGCTGGCGCCTTCGGGTAGCCGAAGGTCAAGGGAGCTGAACTTGAGATCGAGTTCGATGACCACGATGGGCCCGCCGAATCGGGCACGGGTGAGGTCCAGGTCGATCGAGCCGACGCGGCGGACCAGCGCAAGCCGGGTCGGCACGACCCACTCACCCTGCCGCTTCAGCGACCCCATGACCCCGCGCAGCTCGACGCGGTCGGCCGAGGCCGTCACGATGGCGTTGGGCGCGGGCAGATCGCCGACCAGCACCGCCAGCTCGGCCTGTTGCCGGGCGAGGGCGACCAGCGCGGACCGCTCGGAGAACTCGTTCATGTCGATGAGCCCCAGAGCCACCGCGTTGTGCAGCCGCCGGAGCGTGCCGTTGCGGTCGGCGTCGGAGACGCGCAAGACCGCGATCTCGTCGCTGTTGGTCACCCAAACAGGTTACTCAGGCCTGGTGCGGTCGGCAGGAGCGGAGTTACCGGGGTCAGGCGAGATAGTCGGGTGGCAGTCCCTTGAACATGTCGCGGCACATGCGGACCGCGGTCTCCGATCCGCCACCGCCGACGATCAGGGCCGCGAAGGCCATATCGCCGCGGTAGCCGGCGAACCAGGCGTGCGAGCCGCCCTGGAATTCGGCTTCACCGGTCTTCCCGCGCACGTCACCGCTGCCGCGCAGGTCCTTGGCGGTGCCGTTGGTCACCACCAGCTGCATCATGGGCCTCAGCCCGTCGAGCATCTTCGAGCTGATCGCCGCGGTGTTGCCCGACACTGTGGTCGGACGGCCCTCGATCAGCTGCGGCAGGGGTGTCTTGCCGGCCGCGACGGTGGCCGCCGCCAGTGCCATTCCGAACGGGCTGACCAGGACCTTGCCCTGACCAAAGCCGTCCTCGGTGCGCTCGGCGAGGTTCACCGTGGGCGGCACCTTTCCGGTGACGGTGTCGATGCCGGCGACCTGGTAGTCGGCGCCGATCCCGTACTGCGCCGCGGCGTTGGTGAGGGCTCGTGGCGCCATCCGGCTGGCAAGCTCGGCGAAGGTGGTGTTGCACGAGTTGGCGAATGCCTTGGACATCGGCACCACGCCGAGGTCGAACCGGTCGTAGTTCGGGATGGTCCGCTGCCCGATGTCGATGGTGCCGGGGCAACCCAGCAGCGTGTTGGGTCCGGCCAAGTCGGTTTCGATGGCGGCACCGGCGGTGACCATCTTGAACGTCGACCCGGGCGGGTACAGACCCATGGTGGCCGTCGGGCCGTCGACATCGGCGGCGGCGTTCTGCGCGACGGCCAGGATTTCACCGGTCGAGGGCTTGATCGCGACGATCATCGCCTTGCGGCCCACCATGTTCACCGCATCCTGAGCGGCGTTCTGCACGTTGCGGTCCAGGCTGATGGTGATCGACGGGGCCGGCTTGCCCGGCACCTCGTTGAGGACGTCGATGTCGGCGCCGTTCTGGTTGACGCTCACCACGCGCCAGCCGGATTGACCGACGAGCTGATCGGCCACCTGCTTCTTGACCTCGGTGACGATGGCCGGCGCGAAGCGGGGATCGGTGGGCACCATCTCCGGCTGCGGGGTGATCACCACGCCCGGCAGATGGCCGAGCGCCCCCGACACCTTGTCGTTGTCCTCGCGTCGCAGGGTGATCAGGTTCAGCGGTCCGGTGGACGAGCTGGCCTGCTCCGCGAGCCGCTGGGCGTCCATGGTGTTGTCGAACTGTCGCAGCACGTCGGCGACCACGCGAGAGGTCCGCATCAGGTCACCGGCGGCCGAACGTGCATTGAGCGCGTAGTTGTAGTGATACCCGGGTACCAGAACGTTGCTGCCGCCGAGCTCGTTGACCGAGGCCCGAACGGGCTGGTCGGCGCGCAGCTGGAAGCTCTGGTGCTCCCCCAGGTTCGGGTGCAGATCGGTACTGCCCCAACGCACTTGCCACCGGTTGTCCTGCCGGATCATGTTGAGCTGGCCGGTGTAGGACCAGGTGCGGTCCTTGGGCAGGTGCCACGTGTACCGGTAGGTGATCTTGCCGGTGTCCTGGGTGTACTTGGAGCCGAGCACCTGCGCGTCGAGTTTGGTCGCCTGCAGGCCGGCCCAGGCCTGGTTGATCGCGGTGCGTGCGTCATTGGGCTTGTCGGACAGGTCGGCGGCGGCGCCGGTGTCCCCGCGGCCGAGGGCGGCGAAGAACGCCTGCGCGGTGGGCTCGGGGCCGTTGGGTTTCGGGGTGCAGGCCGTCATCGCTCCTGCGACCGCCACCACCGACAACAACACGGCCGAGCGAGAAACGGATGATGTGTGCGTTGCCATTGGGGCTGATGTTAGAAGTGTGACAAGCAAGTAGTGCGGAGGCACACCGAGACGTAACCGTGACAGTTTTGTGAGCACCCGGACGCACGACGTCCGGTGTGAGGCCGCGCACGCAGCGCGGGCGTCAGTCCATCAACACCGTTGCGTAGGTGCCCAACTGGTTGAACCCGATGCGCCGGTAGATGGCGCGGGCCGGGGCGTTGAAATCGTTGACGTAGAGGCTGGGGGTCCGCCCGCTGCGCAGCACCGCCGACGCCAGGGTCGCCGTACCCGCCGCACCGAGACCGTGTCCACGCCGATCCGGATGCACCCACACGCCCTGGATCTGACCGACCCGCGACGTCTGCGCCCCGATCTCGGCCTTGAACACGACCTGGCCGTCCTCGAACCGCGCCCAGGCCCGGCCGGCGGCGATCAGCCCCGCCAACCGGCGCCGGTAACCGCGACCGCCGTCGCCCATGCGCGGGTCCACCCCCACCTCGCCGATGAACATGTCCACTGCCGCAACGACATACGCGTCCAGCTCGTCCATTCGGACCGGGCGCACCGCAGGATCGAGCGCGCACTGCGGAGCGTCGGACAGCGTCAGCAGCGGCTGGCAGTCCCGAACCTCGCGGGCCGGGCCCCACACCTGGGCCAGTTGCTGCCACATCGGCAGCACCAACTCGGCGCGGCCCACCAACGACGAACACCGCCGCGGCGCGCTCATCACCTTGTCGGCGAAGACCATCATGTCGGCCGCGGTCCCCCGCATCGGGATCAGATTCACGCCGGCGAAGCACAGCGATTCGGTGGGCAGGCTGCGGGTCCACAGTTCGCCACCGATCGCCACCGGATCAAGGCCGTGATCGCCGACCCGGGCGGCCACCATGCAGGTGCCCACCGGGTCCTGGTCGAAGACCTGCTGCACCTGGGCGACTTCGCGCACCACAGATATCCGGCGCGCATCTGCGATCCGGAACAGCGGAGGTGCCGACATTCACCGACCTTCTTGTGTGTGTGACTGATGCGGTTACTGGGCGCGCTGGGTGACCGGAGTCACAAGGTGCGTGCTCAGCTTACGGTCACGACGGGCGAACCGCTCGTATCGGTGCCGGACTCGGCCGCGATTCGCATGGCCTCCTCGATCAGGGTCTCGACGATCTGGGACTCGGGCACAGTCTTGATGACCTGGCCGCGCACGAAAATCTGGCCCTTGCCATTGCCGGACGCCACGCCGAGGTCCGCCTCGCGCGCCTCGCCCGGTCCGTTGACCACGCAGCCCATCACCGCGACCCGCAACGGCACGTCGAGCCCGTCGAGGCCCGCCGAGACCGCGTTGGCCAGCTTGTAGACGTCCACCTGGGCACGACCGCACGACGGGCAGGACACGATCTCCAGGCCGCGCGGGCGCAGGTTCAGCGACTCCAGAATCTGGTTGCCGACCTTGACCTCTTCGACGGGCGGCGCGGACAGCGACACCCGGATGGTGTCGCCGATGCCCTCGCTCAGCAGCGCCCCGAAGGCGACGGCACTCTTGATGGTGCCCTGGAAGGCGGGGCCGGCCTCGGTCACGCCCAGGTGCAGCGGGTAGTCGCACTTGGCGGCGAGCTGCCGGTAGGCCTCCACCATGATCACCGGATCGTTGTGCTTGACGCTGATCTTGATGTCGCCGAAGCCGTGCTCCTCGAACAGCGAGGCCTCCCACAGCGCCGACTCGACGAGCGCCTCCGGGGTGGCCTTGCCGTACTTCTCGAGCAACCGCGGGTCGAGCGAACCGGCGTTGACGCCGATGCGGATCGGGATGCCCGCGGCACCGGCGGCCTTGGCGACTTCCTTGACCCGGCCGTCGAACTCCTTGATGTTGCCCGGGTTCACGCGCACCGCGGCGCATCCGGCGTCGATGGCCGCGAAGATGTACTTGGGCTGGAAGTGGATGTCGGCGATCACCGGGATCTGGCTGTGGCGGGCGATCTCGGCCAGCGCGTCGGCGTCTTCCTGTCGCGGACAGGCCACGCGGACGATGTCACAGCCCGACGCGGTCAGCTCGGCGATCTGCTGCAGCGTGGCGTTGACGTCGTGGGTCTTGGTGGTGCACATCGACTGCACCGCGATCGGGTAATCGCTGCCGATGCCGACGTCGCGCACCATCAGCTGGCGGGTCTTGCGACGGGGCGCAAGTGTCGGCGGTGCCGGCGGCTCACTGCCGACGCCCGGCATACCCAAACCGATGGAGGTCATCACGGTCTCCTACTGGAAGATTCGAATGGGGTTCACAAGATCAGCCGTCACCGTCAGCAGCATGTAGCCACCGATCACGACCAGCACCAGATAGGTGGCAGGCATCAGCTTGAGGTAGTTCACCGGCGCCGCGGCGACTTTGCCGCGGGACGCGCGAATCATATTGCGCAGCTTCTCGAACACCGCGACCGCGATGTGTCCGCCGTCGAACGGCAGCAGCGGGAGCAGGTTCACCGCGCCCAGGACGAAGTTCAGCTGCGCCAGGAAGAACCAGAACATCACCCACAACCCGTGGTCGACGGTGTCGCCGCCGATGATGCTGGCCCCGACCACACTGATCGGGGTTTCCTTGTCGCGCTCGCCGCCGCCGATCGAATGGATCAGCGCACCGACCTTGGTCGGGATCTTCGCCAGCGACTTGCCCAGTTCGACGGCCAGATCACCGGTAAAGGTGAAGGTCGCGGGCACGGCGGTCAGCACGTTGTAGTGGGTCGGTCCGGGCTGCGGCGCAGCGGTGACGCCGATGGCGCCGACCTGTGTCGCAGTCGCGGCTTCCTTGTCGGTGAATCGTTGGGTCTGCTCGACGTCGACGGTGGTGGTGAACGTGTGGCCGCCGCGTTCGTAGACGACGGGAACAGCGCCGCTGAGGCCACGGATGGCCTTCGCCATCTCCTCGAACGTGCTCACCGACTGCCCGCCGACCTTGACCACCGTGTCCCCGGCCTTCAGTCCGGCCGCCGCGGCGGGGCCGGCACCCGGGTGGGGGCACGGACCGAACGGGTTGTCCCCCGTTTTGGCGATTTGCGGTGCCACACAAGCGGTCTCACCGATCACCGCGGTGGTCGCCGGGTGCAGGTTGGGCAGGCCCCACGTGACGGCGATGCCGTAGATCAGCACCAGTCCGATGACGAAGTTCATCGCGGGTCCGGCGAACAGCACGGCGACGCGCTTCCACACCTTCTGCTTGTACATCGCGTGGGGCTCGTCCTCGGGCGCGATCTCGTCGACCGACGTCATGCCCGCGATGTCGCAGAAGCCGCCCAACGGCACGGCCTTGAGTCCGTACTCCGTGGTGCCGAGCCGGTTGGGCCGGTGCGTGGACCACAACGTCGGGCCGAAGCCGACGAAGTACCGCCGCACCTTCATTCCGGTGGCCCGGGCCACCCACATGTGGCCGCACTCGTGCAGGGCCACCGACACCAGAATGGCCAGCGCGAAGAGCGCAATGCCGATCACGAACATCATCGGGCGGGCACAACCTCCTGTGCGATGATGCGCCGTGCCCGGTCCCGGGCCCAATCCTGCGCATCAAGTACGTCATCCACGGTACTGGGTTCGGCGGCCCATTGATCCGCAGCGCCCAGCACGTCGGACACCGTCCGCACGATCGCCGGGAAGCCGATACGTCCCTGCAGGAAGGCTTCCGCGGCCTCCTCGTTGGCGGCGTTGTAGACGGCGGTCAGGCAACCACCCCGGGTCCCGGCCTCACGGGCCAGCCGGACCGCCGGGAAGACGTCGTCATCCAGCGGCTCGAACTCCCAGGTCGACGCCGTGGTCCAGTCGCAGGCCGGCGCCGCGCCCGGGACACGCGCCGGCCAGCCCAGTGCGAGCGCGATGGGCAGTTTCATGTCGGGCGGGCTGGCCTGTGCCAGCGTCGAGCCGTCGGTGAACGTGACCATCGAATGCACGATGGACTGCGGGTGCACGACGACGTCGATGCGGTCGTAATCGATGCCGAACAACAGGTGGGTCTCGATGAGCTCCAGCCCCTTGTTGACCAGTGATGCCGAGTTGAGGGTGTTCATCGGCCCCATCGACCACGTCGGGTGGGCACCGGCCTGCTCGGGCGTGACGTCCGCCAGTGCGGCAGCCGACCAGCCCCGGAACGGCCCGCCCGAGGCGGTGAGCACCAGCCTGGCCACTTCGTCACGCGTACCGCCCCGCAGGCACTGGGCCAGCGCCGAATGCTCGGAGTCCACGGGCACGATCTGCCCGGGCCGCGCTGCCTTGAGCACCAGCGGCCCACCGGCGACCAGCGATTCCTTGTTCGCCAGCGCCAGCCGAGCACCCGAGTGCAACGCGGCCAGCGTCGGCTTCAAGCCGAGCGCACCGACCAGCGAGTTCAGGACGACGTCCGCCTCGGTCTCCTGGACCAGCCGGGTGGCTGCGTCGGCGCCCGCGTAGGTGACGTCGCCGATGCGCTCGGCCGCAGCCGCGTCGGCCACCGCGATGTTGGTGACGCCGGTTTCGGCGCGCTGCCGGGCCAGCAGTTCGGCATTGCCGCCGCCGGCCGCCAGACCGACGATCTCGAACCGGTCGGGGTTGGCGGCGATCACCTCCAGGGCCTGGGTGCCGATCGACCCGGTACTGCCGAGCACCAGGACTCGTAGCCGCTCACTCACTTCTCCATTGTGCCGCCCCACTCGGGCTTCGGCGTCGGAGGTGGCACATCGGGATCAGCAGTGAAACAACACGGCACGGCGAACCGCGTCAGGCAGGCACCGTCGTGGCGCGCCGGATGGCGATGTCCCCCGAGGCGGTCCGGGCGTGCACGGCCAACCGCCGGTCGTCGCCCTCGGGGCCCGCGGTGGGCGTCAGGTCGCTGTGCACGTTCCCGGACCGGCTGTCCAAATCGAGGTTCGCGGCAGTCCCCTGCGTGACACCGACCTCGACGTCGCCACTCGCGGTGGCGGCCGACACCGATCCCGACTCGGCGCCCGCCACAGTCAGCGATCCGGACGCGGTCCGGCTGTGCACAGTTCCCCGCAATGTCCCGACGGCGGCCGAGCCGCTGGCGGCCTGAAACTTGAGATTGCCGTCCAGACCTTCGATCGCCACGTTCCCCGAGGCGGTCGACACGGTGGCGTTGCCCAGCAATCGGCGCGCGGTGATGTCGCCGGACGCGGTGGCGGCCTTGATGTTTCCCTGTACATCGGCAAGGGCAGCGCTGCCGCTGGCAGCATTGAATCGGCAGTCCGCGACGGTTCCGTCGACCTCCAGATCAGCCGACGACGCCGCGACCGAGACCCTGGACAACGACGGCAATTCGATGTCGACGTTGACCGCGCCGCGGGCCAGCGACAGCAGTTTCCGGCCGACGATCACCGTCAGCGCGCCGCCCGCGAAATCGATGTGTGCCTGCTCGGCCGCCTTGACGTCGGCGGCCCGCATCGGGTCGCGTGGCGTGACGCGCACCTCGGTGTCAGCCCGCTCGGCGGCGGCGATCCGCACCGAACCGGCCCCGAGTTCAACGGTGGCGGTGATGGGGTCGGGCGTTGGAAACGTTCGCATTTTTCTCTCCTGTCGATGGGTTTCGTTTTCGTCTTCTTGCCTTCGTCAGCGGACCCAGCCGGTGACGGTGCTGCCACGCTTTCGATCACGTGGCGTCGGTCCGCCGAGGGCGGCACCGACTGCGCGAACCAGCCAGGCATTGACCGACAGCCCGTCACGTCGCGCCGCGGCGTCCACACCGCCGCGCAGCCCCTCGGGCAACCGGAGAGTGACGCGCCAGGTACCACCGTCATCGCCGGCCGGCACGCCCGCGTCGCCGCCGGCAAGGACCGACTCTGCGCCGGCCTCATCCCTCGGATCGACATCGGCCGACACCCCGGTCACGACGAATTCCGGGTCGCGGCCGCGGAGTCGCACATCGACAGAAGCGGGGGCCAGCTCGCGGGTGATGTGCTCGGCCGCTTCCGAAAGCGCCTCGAGCAGTGCCAGCCGCAGGGCGGAGTCGAGTGGGGCGCCGAGCCGTTCGGCGAGTTCGGCGGCATCAGGACCACCGGCGGCGGCAGCAATTTCCAACTCGAGCCGAACCCCGTCGACGTACGGTTGCAGATCCATGACACTAATATGACACCATCAATGGTGTCATCGCAAGCGTCAGTCTGACGTCACACTTCGCCGCGTGATCGTCGCGCGACTACAACCAACGTGCCGCACTCCTCAACGCGACTCGTCCCTCGCCGCTTGATCGTCGCGCGACTACAACCAACGTGCCGAACTCCTCAACGCGACTCGTCCCTCGCCGCTTGATCGTCGCGCGACTACAACCAACGTGCCGCACTCCTCAACGCGACTCGTCCCTCGCCGCTTGATCGTCGCGCGACTACGACCGAGCGTCGTATGTAAGAATGTCGGCAATCCATCGGATCGTTAAGGAGTAGCCGTGGCCACCACCGAGGTCGAACGAAGCACCGGCGTCGATGTCGAAGACGTCCCCTCCGCCGAGTGGGGCTGGTCCAAGATGAACCGCGGCGTCATTCAGGCCGGCGGCATCCTGTCTGCCCTCTTCCTGCTGCTGATGCTGCGCGGTAACCACGTCGGCCACGTCGAGGACGCCTGGCTCATCGGGTTCTCCATCCTGCTGTTCACCATCGTGATCCGCGGCTGGTGGCTGCGTCGCGGCGGCTGGATCCGCTAACTCCGATCAGTACGAGAAAGGCCACGAACTCATTCGAGTTCGTGGCCTTTGTCATTCAGCCGCCTGGGCTGCTGCGGACTCCCGGTGCCGCCGGTCCGTATGGAAGAACGTGACGATCGTCGTTGCGCCGCAGATCAATCCGACCGACCCGATGAGCTGCGGCCCGGTGATCCGGTCGGCCAGCCCACCACCGATCGCCGCGCCGATCATGAAAGAACCCAATAGCGCGAAATATCCCAGCCAGTCGTACACGGTGCCCTCGCCGCAGATATGCCGCTCCAGGCCTTGCCCCAGCTTGACCACCGTGCCGGTGACGTAGCTGAGCGGCACCGCCACTTCACCGCGCTTGACGAAACTGGTGTTGAGCGCCCCCACCGAGAAACAGATGATCAAGATGCCCGTGAAGTTGACGTCCGCGTAGTACCAGCCGTCCTCGAAGATTTCGACGACCGTCGCCACCAACAACCCGACAGTGACCAACGCGGTGGCGCCGTGTGGATGGTTCTGCCAGAACTTGCGCCGCAGGAACGACGCGACGAACACGCCCAGCACGAACGCAGCCATCAACGACAGCGCTGCCTCCGGCCCGGCACCGGCCACCTTCTGGCGTTCGGCAACGTCGAACCAGCCGAGCACGGCGCGTTCGGTGTTGCCCGTCATGAAGGTGACGAAGTAGCCGGCGCTGTGCAAGAACGCGACCGCGCCGATCATGCCTGCCAACCACGACAACAGCCACGACAGCCGTGCCTCCGGCCCGACTGCGGCTTCCCTGCTCACAACCCTGTCGGGCGACTGCTCATCCACCGGCACATTATGTACGGCAGCACCACAGCGCGTTTGCTTTGCCGATCAGCGAGTATTCGCTCTCACAGCAGCTGCGCCTCCTGCAGCAGCGTCTTGGCATCCTCGCAGGTGCCCATATCGGCCACGCTGAATGCGTTGGGCGCCAACGTGTTCAACGCAGGAAGCTGCGCGTTTGCGGCCACCCCGGCGGCCAGCGGGTACTCGAAGCTGTCACTGGTGGCGAGGATGGTCTGGCCGGACTTACCGGTCAGAAACGCCAGGAACTTCTGCGCGGCGGCCTGGTTCTTGCTGGACTTCACCACCGCGGCACCGGAGATGTCCTGCACGTAGCCGGGGTCCTGCGGGGCGAAATAGGCGAATTGGGACTTCACCGAGTCCACTCCGACTTCGGCCTTCAACCGGTAGAAGTAGTAGCTGTTGAGGATGCCCAACCCGGCGTTGCCCTGATTGATGTCCGCCGCCAGGTTCTCATTCGACGGCACGGCGGCATTGGCCCCGGCGTTTGCCTTCAGACCATTGAGCCAGGCCAAGGTCGCGTCTTTGCCCTTGGCGTGCAGCACCGAGCTGACCACCGGCCAGAAGTCGGTCTCGGACGGGGCGAGCTCGATCTTGTCCTTCCACTGCGGCCCCGCCAGATCGAGCACCGAGTGCGGCAGTTGATTGGCCGGGACCTTGTCCGGGTTGTAGGTGATTCCCATCATCCGCGCCGACACCGCGACCCAGTTGCCGCTGGCGGCGCTGTCAGCCTTGGGCACCGCACCGAGGGTGGCGTCTTCGACCTTGGCCAGCAGGCCCTTCTGATCGAGCTGGGCCAGCCACGGCGAGTTCTCGGTGTACACGAGGTCAGCAGGCGACTTGTCGCCCTCCTGCTCGATCTTGGCGACGGCGGCGCCTTCATCCAGGTGCACCACCTTGACCTTGATGCCGGTCTCTTTGGTGAAGGCCGTCACCAGGGCCTTGGTGGTCTGCTCGTGCTGGGCCGAATACAACAGCAATTCACCACCGGCAGCGGGCTGCTCCGACTGGTTCGGGTGCTCGGACGACGGTGCGCCACAGCCGGCCGACAAGGCCGTCAGGGCCACCAGCGCGGCGCCGCTGGCAGCCAGATGGCGCAGCCGACGGCTGGTGCCATTGGTGATGAACATGGGACTCCGATCGAAATATCTTGCAGGCGTGCGAATTACGAGAGGTTAGCCGTGCAGCAGCGACAAGGTGTTGGTGTCGTCGTTGACGAAGTAGATGCCATCGTGGGTCTGGTTCACCGCGATGCCGAACAGGTTTCCGTTGCCGGGCGGGTCCTGGGCGACGTCCTGGTTGGCGTAGTACTCACCGACCTGCTTGCCGGCAGGGGTGATTTCGACGATCTTGCCGTTGGTCGCGTTGGCCACCAGGATGTCCCCGTTCGGCGCCCGGTCCAGGCCCAACGGGTTGGCCAGCTGCCCGTCGCTACTGAGGGTGTCGCCGGTCTTGGCCGAATCCGGCCGGACCAAGGCGTTCCGCACCACCGCGACCCGGTTTCCGAGGTTGTCGCCGACGTACAGGTTCCCGGCCGGATCGAGCACCAGCCCGGTCGGGCCCTTCACCAGCGCCGAAGCGTCCTCCTTCTCCAGGAAGGAATCGGCGACGACGGTGTGGCTGGTCACGGTCGGCGCCTTCGTCGGGGTCTGGCTCAACCCGATCCGGACGACGTTGCCCTGGTTGACAGGCTTGCCGCCGGCGTCCTTGACCCCGTTCAGCGTGTTGGTGACGAACAGGGTGGCCGTGTCGCCATGATCGTCGACGGCGGACGCCCACGGACCATTCAGGAAGTCACCGGCGATGGCGCCGGCGACCTGGCCCGCGGGGTTCAGCTCGACCAGGCAGCCGGCGCCGGCGGTGCCAAGTTTGCCGTCGGTGGTGGGCAGGCTTCCGACCAGCACCCAACCATCCTTGAGCACTGCCATCGCCGTGGTCAGCCCGACACCGCCCGGGCAGCCCGCCAGGTTCTGCGGCAGCGTCGCGAAGACGGTCAGCGACTTGTCCGGGTGGATGTCGACGATGGTGGTGCCGGTGCCCTGGTTGTTGGACTTGTTGTTGAAGTTGTCGACCAGGACGTCACCGGCATGCAGGGTGCCGACATTCGCGGTCACCGGCCAGACGGCGTAGGGGTTGACGTCGCCGTTGTCGGGAGTGGTCGAGGCGATGGTGGTCACCGACTTCTTTCCAGCCAGGAACGACCCCGGCTGCGGAGCCAACGTGGTGCGGGCTGCGGTACCGGCGTCGGAGAACTGCGAGGCGTTGAGCGCTTGCGCGTCTTTGGTTTCCAACCCGGCCGGGCCGGCAGGCGAGGCATCGTGGCCGCATCCGGTGAGCAACAAGCCGGTCAGGACGCTCGTCGCCGCTGCCCCGATCTTGATCGCCCGTACCCGCGGCACGCCGGCCGATCCCACGTTCCTCACACCGAAACCCACTGCCATTCCTCGATTCACCACAACACCACCCACAGACATTTGGGTAGCCTAACCATCTAGAAGCGTGGTTAGGCTACCCATGCTTTACCCTAAAAAGGGCGTCTCACAGCGTATTTGCAACGGGTACACAGCGCTTGCCCAGCATCGGCGCCCTGCCTGGCACCCACGACGGCCGCATCGGCCATTCAGCTCAGCGGCCAGGCCACGTCGCAGCGCGATGCGCTCACCCAAACCCTTTGCCCCACAGCGATATCGATGTCTCCCGACACTTCAGCGACCAGTTCCGCCGTCGGTTCGCCGTCCATCCGCAAGGTGAGCGCGATCGTGGCGCCCCGATAGGTGACGGCAGCGACGCGCGCCTCGGCACCCTCTGCCGCGTCGAGCGCTACGGACAGATGCTCGGGTCGCAGCAGCACCGTGTAGGCGCCATCCTCGAACCCTAGCCGGTCGTAAATCGGTACTGCACAATGCAATTCGCCCGCGACCACCTTACCCGGCAGCAGGTTTGCGGCCCCGAGGAACCGCGCGACATGTTCGTCGGGTGGCGCGTTGTACAACTGCCGCGGGCTACCGACACCGGCGATTCGTCCGTTGCACAGCACGGCTATCTGATCCGCCATGGTGAACGCCTCATCCCGGTCGTGCGTCACCATGATCGCGGTGGCTCCGACGTCGCGCAACACCTGTGCCACATACTGGCGCAGGTGTATCCGCAGCTCGGCATCCAGAGAAGCGAACGGCTCATCGAGCAGAACCAATGAAGGCCGCGGCGCGAGCGCCCGCGCCAACGCCACCCGCTGTCGCTGACCACCCGAAAGTTGGTGCGGGAAACGGCTTTCCAGACCAACCAGACCCAACATGTCGACCAGCTCGGCAACCCGGGCCACATCCCGGCGCCGCAGGCCGAACGCGATGTTGGCCCGGACCCGCAGGTGCGGGAACAGCCCGCCGTCCTGCGGCACGTAGCCGACGCCGCGGTGCTGGGCGTGCGTCCAGTTGGCTCCGTCGTCGACCACCTGACCGCCGATGGCGATGGTGCCCGCGTCGAGGCGTTCGAACCCGGCAATGCTGCGCAGGAGTGTGGTCTTCCCACTGCCTGACGCACCGAGCACCGCAGTGATCGAGCCGGCCGGGACATCAAGGTCCAGATCATCGAGAACAGGGTTGCGGCCGTAGGACTTTCGCGCGTGCTGCACGACGACGGCGCTCATCGGGCCACCTCCAACTCCAGCACAGCAACCGGCCCGGGTACCGCATCGGCGTCGCCGGTCTGCGGTCGACGGTCGAACCACAACCCGAGCATCGCGCCCGGCACCACCGCCACCGCGATGATCACCAGGGCATAGGGGGCGGCGGCCGAGTACGCACTCTCCGATTGGAAAGCCCAAAACTGAGTGGCGAGAGTCTTGCTGTCGGCCGGGGCCAGCATCAACGTCGTCGTCAGTTCGGTTGCCGCAGTGACGAATACCAGACAGAACCCGGCGAGCAGCCCGGGCCCGATCAGCGGGATCGTCACCCTCGTGAATACATAGGCCGGTCCCCTCCCCAACGACCTGGCCACTTCGCCGAACTGACGGGGCAGCGAGGTCACCATGGCGTGCACGCACACCAGGCCGAGCGGAAAGAACTGGATGGTGTAGCCCGCGACCACCAGCCACCCCGTCTCGTACAGCCTGAACAGGTAGTTGACGGACAGATACACCAGACTGACGGCGATGATCACGCCCGGCACCGCGCGGGTGATGAAAGTGACGTTGTGCAACAACAGATTCAGGCGGGACGGATAGCGCACCGCCAGATAGGCCACCGGCGCCGACAGCACCAGTACGGCCACGCCGCACGCCGAGCTGTAGCCGAACGTCGTCCAGGCCGCAGTGGACAGGTCCGCCACGGCCGGCAACGTGGTGTGCCGGGCCTGCTGAAGCCAATAGACCAGCACACCGACCGGCAGCACGACCCCGGCGACGACTATCGCGAGGAAACCCGTCACCGCCAGTCGCCGGGCCACCGGGCGACCAATGCGCGCGGTGCGCGCCTGTGCGGTGAATCCAGTACGTCGACGAGGCAGCGCTCCGTCGGCAGCGATGAACGCAAACCCCAATAACACCAAAGGGATTGACAGTGCTGCGGCTGCGCGCTGATCGAAGCTGAACTCGGTGAAGATTTCGGTGGTCAGGGTGTGGAACCTGACCACTTCGAAGGCGCCGTACTCGGAGATGACGGCCAGCGCGGCCAACAGGGTACCGCCGCCGATCGCGGTCCTGATCGCCGGGAACGTCACGCGCACGAACACTGCGATCGGCCCGAGACCCAGTCCGCGGGCCACGTCTTCCAGGCTGGGGTCGGCGCGCCGAAGTGCCGCCGAAACCGGCAGCAGCACCAGCGGATACCCCGACAACGTCATGATCAAGGTGGCCGCCAACAGCGGCTGCATCGTCGGCCACAGCGCGTGCCAGGCGAATCCGACGACGAAGTCGGGCATCGCCATCGGCAGGATCAGCAGCGCCGTCCACGCCCGCGCCCAGCGCAGGGCCAGCCGTTCCAGGCACCAGGCAATGGCCGTGCCCACCACCGCCACGCCGATACCGACGAGCACGGTCAGCTCGACGGTGTTCGTCAGCAGCTCATACGACCGCCGCCGGAACAGCACACCATGGACCTCGTGCCAACCTGCCGAGTGGGCATCGATGATCACCACCACGAGCGGCGCGACCACGCAGCCGACCACCGCCATGCTGACCAGTGCAAGGACTCCTCTGGTCGGCAGAGCTGCGCGGGTGCGGCCGAGGGTGATCACGACGGTCCGAACAGTTCTTCACCAACCCAGTGGCCAGGACCGGCCGCGCCGGACGGCAGTGCGAAGACGGCGCTGGCGGTGTGGGTGGTGAACTGGGTGAGCGCGTCATTGAGCGCCAACCGGCTGTTGATCGGAACGAAAGCTGTCCGGGGGTCCCTCTGGTACCCGAGGAACAGCAACCCGGCGTCGTACTCCAACGCCTGTCGCCACGGTGGCCAGCGTTCGGTGAACGGCGTCGTCCCGTTGTTGTACGAGAACGCCCGGCGAATGATGATCGCCCCGTTGTTCGTCTCGGGGGCCGCCAGCCTGACGTGCGACGTCTCCGGAATGTGCAGCGCACCAGCGGCATTCCGCGCGTCGAGCCGCAGTTCATCGAACTCGTCCTGCCCGCCCAGCGGCGCGCCGGACACCTTCTGCCGTCCCACCACCTGTTCCTGAGCCGCGACGGGAAGTCGGTCCCAGTGCTCCAGGGTGATCCGGATCCGGCGGTACACCAGATAGCTGCCGTCGCGCATCCAGTCCTGTCCGTCGTTGCCGGCCCACAGGGTGGCGTTCAGGTCCGCTGGTGGATGCGCGTTGGAGTTCAGCGTTCCGTCCTTGAACCCCATCAGGTTTCGCGGTGTACCGGCCGCATTGCTGGGCGAGTAGCCGATCTGAGTCCAGCGCAGGGTCGCAATGTCGGGCGAAATCCGGGCAATCGACCGGATGGCGTGGAACACCACCTGCAGGTCGTCGCCACACGCGTGCAGCAGCAGGTCGCCATCGCTCTGCTCGGCGGCCAGCTGGTCGCCCGGGAAGTGCGGCAACTCGACCAGCTGTTCGGGCAACCGCGAGCGCAGTCCGAAGCGATCGATACCGTTGCGCAGGAACAGGGTGCGACCGAATCCGATCGTCACGGTGAGGCGGTTCGGACCCGTCTGCCAGGTATCCAGCGAGTCGGACGTGGTGGCCTTACCCGTAGTGTTGGCGTAGGCGTTCACGGCGTCTGGCGGGTCATAGATCGGGATGGTCGCCGACTCCCCGCGGGTTAGTTCCGCGGCCAGCTCGCTCCAGCGCCGGAGCACCTCCACCACATGGTCACGCTTGTCGGTGTTCAGGTCGAACGCCGCGATGACGGTGTGCTGTTGAGTGTCGGTGACGATGCCACCTTGATGCCGGCCGTAAAACGGTTCGGTATCCGACGCCGATGGCCCGACGGGTTTGACGGCGGCTCCGGCGGTGACTGCGCCCGCAGCTCCGACCGCCGCACCGCCGACGAACAGGCCGCCGTACAGCAGGTTCCGCCGCGAGATGCGGCCTTTACCGGGCTCCGCCTGATCGGCAGTCGGAGTAGTCACCGACCTCCGCGCCGGATCCGCGTTGCCCATATCGAATCGCAATCTTGTCGTCCACTTCGCAGCAGTATCTGTCCAAAATTTGGGTAGCCTAGCCTGAATCAGGCCAGGTAAGGCTACACACAATTCGACCCGATACCCCCGCTCCGCAGCACGTTCGCAGCTGCTTCACAGCACCCTGCTACCGAAGGGCTCGGCAGCGCGCTCAGCGGTCTTGAGCCCGACAGGTGAAGGTCAGCCGGAACTTGCCGATCTGGATTTGGTCGCCGCTGGTAAGCGGCAGAGACTGGACTTGAGCGCCGTTTACATAGGTGCCATTCAGGCTGCCGGCGTCGATGATCCAGTATTCGTCGTCCAGCCAACGGATCTCAGCATGGTGGCGGCTGACCGTGACATCGTCGAGGAACACAGCGCTGTCGGGGTGCCGGCCGGCGGCGACGACGGCGTCCGCCAGCAGGAACCGTCCGGCCGGACCGGGGCCGCGCGTGATCACGAGGATGCCCGAGCCTGGACGGACCTCGGACGCCTTCTGTTGCGCGGCAGGGCCTTTGAGCGGTTCGCCGATGATGCGGTGGATGGCAGTGGCGTCGACGGTGAGGTCATCGCTGAGGTGCGCGTGGTCGGTCAGGCTCATATCGGTTTTCCTTTGCCTAGCTGGGCGTTACTTGACGGCGTGGCTGCGGGCATGGGCGATGGCATCGTCCAGCGTGTCGATCAGGTGGTTCTCATGCCGCAAGGAGTCGATGATGCCGACACCGGCGAGGAGATCGCGATGTTCGGGCCGGACGCCTTTGATGATCACCGTGATTCCCTGCGCCTCAAGGTCTTCGACGATCTGGGTCAGGGTGTGCGCACCGGTGGCGTCGAGCATGCCGAGCTGAGACAGCCGAATGATGACGACCGACGTGTCGGGATGGTTGCCATCGGTGATCGCGGTTGAAATCCGTTCGGCCGCACCGAAGAACATGGCGCCGTCGAGCCGCAGCAAGGCGATGCGCTCGTCGCCGGGCAGGTATGGCCCCGGCAGGTCCTCGCGCGTGACGCTGCTGCGTTGGGCCAGCGCACGCAACGCGAACAACGCCGTGGCCGCAATACCGATCTCGACGGCTTGAATCAGATCGAAACAGACGGTGACGGTGACGGTCAGCAGAAACGTCACCGCGTCTGAACGCGTGGACCGAAGAATCCGCGCGACCGTCTGCGGTGCGATCATCCGGCACGCCGTCACCATCAACACCGCCGAGAGCGCCGCCAGCGGGATCGTCCCGACCAATCGGCTGATCAGATACACCACGGCGAGGAGCACGACCGAGTGCACGATCGCCGCGACGCGGGTCCGTGCACCCGAGCGCACATTGACGGCGGTGCGGGCTATGGCTCCGGTGGCCGGCATGCCGCCGAACAACCCGGAGGCGACCGAAGCCAGTCCCTGTCCCACCAGTTCCCGGTTGGGGTCGTAAGGGCCGGTCGAGGACATCGTCGCCGCCACCCGCGCCGACAGCAGCGACTCGATGGCGGCCAGCGCCGCGATCGCCAGTGCCGCGCCGAACAGGGAGTGCAGGACCGTCAAATCGGCGTGTGGCCACACGGGTGCGGGCAACCGCGACGGCAGCGTCCCGATCCGATTCGCGCTCGATCCGGTACCCGCTACCACCGCGGTCGCCACCACGACTGCCACCAACGACGCGGGCACCGCGGGGTGCAGCCGGGGCAGCCCGATCATCAGCGCCGCCACCAGTGCCGTGACGAGGAGCGCCGGCCGCGCCACGCCCATCTCGATGTGCGAGACAACCACACCCGCGGCAGCCAGCGGAGACCTTCCGGCTGGTACCGACTGCCCGAACGCGGCCGGGACCTGCTGCAGAAAGATGATGACGGCAATACCCAGGGTGAAGCCCTCGATCACGGGCCACGGGATGAACGTCACCGCGCGCCCGACGCCGGTGACGCCTGCCACCACGACGATGACTCCGGCCAGGATGGTGACCGCGGCGACGCTGCCCAGTCCGTACTGGGCCACGATCGGCGCGAGCACCACCGTCATGGCCCCGGTCGGCCCCGACACCTGCACGTGCGAGCCGCCGAATACCGCGGCCACCAATCCCGCGACGACCGCGGTGACCAGCCCGGCCGCCGCGCCGACACCCGAACTGATTCCGAACGCCAACGCGAGGGGCAAGGCCACCACCCCGACTGTAACGCCGGCGAGGACATCACGCCGCCACGAACGGCTGAGGCCGGCATAGTCCTTGCGGGACGGCAGCAACCGAGCGAAGTGAGCAATGCGGCCGCCGACGACAGTCGTCATCGGCTGGTGCCGATCGGCGGCAGTGAGTCGACGACGTCGAGCTGATCACGTTGGGCGGCAAGGGTATCGGCGAGGAAGGTGCGTGCGATGAGCAGCAGCTCAGCGATCTTCGGGTGCGCCAGCGTGTAGTACACCGCGTTGCCGGCCCGGTACCCGCTGACCACGTGATGACGTTTGAGCACGGCCAGATGCTGTGAGAGCAGTGTCGGTTCGATATCGCTGGCCGCGAGGATGTCGCTCACCGGAGTCGGGCCGTCGGAGGTCGACAAAATCTCCAGCACTCTGATGCGGGCTGGATGCGCCAGCGCTTTGAAGAGGTTCGCCTTGATCTCATACAGCGGCCGTTCGGGGCCATCGAGCACACTGTCGACCATTGCGGCACTCCCAATTGATGGATTGATGAAATTCGCAATCCATCATAGCGCGTCTCGCCCATCGAACAGATTCACGAGATCGGCGGCCGCCCAGATAACCCACGGGCTCGCGTAGCAGAAAATTGTGGGCTGGGTAACATTCGCGACATGACCGTCGCCGACAACACGATCGACCTGGGCGATCAAGCCTCGTTCACCGGCTTACGGGCACTGGGCCGCGGTCCGCTCATCCAGTACACCTGGATCTACGAACATCCGGTTGACCTCGATGGATTGCGCCGGCTACACCGCAACTTGGGATCCGGCGGCCTACTGGGCCGCCGGATCGAACGGTCGCCGCTGCCGTTCGGACGGCACCGGTGGGTCCGCTCGACCGGACCGCTCGATCTCGACATCGCCACCGAGACGCGGCCTGTCGCCGAGCTGAACGACTGGATCAACGAACGCGCATACATTCCGGTCGACCCCGAATACGGCCCGCCGTGGCACCTCGGAGTGCAGCCGCTCGAAGGCGGCGGCGCGGCCGTGTCGCTCGTGGCGTCACACACCGTCGGTGACGGCCTGGCCGTCACCGAAGCCGTCACCGAAGCAGTCAATGGCGAACCCCGCGACCTCGGCTACCCAGCGCCCGGCACCCGGAGCCGGCGCCAGGCGCTGCGCGAAGACCTCCGCCAGACGGTGCGCTCGGTACCCAGTTGGTTCAAGGCGGTGGTCGGGGCCGTGAAGATCGCCCGTGACCAGAAGGGTGACCTGGCCGCGTCCGCCAAATCGGTGAAGGCACCCGTCTCGAGCGGGATCACCACGCCGGTGACGCCGCCCTTCGTCACCGCCCATATCGAGATCGAGGAGTGGCACCAGCGCGCGAAAGCGCTCGGCGGCACCAGCAATGTCATGTTCGCCGCGCTGGCCGCACAGGTCGGTCAGGTCGTGGGACGGTTGGGCGACGACGGCCGGGCCATGCTCTCGTTCCCGGTCAACATCCGCACCGAAGGTGACACCCGGGGCAACGCGCTGAGCACCATCACCGTGATGGCCGACCCCGAGAAGGTCAGCACCGACCTGAGCGAGTTGCGGGGTGACATCAAGCGCGAATTGGCCGGTGTCGACGAGTGGACCCGGATGATGCTGACGCCGCTTCCGCTCACTCCGCTGGTGCCGAAGTTCGCGGTCCGACGCCTGGAGAAGATGGTGCTCAAGGTCGGCAAGCCCATCGGCTGCTCGAACCTCGGCCTGTTCCCCGCCGCGTTCAACCGGCCCGACGGCACCGACGCCGACAACTTCCACGCCCGTCTGGTCGAGCCGGGACTGACGCCGGTGGACCTCGAGCGGCTGAACGGTCACCTGTTCCTGGTGTTGTGCCAGACACCGACGTCGATCATCGTGACGGTCACCGCATGGGAACCGGGCGAATCGAACACCAAAGCGGCACTGGCAGATTCCACCCGAAAGGCGCTGGACGAGCTCGGCCTCACCGGAACCGTCGACTAAGTTACCGAGTAGTACCATCGGTTTCGTGGACAGTACCGCGAGCGCCCAGAACGGCTCAGTCGAGGACGCCTCGACCCCCAGCCGCATCCTGGTGGCGACGGCGGAAGTGCTTGCCCGTCAGGGACAAACCAAGCTCAGCCTGTCCGAGGTCGCGACGCAGGCCGGCGTCTCACGCCCGACTCTGTACCGCTGGTTCGCCTCCAAGGAGGCCCTGCTCGAGTCGTTCGGGCGGTACGAGCGCGACTTGTTCGTCGACGGCATGACAGCCGCCACCGAAGGGCTGCGGGGCAACGAAAAGCTCGATGCCGCACTGCGATTCATCGTGCAGTATCAGAAGACCTACTCCGGGGTGCGAGTCATCGACATCGAGCCCGAGGCCGTGCTGGCACAGCTGCCCAACGTCGTGCCGATCATGCGGAGCCGGTTGCAGAAGCTGCTCTCGGGACCGAACGCCGAATTGAAGGCCGCGACCGCCATCCGGATCGCGGTGTCGCACTACCTCGTCCCGAGCGACGACACCGAGCAGTTGCTGGCACAGCTGCGCCACGCCGTCGGCCTGCGCTAGCCCGGCTCAGCCCTCGGCCGCCAATTGCCCACAGGCAGCGGCGATTTCACGCCCTCGGGTATCCCGCACCGTGCATGACACGCCGGCCGCCTGCACCCGGCGCACGAATTCGCGCTCGACAGGTTTCGGGCTCGCGTCCCACTCGCTGCCCGGGGTGGGGTTCAACGGAATCAGGTTCACATGCACCAGCGGACCGAGCGCTCTGTGCAGCTTCTTGCCCAAAAGGTCGGCCCGCCAAGGCTGATCGTTGACATCGCGGATCAGCGCGTACTCCACCGACACCCGCCGACCGCTCACGTCGGCGTAATACCGTGCGGCGTCGAGGACTTCGGAAACCTTCCACCGGTTGTTCACCGGCACCAGGGTGTCGCGCAGTTCGTCGTCCGGGGTGTGCAGCGACAAGGCCAGCGTGACGCCCAGCTTCTCGTCGGCGAGCTTGCGGATCGCCGGGGCCAGGCCGACGGTCGAGACCGTCACCGACCGGGCGCCGATCCCGAAGCCGTCCGGCGGTGCCGCGGTGATCCGGCGCACAGCCGCCACCACGCGGTTGTAGTTGGCCAGCGGCTCCCCCATACCCATGAAGACGATGTTGGACAGCCGGCCACCGCCGACGGTGCCGGCAATTCCACCGAAGTGTTCGTTTCGTAATGCCGCCGACGCGGCACGCACCTGCTCCAGGATCTCGGCGGTCGAGAGATTCCGCTTCAGACCGCCTTGGCCGGTGGCACAGAACGGGCACGCCATGCCGCAACCCGCCTGCGACGAGATGCAGACCGTGTTGCGCTGCGGATAGCGCATCAGCACCGACTCGAACGTCGTACCGTCCACCGCACGCCACAGCGTCTTGCGGGTCTCCCCCGCATCGCACTGCACCTGACGGGCCGGGGTGATCAGTTCGGGGAACAGCGCATCAGCCACCTGTGTCCGCACCGCGGCGGGCAGATCCGTCATCTCCTGCGGATCGGCAATGAGGCGGCCGTAGTACTGGTTGGCCAGCTGCTTGGCCCGGAATTTGGGCAATCCGAGCTCGGCGACGGCTGAGACGCGGCCGTCGGCATCGAGGTCGGCCAGGTGGCGCGGCGGCATACCGCGCCGCGGCGCATCGAAAACCAGAGGAAGGGAAACGGCCATAACGGGCTCCAGTATCGCATCGACCAGACCCGACAGACGAAAATCATTGGACCTCAGGCCGGCGACCGCTCACCATGGCCCCATGCCGCCCCGTCCCGCGTCACTCCTGGCCTTCGTCTACGCGTTGGGTTATCCCATTGGCGCCCTTGCCGTTTCGGCCCTCACACCCATGGCGACACTGGTGTTCCGGTTCGGCCTGGCAGCGGCCATCCTGACCACATGGGCACTGGCCGCGCGTGTGAAATGGCCCACTGGCACCCGGCTGGTGCACGTCGTCATCAGTGGTCTGCTCACCCAGGCCGTGCAATTCATCTGCTTGTATCTGGCGCTGATGCACGGCGCCCCGGCGGTGTTGGGCGCCGTGGTCATCTCGATGAACCCCGTCGCCACCGCCCTGCTCGCTGCCGTGTTCCTGGGTGAACGACTGACGGTCATGCGCGTCGCCGCGCTGGTCCTGGGCGCGCTGGCGGTGCTCGCGGCGTGTGCCCAGCGACTACTCATGGTCGGCGGGGTCGACGCGGTGATCGTGCTGCTGGTCGTCTCGCTGCTGGCGCTGGCCTCGGGCGGCGTCTACCAGCAGCGGTTCTGCCGCGGCGTGGATTTCCGCGCCACCGCGGCGCTGCAGAACGCGGCGTCGTTGATCCCGGTGGCGATCCTGGCCGCCGTCATGCCCTGGACCGTGACCAACTTGCACACCGCCGTCTTGGCGGTCGGCGCCGTGGTGCTGCTCAACGCCACCCTGTGCATGACGCTGTACGTGCGGGCCATCGACCGCTACGGCGCCGCCGCGGTGGCCATGCTGTTCGCCGTGATCCCCGCGATTGCGGGCGTGTTGTCCTGGCTGCTGCTGGGCCAGCGGCCCGACCTCGGTGTGGTGGTCGGCCTCGTGCTCGGCGCCCTGGCCTGCTGGCTCAACTCGCGCGCTGTGGCGCGGACCGTCAGGCCAGCACCTCCAGCACCAGCCACGCCGCCACTGCAGACGGCAGAATCGAGTCGATCCGGTCCATCAGACCGCCGTGACCAGGCAGCAGAGTGCCCATGTCCTTGATCCCGAGGTCGCGCTTGACCTGCGATTCGACCAGGTCACCCAGGGTGCCGGTGATGACGAGCATGATGCCGAGCGGCACGCCGACCCACAGCGGCCGGTCGGCCAGGAAGTGCACCGACAGCACCGAGACGATGATGCTGAACAGCAGCGACCCACTGAAGCCCTCCCAGGACTTCTTCGGGCTGATCGCCGGCACCATCGGATGCTTGCCGAACAGCACGCCGGCCGTGTAGCCGCCGATGTCGGAGGCCACGACGCCCAGCATCATGCAGAACACCTGCATGGCGCCTTCGTGGTAGCCGCCCTGGTTGGGGTAGATCAGCAGCGCCGTGAAGGCGCCGAACAGCGGCACCCAGGCGGCCAGGAAGATCGTCACCGAGACGTCGCGCGTGTAGTGGACCGGTGCGGCTTTCAGACCGCCCGACAACAGCCGCCAGATCATGCACAACGCCACCGTCGCACCGAACGCACCGAGCGCACCGGCTTCCCGGTACGGCCAGGTCAGCCAGATCATCGCCTGGCCACCGATCAACAGCGGAATCACCGGGACGGCGTAGCCGCCCTCACGCAGCCGCCGCACCACTTCATGGGTGGCCAAGGCGACGGCGAGAGCCACCAGCGCCACCCACAGCTGCGGAGCCCACAACAACGTCGCGATGACGGTGCCGCCGAGGACAACGCCGACGGAGATGGCCGCGGGCAGGTTGCGGCCGGCGCGCGAGGTCTTCTTGGGCTCCCCGGGCGGGGCGGTGTCGGTGGTCACGAAAGTCACGGCTGGGAGGTGCTAGACCTCCAGCAGCTCGCCTTCCTTGTGCTTCACCAGGTCGTCGATCTGAGCGGTGTAGGTGGCGGTGGTCTTGTCCAGATCCTTCTCGGCGCGCGCGACCTCGTCCTCGCCGGCCTCGCCGTCCTTCTTGATCCGGGACAGCTCGTCCATCGCCTTACGACGGATGTTTCGCACCGAGACCTTGGCGTCCTCGCCCTTGCCCTTGGCCTGTTTGACGAGTTCCTTGCGGCGTTCCTCGGTCAGCTGCGGAATGGAGATGCGGATGACGCTGCCGTCGTTGCTCGGGTTGACACCGAGGTCCGAGTTCCGGATGGAGTCCTCGATGGCCTTCAGTTGGTTGGCCTCGTAGGGCTTGATGACCACCAGGCGCGCCTCGGGGACATTGATGCTCGCCAGCTGGGTGATGGGCGTCATCGAGCCGTAGTACTCGATGTTGATCCGGTTGAACATGCCTGGATTGGCCCGGCCGGTGCGGATCGACGCCAGGTCGTCACGTGCCACCGCGACGGCCTTGTCCATCTTCTCTTCGGCATCGAAGAGGGTTTCCTCGATCACTTGTTATCTCCCGTCGCTCCCGCTCGCCCGGCCATCCAGCTCGAGCTGGCGACCAACGTTCCGATCTTCTCACCCGCGACCGCCCGCGCGATGTTGCCTTCGGTCAGCAGATTGAAGACCAGCATCGGCATGCCATTGTCCATGCACAGGCTGAACGCGGTGGCATCTGCGACCTTCAGATCGCGTTCCAACACCTCACGATGGGTGATGGTGGTGATCATCTGGGCGTCGGGCACCTCACGCGGGTCCGCGGTGAACACACCGTCGACAGCCTTGGCCATCAGCACCACCTCGGCACCGATCTCCAGCGCGCGCTGTGCAGCGGTGGTGTCGGTGGAGAAGTAAGGCAGCCCCATGCCGGCGCCGAAGATGACGACGCGCCCCTTCTCCAGGTGCCGACGCGCCCGCAGTGGGATGTACGGTTCGGCGACCTGCCCCATGGTGATGGCGGTCTGCACGCGGGTATCGATGCCTTCCTTCTCCAGGAAGTCTTGCAGCGCAAGGCTGTTCATCACGGTGCCGAGCATGCCCATGTAGTCACTGCGGGTCCGCTCCATACCGCGCTGCTGCAGCTGCGCGCCGCGGAAGAAGTTGCCGCCGCCGATGACCACGGCAACCTGTACACCGCTGCGCACCACCTCGGCGATCTGCCGGGCGACGAGAGCCACGACGTCGGGGTCCAGACCCACCGCACCACCGCCGAACATCTCGCCACCGAGCTTGAGCAGTACTCGGGTATAGCCCGCCTGGATCACACCCTGGCCACCGTTGTCTGCCTCGTTGTCTGGGCTGGCCATCAGACTCCTTCGGTCCCCACACGTCACAGCTGCCCCGGCGATCGGCAGCGGCTCCATCCTGCCTCATGACGATCGGGCCGGAGGCAAGGAGGGTGGAACCCGATGGATGGACCCGGCCCCTCGGGCCGGCTATCCCAGGTGCGCCTGCAACAGCCAGGCGCGAACCGACTTGAGTCCGGTCGGCTCGTCCCTGACATCGACGTCGGCGAAACCGGCGCCGGGCGTTCCGGGTGCGCCGAAGCCCTCGGGCATGTTGCCGTGGATGCGGGCCGGTGAAATGTCGTCGATCACCCAGTACTTGCCGACCACGTCACGCAGCTCGTCTTCGGTCACCGGATTGGCCGGGCCGGCGGGCATACCGCCGCGGTCGAAGACGAGAACGATGTAGGTGGCGCCGGGAGCGGCGGCCCGCACGATCGAGCGCTGATAGCCGTCGCGGAGCTCGACCGGCATGGAATGGAACAGCGTGCTGTCGATGATGGTGCCGAAGCGACCGTCGTATCCGGTGAAGTCACTGATGTCGGCGACCTCGAAGCTGGCGCTGTGCGCGCCGCGGCGGGCAGCTTCGGCGCGGGCCAGTTCGATGGCGGTCGGCGACTGGTCCAGGCCCACCGTCGTGAAGCCATGCTCGGCCAGGTAGATCGCGGTGGCGGCTTCGCCACATCCAGCGTCGAGCACGTCGCCGTGCACCTTGCCGGCGTCGATCAGCGCAGCGATCTCGGGTTGCGGCACTCCGATGCTCCACGGCGGGCGGGCTCCCATCGCGGGGGCCGCACCACGGTATGCGGCTTCGAACATTTCATCAGTTGATCCGGTCATACGTCCGGTTTATCAACGGTATTGATATATGTCAATATAGTTGACATGTTCGACGACGTTGAGGACGCTCCCCTGGGCTACCTGCTGAACCGCATCGCCACCGCGCTGCGCAGCAACATCACAGCCGACGTTCTCGAACCAGTGGGCCTGACGTTCCCGCAGTTCGTGTGCCTGCGCATCGTCGACAACCGGCCCGGCATGTCCAACGCCGAGATGGCGCGCTTCATCGGGGTGTCACCGCAAGCCATGAACATCGTGGTGCGCGCGCTCCAGGATCGCGAACTCATCACGCGACCGTCGACCGTCGCGGCCGGACGGTCGCGGCCCACCGAACTGACCCGGGCCGGCCGCACCCTGCTGAGCAAGACCGTCGCCGGCATCCGCGCCGCGGACGACGCCCTGTTGGCGGGCCTGACGGACGGTGAGCGCCACCAGTTCCGCCGCACGCTGATCAGCCTGTTGCCGCCCGACTGATCACAGGATCGCCGCGGCGACGATCAGACCGACGGCCAGGTACGAGGCCGCGACATCGAGCACGACCGGGGTGAACTTCTGCTCTGCGAGCATGTCGCCGATGTCGAGGCCCTTGACGAAGCCGATCAGCCGAACCGAAAGCGCCTGCGCCGCAATGCCGACCAAGCCGAACGCCACTGTCTTGATGAGCCCGCCCGTCAGATCGCCGGACGAGCTGTAGATCGCCAGCACCACGATGAAGGCCATCGACACCACGCCCGAGGCCGCCACCGCCGCCGCGTTGGGGTGTCCGGTACGCACCAGATCACGGAGCGGTCCGGGCGTGGTCCAGTCGATCACGAAGAAGCCGAGGATCATCAGCGCGACGCCGACGATGGCGTACATCGCGATGGCCGTGGCGCCGTGCCCGACGACCGACCAATAGTCGGTACCCAGAGCGGTGATGGTCATGAAGTTCGTTCCTTCCGGTCACTGCGGGATGCGGTGGGGCACAAAGGCTGCGCCGTTGTCGGTAACCAGACCCGAGGTCTCCCGGATACCGAGTCCGGCTGATTCGTCGCCGACGATCCACGCACCGAGAGCGGGACGCATATCGTCGAATTGCGGTAGCGGGTCGAGCAATTGGTAGACGTACCCCTCCTCGCCGTAGACGCCGCCGGTCTGCGTCTCGAACCCGGCGCCGACGATCGTGACGTTCGCCCCCTCGCGCCCCAACTTGGGCTTTCGCACGTATTCGGTCAACTCGTGCGGGTCATCGACATAGGCCGGCAACAGGTTCGGGTGTCCCGGGTACATCTCCCACAGCACCGCCAGGATCGCCTTGTTGCTCAGCAGCGACTTCCACAGCGGCTCGACCCACATGGTTTCTGGCAGGGATTCGACTGCGTAGCGGCCGAATTCGTCGTCGAGCACCCATTCCCACGGGTAGAGCTTGAACAGCGTCGAGATGGGTGCCTCTTCCAGGTCGACGAACCGCAGCAGGTCCCGGTCCCAGCCCAGCTCCTCGATGGCCAGGCCGACGGTGTGCAGCCCGGCCTCGGCGGCGCACTCCTGCAGATAGGCCAGCGTCACGTTGTCCTCACCGCTGGAGTCGGCGGACGACCAGGTGAAGTGGGTTTCGTTGCCGGGCAACCGATCCCGGATTTCCTTCCACCGCTCCACCAGCTTCTCGTGCAGCGAGTTCCACTGGTCGTCGTTCGGAAAGACGTCGGTCTTCCAGTACCACTGCAGGATCGACGCCTCCAACAGCGACGTCGGGGTGTCGGCGTTGTACTCCAGCAGCACCGGGGGCCGACGGCCGTCGTAGCGCAGGTCGAAGCGGCCGTACAGGTGCGGATCGCTTCGCCGCCAAGACTTTTCGATATGCGGCCAGCTCCACTCCGGCAGTCCGAAGTCGCGGTAGCGCTCGGTCAGCACCACCTGCTCGACCGCGTCCAGACACATCGAGTGCAGCACCTCGACCGACGCCTCGATCGAGAGCACTTCGTCCATGTCGAACACGTAGTGCACCGACTCATCCCAATACGGGCGGGCATTGCCGCGCGCGTCGGTGGCGGGCGTGTCGAAACACATGCCCTGTTTGGCGATGATCTGCTGCCACCCCGGCCGCGGGGTGCTGCGTTCGCGCCGCATCAGCTACCCGAGCTTCCATGACTCGACGAGCCGAAGCCGCCGCGCGATATCGACGAGCCGCCTTTCGAAATGGACGTGCCGGATTTCGTTGTGGCCGTAGTGCCTTTCGGCAGGGTCAGGGTGCCACCGTGCGCGATGGTGCCGATACCGCTGTTGGAGCCGCCGTAGTAGTACCGGTAGGACGAGCCGGCATAGAAGAACGTGCTGCCGCCCGAACTGCGCCCGCTGTCGCAATAGCTGTCCGGGACTACCTCGTTGGTGCCGTCCTTGACGCAGCTGGCACTCATCTGGTCATCGTCGTGGAAGATCGCATAGCCGGCCGCGACGACCGCCACCACACCGACGCCGACCGCCGAACCGATCAGTACCTTCTTGCCGGTGGCCGCGCGCTTGCGGGCCTTCTCCTGCTTCAGCGCCTCGATCTTCTCCGCAGCCTCACGCGCCCGCTGCGCTTTGTCTCTGGCCCGCGCCTCGGCGACGCTCGGCTGGCGTGGCTGGGCCGTGGCCGGGTCCTGCCAGCGAACGGAGCCGTGGGGGGCCTCCGGCCCCGGACTCGGCTGAAATTCCAGATCGGGATTCAGCTGGGGTTCCGGCGTGAAGCTCGGCTCGGACCCCGGGGCCTGGTCAGGCCCCGCACCGTCAGCCGACGCTCGCCACGGCTGTCCCTGCGCCCCGTTCTCGGGCCCGACAGTCATGCACACCCCCAATTGGACGCAACCTGTGGGACAGCATAAGCGTGGCTGCCTCGCAAAGCTGCAGTTGACTCTGCGTCCGTGCCGCAAAGATCAGCGCGGTGGCCGGCGCCCTCAGCGCCGCGTCAACGTGCCGCGAGCGACGGCCAGCCGATCGCCTGCTCCAGCTCGAAGGCCAGTGCGAGCAGCGTGGCCTCCTGGCCTGCCGCAGCCCCGAACATCATGCCGACCGGCAGTCCCGCGGCGGACTGGGCCAGCGGCAGCGAAACAGCCGGTGCCCCACTGGCGTTCTGCAGCGGCGTGAAGCCGACCCAGTCGATCAGCCGCGACATCACCTGGTCGTAGTCGCCAGTCGGGTCCAGATGGCCGATGGGTGGCGTGACTTCACTGAGAGTGGGAGTGAGCACCACGTCGTAGTCCCGGGCCAAGCGCGCCGGGATACGGCGCGACGCGGCCAGGCGGGCGATGGCGCCCGGCACCCGATGCAGGTTGCGGGCGGCCATGCGCTCCAGACCCAGGGTCAGGTTGTCCAACCGGGTGCGGTCGAAGCTCGGGCCGAACGTGTGTTTCCCGCCCCGGACCAAGGCAAACGCCAGGAAGGCCCAGTAGAGCACGAAGTCGTCCCGGAACCGTTCCGGTGCCGGGTTGCCGATCTCGGTGACGCGGTGGCCGAGCTCTTCCAGCCGGGCGGCCGTCTTCATGGTCAGCTCTCGAATCTCGGGGCTGGCGTCACGGCCGATCGAGCTGGTGCACACCGCGATGCGCAGCCGGGTCCGCCCCGGCGCGGTGATGTCGCCGATCGCCGGCAGTTTCGGATTGCGGAAGACACGCTCGGCCTCCCGGTAGAACGCCGCGGTGTCCCGGACGCTGCGGGTGAGAACGCCGTTGGCGACGATCTGCAGCGGCATTCGGGTTTCCCGGTCCAGCGGCAGCCGCCCGCGCGTGGGCTTGAGGCCGACCAATCCGTTGCAG
This sequence comes from Mycolicibacterium aubagnense, assembly GCF_010730955.1. Classification (NCBI taxonomy): domain Bacteria; kingdom Bacillati; phylum Actinomycetota; class Actinomycetes; order Mycobacteriales; family Mycobacteriaceae; genus Mycobacterium; species Mycolicibacterium aubagnense. The sequence continues at coordinate 5,699,822 of NZ_AP022577.1, read as the reverse complement.
GATGCCGGGATTCGGATGGACCCGCCGCCGTCGTTGGCGTGCGCGATGGGCACCACGCCGGCCGCGACGAACGCGCCCGACCCGGACGATGACGCACCCGCGGTCACCGTGGTATCCCACGGGTTCCGTACCGGGCCGAGGCGGGGGTGTTCAGCCGACGCGCTGAATCCGAACTCGGACATCTGCGTCTTGCCGAGCGCCACCAGCCCCGTTGACAGGTACAGGCGTGCCCACTCCCCGTCGGCCGGCATCGGCCGGGGCGCCCAGGCGTCGGCGCCCTGCATGGTCGGCCAGCCCCGGACCGCGACGTTGTCCTTGATGAATGTCGGCACGCCGTCGAAGAATCCTCCGAACGGCCTTGGTGCGCTGGCCTTTTCGACTGCCTGCTCGAAGGCTGCATAGGCCATGCCGCCCAGCTCGGGCTGCGCCTTCTCGGTCCGGGCGATCGCCGCCCGCACCGCCTCGGCTGCTGACACCGCACCACTGCGGATCGCGTCGGCCACACCGACCGCGTCGAGATCACCGAGGGCGTCGTCACCGAATGTGCTGATGCGCGTCATGGCGCCACGGTACCAAGCGGTACCACGGTTGCCCAGGGTCCTCCCGCGGCTTACTCCGAGATTTCACGTTGTGAGTCCGGACACCGACTTACCCGCCATTGCCCCGCGCCGTGTAAACACATAGTTTCCCGCGCGTAACGTTCCATTTGGACTAGTGCCATATGGAAGTAACTGATGTTAGCTTTCGTCCGACCCGGCTGTTGCAGGTCGCGGACCGGTCCGGTCATCGGCGCCCGAATCTGACCTGCTTGCCTGATGCGTTGCATCACTGGCGATTACGACGGATTCGACAGGAACTGCTTCATGACAACCGAGCAATCCCTAGACGAAGTTCAGGGCAACCCGATGGCCGGGGCACACGCCGGCCCGTGGTCCCGCTTCGTCGCCTGGGCCGGCCAGGACACCATCGAGGACTTCTCACTTCGGTACGCGCCCAAGTCTTTTCGCAAATGGTCACCCATGGCGTGCGCCGTGGCGGCGTTGGGCGGCATCGCCTACCTCGCCGACTACTCCATCGGCGCCTCCATCGCCGTCACCCACGGCGCGGCCAGCGCAGTCGTGGCAATCCTGGTCGCCGCCGTCACCATCTTTCTCACCGGCATCCCGATCGCCTATTACGCCGCCAAATACAACATCGACATGGATCTGCTCACGCGCGGAGCGGGTTTCGGATACTTCGGATCGACTCTGACCAGCCTGATCTACGCCAGCTTCTGCTTCATCTTCTTCGCGCTCGAAGGCTCGATCATGGCGCAGGCGATGAAGTTGGCGTTCGGCATCCCGTTGGCGCTCGGCTACATCATCGGCTCACTGATCATCATCCCGCTGGTGCTCTACGGCATGACCGCCCTGGCCAAGTTCCAGGTCTGGACGCAGCCGTTGTGGCTGATCCTGTTCGTGGCCCCGATCGCCTTCATCGCGACCGCGGATCCCGCAGGCTTCCACGGATTTCTGAGCTGGGCGGGTGACGGCGGGAGCGAACGGGTTACCGCTATCGGAGTGGGCGCCGGGGCCGGCGTCGCGCTGTCCCTCATCGCCCAGATTGGTGAACAGGTCGACTATCTGCGCTTCATGCCAGAGAAGTCGGAAACACCGCCATTGCGGTGGTGGGGTGCGGTACTCGCCGCCGGACCGGGATGGGTCATCCTCGGTGCGGCCAAACAGATTTGCGGCGCCTTCCTGGCCTTCTACGTCGCGGGGAAGGTCGGTTTCACAGCCGCTACCGAACCCATCGAGCAGTTCCTCGGCGGCTTCGGCTCGGTCATCCACAACGACGTCGCCGCGCTTGCCCTCGCCACTCTGATGGTGCTGCTGTCGCAGGTGAAGATCAACGTCACCAACGCGTACTCGGGCTCGTTGTCCTGGTCGAACTTCTTCAGCCGCATCCTGCACGTGCACCCCGGCAGGGTGGTGTACCTCGGCCTGCACATCGCCATCGCGTTGGCACTGATGCTCAGCAACATGTTCGCCGTGCTCAACACCATCCTGGGTTTCTACTCCAATGTCGCGATCGCCTGGGTCGGTGCCATCGTCGCCGACCTGGTGATCAACAAGCCGCTGCTCAAACTCAGCCCGTCGTACGTCGAGTTCAAGCGCGCCTATCTCTACAGCATCAATCCGGTGGGCTTCGTCTCCATGCTGGTGGGTTCGGTGTTCTCGATCTTGGCCTTCTACCACGCCTTCGGTGACTTCCTGGCGGCCTGGTCGCCCTACCTCGCGCTGACATTGGCGTTCGTGCTGTCGCCGGTGATCTGCATCGCGACCAAGGGCAAGTACTACCTGGCGCGGCCTAATCCGCTTCGCGAGGAGATCGAGAAGGAGCCGCTGTGGGCCGGACAGACACTGCTGGACGTCGTCGACCAGAAGCGGTACGAGCTACCGGATATGGTGCACGACTGCCCTTTTCATCACGGCACCGTCTCCTCACTGACCTGCACGCTGACAAAGGACTGCCATGACATGTGCAAGAAAGACGGATACACCGACTCGGCGAGCGCGGACCAACTGAAGACAGCGACGGCACCGCAATCGAGCTGACGAACCGCCATGGCCCCGCCCGTACCGCCGGACGGGGCCATGGCAGTCGGTCATGACGTCAGCTCGACGATGACATCGAATTCAAGTTGATCGGCGCTGGCGAGGTACACGGGTTGACGCGTATGAGCACCATGCATGACGACCTCGCCGCGCGGCCCCTGGTAGGCGACGTTGGAGCGCGCCCGGTCGATCGCGGCGACCTCCAGACTGCCGGCCGTCTGCGCCAATGCCGTCAACAACAACAGTCCCTCGTAACAGGATTCACCGATGTTGTTGAGCGCAGGGGCCGCACCGCCGAACCGTTGCACGTAGTGCGAGCCGAATCCCATGTTCACCTCGGTGGGCAGGCTCTCGAAATAGCCGCACGCGGTGTACAAGCCGGTGGTCGCCCCACTTCCGCTGGCACACAACACATCCTCACCGATCATCAACGACAGTCGCACGACACCCTGGTCCAGACCGGCCCGGGCGAACGCCCGGTTGAACGCCGCGTTGTCCGCACCCACCATCAACACCAGCACCCCGTCGACCCGCGAGCTGCCGATGACATCGAGCATGGGCCCGAAATCGCGTCCGCCCAATGGGACGAAAGCCTCACCGACGAAGTCGATGCCGGACCGCCACATGTATTCCTTGGTCACCCGGGCGGTCTGCCGCGGCCAGATGTAGTCGTTGCCGACGATGCACCAGCGCTTCAGCCCGAGGTTCTCACGCAACCACGACAACGCCGGAAACAGTTGCTGCTCAGGCGTTTCCCCCACCATGTACACACCGTCGGTGCTCTCTCCGCCCTCATAGAACGTGGTGTACACGTAGGGCACGCGTCCGGCCGTCTGCGGGGTGATGACGCGCCGCGCATTCGACAGGTGCCACCCCACGACCGCGTCGATCCGCTGCTCGGTCACCAGGCGGCCCAGTTGGTCCGCCAGATCGCTCAACGGCGCCCCGGCGTCGACCGGATGAATCCGAACCGGGCGGTCCAGGATGCCACCGGCCGCGTTGATGTCCTCGGCAGCCAGCTCGGCGCTTGCCTCGCACGAAGGCCCGAACATCCCGGCCGGACCGCTCAACGGCACCACGAGGGCGATATCGACCACATCCCGGTCGGCGCGCACGGGGACCGTCGCAGGATTCGGATCCACCATCACCTCGCCTTGGGACACCGGGCCGGCTCCGCCACGCCAATCGCGACGACCACGACGTCCATCACCCGGGTGACCAGAATTCATTCTGAACATACCTGCCGATCACCACTGTTTCACGGCAAGCCGAAAGCTCTCACCACGGTAGGCTTGGCGGCACCATGGACATGAAGCCCGGCGCCCGTGCCGACACGATCGAGGAACTCGCTCGATTGGTGAAGTCGGTCGCCTTCGAACTCGACCGCGTCGTGACCGACCATCTGGCCGGTTTGACGGTGCGACAGTGGCACGTGCTCGCCACGCTCGAAGGCGGCGTCGGAAAGCCGATGACGGCGCTGGCCGAGGTGACCCTGCTGCCCGGTCCGAGCCTGACCCGACTCATCGATGGAATGGTCGACGACAATCTGGTGCTGCGCAAGGCCGATGTGGTCGATCGCCGACGGGTGCTGGTCTACCAGACCCGACGCGGCGGTGCACTCTACCGCCAGATTCGAGAGCGCCTGGGCAAGTCCGAACCGCTGGCCGCGCTGTGCTCGTCGACGTCCCTGCAGCCAGAAGCGCTGACCGAATTACTGAGCACGCTACAGCGTCCAGGCTCCCCGGCCGACTTTCTCGGCTGACCGCCGCGGCTGACCGCAGCACCCGCCGAACAGCCAGTCCCCCGACGAAATCGAGGGACTGGCTGTCTATTGCGGCATCAGAAGCTGGCGTGTGGCGCACCCATGCCAGGATCGATCTGGTACGGCCCGGAGGCCGACGGTGCCACCGGGAAGTCGAAGATGGCCGTCGGAATGTACACCGTCGCACAGGAATTCGGGATATCCACCACTCCGGAGAGCCGTCCTTCGATCGGGGCGGAACCGAGCAACAGATATGCCTGCTCCGGGCTGTACCCGAATTTCGTCAGGTAGTCGATGGCGTGCAGACATGCTCGCTGGTAGGCCAGGTCCGCGTCGAGGTACTTCTGCTCGCCGTCGAGGGTCACCGAGGTCCCGGAAAAGGCCAGCCATTCCGAGTACTGCGGGTCGGTGTTGCCCGGCATGAAGATCGCGTTCTCATGCACCCCGTAGGTGTCCATGCCGCCCTTGATCAGATCCACGTGCAGATCCATGAATCCGCCCATCTCGATCGCCCCACAGAACGTGATCTCACCGTCGCCCTGCGAGAAGTGCAGATCACCGAACGACAGATTCGCACCGGGAACGAACACCGGGTAGAACACCCGACTGCCCTTGGTGAGGTTCTTGATGTCCTGGTTGCCGCCGTTCTCGCGGGGCGGCGCGGTCCGGGCGGCCTCGGCGGCCGCCTTCGCGAAGGCGTCACCGCGCAACGAACCGAGGATCGCGTCCTGCGGCTCGGGCGGCAACGCCAGCGGCGGCACGCGGTCGGGATCGGTGGCGATCAACGCACCCTCTCGGGCATTCCACTTGGCCAGCAGCGCCGCCGACGGCGCGGTGCCCATCAGACCGGGATGCACGATGCCCGTGTATTTCACCCTGGGCACATGCCGTGAGGTCGCCTGCTGCCCGGAGAAGTCCCAGATGGCCTTGTAGGCGTCAGGGAACTGATCGGTGAGGAACCCGCCGCCGTTCTGCTTGGCGAAGATTCCGGTGTACCCCCAACCCTGCCCGGCCAGCGGCCCTGAGTCCTCCTGCGGAATGGGCCCGACATCGAGGATGTCGACGATCAGCAGGTCGCCCGGCTCGGCGCCTTCGATCGCGAATGGCCCGGACAGGCAGTGCACGCCCTTGAGCGGCGCATTGAGGATGTCCTCCGCCGAATCGTCGTTGTGGATGGCGCCGTCGAACCACTCCCGGCAATGCGCCCGGAAGCTGTCCCCCGGCTTGACGGTGACGGCCGGCGGGATATCTGGGTGCCATCGGTTGTGGCCGACCAGCTGTTGGTCGGTGAACTTCTTCGTCGAATCCAAGGGGAACAGCAATTCGGGCACATTGACCTCCGTAGCGACACACACACTTGCTTCCGAATGGAAGTATTCAATAATGAGGGTGTCTCGTCTGCGGATCGGGCAAGTTACATCCGGATGACGTTGCCGGAGAGGGCTTATGGTGTCGTGGTGCCTACCTACGTATTCCGGTGTGGTCGGGGTTGCCCGGATTTCACCCAACAGCATTCGATGGCGACCGCGCCCGACGACACCCCGTGTCCGAGCTGCAGCGGCCCGGCCAAGCGCCGAATAGGAGCGCCTGCCCTCGGTGCCGGCAATACGCCGGGCATGCGGGCACAAGATGCCACCCGCTCGACGGCAGACAGCCCGGACGTCGTCCGCAGCCTGCCGTCGAGCCGCCGCCGCGCACAGGTGACCGCGAATCCCTTGCACCGCAAGCTCCCCCGGCCCTAGCCGGAGAAAGCAAAACCCCGCGCACTCCGGGATCGCCGGATTGTGCGCGGGGTTTTGTCAGTGAGCGGCGACGGCGAGCCGTCAAACAGTTGTGGTGTGCCGCCCAGGTTTTTTACTGCTGGCCGACCTCGAACCGCACGAAGCGGGTCACGGTGACGCCGGCCTCGTCCAGCAGGGCCTTCACGGACTTCTTGTTGTCGGACACCGACGGCTGGTCGAGCAGCACGACGTCCTTGTAGAAGCCGGTGACGCGGCCTTCGACGATCTTCGGCAGCGCGGCCTCGGGCTTGCCCTCTTCCTTGGCGGTCTCCTCGGCGATGCGACGCTCGTTGGCGACCAGGTCGGCGGGCACGTCCTCACGGGTGAGGTACTTGGCCTTCAGCGCGGCGATCTGCAGCGCGACCGCGTGAGCGGCCTCTTCCGAAGCGCCGTTGTACTCGACCAGCACACCCACGGCCGGCGGCAGGTCCGCGGCGCGCTTGTGCAGGTAGGTCTCGACGGTGCCGTCGAAGTAGGCGACCCGGCGCAGTTCGAGCTTCTCGCCGATCTTGGCGGACAGGTCCGCGACCAGCTGCTCGACGGTGGTGCCGTCGACCGTGGCGGCCTTGAGGGTCTCCACGTCGTTGGCCTTGGCCGCGACGGCAGCGGTGAGGATCTGATCCGCGAGAGCCTGGAATTCGGCGTTCTTGGCGACGAAGTCGGTCTCGGAGTTCAGCTCGATCAGGGCGCCGTCCTTGGCGGCGACCAGGCCCTCGGCGGTGGCGCGCTCAGCGCGCTTGCCGACATCCTTGGCACCCTTGATGCGCAGGACCTCGACGGCCTTGTCGAAGTCACCCTCGGTCTCAACCAGTGCGTTCTTGCAGTCGAGCATGCCGGAGCCGGTGAGCTCCCGCAGTCGCTTTACGTCAGCAGCGGTGTAGTTAGCCATCTCAGCTTTCTGTGGTGGTGGTTTCGGTGGCGGCCCCCGGAGAATCCGCCGGAGACGTCACAGCCTCGGTTCCTGCCGTGGCGCCCGCGAGCAGTTCCTGCTCCCACTCGGCGAGCGGCTCGGCGCCTTCGGCCTCGGTCTTGGCGCCCGAGCGGGCCTGCAGACCCTCGGCAACCGCGGAAGCGATGACCTTGGTCAGCAGCGCGGCGCTGCGGATCGCGTCGTCGTTACCCGGGATCGGGTAGTTGACCTGGTCGGGGTCGCAGTTGGTGTCCAGGATCGCGAGGACCGGGATGCCGAGCTTGATGGCCTCACTGACGGCCAGGTGCTCCTTGTTGGTGTCGACGACCCAGATGGCCGACGGAACCTTCTGCATGTCGCGGATACCGCCGAGGCTGCGCTCGAGCTTGTTCTTCTCACGCGTGAGCATGAGGATTTCCTTCTTGGTACGACCCTCGAAGCCACCGGTCTGCTCCATCGACTCGAGTTCCTTCAGGCGCTGCAGGCGCTTGTGGACGGTCGAGAAGTTGGTGAGCATGCCGCCCAGCCAGCGCTGGTTCACATAGGGCATGCCGACGCGGGTGGCCTCGTCAGCGATGGATTCCTGCGCCTGCTTCTTGGTGCCGACGAACAGGACGGTCCCACCGTGGGCGACGGTCTCCTTGACGAACTCGTACGCCTTGTCGATGTAGGTCAGCGTCTGCTGCAGGTCGATGATGTAGATGCCGTTGCGGTCGGTGAAGATGAACCGCTTCATCTTGGGGTTCCAGCGACGGGTCTGGTGCCCGAAGTGCGCGCCGCTATCCAGCAGCTGCCGCATGGTCACTACGGCCATGTTTGTGCCTCACTTGTTTTCGGTTGTCGTCCGATATCGGGTGATACCGGACCCTGGCGTCTGCTGCGTGCCGGACCCAACTCGGTTGTCCGAGATGGGACCGCCCGGCATGCGATCGCGACCCGAGATCGAGCCGCTGTGCAGGCGCGCGAAGTCAACCCACGAATGCGGATTGCAGGTGGAAGTTTACACGCTGCCCAGGGGTGCTTTTGTCCACAGCGCGCCGGTTATCCACAGATCGGGGTTCGCGGGGTACCGAAGCAGCCGACGGAGCGCTGAACTGGGGTGATGCGGATTGGTCTGCTCGTGGCGCTCATCACCGCCTGCTCGACCGGCGTGGCGCACGCCGCCGACGGCCGGCTGGACTGGCCGCTGCGGCCGCGCCCGGCCGTCGTGCGCACCTTCGACGCGCCGCAACCGAACTGGCAGCGCGGGCATCGCGGCGTCGACCTCGCGGGTGCTGTCGGCCAGACCGTGTACGCGGCGGCCCCGGGCACCGTGGTGTTCGCCGCGGAACTCGCAGGCCGGCCGGTGGTATCGGTGGCGCATCCGGGTGGGCTACGGACCAGCTACGAGCCTGTCCGTGCGGCGGTGCGACCGGGCGCCGTCGTCGCTGCGGGTTCGCCGCTCGGCACGCTGGTGGCCGGCCACGCTGGGTGCGCCGGCTGCCTGCATTGGGGCACGATGTGGGGTGCGTCGGCCAAAGCCGACTACGTCGATCCCCTGGGCCTGCTCGCCGCCACCCCGATCCGGCTGAAGCCGCTCCGTCAATAACCGCGAGCGTGCGTGTTCGCGCGCGACACGCCGCCAGGAGCGGACACAATGCGCACATTCGACAGCCGCCAACGCGACGAAGCTGCGCGGACGACACGGCATGTCGTGCGCAAACACGCACGCTCGGCGAAATTGAGTCAGGCGCGGGGATGGGCCTGGTCGTGCACGGCGCGCAGCCGCGCCACTGTCACATGGGTGTAGAGCTGAGTGGTCGCGAGCGACGAATGTCCCAGCAGCTCCTGCACGACGCGCAGATCCGCGCCGCCCTCCAACAGATGAGTCGCCGCACTGTGCCGCAGCCCGTGCGGCCCGATGTCGGGGGCCCCGTCGACGGCGGAGATGGTCTGGTGCACGACGGTCCGCGCCTGCCGGGGATCGAGACGTCGTCCACGCGCGCCGAGCAGCAGCGCCGGACCCGACGTGGCGACCGCCACCGCGGGGCGGCCGTCCGACAGCCAAGTCCTCAGCGCCTTGAACGCCGGCTCACCGAACGGCACGGTGCGCTGCTTGTCGCCTTTACCCAGTACCCGCAGCACGCGGCGGCTCTGGTCGACGTCGTCGATGTCCAGCCCGCACAGCTCACTGACGCGTATACCGGTGGCGTACAGCATCTCGACGATCAGCCGGTCCCGCAGGGCCATCGGATCTCCCTGCTCCGCACCCGAATTCGCCGCGGACATCGCGTCGGCGGCCTGGTCCTGGCGGAGCACGGAGGGCAGGGCCCGACGGGCCTTCGGGGTCTGCAGCCGAACCGCTGGGTCGGTCTCGAGCAGACCCCGTCGCACCGCCCATGCGGTGAAGGTCTTCACTGCCGACGTCCGGCGGGACAGCGTCGTCCGGGCTGCGCCGTTGGCAGCCTGTTCGGCGAGCCAGGACCGCAGTGTCGGCAGGGTCAGGTCCGCGATGGCCGTGTCGTCGCCGAGGAATTCCCCCAGCGACCGCAGGTCGCCCCGGTAGGCGCGGCGGGTGTGCTCGGAGCGGCCGCATTCGAGTTCGAGGTACTGATCGAACTCGTCGAGGACTGCCTGGTGCACTCCCCTACGTTGGCAGAGCCACCGCCGATCCGCCCGGCGCGCCACCCGTCGGTGGCCGAGCTGTGACCTCAGACGTCGACGCGGCGCAGGACGTCCGGCGTCAGCTCGGCCACCGAGCGGTAGCCGTCGACGGCCATGATCAGGTCGGTCTCGGCCAGCAGGGACCGCAGCACATGAACGACGCCGGGGGTCCCGGCCAGTGCCATGCCGTAGGCGTATGGCCGGCCGATGCCGACGGCGGTCGCGCCCAGGGCCAGCGCCTTGACCACGTCGGCGCCGGTGCGGACGCCGGAGTCGAACAGCACTGGCAGACCGTCGGCCGCCGCGACGACGCCGGGCAGGCAGTCGATGGCCGGGATCCCGCCGTTGGCCTGCCGGCCGCCGTGGTTGGAGCAATAGATGCCGTCGAAGCCGGCATCCCGGACACGTCGCGCGTCGTCGGGGTGACAGATGCCCTTGACCAACAGCGGCAGCGTCGTCAGCGACCGCAGCCATGGCAGGTCGTCCCACGTCAGCGGGTTACCGAAGTCCTGTACCCACTGCATCACCACGCCCTGCGGGTTCTGCTCGGGTGGCGCGGGCAGCTTGGCCCGGAACACCGGGTCGCTGGTGTAGTTGGACAGGCAGTGGCCACGCAGCTGCGGGAAGTTGGCCGTCGACAGGTCGCGAGGGCGCCAGCCGGGTACCCAGGTGTCGAGGGTGACGACGATGCCCTGGTACCCAGCGGCTTCGGCTCGACTGACCAGGCTGGCCGCCAGCTCCCGGTCTTTCGGGGTGTACAGCTGGAAAAAGCCTGGGGTGTCGCCGAATTCGGCCGCGACGTCCTCCAGCGGATCACTGGTGAGCGTCGAGACCATCATCGGTACGCCAGTCTGGGCCGCGGCGCGAGCGGCATGCAGGTCACCGTGGCCGTCTCGCGAGCAGATACCCATGACCCCGATGGGTGCCAGGAACAGCGGGGACGGCAGCGTGAGGCCGAACAGGTCGACGGTCAGGTCGCGCTCGGTTGCCCCGACCAGCATCCGGGGCATGAGGCCCCAGCGATCGAAGGCGCTGACGTTCACGCGCTGCGTCCGCTCATCGCCGGCGCCGCCCGCGACGTACGACCAGATCGACGGCGGCATCGCGGCCTGGGCGCGCTCCTCGAGTTCCGCGAACGACATCGGCAGCGTCGGGACGACACCGCCCAGCCCCTGCAGATAGATCTCGAGTTGGTAATCACCGAACGCCATCAGGCCTGCCCTTCTGTTGCAACTTCCGCTGAGGATCGCACACTTGCGGCGGCCTGCGTTTCGACTTCCGGCCTATGCCTGCGCTTCGGTCTTGGCCAGTTCGGCCTTCCACTGCCGGAAGGTCTCCTCGGTGCGCCCGCGGCGCCAGTAACCGGAGATGGACGCCCATTCGGCGCCGACGCCACGCTCCTTGCGCAGGTACGGACGAAGGTTGTGCATGACGGTCTGGGCCTCGCCGTGGACGAAGACCTGGACCTGGCCGGGCCACCAGTCGGCCGCCCGGACCGCCGCGATGAGCGGCGCGTTGTCGCCTGCGTGGTCGTCGGGCACCAGATCGGCGCGGCCGCCGCGGTGGATCCACTGGACCTTCACGCCCGCGGGCGCGGTCAGGTCCAGCTCGTCGTCGGGTCCTTCGACCTCGATGAAGGCCTGGCCGATCGCGTCCTGCGGCAACGCTTCCAGCGCGGTGCTCAACGCCGGCAGCCCCGCTTCGTCACCGGCCAGCAGGTGCCAATCGGCGTCAGGGTTCGGGCTGTAGGCCCCGTTGGGCCCCATGAGATACGCGGGGTCACCGGGAACCAGCGACGCCGCCCACGGCCCGGCCACGCCGGTGTCGCCGTGCACCACGAAGTCGACGGTGAGTTCGCGCTGCTCCACATCGACGCGCCGCACCGTATAGGTCCGCACCGTCGGCCGCTGGTCGGCCGGCAGCTCCTCGAAGCTGTCCAGGGTCAGCGGCTGCGCGAGGCCGGTCGCCTCGACGCCCGCCGGCACGATGACGAATTTGACGTAGGAATCGGTGAATTCCTTGGGACTGAAGGTGTCGAACCCGTTGCCGCCGAACACAACACGAATCATGTGCGGGGTCAGGCGCTGGGTGCGTAGGACTTCGAAGGTATGTATCGGACGGCCTGCCACGCCTCGACTATACGAGCGGGCCGCCCGCCATGGTGGGCTACCGGGCCAGCACCGCCGCGGTGTACTTGGGCTTCCAGTCCGACGTGAGCAGCGCACCAAAGTTGGATTCGAGGTCGTCACGCTTGGCGGTGTCGGTGTCGCGCACGGCGAAGATGAACGCCGGCCCGCTCCAGCCGGCCCCCGCCACGCCCGACAACACCTGCAGAATCTGCCGCGCCTGTTCGTCCTGGCTGACGCCTCGGGCCTGTGCCGCACAGGTTGACGCGCCCAGTTCGGTCATCCACACCTTCTTGTCCCCGTCGCCGTTGACCGTCATCAGGTCGTGCACGCGCACCAGATCAGACCAGCCGTTGTCGCCGTCTTCGGCGATGCCACCCGGGAACACGTAAGGATGCATCGCGATGGCATCGAAGAACTTCCGCGCGCCGGCCGCGTACATGTCGGCGAGGAATTTCGTCGGCGCGTCCGGGCCGGTGGCGCGGCTCAGCCCGGCGGCGATGACGGTGGCGTCGGGCTGAATGGCCTTGATCGCCGGGTACGCCGCCTTGAGCAGGTCGGTATAGACCGCAGCGCGGTTGTCGGTGAATCCGAAGAACAGCGGCAAATTCGGCTCGTTCCAGATCTCCCAGTCCGCCACCTTGTCGCGGTAACGCTGGACGACGGCGGTGACGAAGTCGGCGTACTCCGCCGGATTCATCGGGGGCGCACTGAAATACGAGCCCGGCGCCCGAGCCCAGGTGGGGCTGTACGCGATCAGTCCGAGTACCTTCAGACCGCGCTTCGTGGAGCCGTTCACCCAGTGGTCGACGTAGTGCCAATTATATTGGCCTTTAACGGGTTCCACGATGTGCCAGTCGATCAGCACCCGCATCCACTGCGCCCGGGTTCGAGCCACCGCATCGAGTTCGCGGTCGGCGTCGGCGTCGCTCATCCAGGACTGGGGCGCACCGACACTGAACCCGTAACCGCCGTCGGGAACCACCGGCATCGCGACGGGCGAGGGGCGCACCCACAAACAGTTGCCGGCCACCAGCGCGCCGACCAGCCCGACGACGACCGCAAGTCGACGGAATGGGCTGGTCCTAGGGCTGGCCATGACAGCGAACGTACCTGAGGTGATCGATACCGCCGGCCGGACTGAAATCGGGCGAATCAAACCCCGCCTCGCCGATGAGGCCGCGGCGAGCCTGTCGAGCGAGTGTCATTGCCGCTGTTTGTTTCTGGCCGGCCCGCAGCGGGGTACCCGAATCACGCATGGATACCGACGGCCGGCCGGCTCACGCGACCGGGGCTACGCCATCAAGACCGGGAAGTGGCCGCTGACATATCCGACGCGCCTCCTCGGCAGACAGTCCGAACAGTCGTAATACGTCTTCAGTGACCCGATCTGCGGCCGCCGCGTCGTCACGTTCGGGTTCTTGCTGCAGGAGCTTGCCGAGCCCAAGGAGCGCCCCGCCAGCGACGGCCAAGGCCAGTTTGGGATCGTCGACGGTGAATCGGCCGGCGGCGACGGCGGCCGTGATGTCCCGTAACGCGCGTGGACCCAGGCCGCGGTCCGACCCCATGAGACTGAGGCCATTGACGAGCAGGATCCGGCTCTCCTGCGGGCGGCGCCGAAACAGTCGACCGGTAAGCCGGAAACTGCAGGCAAACGCTTCGGCCGGGTCGTCGATGGACGCGGTGAGGCGATCGAGCAAGGCACCGTGGTTGTCGAGCACATCGGCCACCGCCGCTTCGAACAGCTCTTCCTTGCTGTCGAAGTGGTTGTAGAACGAACCCATGCCGACATCTGCCGCCTGCGTGATTTCCAGGACCGGCACGTTGAGCTTGCCCTCGGCGATCAGCGCCTGCGCCGCCTGAATGAGCGCTGCGCGGGTGCGCTGTTTCCGCCGTTCGAGGCGGTTGGCCGGCTCGTCCTGCAATGCACTCACGCGTCCAGAGTAGCAGCATCTATCAGTTTTGATGATTTCGTCAGAACATCTTGACTGATCATCACGTCGCATGTGACGATTTCGTCAGAACGAAAGGGGTCAGGGATGAACGACCTGGTCGGCGCGCATAACGAACTCCACAGCGAGCGGGGCGCCGTGAAAGGCGAGCATTGCGGGCGCTCCCGCAACCCCGTCATCAAGGTGGCTGATATCGCCTGGCTGGAATTCGAGAAACCGGACCTTCAGCGGGCTGAGGCGTTCGCGCTCGCGTTCGGATTCGCCACCTCGCTACGAACCGACGACGAACTGCATCTGCGCGGCAGCGATTCGACCGGGCCGTGCGTCATCGTGCGCCGCGGAAGCCGGAGCAGGTTCCTCGGAGTCGCGTTCGCCGCTGCCGACGAGGCCGACCTGCTGCGGCTGGCCACCACAACCGGTGCACGGACCAGGCCGCTGCCCGCAGCCATCGGCGGCATGGCAGTCGATCTGATCGACCCGAGTGGTGTGCCGGTGCACGTGGTGTCGGGACTGCACTCCCTCGAACCCTTACCGCCGCAGACTCCACATCGCTACAACATCGGACACGAAATTCACCGCATCAACGCCACCCAACGCCCGCGTCGGGAGCCGACCACGGTGCAACGGCTCGGTCACCTTGTCATGCAGTCGACGAAATACCTCGAGACGCTGAACTGGTACCTCGACACCCTCGGCATGATCGTCAGCGACTTCCTCTACTTCCCGGGCCAGCGCAGCCGGGGACCGACGATGAGCTTCATTCGATGCGACCGTGGTTCGACGCCCGCTGATCACCACACGCTGGCGCTGGCCCTCGGACCACAGAACCGCTACGTGCACTCGGCCTATCAGGTGTGTGATCTCGACGCGTTGGCCGCCGGCGGCGAATACCTCACGGAGCAAGGCTATTTCCGGTCCTGGGGAATCGGGCGCCACATCCAGGGCAGTCAGCTGTTCGACTACTGGCGTGACCCTGATGGCTTCATGGTCGAGCACTTCACCGATGGCGACGTGTTCGACTCGACCCTGCAACCGGGTTGGGCACCGTTCACCGCCTCGGGCCTGGCCCAGTGGGGACCGCCCGCGAGCAAGGATTTCCTCGGCACCAACCCGAAATCCCTACCGCACGAAGCGCAGTCGATCCTCGCGGCCCTGCGAGGCCACAACGAATTCGATATCAACCGCCTCATCGGCCTGCTGAAAGTAGCGAACTCATGACCATCTCCATCCTGCGCACTGCCGAAGCGTGGTGGGTCCAGACCACCAC
Source organism: Mycolicibacterium aubagnense (assembly GCF_010730955.1). Taxonomy (NCBI): domain Bacteria; kingdom Bacillati; phylum Actinomycetota; class Actinomycetes; order Mycobacteriales; family Mycobacteriaceae; genus Mycobacterium; species Mycolicibacterium aubagnense. Next base: position 5,684,784 of record NZ_AP022577.1, on the reverse strand, counting down.
CGGCGCCGTCCGAATCGACACGTCGGCCACGACCACCGGCGAACTGCTCGCCGATCGGGCCGCCATCGATGCCGCGACGCGCGGCGGCGAGGCGGTGCCTGTCGACAGCCTCGAACTCGCGTCTCCCGTGACCGCTCCCTGCCGCGTGGTGGCCCAGATGACCAACTTCGCCTCGCATGTCAAAGACGCCGGTATGGACCCAAAGACCATCCCGCTCACCTTCTTTCGCAAAACCTCCGGCTCCATCAGTGGGCCGTTCGACGACATCGTCAAGCCGCAGCACGTCAAGTTTCTCGACTACGAGGTGGAGATCGGTCTGGTCATCGGTCGAGAGCTACCCGTCGGCACCGAGGTCACCGAGGCGAACCTCGCCGACTACGTCGCCGGACTGGTCGTCACCAACGATGTCTCCGCCCGGGATATCCAGCTGCCGCAAACGCAGTTCTATGAAGCCAAGTCGTACCCGACGTTCACGCCGGTCGGCCCGGCGCTGGTCTTGTTGACGGCCGCCGAACTCAAGCGGTTCGGCGACCTGAGACTGGAACTGCGGGTGAGCGGCGAGGTGCGCCAGAACATGCTGGTCGATGGCGACATGATCTACAAACCCCTACAGGCACTGCAGTCCTTGGCCCGGTTTCAGCACCTCAATCCCGGTGACCTTGTCTTGACAGGCACTCCTATGGGTACGGCCTTGAGCGCGCCGCCCAAGCCTCTCGAGATCATCGGTTCGCTGCTGCCGCCGGCGGTCAAATGGAAGGCGTTCTTCTCGCGTCAGGCCGGCAACCCCAAGTATCTGCAGCACGGGGACGTCGTGGAACTGTCGGTGGCTACCGACGACGGCGCCATCGACCTCGGTACCCAGCGCACCTCGGTGAGGTATGCGTGAACGCGTACCTGTTGTGGCCCCGATATGCCACGCCGGGCGATCTTGGCACCATCGAGCGCATTCCACTGGCCGACCGGGGCCTGCCGAACTCGACATGTCCGCTCTGCGGCTGATCTGAGTCGAGGACCAAAATGCCAGACCTTGTAACGAAACCCGTGCCGGTTGTCGTCGTCGGAGCGGGGCCGACCGGTGTCACCGCGGCGACGTTGCTCGCCGATTACGGCGTGCCGACGCTGGTTCTCGACCGCTGGGAATCGGTCTATCCCCAGCCACGCGCAGTACACCTCGATGACGAGGTTCATCGCATCCTCGCCCGCCTCGGCGTGGCCGAAGAGTTCGCCGCCATGTCCCGGCCCGCGCTCGGGTTACGCCTGCTCGACCAGAACCACCACACGCTGGCACAGTTCGACCGCGACCCCGCCCGCAGCAGGCATGGTTTCCCTCAGGCGAACATGTTCGACCAGCCCGTACTGGAAGAGCTGCTGCGCGCCAACCTGGCCAAGCGCCCGAATGTGGAGCTGCGCGGCAATTCCGAGGTCACCGGCATCACCCAGCACGAACCGGGCCGCGTGCGGGTGACCTACGCCGACCGTGCCACCGGAACAGAGCACGTCGTCGACGCCGGCTATGTGCTGAGCTGCGACGGAGCCAACAGCATCGTGCGAGCCGCCATCGGTGCCGCCATGGAAGACCTGCGTTTCGAGCAGCGCTGGCTGGTCGCCGACGTGGTCACCGAGGCCGAACTCGATCAGTGGGACGGTGTGCATCAGGTGTGCGATCCCGTTCGGGCTGCGACCTACATGCGTATCGGGCCCGACCGCTACCGCTGGGAATTTCGGCTGCTGCCTTCGGAAACCGCGGCCGACTTCAACACGATGGCGACCCTACGGCCCCTGGTCGCCTCCTGGGTCGGCGACTTCGCCGACGACCACCTCGAGCTCGCACGTGTCACCGAGTACACCTTTCGCGCACAGATCGCCGACCGCTGGCGGGAACGCAATGTGTTCCTCCTCGGTGACGCCGCGCACCTCACTCCACCATTCATCGGGCAAGGCATGGGAGCGGGCCTGCGCGACGCGATGAACCTGGCGTGGAAAGTCGCCGGCGTGATCAACGGAGAGCTACCCGAGGCACTGCTGGCAACCTACGAACAGGAACGCAAGCCCCACGCCCGCAGCATGATCGGCCTTGCCTTGGCCATGGGGTGGGCAATGACGGCCGGCGGGCATATCGGAAACATGGTGCGGCGCGTCGTTGCACCGCGCCTGCGGTTGATACCCGGCGTTCGCGACAAACTCACCGACGGCGCCACCCCCCGGCTGCACGAGTCGGCATTGGTCATCAAAAGCCGGACACCCCGCCACCTTGCCGGAACCCTGTGTCCCAACCCGGTATTGGCCGACGGACAGCGCCTGGACACGCTGTTGGGCAACAGCTTTGCGCTTGTGACCACCACACGCCCCCTGGCTTTCCAACTCGCCATGCTCCAGGAACACGGCGTCGCCGTTCATGTCGCCGAACCCGGAGGTGAGTTGGACCGGTGGCTACGCCGCGGCCATGCGACCGCTGCCGTCATCCGGCCTGATCGAACCGTGATGTGCTCTGGCCACGACGTGTGGAAACTGTGTGCGGCCATACCGGGTTTCACCTCATCGGCTCGGGCACGCGGCGCCCTCCCACCCATCCAGACCAGTTAGGCGATCACTCATGTCGTCCTTCCTCTACCAACTGGGCCATCTGCTGGTGCGCCGGCGCCGCTGGGTCATCGTGGCAAGCGTCGGGAACGTACTGCCCACGCACGCAGCGATTCTCGCGCTGCGCGGGGGCGGTCATCGGGTCGAACACCACCATTGGCGGGCTCTCGAATTGGCCGTGTGGATGATCGGCGCCGCGGTGGCGACCTTGTCTGTCACCGAGCGGCGACGCTCGCTCAGTGGCCGGCAACTGCGCGTCGGTTATGGCCCCTCGGCTGAGGTAGGACGATGCCGATTTCCGGGGATCTCAAGGAGGAGATGATGAGCAATACCACCGACGCCCGCACTGATGGCGGGCAGTCGTCCGCTCTCCTGGTGGACGTCCACGCCCACTTCCTCACCGACGAATACGTCGACGCCGCGATCGCTGCAGGCATCGAACATCCCGACGGTATGCCGCAATGGCCTTCCTGGAGTGCCGAACAGCATCTTTCACTGATGCAGGACAACGGGATTCGGCACGCCATCCTGTCGCTCTCCTCTCCCGGCGTGTCGTTTGCCGGTACGGCCAACGACCCCGCACTGGCGCGGCACGTCAACGACTTCGCAGCCCGCGCGGTCGCCGCACACCCTGAGCGCTTCTCCTTCTTCGCCTCCCTGCCACTCCCCGACGTCGATGCCGCCATCAACGAAGCCATTCGCGCAACGGATGTTCATGGGGCGGCGGGGGTAGTACTGATGAGCAACAGCGGCGGGCGCTACCTAGGCGACGATTCGCTGGCCCCATTGTGGAAATGCCTCGACAAGCGGCAATCGATCGTCTTCGTCCATCCGACGTCGCCACCGGACGCGCAAGCCACGACGCTGGGCCGGCCCGCGCCGATGCTCGAGTTCATGTTCGAAACGACGCGGACGATCACCGACCTGATTTTCGCGAGTGTCATGAGTCGCTATCCGCACATTCGCTTCCTGATTCCGCACTGCGGTGCCGCGCTGCCGCTTCTTGCCGCACGGATCGAGCTGTTCCGCGGCCTGTGGCCGGCACCCAACGGCGATGCGCCAGGGCCCCTGACGACCGCCGCCCAGCTGCAGCGCATGTGGTTCGACACGGCCGGGCATCCACTGCCGACCCAGGCCAGCGTGCTTCGGGACGTGGTCGGGTCACACCGCATCCTTTACGGCAGCGACTACTGCTGGACACCAGCGTTCGCCGTGGGGCAACAGATCGCCGCCCTCGACGCCGACCCCGAAATCGACTGGCGGGCGGTGACGTCCGCGAACACAGAACAGTTCCTTCAGCGCCGACCGTGAGCAACAGCCACCCTTCGCCGTCCTAGTGCACGCTCCGCGCGCACTCGTCCATCGCCAAAGTCCTGAGAGGAACATCAATGCGACGCCCACCTGCCGGCCTGCCTGTCTACGAACCCGACATCTACTCTGTCGACGCCATCACCGACCCCTACCCGCATTACCAGAGAATGCGCGACCTCGGCCCGGTGGTATGGCTGGCGAAGCAACGGACATATGCGGTGCCACGGTATGCCGAGTGCAAAACGGTGCTGCGCGACGACAAGACCTTTCTATCGGGCCACGGTGTGGCACTCAATCCGATCACCAACCGAATGTCGCGCGGCACCACGCTCAACAGCGACGGTGTCGAGCACGAACAACGCCGCAAGCGCGTCGCGCACCGCATGCTGCCGCGCGCTCTGCGGGCCATCAGTGACACCGTCGATGACACGGCCCGCAGCGTCGTCGAAACTGCGCTCGACAAGGGTGATATCGACGGAGTCAGCGACCTCGCGGCCGCGTTGCCGTTGGCCGTCGTGCCCGATCTCATCGGTTGGCCGCGCGATCAACGCGATCACCTGATTGCCTGGGCTGGAGCAACATTTGATGTACTCGGTCCGCTCAACTGGCAGGCGATCAAAGCGGTACCCAACACCATGCGCATGTTGCACTTCGCCCGGCGCGTCGTTCGCGAGCGCAACGTCATCGAAGGCAGCATGGCACATGAGCTGCTCGCCGCCGCGGACGAAGGCAAACTGGCGCACCACGAATGCCCGCCGCTGCTGGTCGACTACATCGCCCCGTCGATCGATACCACCATGAGCGCCATCGCCAACGCGTTGAGTCTCTTCGCCACCCACCCCGACCAGTGGCAACTGCTCAAGGACGAACCCGCCCTCCTGCCAAACGCCGTCAATGAGATCGTCCGCTGCGAGCCACCGCTGCGTGCCTTTGCGCGGTGCACTGCGCAGCAGACTGAAATCGCCGAAATACGAATCCCTTCGGGCGCACGAGTGCTGGTGATCTATGCCTCCGCCAACCGCGACGAACGCGAGTGGGAAAACCCAACGGTCTTCGACATCCGACGTGACGCCGGCCGCCACGTCGGTTTCGGACACGGTGCCCACGCATGTGCCGGACAGGGCCTGGCACGCTTGGAAACAACCGCGATGTTGCGGGCGCTGCTCGAGCGCGTGGACCGGATAGAGCCGACCGGTACGCCCAAATGGGCGATCAACAACATCATCCGCCGCCATGAACGCCTGCCTCTCAAGTTGATTGCCGCTTAGGCGCGCGCGACAGCGGACACGCCTCATCCCGCCCGCCTGAGCCGCCACTGCCCGTCCTGCTTCTCCACCAAGCCATGGACCTCCAGCAAGGCCAGCGGCCCGAGCACGCGTTCGGGAGGCAGGGCCGCCCCGACCGAAATCTGCTCCAGGCTGCGGAACCCGCGCGCCGGCAGCGCCTCGTACACCTGAAGCTGATCAGGGGTCAGGTCGTCCAGCGGCGTCTCCGGATGCTGGGGTTCGTCGGCGAGTTCGCCTACCCGGCCGATCAATTCGACCACCTGCTCCGCCCGGTCGACCAGGGTCGCGCCGTTACGCAACAGGACGTGGCACCCTGCCGAGGCTGCCGAGGTTACCGGGCCCGGCACCGCACACACCGTGCGGCCCATCGCCTTTGCCCACGCCGCTGTGTTGGCCGCACCGCTGCGCAGGCCCGCTTCGACGACCACAGTCGCGCCGGATAGCGCTGCCACCAGTCGGTTTCGCGTCAGGAACCGGTACCTGGTCGGCCGCTCCCCCGGCGGATACTCACTGAGCAGCAGCCCAGAGGTGGCGACCCGATGCAACAGCGCCGAATGCCCGGACGGGTACGGCACGTCGACACCCCCGGCCAGCACGGCCACGGTGACGCCGTCTGACGCCAGGACCGCGCGGTGCGCGGCCCCGTCGATGCCATAGGCCCCGCCCGACACCACCGCGGTGTCACGTTCGACCAGACCGGCCGCGATCTCCGCGGTGACGTGCTCGCCGTACGCCGTGCACGCCCTGGTGCCAACTATCGCGGCGGCCCGTTCGGCAACTGCGTCGAGCGCAACCGGGCCGAGAGCCCACAGCACCATGGGCGGGTAGCCCGATGGCCGATCAATCACCGCCCTGTTCGCGAATGCGACAAACGCCAGGTACGGCCACTCATCGTCGTCGGGAGTGATCAGTCGGCCACCCCGACGGTCCATAATTTCCAGATCTCTTGCCGCACAATCGACCTCGCGGCGAGCCGAGACACTCCCGGTGAGGTCCTTGTCCTCCAGACCATTTCGGATCATGTCCGCCACCTCGACCGGACCGCGCGTGGCCACCAGTGTCGTCAGCCGTGGACACGGCGGCTCGACAACCCGCGACAGATATGCCCATGCACGCCGCTCCAGATCGTCGGTACTCACCGCGCATCTCCTTCGCGGAAACTCAACGCTGTGCTGACATCATCGAGATTGGGGGAATCCCGGCCGGCCAGGTCGGCCAAAGACCACGCGACCCTGAGTGTTCTGTCCACGCCACGGATGCTCAGCCGCCCGGAGTCGAGCGACTTGCGCAGCGGTGCCATCGCGTCCCGGCTGGGCCGGAATTTGCGGCGCAGCACCGGCCCCGGAACCTCCGCATTGGTCCGGACCCCGACGATCTGCCACCGTTCAGCGGCGGCCGCCCGGGCCGCGGCGACCCGAGCCCGGACATCATTGGTGGATTCCGCTCCGTGGTCGCCGAAGGCTCCGGCGAGCACCGGGTGCATGTCGACACGCAGGTCGACTCGGTCCATCAACGGACCCGACAGCTTGCCCAGATACCGGCGCCGGTCGGCCGACGGGCACACGCAGTCCCGTGGGTTGGGCGGCGCGCACGGGCAGGGATTGGCCGCGAGCACCAGCTGGAAGCGTGCGGGATAGCACGCCACGCCGTCACGTCGGGCCAGCCGAATCTGGCCCTCCTCCAACGGGGTTCGGAGGGCTTCGAGGACACTCACCCCGATCTCGGCGCACTCGTCCAGGAACAACACGCCGCGATGCGACCGGCTGATCGCGCCCGGCCGTGCCATCCCCGAACCGCCGCCGACCAACGCCGACACAGTGGACGTGTGGTGCGGCGCGACAAACGGCGGCCGGGTGATCAGTGGCGTATCACCTGTCAGCAGACCCACCACCGAGTGAATGGCGGTGACCTCCAACGCCTCATCTTCGGTCAGGTCGGGCAACAGCCCTGGAAGCCGTTGCGCCAGCATGGTCTTCCCGATGCCCGGCGGCCCCGTGAGCATCAGGTGGTGCGCACCCGCGGCGGCGATCTCGACCGCCCACCGCGCCTGGGTCTGCCCCACCACGTCGGCGAGGTCAACGCTGTCGCTGGCGGGCGGCGCTGTCGCGTCGACCCGCTCATCCAGCGCAGCCTTGCTGTTGAGCCACGCCTGCAGCTGGCCGAGCGTCCGTACGCCCCACACCTCGATGCCGTCGACCAGGCTCGCTTCGGCCAGATTCTCGGCAGGCACCACCACCGACGGCCAACCCTCACGCTTGGCGGCCATGACGGCAGGCAGGACCCCCTTCACCGGACGCACCCGCCCGTCGAGCGCCAGTTCGCCCAGCAGGACCGTCTTCTCGAGCCGTGCCCAATGCGTCTTCAGATGTGCCGACAGCACCGACGCGGCGATCGCCAGGTCGTACATCGACCCGCCTTTCGGCAGGGTGGCCGGCGACAGCCCGAGCGTGAGCCGTGACATCGGCCAGGTGTTGCCGCAGTTGGTGATCGCGGCCCGGACCCGGTCTCGCGACTCCTGCAGGGCCGCATCGGGCAAGCCGACCAGGTGCACTCCCGGCAGCCCCGAGGTGATGTCCGCTTCGATTTCGACCATCACGCCGTCGAGGCCGCGGATGGCCACCGAGTACGCCCGTCCGAGCGCCATCAGCCGATGCCTTTCAGGTGCACCAGTTCCGGCTCCCGGCCGCCGAGGCGTACGCCGACGACATCGATCCGGATATCGGGCCAGTGCGCGTTCTGCTCGGCAAGCCACACGCTGGCCAGCCGCCGCAGGCGACGGGCCTTCTCGGGCGTCACCGCTTCCTCGATTCCGCCGAACTCGGTGGTGGTTCGCGTCTTCACCTCGACGAAAACGAGGGCACTGTGGTCCCTTTCGGTGGCGATGATGTCGAGTTCACCCCAGCGGCAGCGCCAGTTCCGGGCCAGGACGGTCATCCCCAGCGAGATCAGGTGGTCGACCGCGAGTTGTTCGCCGAGCGCGCCGATCTCGGCACGAGTCATGCGTGGTGGTGTGTTCATGCCGCCACCGTGGCCGGCGCCACCGACAGGTCGCGGGCCGACGGCCCCCGGATTCACCGCGCCGCCGGCAGTTATTCACAGTGCGCGATTCATCCACAGGGCCGACCGAAAGACTGATTACTGCCGAAGAACCATCAATTGCTGCCAACGTCCCATCAGTAGAAATACCGCCAGGCCGCGTCCCGTTGAACCGGGCATCAAAGCTTCCGATACGAGGAGTTGGGGACAATGAAGAAGCTCGGGATCGCCGCACTGGTGGCAAATGGATTGGCCGCAGCAGTTCTGGGTCTGGCCGCGCCGGCATCGGCGGACTACTCGCACCACGACTGGGTCAACGACATCCACCCGCGCGCGCAGGCGCCGCAGGTCGACAACAGCGTGCACCAGAGCCGCTGACCGGCAACAGCATTCGGGGCGTCCTCCACCGGAGGGCGCCCCGATTTTTGTGTCGGTGTCTCGGGGTATGCATAAACCATGGATACGATCGATACCGACCGCTTCCCCGAATGGGGACCTTTCGCCGAAGCCGTACAGCAACGCAGCCCCGAGACAGGCACCTGGTGTGAGGCCTGGACCGTGCGCGACATCGTCGTCCATCAGACCGGCAATGCCGAAGAGTTGGCCCGGGTACTGGAAGGCCACCTCGCCGGCGAACCTGTTCAGACCCGCAGGTTCGAGGAGCGTGAACAGCCGTACCGGGCAATGAACGATGCCGATCTGTGGACGGCGTTCAACGACCGCATGGTGCACCTCGGACGAATCGCCGCCGCCGCTGACGAACTGCCTGCGGACACCGATGTCGCCTGGACCGGGCGCACGATGAAGGTGCCGTGGTTCGCCGAGCACATGCGCGAGGAACTGGTCCTGCACAGTTGGGACATCACCGGAGACAACGCGCCCGCTCAGGACCGGCTGGCGCAACCGTGGATGACGGACCACAGCGTGTACGCCGTCGGGGTCCCACTGCTGCGCCGAGGTCGCGACATTCTGGAGCTACGCGGGGACGAGCGGATGGCGGCACGGATCCGGGTGGACGGTGACGACGACGTCGTGGTCACCGCCGACGCCGAGAGCACCGCCATCGCCCTGGCCCCGCCCGACGGACCGGCGACCATCGAGACGGACGCGGCGACCCGGGTGCTGCTCTTGTGGGGACGCCGTCCCGCAGACCCGGGACGAATCCGCAGTGCCGCCGGCCCACTCGAACTGGGCCGGCTCCGCACGCTTCTCAGTGGCTACTGAACTACAACAGCGCAGGCACCGCAGCGTCGATCAGGTACGGCCCCGCAGTGGCATAGCCGACGCGGAGCTGGTCAGCCAGCTCCGCGGTGGTCGTCGCCCTGGCCGAGGGCACACCCATGGCCGCCGCCAACGCCGCAAAATCCGTCGTCGGACCTGAGAGATCAAGCATCGCAGCGGCTTTCGGCCCGCTCGCTTCCGCACCGACACGCTGCAGTTCCATCCGCAGGATCGCGTAGGCGGCGTTGTTGAGAATCACCGTCACCACATTGAGCTGTTCGTGCGCCATGGTCCACAACGCCGAAATCGTGTACATCGCACTGCCATCGGCCTGCAGACACAGCACCGGGCGGTCAGGGCAGGCGACCGCGGCACCCACGGCATTCGGCAATCCGAAACCGATGGCCCCACCGGTCAGGGTCAGCAGGTCGTGTCGCGGCGCATTCATCGTCGCCTGTGGCAACAAGAACCCGCTGGTGTTGGACTCGTCCACCACAATGGCGTTGTCGGGCAGCGTCGCCGCCACCACCTCGACCCAGTTCTGCGTGGTCAGCGCTGAATCTTCCGGCACCTCTGCATATTTCAGCTCGGTCAGTGTGGCCTCGCCGCCCGGTGCCACCGCGTCGGCCAGCGCTTCCAACCGCGCGACGACGTCGCCGCTCACCGTATGCACCCGGCAGCCCGCGGGCACCAGGTCGCTCGCTTTGCCGGGGTAGGCGAAGAATGACACCGGGGACCGCGCACCGGCAAGTACCAGGTTCTCGGCACCGGTCAGCTGGAACTGGGCGGCTTCGGCGAGATACGCCAGCCGTTCGAAGTTGGGCCGTCCGGCGCCGCGTTCGAGTCTGGCCGGAAAGGTCTCGATCAGCACCTTGGTCCCTGTCGCCTCGGCGATCCGGCCGGCGGCACGAAGACCGCGTTCGCGGCACGCCGAGCTGCCCAGCAGCATGACGGTGCCGGTTCCGAAGACGTCAGCACCGGCATCGACCAGTTCGTGTTCTTCGGGGTCGACCCCGGCCCGGTAGTCGAACGACGCCGGGCTTACGGCCGGCTCCCCCGCCGCCGCCTCGGCACCTTCGGTCCACGAGACATCGGCGGGCAAGATCAGCGTCGCCACCTGGCCCTGCTGCGCGGCCTCGATGGCGGCCACCGCGTCGGTGGCGATGTCAGCAAGCTTTTCGCACCGGCGCACCCAGCCCGACACCGTGCCGGCCAAGGCGTCGATGTCGGATTCCAGTGGTGCGTCGTACTTCTTGTGGCCCAGCGCGTGGTCACCGACCACGTTGACCAGCGGCGAATAGGCTCGGCGCGCGTTGTGCAGGTTGGCGATGCCATTGCCCAGGCCGGGTCCCAGGTGCAACAAGGTGGCCGCCGGCTTGTCGGCCATGCGCGCGTACCCGTCGGCGGCTCCGGTGACCACACCCTCGAAAAGGCAGAGCACGCCCCTCATCTCGGGCACCGAGTCCAGTGCCGCGACGAAATGCATCTCGCTGGTTCCGGGGTTGCCGAAGCAGACGTCGACGCCGGCGTCGACCAGTGTGCGGATCAGTGCCTGCGCGCCGTTCATGGTTCTCCTTCGGGTGTTCCCTCACCAGCCTGCGGACGACGCTACTACCGATCTGCGATCAGGCCTTCCTGCACCAATGTCGCGACCCGGGTGCCGTCCGCGTCAAGCAGACTCCCGGTGATCACGCCGCGCCCCCGGCCCGCCGCGGGCGAGCGCGATTCCAGCAGGTTCCAGCGGTCAGCCCGGATCGGGTGGTGGAACCAGATCGAGAAATCGGTGGTGCCACTGCGGTGAGTACGCGCCTGCATGGAGTGGCCGTGCACCTGCAGCGCCGGGTCGATCCCGTACAAGTCGGTGATGTAGCAGGCAATCATCATGTGCGGCAACTGTTCCAGTGGCACCGGCACGGTGGCCCGCCACCACATGCGGCGCACGAACTCGCCCGTGGAACGGTCGTCGACGATCCGGATGTCGAGTTCGCCCGGCGGAATCGCGGGCGCGGGCCCGGGCGGACCGGTCAACGGCAGTAGCTCGGGATCGTCTGGGAGCGCGCGTGATTCATCGTGTTCGGGGCCCGCCAGGTCCACGGAGAAGGACACCGTCGCCACGGTCAGCAAACGCCCGGCCTGGCAGGCCTCGACCCGCCGTGCCGCTGCGGTCCGCCCGTCGTACACCCGGGCCACCGCATAGTCGGTGGCCACACCGGCTTCACCGCCGCGCAGGTACTGCAGGTGCATGGCGGTCGGGCGCATCTGCGGACTCACGGTCTGGCATGCGGCGGACAGGCTCTGCGCCATCAACAGGCCACCGAAGGCCCGCTTGCCGTCCGGTCCGCCGGCCTTGCCCAGCCAGGTGTCAACCCCCTCCCCGGGCGACACCACCAACAAATCAGGCAGCACGGTCACGCCACAGTCCCCGCCTCCGTGAGGCGGGCGACGTCGTCACCGGTCAACCCGAGCAGTTCGGTCAGTACCGCGGTGGTGTCGTCGCCGAGCGCCGGCGCCGGCCGCGCGGGTGGATACTCGCCGTCGATGCGCAGCGGGAGCCCCGGTGCCAGATAGCGGCCGATGCGCGGCTGGTCGAGTTCGGTGAACAGCGGGTTGTCGGTCACCTTCGGGCTCGCGGCCACCTCGCTGAAATCGCGGTAGCGCTCCCACAGGATCGACGTCGCCCCCAGCGCCGCCGTGATCTCCGCTGCGGTGTGCGCACAGAACCAGACGGTGAACAGACCCGTGAGCGCGTCGCGGTGCAGGTACCGCTGCCCTTCGTCGGCAAAGTCGGCACCGAGCGATTCCGACAGGGCGGCAACAGCTTTCGTGGTACCGGTGACCTCGACCAGGTCCCGGAAATGCCGACCGGTCAGGGCGACGACCATGAATGCCGCCCCGTCGGCGCTGACGAACTGCTGCCCGTACTGCCCGAATATCGAGTTTCCGATGCGTTCCCGCCCCACGCCGTTGACCATCACCTCGGTCAGGAAGCTGAGATTCCCGGCCGTGGCCAGGGCCACGTTCTCCAACGGGATGCTGACCCGCTGCCCCTGGCCGCTGCTGTCGCGGTGCCGCAGCGCCGCCGTCACCGCCAGCGCCAGGTACAGGCCGCACGACACGTCCCAGGCTGCCAGCACATGGTTCACGGGGGTCTGCAGCTCGGACGGGCCGGTGACCAACGGAAAGCCCAACCCCGCGTTGACGGTGTAGTCGACGGCCGTACCGCCGTCGGCCCGGCCCGACACTTCGGCGTGGATCAGGTCGGGCCGTAGCGCGGCGAGGGTCTCGTACGAATGCCACTGCCGGCCCGCCACATTGGTGATGAAGACGCCGGCGTCGACGATCAGCCGGGTGACCAGATCCTGGCCCTCCGGCGCGCGCAGGTCCACCGCGACCGACCGCTTGCCCTTGTTCAGGCCTGCCCAGTAGATGCTCTCGCCACCACTGGTGACCGGCCAGCGATGATAGTCCGCGGCGCCCCCGACCGGGTCGACCCTGATCACCTCGGCGCCGAGCTGCGTCAGTGTCATCCCCGCCAAGGGCACTGCGACGAAACTGGAGATCTCGACGATGCGCACACCCGCCAGTGGACGCGCGGACTCCGGCCGCGCACGCGAGGAGCCCGATGAACCAACGGTCATCTGGACACCATAAAGGCCTTACGCAGCACAATCGGGGGGCACCGGGCTCCGCGCGTCCCGCCGGACGGGAGGCGGTCGTCGCCGCGTGACAATCACACCGTAATTTGGAACGCATGACTGAGCTGAAGGAAGTCCAGACCGAACGCGGCACGCTGCGTTATTACGATGAGGGTAGCGGCCCTGTAGTGCTGTTTCTGCACGGTTCGGGCCCGGGCGTCACGGGCTGGCGGAACTTCCGCGGCATCCTGCCGACCTTCGCGGCACACTTCCGCTGCCTGATCCTGGAATTCCCCGGCTTCGGCGTCAGCGACGACTTCGGCGGCCACCCGATGATCGACGCCCAGTCGGCCGTGGTGCCCTTCCTCGACGCGCTCGGCATCGAGAAGGTGGACATCGTCGGCAACTCGATGGGCGGCGGCGTCGGCATCAACTTCGCCATCAACAACCCCGACCGCATCGGCAAGCTGGTCACCATCGGCGGCATCGGCACCAACATCTTCAGCCCCGGCCCGAGCGAGGGCATCCGGCTGCTGCAGGAGTTCACCGAGGACCCGACCCGCCAGCGTCTGATCGACTGGCTCAACTCGATGGTCTATGACGAGAAGATCGTCACCGAAGAACTGATCGAAGAGCGCATGAAGCTGGCGTCCGACCCCGAGACGCTCGAATCGGCGCGCCGGATGTATGGCAAGGCCGCGTTCAACATGATGATGAAGTTCATGCGGTCGGATGCGGCACCGCCGCAGCCGTGGGCGCAGATGCACAAGGTGAAGGCCCCGACGCTCCTGACCTGGGGGCGCGACGACCGCGTCAGCCCGCTGGACATGGCGCTGATCCCGATGCGCACCATCCGCAACGCCGAGCTGCATGTGTTCCCGAACTGCGGCCACTGGGCCATGATCGAGGCCAAGGAGGCCTTCGAGAGCACGGTGTTGGGCTTCCTGCAGCGCTGACACTCTGACAGGGGCGGGCGCGTCCGCACACCGTGAGTGTGCGGACGTGGCCGCCCGCGTTGGTCGTACGAATCGCCTGTAAACCAACACCAACGCACGTGCCGGGGCGATGAACGTACGGAATATATTGTCGGCCTTACCAATTGACCGACGCGAAGCACTCTTCCCGACCGCCGAGATGCTGGCTGACGTTGTGCGCCAACACGATTGCCAGTGCCCCACGCGCGGAGACAACGATCACACCCCGAAGTTCGTACCAAAAGGCCGATTTCGAGCCAGCCCCTCCGCGAGCGCCCTAGGATCAGCCGCATGAATCGCTTGTCCGGTGCCGATGCAACCTTCTGGTTCGCGGAAACCAACAGTTGGCATATGCACGTCGCAGCATCGTCGATCTACGACCCGACCGACGCACCGGATTTCAGCTTCGAATCGGTGAAAGCGCTTATCGCCGCCCGCTTGCCGGAGATGCCGCAGCTGCGCTGGCGGGTCACCGGCGCACCGCTGGGCCTCGACCGGCCGTGGTTCGTCGAGGACGAGGAACTCGATCTCGACTTCCATGTTCGCCACATCGCGGTCCCGGCGCCCGGCGGCCGCCGCGAACTCGACCAGTTGGTGGGACGTCTCATGTCCTACAAGCTGGACCGATCGCGGCCGCTGTGGGAGCTCTGGTTCATCGAGGGCGTCGAGGGTGGCCGGGTCGCGGTGCTGATGAAGATGCACCACGCCATCATCGACGGCGTGTCCGGAGCCGGACTCGGGGAAATCCTGCTCGACATCACTCCCACACCGCGGCCGCCGGCCGCCGAGCCGAGCGGGTCATTGGTCGGCATCAAGGCCCCCGGACTGGAATTGCAGGCACTGGGCGGGCTGATCAACATCGGCATCAAGACCCCTTACCGTGTCGTGCGCTTCTTGGAGCAAACCGTGCGCCAGCAGATTGCGGCGCTGGGCGTCGCCAACAAGCCGCCCGGCTACTTCGACGCACCACATACCCGGTTCAACGGCCCCATCTCACCGCACCGTCGGGTCAGCAATTCCGGCGTACCCCTCGAGCGCGTGAAAGCCGTCAAAGAAGCATTCGGGGTGAAGTTGAACGACGTCGTACTGGCTCTGGTCTCGAGCGCCATGCGGCAGTATCTGGCGGACCGCGGCGAGCTGCCCGAGAAGTCACTCATCGCCCAGGTCCCGGTGTCGACGCGGACCGAGAGTTCCAGCGATCAGGTGGGCAACCAGGTCAGCGCGATGTCGGTGTCTTTGGCATCGGACATCGTCGACCCCGCCGAACGGATCAAGGCCATCTACGCCAGCTCCCAGAGCGCGAAGGAAATGGCCAAAGCGTTGACGGCACACCAGATCATGGGGTTGACCGACACCACCCCGCCCGGTCTGGTGGCCCTGGCCGCCCGGGCGTACACCGCAAGCAAGCTCGGCGGCACGCTGAAACCGATGAACCTCGTCGTCTCGAATGTGCCCGGCCCGCCGGTGCCGCTCTACATGGACGGCGCGGTCCTCGAGCAGATGATGCCGATGGGCCCCTTGGTGATGGACGTCGGACTCAACGTCACATGCTTCAGCTACCGGGACCGGATCGACTTCGGCTTCGTCACCACCCCCGAGATGGCGAACGATATCGACGCCATGGCCGACGCCATCGAACCGGCGCTCGTGGAACTCGAGATCGCGGCCGGCCTCTGAATCGGTTGTCCCCCAAAGTGAAGAAGATGGCGAAGAATCCGCAATTCATCGCCATCGTCTTCACGTTCGAACGCAGTTAGGCCTTCTGCGTGAGCCCCGCGTCGACGACCAACTGGGTTCCGGTGATGTAGCGGGCCTCGTCGGACGCCAAGAACACCACCGCATTGCTGATGTCCTCGGGCTCCACCCACGGCACCGGTAGGAGATTGCGCGCGGAGAGGACTTCGGCGACATCGGCTTCCGTCGGGTTCTCCAGGTCCGGCCGGATGCGCTTGAAGGTCTCCGGGTTGAGCACCATCGGCGTGCCCACCGCGCCGGGATGTACGGTGTTGACGCGAATCCGCTTGGGCCCCAGCTCATTCGCCAAGGTGCGCGCCAGGCCGACGACGGCGTGCTTGGTCGCGGTGTACGCCGACGTGTTCGCGGTGCCGCGAAGTCCGTTGGTGGAACTGATGATCACCACGGAGCCGCCGCCCGGGCCGAAATGCGGCACGCTCGCCTTGACCGTATGCCACACGCCGGTGAGGTTGACCCCGATGACGCGTTGCCAGTCTTCGGCACTCACCTCCCAGGCCGGTGCCGACGCCGAGTGAATTCCGGCGTTGGCGACGACCACGTCCAACCGGCCGAACTCCCAGACCCCTTCGTCGACCGCGGCCCGCACCTCGTCGAACGACGACACATCTGCCACGCCGGTGTAGCAGCGCTGGCCACGTTGCTTGACCGCGCCGGCAACATCGGCCAAATCGGCTGTGGCACCGGCGACGTCGAGAGCGATGATGTCAGCGCCCGCGTCGGCGAACCGCTCGCAGTGGGCTCGGCCGGTGCCGCGCGCGGCACCGGTGACGAGGGCGACCTTGTTCAGCAGCCCTGACATCAGCCGGCCTTGGTCAGTTCGAATCCCTTGTACCCAGCGGCGGCAACCTCGGCGCAGATGTCGTTGTACGCGGCGAAGCCACCGATGAACAACATGAAAACCCGGGGCTTGCCAGGAACATTCGCGCCCAGGTACCAGGAATTGGCCTTCGGGAACAGCGTCTGGTCGGCCCGGCGGACCAGTTCGGCGTTCCAGTCGTCAACCGCCTCGGTGGTGGCTTCGATTGCCGAGTAGCCATGCGAGCCGACGTACGCGATGGCGTCGGCGATCCAGTTCACGTGCGCTTCGGCGTGCAGCACCATGTTGGCCAGCACTGCCGGCGCACCGGGGCCGTTCACGAGGAACATGTTCGGGAAATGGTCGACCCCCAGGCCCAGGTAACTGCGCGGGCCGTCGACCCAGTTGTCCTTGAGCTTCTCGCCGCCGCGGCCGGTGATGTCGATACGTCCCAGCGCACCGGTGAGCGCGTCGAACCCCGTGGCGAAGATGATGGCGTCCAGGTCGAACCGGGCCTCGGCGGTGGTGATGCCGGTGGCGTCGATCTTCTCGATCGGCGTCTGCCTCACGCTGACCAGCTTCACGTGCGGCTGGTTGAACGTCTGGAAGTAGTTGGTATCGGTACAGATTCGCTTGGCGCCGATCGGGTGGTCGGTCGGGATCAGCAGGTCGGCGACAGCGGGATCGTCGATGACCGCCCGCACCTTCTCGTCGTAGAACTTCTTGGCTTCGGCGTTGGCCACCGGGTCGACCATCTGGTCCAGGAAGGTCTTGCTGAACAGCACCCCACCCAACTGCCAACGCTTTTCGAACTCGGCCCGGCGCTCTTCTTCGGACAGTTCCATGGTGAGCTTCGGGTGCGCCGTGTGCGGCGATCCGCCGCCGCTGCGCCACGACAGCTCGCGCCGCTCGTCGTAGTTGGCCTTGACCTCGGCTTCGCGCTCAGCCGTCAACGGCTCGTTGCCCGCCGGCACCGAGAAGTTCGGAGTGCGTTGGAAGACAACGAGTTCGGCGGCCTGCGCGGCCACGATCGGGGTGGTCTGGATGCCCGACGATCCGGTGCCGATGAGGCCGACCCGCTTGCCCGTGAAGTCGACGCCCTCGTGCGGCCAGTTCGCCGTGTGGTAGGTCTCGCCGGCAAAGGTCTCGACCCCCGGAATGTTCGGCAGCAGCGGGTCGGACAGTGCGCCGGTGGCCATGACGCAAAACTGCGCGTCCACGGATTCGCCGGTGTCGGTGGTCACCACCCAGCGCAGCCGCTCCTCATCGAGGATCGCCGAGGTGACGCGGGTGCCCAGCCGGATGTCGCGGCGCAGGTCGAACCGGTCGGCGACATGGTTGATGTACGTGAGGATTTCGGCCTGGGTGGCGTACTTCTCCGTCCAAGTCCACTCCTGCTGCAGGTCCTTGTCGAAGGAGTAGCAGTAGTCGATGCTCTCGACGTCGCAACGAGCGCCCGGATACCGGTTGTGGTACCAGGTGCCGCCCACGTCCGCGGCCGCCTCGAACACGATCACCGAATGGCCCTCGGACCGCAGCTTGTGCAGTGCGTAAAGACCGGCGAACCCGGCACCTACAACGACGACATCGACGTGTTCTGTGCTGCCCATAGTGCGAAATTAGCCGTCCTCGGAATGAGCGAGTACAAGCCATCCCGGTGACCGGACGGCCCCCGAGAATCCGTCCCGGCCATCGGGCTGGGGCAGCTCGAATTTCTAGTCGGCCCGGTATCCGGGAGCCATCATGGGCGGCCCCATCGGACCGGCGCCGGCGTCTCCAGGATCGGTCATCGGACCCGGTCCCGTTGCCGGGCCCATCATCCACGGACCCCACTGGCCGTGACCGTATGGTCCGGGTCCCAAACAGTCGGGATCGAATCCGTCGGGACCCCAACAACCGGGCGGGTCCGCGCTCCATGACTGCGCCGCGGCAGGCGCAGCCGCTGCACCGGCACTGCCCAGCACCAACGCAGCCACGGAACCGACCGCAGCCAGAACGGTCAGCAGGTGCGCCTCGCCCCGAAGGATCATGGCCACTCCGCCCTATCAGTCACGCATGTCCGGGTACCGGATGTCTCATGCCCCGCTCTGCGTCGTCAACCGCCGTAATCCACTATCCACCCGCTCCGGACCGGCGTATAGGGCCCATCGGTCCGTCGTCCAGAGTCACAAGTCCCGTACGCATCGGAGATCACCGCACCGCCCCCGAGTTAAGCCGACCGAACCCACGCGCTTAGCAAAACACGCTGGGACACAAAGTAATCCACGCCGGACGGGAAATCGAACACCGCGCAGTCGCCGGAATCCGACCCACCTCGGTCGCATCCCGGTCATCGGACGTCTCACCCCTGGTCGTTCCACCCATCGGGCCGGCCGAGGAGCCGCATCAACTTCGACTGAACGAATTTCGCCCGCTGACCGGGAACCGCCTCCCGGTGCACCGTGGGTGCGGTAAACCATTGGTTAGCCCATCACAGGAGTGAGGAAAACGACCATGACCCAGCGGGTTATCGACAAACTCGGTGACATCGCCGACCAGCTTCGCGAACAAGCCTGGGAAGCAGAGAAGTTGGGCCAACTGCCCGACGAGACCGTCAAGCTGATGAAGGCCGCCGGCAACATCAAGCTGCTGCAGCCCACCGAATACGACGGCTTGGAGGTGCATCCGCGCGAGTTCGCGGAGACCGTGATGGCGACCGCCGCCCTGGACCCGGCCGCCGGCTGGATCAACGGCGTTGTCGGTGTGCACCCGTACCAGCTCGCCTACGCCGACCCGAAGGTCGCGGCCGAGATCTGGGGATCCGACACCGACACCTGGGTCGCTTCGCCGTACGCCCCACAGGGTGTGGCCCGGCCCGTTGACGGTGGCTACATCTTCAACGGTCGTTGGCAGTTCAGCTCGGGCACCGACCACTGTGAGTGGATCTTCTTGGGCGCCATGCTCGGTGACACCGAGGGCAAGCCCCTCATGCCACCGCAGATGCTGCACATGATCCTGCCCCGCAGCGACTACGAGATCGTGCAGGACTCCTGGAACGTCGTGGGGCTACGCGGCACCGGCTCCAAGGACGTCATCGTCAAGGACGCGTTCGTCCCCACCTACCGCACCATGGACGCCACCAAGGTGATGGACGGCCGGGCCCAGATCGAGGCCGGCATGACCTCGCCGCTGTACCTGATGCCGTGGTCGACCATGTTCCCGCTGGGCATCTCGTCGGCCGTCATCGGTATCGCCGAGGGCGCCCTGGCCGCCGCACTCGACTATCAGCGCGAGCGCGTCAACTCCAGTGGCGTGGCGATCAAGGACGACCCGTACGTCATGTACGCCATCGGCGAGGCCGCGGCCGACATCAACGCCGCCCGCCAAGAATTACTGGCCAACGTCGACCGCATCTACGACCTGGTCGAGGCGGGCAAAGAAGTGTCCTTCGACGACCGCGCCGCCGGCAGGCGCACCCAGATCCGGTCGGTGTGGCGCGCGGTGTCCGCCGTCGACGAAATCTTCGCCCGCTGCGGCGGCAATGCCACCCGCATGGACAAGCCGCTGCAGCGGTACTGGCGCGACGCACATGTCGGCCAGGCCCACGCCATCCACGTCCCCGGCACCACTTTCCACGCGTCGGCACTGAGCAGCTTGGGCGTCGACCCCCAGGGCCCGCTGCGAGGCATGATCTGACGTGACTGATCTGAAGAGCCTGGGCTATGTGAAAGTCCAGACCGCCGACATCGAACGCTGGCGCCAATTCGCTTTCGACGTACTGGGTTTCGCGACCGGTAGCGGTCCCGATCCCGACGCGCTGTACCTGCGAATGGACGAGCGGACCGCGCGCATCATCGTGGCGCCAGGCGATGCCGACCGCATCGTCACCGTGGGCTGGGAGGTCCGGGACGGCGCCGCACTGCGCCGGGTGGAGGCGACCCTGGACGGCGCCGGCGTGCCGTGGAAGCAGTTGTCCCTGGAGGAAGCCGATGCCCGACGGGTCGACGAGGTCATCGCCTTCGTCGACCCCGCCGGCAACGACGTCGAGGTGTTCCACGGTGCGGTGCTGGACCACAGCCCCGTCGTCACGCCGTTCGGCGCGCGCTTCGTCACCGAAGGCCTCGGCCTGGGCCACGTGGTGCTGCCCGCCCAGGACGCCGGCGGGTTGACCGCGTTCTACACCGACGTGCTGGGTTTCCTGCCCCGCGGCGCCTTCCGGGTGCCCGCTCCCCCGGAGTTCGGTCCCCTGCGGGTGCGGTTCCTGGGCATCAACGAGCGGCACCACAGCCTGGCGATCTGCCCGGCCGCGACGCTGCGCGACCCGAAGCTGATCCACCTGATGGTCGAGGTCGACACGCTCGACGCCGTCGGCCAAGCGCTCGACCGGGTGAACCGGGACGGCTTCCAGGTGTCCTCCACGCTGGGCCGGCACACCAACGACAAGATGGTCTCGTTCTACGTGCGGTCGCCCGGCGACTGGGATATCGAGTTCGGCACCGAGGGCATGAAGGTCGACGAACGGCACTACACCGCAGAGGAAATCACCGCCGACAGCTACTGGGGCCATGAGTGGATGGGCGTTCCGCCGCGGGCGATGCTGCCATGAGCGCCACCGTGTTGCCGGTCCCGGCATCGTCCATCACCGCATGGGACGACGAAGCTGACGTGGTCATCGTCGGCTACGGCATCGCCGGTGCGGCCGCTGCCGTCGAGGCTTCCGCGGCCGGGGCGGACGTGCTGGTCGTCGAACGCACCGGCGGCTGGGGCGGCGCCGCCGCGATGGCCGGTGGGTTCATCTATCTCGGCGGTGGCACGGCACTCCAAAAGGCTTGCGGCTTCACCGATTCGGTGGAGAATATGGCCACCTTCCTGAAGGTGGCCATGGGCCCGGGCGCCGACGCCGAACGGATCGATGACTACTGCGCGGGCAGTGTCGCCCACTATGACTGGCTGGTGCGCTGCGGCGTGCCGTTCAAGCCGGTGTTCTGGGGCGAACCCGGCTGGGAGCCGCCGGGCGATGAGGGCCTGATGTTCACCGGTGGCGAGAATGCCTTCCCCTACAACACCATTGCCACCCCGGCGCCGCGCGGCCACGTGCCGCTGATGGCCGACAAGGTGGCCGGTGAACGCAGTGGCGGCTACATGCTGATGAAGCCGCTGGTGGAGACCGCCACCGCGCAGGGCGTCCGGTCCGTCTACGACACCGAGGTGCTGTCGTTGATCATCGAGGCCGACGGCCGGGTGGTCGGCATCGTCGCGCGCCGGTACACCGACACCGTGGCGATCAAAGCCCGCCGCGGTGTGGTGCTGGCCTCGGGCAGCTTCGCGTACAGCGACGCCATGGTCGCGCAATACGCGCCACGCATCGCGGGCCGTCCCGCCGCAAGCATCGAGCAGCACGACGGACGGGCCATCCGGATGGCTCAGGCCCTCGGTGCTGATCTGGCGCACATGGATGCCACCGAGGTGGCGTTCTTCTGCGACCCCCAGCAGTTGGTGCGCGGCATCCTGGTCAACGGTTTCGGCCAGCGGTACATCGCCGAAGACACCTATCCGGGACGCATCGGCCAGCAGACGCTGTACTACCAGGACAACACGGCCTACCTGATCATCGATGGCGACGCGATGGAGGAAGCGACCGCCGCGACGTCCGCGACGCCGTTCCTGCGTCGCCCGGCCACCTGGGTCTGCGAGACCGTGGCGGAGCTCGAAGCCGAGATGGGGCTGCCCGACGGCGTACTGCAGAACACCGTGACCTATTACAACGCGCACGCGGCGAATGGTGAAGACCCGCTGCTGCACAAGAAGCCGCAGTGGCTACGTCCGATCGGGTCACCGGTCGGCGCGATCGATCTGCGCTCCAGCACCGGTGGCTTCACCCTCGGTGGCCTCTTGACGACACTCGACGGCCGGGTCCTGCATGTCAGCGGCGAGCCGATACCCGGTCTGTTCGCGGCCGGGCGGAGCGCGGCCGGCCTGTCCGCATGGGGATATGCCAGTGGCGTCTCCCTGGGCGACGGCAGCTTCTACGGGCGACGTGCCGGGAGGTCCGCGGCCCAGAGTTGACGCCCGGCCCCGCGTGTCGCCGGTGCGCGTGTCGCCACCGCGGCAACCGCGCGACCGGTGTCCCACATCTGGGCCATGAGCTGCAGCATTGATACACGAGGCGTCCCTGGCCAGCCGGCTTGGGGCGCCTCGTGCTGCATAGATTCCGCTGCGTTCCAGCTAAATGTGTGACAAGCCCCACCGTCGTGTGATACAAACAGTCATATTACTAATAGTAATATGACATGAAGCAACGGAGCTTGGAGGCCGACATGGCAGCAGCAGTCGAATCCACCACCCCCAGCGCGGTCATCGACCGGGTGTCGCTGGTTCTCGACGCGTTCGACGGCCCCGGCCGCCTGACCCTGGCGCAGATCGTGCGCCGCACCGGTCTGCCCCGCTCCTCCGCACATCGCATGCTCGAGCGACTGGTCCAGCTGCGCTGGCTGCGCCGCAACGGCCGCGACTACGAACTGGGGATGCGTCTGGTGGAACTCGGCTCGCTGGCCGTGCATCAGGACCGCATTCACCGCGCGGCCGGCCCGCTGCTGCACGAACTGCACCGCGCCACCGGGTTAGTCGTCCACCTCGCCGTGCTCGACGGTGGCGATGTCGTCTACCTGGAGAAGGTCGGCAACGGCATGATGACCGTGCTGCCGTCGCGGGTGGGCGGCCGCCAGCCGGCGCACTGTACCGCCGTCGGCAAGGCCATCCTGGCCTACAACCAGGACGCCGAGGTCGACCTCATGAGCCGCAAGACCAAATACTCGATTGCGGGCCGCGCCCAGCTCGCCACCGAGCTGGCCAAGGTCCGCGCCCACGGTGTCGCCTTCGAGCGCGAAGAGTCGGTGCCCGGATTCGGTTGCGTCGCAGCGCCGATCGGTCGCCAGGGTGAGGCTGTCGCCGCTGTCTCCGTGTGTGGTCCAATGAACCGCATGGCCTTCGAGCAGCTGACTGCGCCGGTGCGTATGACCGCCATGGGCATCTGGCGCAACGCCGAGGATTCCCGCGTGGCACCGACACTGCAGCCCATGCGCCCGCTGCGCATGGGCCCGGCGCTGCAGTACGCGTGAGCAACCAGCGAGTAGCGCAGGCGGATCGCGCATGAGCCTCGACTCGCAGATCGCCGGCCTCCTCGATGCGCTGAACGGCGGCTTTCCCGACCTGCCGAGCATGACCGGCGCGCAAGCGCGCGCCACCATTCGCGCACGCTTCGTCCCGCCCGCCGAACCCGAGCCGGTCGCGTCGGTCACCGACACCGAGGTCGACGGCATCCGCGTCCGGGTCTACCGGCCCGCCACCGACGGCTCACGCGGCCCACTTCCGATCTTCGTGTTCGCCCACGGCGGCGGATTCGTCTTCTGCGATCTGGACTCGCACGACGGACTCTGCCGCAGCTTCGCGAACTCGATTCCCGCCGTGGTGGTTTCAGTCGACTACCGGCTGGCGCCCGAGCACCCGTGGCCGGCGGCCGCCGAAGACGTCTACACCGTCACCCAATGGGCTGCCGCTCATGCCGCCGAACTCGGCGGGGACCCGGCGAAGCTCGTGGTCGGCGGAGACAGCGCCGGGGGCAACCTTTCCGCGGTCACCGCATTGATGACCCGCGATCGGGGCGGCGCGCCACTGGCCGCTCAGATACTGCTCTACCCCGTACTGACCGCCGACTTCACCTACGGTTCGTACCACGAGTTCCGCACCGGCTACTACAACACCACCGCAGCCATGCAGTGGTACTGGGACCAGTACGTGCCCAACACCACTGACCGCGAAAACCCCTACGCCGCACCGCTTTCCGCATCCGTCGAAGGAGTGGCGCCGGCTGTGCTGGTGGTCACGGGCTACGATCCGATGCGGGACGAGGCGCTTGCTTACGCCGAGGCGTTGCGCGAGGCCGACGTTCCGGTCACCGAGCTGTATTACGGTGCCATTCACGGCTTCTTGACCATGCCGGTACTCGACATCGCACACCGCGCCCGCCGTGACGTGGCCGACGCAGTGACGACGTTGTTCGCCGATTAGACGGCGATTCCCCACCAATCGAGGAGATCATCATCGGTACCTACGCTGTGACAGGCTCGGCATCCGGCATGGGGCACCAAGCGGCGGAGCAACTACGCACTCAGGGGCACACGGTGATCGGGGTCGACCTCAAAGAAGCCGACGTCATCGCCGACCTGTCCACCGCGGGCGGCCGGCGCACCGCCGCTACCCGCGTCCTGGAACTGTCCGAGGGCAAGCTCGACGGCGCCGTACTGGCTGCGGGGATCGGACCCGGCGCCGGCGCCGACCGCGCCCGCCTGATCGCCCAGATCAACTACTTCGGCACCGTCGACCTGCTGACCGCCTGGCGCCCGGCGCTCGCCGCTGCCGCCGGGAACGCGAAAGTTGTTGCCCTGGGCAGCAACTCGAGCACAACGGTGCCCGCAGTCCCCCACCGCGCGATCAGAGCCCTCCTGGCCGGTGACGCCGACCGAGCGGCCCGTGCGGTGCGGTTCTTCGGCGGCGGTGCCTCAGCGCTCATGTACGCCGCTTCCAAGATCGCTGTTTCCCGCTGGGTCCGGCGGGCCGCGGTGACGGCCGACTGGGCCGGCCGCGGCATCCGGCTCAACGTCCTGGCGCCCGGCGCCATCATGACTCCGCTGCTGCAGGCCCAGCTCGATTCGCCGCGCGAAGGCAAGGCGGTGCGCGCCTTCCCGATTCCAGCGGGCGGCTTCGGCGACCCAGTACACCTCGCGAACTGGATCACCTTCATGTTGTCGGACTCTGCCGACTTCCTCTGCGGCAGTGTCATTTTCGTCGACGGCGGCACCGATGCCTACTTCCGGCCCGATGACTGGCCCAAGGGCGTGCCCTGGCGCGGCATTCCGAATTACCTGTGGCGGTACCGCCGGTTCGCCACGATGCGCTAATCGCCCGACGAGCTCCCCTGGGCGCGAATTACCTTGGGGCTCATGCCGTAACGGCGCTTGATCGCGGTACTCAGCGCGAAGGCGGTGCCATAGCCGACGTCGCGCGCAACGGCTTCGATCGTGGCGTCGGACCCGCGCAGCAGGTCGACGGCCAGCGCCAGGCGAATCTCGGTCAGCAGTGCCATCGGTGGTTCGCCGACGAGTTGGGTGAATCGACGCGCCAGTGCTGCCCGGGACAGCCCGACCTCGGCGGCCAGCGACCCCACGGTCCAGGGATGTGCCGGATTGTTCTCGATCAGCCGAAGAGCCGTGCCCACCTGAGGATCCCGATACGCGCGATACCAGGCCGGCGCCTCTTCACGAGAGAACCAGCTACGCAACGCCGCAATGGTGAGCAGATCGAGCATTCGGTCGAGCACCGCACCTTGTGCCGGCTCATCGCGCGACATCTCATCGAGCAGGAGATCGACCAACATACTGTTGACCTCGCCCTGCCGGACCACCACCAGTGGCGGCAGTGCGGTCAGCAGTCGCCGGCAGACCGCACCGACTTCCTCGTAGGCTCCGGTGATCAACAGGGTCTCTGCGTCGGGACGGGTGCCCCAGCTGCGAATCCCCAGACTCAGTGCCTCGCACAGTGGTTCACCATCGATGGTCGTGGTGACCTGTCCCGGGTGCACGACGATCGCGGGTGCGGTGGCGGCATCATCGGCGACGGTATAGCCGTCGGGTCCACGGAAGATCGCAATGTCGCCCGCCTCGAGCCGCCGGCCGGCGGCACCGTCCGGGAGGACCGTCGCCGACCCGCGGGCCACCACCACGATGGTGAGCGGAGCCCGGTCCTGCACCCGTAGCGCCCACGGCGGGTCGAGCAACGAGCGCATCAGAAATGCGCCACGAGCACGTGGCCCTTCCAGTAAACCGGCCAGGGCGTCCACCGCATCCACGCTAGACGAAGGCCGATGTAGACGCTCGCGTATGGAACTGAGCCTGTTGACGATGGATCGTCCAACGCTCGATCAATACGGTCAGCTCATGACTTTCAGCAAGCTGCCCCAGCCGCTCGGCACGACGGCGCTCATCGTCGCTCTGCTGTCCTCCGGGCTCCTCGCCGGCCTGTACTACGCGTATGCGGTGTCGGTGATGCCCGCGCTCGGCGCGTTCGACGACCGGACCTTCATCGACGTCATGAACAAGATCAATGTTGTCATCGTCAATCCGCCGTTCCTGCTGATCTTCCTCGGATCGGTCGGCTTCACCGCACTGGCCGGGGCGTGCTATCTCAAGCCCGGCGCCCGTCCGGTCCTGGTCTGGATCGGCATCGGCTTGGCCCTCAACGTCGCGAGCCTCGCCATCACGTCGGTGCTCAACGTGCCGCTGAACGACAAGCTCGCCACCGCGGCCGGCTCGACCAACCCCGCCGATCTCGCGTCACTACGGCAGCAGTTCGAGTCATCGTGGGTGCGCTGGAACGTCATTCGAGCTCTGGCCAACACCGCGGCCACCGGCGTCCTGGGCTGGGCACTCGCGGTGCCGACCCGAGGCTGAAGGCTGATAAACGCACGGTGACCACAACGGTGGGCCGGCGCGCGAAACTGCGGCATCGTCGCGTCGGTGGTGAGTTCAGAGCTCAAGGCCGGTGATGCACGGCTGGGAAAAGGCCTGCAGCGCAGGCATGTGAACCTGATCGCGTTGGGCGGGGTGATCGGCGCCGGGCTGTTCGTCGGTAGCGGCGTGGTTATCGGCAGCGCCGGCCCCGCGGCCATCGTGTCGTTCCTGATCGGCGGCATCATCACCGTGCTGATCATGCGGATGCTCGCCGAGATGGCCGTGGCGCGGCCGGTGGTCGGGTCGTTCTACGTCTACGCCCGGCAAGCACTCGGGCGCCGTGGCGGCTTCGTCACCGGCTGGATGTACTGGTATTTCTTCGTCATCGTCGTCGCCGTCGAAGCCGTGGCCGGCGGACGGATCGTGCAGCTCTGGCTCCCCGCTGTGCCGCTGTGGGCCTTGAGCCTCGGCCTGATGCTTGCGCTCACTGCGACCAATCTGGTCTCCGCACGCTCATTCGGGGAATTCGAGTACTGGTTCTCGTCGGTGAAAGTCATTGCGATCGTGGTGTTCCTGGCCATGGGCGCCCTGTGGATCACCGGACTCTGGCCGCATTCGACGCCAGGCCTGGCCAACCTCATCGATCACGGCGGCTTCGCACCGCTCGGTTGGGGTGCCGTGCTGGCCGCCGTGGTGCCCTGCGTCGCCTTCTACACGGGCGCCGAGATCGTCACCATAGCCGCCGCCGAATCCGATGAACCCGAACGCGCGGTGACGCGCGCGATGAAGTCGATCGTGTTCCGCATCATCGCGTTCTACGTCGGATCGATCCTCGTGGTGGTGGCCCTCCAGCCGTGGAACACCAAGAGCGTGAGCATCAGTCCCTACGCGTCGGTGCTGACGGTGCTCGGAATCCCGGGCGTCGCGACGATCATGAACGTCATCGTGCTCACCGCGGTGTTGTCCTGCCTCAACTCGGCGTTGTACAGCACCTCGCGAATGTTGTTCGCGCTCACGACCTCCGGCGATGCACCGCGGTTCTTCACCAAGCTGTCCCCCGGTGGGGTCCCGCGCCGCGCGATTCTGCTGGGTACCGCCGTCGGCTACGCGTCGGTCGCCGCGACCTACGTGTGGGGCGACGTGGTGTTCAACTTCCTGATCAACTCCTACGGCGCCGTCGCGCTGTTCGTCTACCTGATCATCGCGATATCCCAGGTCGTCCTCCGCCGCCGCGTCGAGCGGACCGCACCGGGCACACTGAAACTGAAAATGTGGCTGTTCCCGTGGCTGAGCTACGCCACCATCACCCTGATGGCCACCGTCATCCTGGCGATGGCGGTCCTGCCGGGCACCCGGTCCCAGTTCCTGATGAGCGGTGTCACCCTGTTGGTCATCCTGGTCGCCTTCGAGGTGGTCCGGCGACGTGCCGCACCCGTCGCCGAGGACGACGCCCCGGCCCCGGCCGACGACGAACTCCTGGTGAACGCACTCGACACCTGACCAGTGTTACTGCGACTGCCCTGCCGCCAGGATGCTGATGGCGATGTCGGTTGCCGGACCGATGACCGTTTCGATGTCCAGGCCGTCTTCGGCGGTTTGGGCGGCCAACTCCCGCACGCCGGCCAACAGCATCACGGCTTTGGGCTTGGTGACGGGCGGCAGCTGAGCACGCTGAAATCCGGGGTTGGTGCTGAGTTCTCCGAGCAGAGTCGCCAATTCAGCGAAATTGCGCCGCTGTATCGGACGGGCCGCCGCCCCCAGCGCCGGGAGATCGCGTACCCAACTCAGCGAAATCGCCGGGCGCGCAGTGAGGTGCGTGATGTAGGCGGTGAACATCTGGCGAATCTGATTGTGCCAGTGCGCATCTGAGTCGACGGCCTGCCGGATGTCGGCGACCAGATCGTCGGTCACCGAGGCCAGCAACGCCAGGTAGCACTCCTGCTTGTTCGCGAAATGTAGGTAGAAAGTGGTCTTGGAGGCCTGCGCCACCCGCACGATGTCGACCACGGACGTCGCGGGGTAGCCGCGATCCTCGATCAGGGCGGCGAGCGCGTCAACGAACCGCTGACGCGCCGCGCCCCGCTCACCGCCTTCGCTGCTGTCTTCGGCCTCCGCGTTGCGCATTCCAGTACGTTATCGTACTGTCCCCTGACGTGCGAGTACGACCACGTACTCGGAGCTGATCGAGGCGCCGGACACTGACGGCGCAGGGGCGGAGGAAAGCTGATGAGTCGTGATGCGCGACCCCGGAGACATCGGCCCGTCGTCTGCCTGGCGCTGAGCGCAACCGTGGCGCTGATGACGGTTCTCGGCGGACCGGCGACGCCGGCCGCCGCGGTCGCGATCACCCGGTGCCCGTGGCGGGTCACCACGGTCGCGAGCGGCCTGGGTTCACTGGAAAATCTCGGATTCGACGGCGCGGGCACCATGCTGGTGTCGCGCACGGTCGGCAACTCCGGGCAGCTCTACCGCCTCACACCGGACGGCAAGGGCAGCACGTTCATACCGAATGTCGCTGCGCCCGGCAGCATTACCGCCGCCGACGGCGCGGCCTACTTCACCACCGGCAACAGCTTCCTGTCCGGCGTCTTCGGCAGCACGGACGGCACCATCGACCGAGTGGACCTCGGCACCGGGGCGCTGACGACGATCGCCGTCACACTCACCATGCCCAACGGCATGGTCCGACTGCCCGACGGTTCGTTCGTCGTCTCCCGCAACGTGGGCTGGACCACCGGACTGACCAAGATCAGCGCCGACGGTGCCCGCGAAACCCGCTTCGCACCGTCGGTGACGATGGCCAATGGCCTGGCGTACGACGCGGCCCACAACGCCGTCGTCGCATCAATGGACCTGCACCCCGTCAGCACCCTGGCGTTCGTGGATCTGGACCACCCGGACCACCTCCGCACCGTCAATCTGGGATTGTTGGGGCTGTTCGGCTTCCCAGACGACCTCACGGTCGGCCCGGATGGCCTGGTCTACCTGGCGATGGACGGCGGCGACATCGTCCGTATCGATCTCGACCGGCACGCCGCATGCATCCTGGCGTCGGGACTGTTCGGCAGCACCTCGGTCCGCTTCGGCGCGGGCCCGGGATGGGACCCCCACTCCCTGTACAGCACCGACCTGCTCGGCACCATCCGCAAGCTCACGCCGGCCGCCGGCTGAGAAGACATCCCGGTGACCGGACCACGGCCGTCCCGCGGGAGACGGGTACCGCAAGAATCCTCCGGCAACGAAAGGACTTGCAGCATGGATAGATTCAGCGACCGCCGGGTCGTCGTGACCGGCGCCGGATCGGGCATCGGCCAGGCCACCGTGGCCCGCCTGCTCGACGAGGGCGGCACCATCGTCGCGTGCGACATCTCCGCCGAGGGACTGGCCCGGACCCGAGAAGCCGCCGAAAAAGCCGGCACCGCAACGCGTCTGACCAACACGGTGCTCGACATCTCGTCCGAAGAGGACGTCACCTCGGGCGTCGACGCCGCGATCGCCGACCTGGGCGGCCTGGACGTGCTGGTCAACGTGGCCGCGATCGAGACCTGCTCGCACACCCACGAAACCACGCTGGCCGACTGGAACCGCATCATCGCGGTCAACCTGACCGGCACCTTCCTGATGACCCGCCAGGCCCTGCCGGCACTGCTCGCCTCCGGGCGCGGCGTGATCATCAACTTCACCTCGACCTCGGCGAGCTACGCCCACCCGTACATGGCGGCCTATTCCGCCAGCAAGGGCGGCATCCTGAGCTTTACTCACTCGTTGGCGCTCGAATACGCCAAGCAGGGGCTTCGCGCCGTGAACATCCAACCCGGTGGCGTCTCCACCCCGCTCGCCAACGGCACATTCGCCAAGATGCCCCAGGGCACCGATTATGGCCTGTGGACCAAGCAGGTCCCCGTGCTCAACACCGGCAACGACGCGAACCTGGGTGACCCCAGTGCTGTCGCCGCGGTGGTCGCCATGGCGGCGTCCGATGACGGCGCGTTCCTCACCGGAACCGAGATCCGGATCGACGGCGGCGCCCACTGCTAGACCTCCGCGGGTGCTCAGCAGACCCTGCTACTCAGTCCCCCTCAGCGGACTGTGTCCGACTGTCCGCTCAACGGACTGTGTCCGACTGTCCGCTCAGCGGACTGTGTCCGACTGTCCGCTCAGCGGACGATCACGTCGCTGGGCACCCGCGGATCACCAAGCATCGCCCGATGCGAAGGCGGCGTCCGGCCGTCGACGTCGGTGATGCCGTAGCGCTGGGCTTCTTCCGCGGCGATCACGGTCTGCCCGCTGATACCGTCCAGGTCCGGGTCCTGGTACAGCGCGTTGATCACATGGCCGATGAACTCCGGCGTTTCGAAATTTCCTGCGGCCTTGGCCAGCGTCTCGGCGTCGAACGCCTGCATGAACTTGTCGGTGAGCAGAATGCCCATCCAGATGGACAGCGTCGACACGCCGGTGCCGTGGAAGTCGACGGCCATGTCGGCCGCCATCTTGTCCACACCGGCCTTCTGCGCGCCATAGGCGGGCCCGTGCATGTAGCACACCGAGCCGGGAGACGACGTGAACGCGATCAGCCCGCGTTCCTGGGCCACCAGCAGCGGGGCGGCATGCCAGGACGCGACATAGGCCGACCGGAGGCCGACATCGAGTACGTCACCCAAGCCGATCGGCTTCTCCCAGAACGGCTTCGGGTCGACGAGGTTGTCGTGCACCACGGCGGCATTGTTGACCAGCAGATCGAGCCGGCCGGCCTCGTCGGCCACCCGGGCGAACAGTGCGGCCACCGCATCGTCGTCGCGATGATCCACCGGGACCGCGATGCCGCCGTCACCGGGGTCGGTGACGGTGCGGCCGGTCAGGTAGACCGTCCACCCGTCGGCAACCAACGCCGCGGCAATCCCCTTGCCGGCACCCCTGCTGGCGCCGGTGACGACCGCGACCCGCTTGTCTGAGCTCATGCGGCTATGGTGCCACGCCCAGTTCGTCAGCCCGAGTCCGCTTGGACGACGTGCACGACACCGGCCGCCACCGCGGCGGCGATGGCCTCCTTCAGCTGGCCACAGGCCAGGAAGATTCGCCCCGGCAATTGCTCGAACGTCCGGCGTTCCTCACACATCGCAGCCGACTCGCGAGTCCACTGCACACTGGTCTGCTGCCAGCTGCCTTTGCGCGCCAAAACCTCTGCGCCGCAGGCGCGACAAGCAACCGGCACCATCGGCATGTCGGCCAATCGGACGTCGGGCCGCACAGTCATCAGACCGCCTCCGCGGCCCGCGCGGCGATGTTCGCTGCCATCTCCTTGGTCCAAGCCTCGCGGGGGACGGTGGTGTCGAGTTCATATTCGAAGCGATCGGTCATCTCCGGCACCACGTCCGCGGCGTCGACGTAGAACTGCTCATACCACCGGCGCAGCTGATAAACCGGGCCATCCTCTTCCACCAGCAGCGGGTTGTCGATGCGGGTCTTGTTCTTCCAGATCTCCACGTCCTGCTCGAAGCCCCGGGCCACCCAGTCACCGAGCGCGACCGCGGTGGCCATAGCAGCGTCCTCGGGCAATCCCTCGACCTTCTTCACGATGATTCCGTACTGCAGCACAAAGGAATTCGCGTCGATCGGGTAGTGGCAATTGATCAGGACGGTCTTGTGATCGGCTTCGGGGTAGTGGTACGTCAGATCGTCGATCATGAAGGACGGTCCGTAGTACGACGCCACCGATGTCGAACCGAGCATCTTCGCGCTTTCGGTGCCCTGCATGTCCTCGCGGCCGCCACCGTTCATGTACTGCGTCGCGACCTGGCCTTCGAAGATGTTCTTGAAGTGCGACGGCACCGAGCCGTGGATGTAGAAGAAGTGCGCCATGTCGACGACATTGTCGATGATCTCACGGCAGTTGACGTTGACAACCGTTGTGTACCAATGCCAATCGGTCCACTCGTCACTGCCGGCCTGCTCGATGCGCGGGATGTAGTTGTCCTCCGGCGGCGCGCTGCCCTCGGGGTCGTTCCAGATGAAGAGCATCCCGTCCTGCTCGAGGGTCTCCCACTTCGCGGTGCGCGCGAGCCGCGGCGTGCGCTTGGCGTACGGCACCAGCGTGCACTTGCCGTCGCCGCCCCAGCGCCAGTCGTGGAACGGGCAGGCGATCGCGTTGCCTTTGACGGTGCCCTGGCTCAGGTCGCCGCCCATGTGCCGGCAGTAGCTGTCCAGCACGTTGAGCCGGCCGTCTTCGCCGCGGAACACGACAAGTTTCTGGCCGAACGCGTTGATCGAGTGCGGCTTGCCGTCACCGAGGTCTTTGGTCAGGCCGAGGCAGTGCCAACCGCGGGCGAACCGGGTTGGTGCATCACGGGCTTCGATCTGGCGAACGTCGACATCATCCAGCGTCATCTGACGACCATCCTCACGTAGAAAACTGGGCTGCAGTTTGATGTTTCAGGTCTAACAGCAACGACGCGGCCGATTTATGGGTTGTCCCGCTGTAAGGGACGACCGAGACCGGAAACTCCTCTGCCGCAATACGCTCGGCGGTCGTGACGACATCTGCCGCGGCCACGATTCCGGCCGGCCTCGACATCACTGACACGGCCGTCGATCTGCTGGTGATCGGTTCCGGCACCGGCCTGGCCGCGGCGCTGAGCGGCCATGAGTCCGGGCTGAACGTCCTCGTCGTCGAGAAGGCCTCCGCTGTAGGCGGGTCCACCGCCCGCTCGGGTGGCGCCCTCTGGCTGCCGACCACTCCCCTGCTGACCGACAAGGGCACTGCCGATACCGCCGATCGGGCTGCGACCTACCTCGACGCGGTGGTGAACGGGACCGCACCGGCGGCCCGCTCCACCGGCTTCCTGAAGCACGTCAACGCTACCGTCGACATGCTCAGGCGCACCACGCCGATGCGGTTGTTCTGGGCCCGCGACTACTCGGACTACCACCCCGAGCTGCCAGGAGGCCGGGCCACCGGGCGCACCTGCGAGTGCCGCCCACTCAATGCCCGCGTGCTCGGCAAGTATCGGGACCGGCTGCGCGGTGGCGTCATGGAGGTCGCGGTGCCGATGCCGACCACCGGCGCGGACTACAAGTGGATGAATCTGATGACGCGGGTGCCACGAAAAGGCCTACCGCTCATCGCAAAACGGCTCGCGCAGGGCGTCGGCGGCAAGCTGCTGGGCCGTGAGTACATCGCCGGCGGCCAGGCACTGGCGGCCGGGCTCTTCGCCGGCGTGCTGCAGGCCGGTATCCCGATCTGGACCGATACCGCACTGGTCCGGCTGACCGGCGACGGCCGGCGGGTCACCGGCGCCGTACTGGCGCACGCGGGCCGCGAGATCACCGTCACTGCCCGGCGGGGTGTGGTGCTGGCGGCCGGTGGCTTCGACCACGACATGGCGATGCGCCACAAGCACCAGTCTGATTCACTCGGCGACCACGAGAGCCTCGGCGCCGACTCGAACACCGGTGAGGCCATCCGGGCCGCCACCGACCTGGGTGCCGCGACCGCGCTGATGGATCAGGCCTGGTGGTTCCCTGCGGTGGCGTCCGCGGGCGGCCGCCCGCCCGCGGTGCTGCTGGCCGAGCGCTCGCTGCCGGGCTCACTCATCGTCGATCAGGACGGCAAGCGCTTCGCCAACGAGTCGACCGACTACATGTCGTTCGGCCAGCGCCTGCTCGAGCTCGAGCGTGCGGGGACGCCGGTCGACTCGATGTGGATCGTGTTCGACCAGAAGTACCGCAACAGCTACGTGTTCGCCGCCGGATCGTTCCCGCGGATGCCGTTGCCCAAGTCCTGGTATCAGGCGGGCATTGCCGCCAAAGCCGGCACCTTCGCCGGGCTGGCGGCGCAGATGGGCGTCCCGCTCGCCGATTTCGAGCAGACCATGACACGGTTCAACGAAAGCGCGGCCGCCGGCATCGATCCTGATTTCAACCGCGGCCGCAGCGCCTACGACCGCTACTACGGAGACCCCACGGTCACTCCCAACCCGAACCTGCGCCCGCTGGCCAAAGGCCCGTTCTACGCGGTCAAGATGACGCTGAGCGACCTCGGCACCTGCGGCGGCGTGGTGGCCGACGAACGTGGCCGCGTGCACCGCGAGGACGGCGGCGTCATCGAAGGGCTGTACGCACTGGGCAACACGGCGGCCAACGCCTTCGGTGCGGTGTACCCGGGCGCGGGCGCGACCATCGCGCAGGGCCTGGTGTATGGCTACATCGCCGGACAGGATGCTGCCGGAAAGCTGTAGACCGCCCGCCGCGAGGCGCCTCCGACCGGGATTGCGCGGCGGGCAGCCGAATTGGGCTCGCCACCAGTCGACTCAGAGGCCACCGAGATCGTCGGGCACATCGACGGCGTATGCCCTCAGCACCTCGAGGGCCACGACTTCGAGGGTTTGCTCATGGGTGGCAGCAAGCACCACCGGTGCTGCGCATCCGTCGCGGTGAGCCCGAAGCCAGTTCACCGCGGTCACGCACCAGCGGTCGCCCGGAGACAGACCGGGGAACCGATATTGGGGCATCGGCGTGGATAGGTCGTTGCCTATCGAGCGCTGGTGTTCAAGGAACTCGGCGGTCACAGTCGCGCAGATGGTGTGCAGACCGGCGTCCTCGGGTCCGGTCGAGCAGCAGCCGTCGCGGTAGAAGCCGGTCAGCGGCTCGACGCCGCACGGTTCCAGCGGAGCACCCAGCACATTGCGGTCAGCCATCGGTCACTCCTTCTGTGTCCAGGGTTCACACGATCCTTGACCCGGCACGCCCCCGTCACCGCGAGGATGGTTCGCGGTGACAGGCGTGCACCAGAATCGATGTCCCCGCCCAAGGTAACCACGTCGGACGGAGTCACGTTCTCCGGCACCCGTTCCATAGCCGCCTCTGGCGGCGGGAGCCGGGTTCGTGGCAGGTCGCGATTACTCGTGGCGCCCCTGCACCTCACGTTCGACGTCACGCCACAGGCCCGGCGTCGAACGCGGCATGCCCGCAACACCTTTCGCCGCGGTCCGCAGCACCGCGTCGGCCTCGTCGATGTCCTTCATGAGCTCGAGCGCCAGTTCCCGCTCGGCGGCGTAGTACTTGGCCGCCCACCGCAGCGCGATCACCGAATACGCCCACACCGGCTGAGCTTTGGCGCCGTCGGAGTCCTCGGCAGCCTGACGCGCCATGGCCTCGCAGTAGGCGACGTGCTGCTCCAGCAGCTCCCGCAGCCGGGTGGGGTTGCTCAGGTGGCCGAACGTAACCCGCAGCAGCACACTGTGTTTGAGCACCGGAGGGTCGACGGGCGCGTTGTTGGTCCAGTCGGTCACCGCAGCCATGCCGGACTCGGTGATCTTGTAGAGGCGGCGAGAGCGCAGACCCTCGTCCTGCTCGACGCGGGACTCCAGATAACCAAGTCCCTCAAGCTTTTTCAGCTCGGTGTAAATCTGGCTGTAGGACGGGCTCCAGTAATAGAACCCGACGCTCCAGTCGATCCACTTCTTGATGTCATAGCCGCTGAGTTCTTCTTCATACGACAACATGCCGAGCAGCGTCCAACTCGTCGCTGCCAGCGACGGTTTGCTCTGCGGCTTGCCTGCCATCTGTTCAGCCTAACAATCGGTTGTCGCAAACACCCCAGTCATGACCGCCTGTCGGGATGGTCATGGGCGGCCCACCGGCCCTGCTGTCGCGGCCACATACCGGCGTACCACCAGCTCTTCGGCTCTTTCGTCGGCCAATGGCCAACACAGCAACGACAGGACAACCCGCACAATCCAGTCCGCCAGCAGCGGATCTGCGGTCCCGGACAGTTCGCCCGCCGTCTGCGCCAGCCGGGGCGAGTCGAAGTCGGCCAAGGCACCGGTGCGCACCAGATTCGAGGCCACCGGATCGGCCCGGACCACCCGGACGGCGGACAGTACGGCCGCCGCCATCCGCTCCGGCCCGGTGCACCCGGACACCGCCTCGGCGATCTCCTCACCGACCCGAGCGATGGCGCGGGCCAAGACTCCGTCCCGCAACGCCTGTTTGCCGCCGACGTACCGGTACACCGTCGCGCGGGAACAGCCCACGCTCGCGGCGACCTCGTCGATGTTCAACCGGTCCAGACCCCGGGCCGCCGCACTGGCCGCCGCGGCGGCATAGATGCGTTCGATACCCGCATCGCGGCGCTCGGCGCCGATCAGCCAGTCCATTCCTTGATACTAATCGACGATTATGTCTCACACCGAGACAATATTTCCGGAATCGTCCGCATCAGCGCAGCTCGCGGACTGTGCGTGAGACAGCCCAGAATCACCCTTGACATGCCGATTCCTGAGCCCAAAACTCAAGGCGTGCAACTAGTTTCAGATCTTCTCAGCCCGTCCACGCTGGACGATCCGTATGCCTGTTACGCGCAGCTCCGACTCGCCGGTCCGGTGCACCGGGTTACCGGCACAGACTTCTACCTGGCCACCACCTGGGACGCCGTCCAGGAGGCCGCCGGCCGCCCGGACGACTTCTCGTCGAATCTGACCGCCACGCTGGTGACCGAGGGAACGCGGCCGTCGACCTTCGGCATGGGAGCCGTCGACACCGCTGGACATGTCCTGGCCACCGGCGACGACCCGCGGCACGCGCACGAACGCAAGCTGGTGCTGCCGGCCCTGGTGGCCAAACGAATCCGGGCTCTTGAGCCGGTGATCGCCGACGTTGCCCGACGACTGTGGCGCGATGCGGCGGCGGACGGCCGCATCGAGTGGATGTCCGCCATCGGCGACCGATTGCCGATGACGTTGGTGGCCAGGCTGATTGGGCTCCCCGATGACGATGTGCCGCAATTGGTGCAGTGGGGGTACGGCAGTACCGAATTGCTCAGCGGCGTCTTCGATCTCGAACACATCAGCACCGCGGTCGAGACCTCCACGCAGCTGGCCTGCTACCTGTACGCGAAATTCGCCGAGGCGCAGGCGAACCCTGGCAACGACCTGCTCGGCGACCTCGCCCGCGCGGTGGCCGACGGCACCATCGAAGACAACGTGGCGGTGCTGATGCTGGTGCAGCTGGTGGGTGCCGGCGGCGAATCCACCGCCGGGTTGATGGGCAACGCCACCCGGCTGCTGGCGACCCTGCCCGACGTCCAGCAGCAGGTACGGGGCGACCTCGGGCTGGTGCCCGCCCTGTTGGAGGAGACGCTGCGGCTGGAGTCGCCCTTCCGCAACCATCACCGGCACATCCGCCGAGACACCACGCTGGCCGGCGTACCACTGCCCAAGGACGGGCATCTGCTGCTGCTCTGGGGTTCGGCCAATCGCGACCCCGCGGTTTTCGCCGATCCCGACCTGCTGCAGCTGGGCCGGCCGAATCTGCGCAATCATCTGGCGTTCGGGAAAGGTCTGCACTTCTGTGTCGGGGCGGCACTGGCCCGCACCGAGGCCCGCATCGGGATCACCATGCTGTTGGAGGCCACCGACTGGTTCGAGCTGGCCGACGCCGAATGGGTACCCAGCCTCATGGTGCGCCGGCACCGGCGCCTGGAACTGCGCTACCGCTGACCGTCACCGGTGCCGTCGGCGGCACCGTCACGCAACATGCGCACCGAGACATGTGGCAGCCGCTGCCCCGGCTTGCGGGTGAAGCTGTATTCCCACGACAAACCGCTCCAGAGCTGCCAGCCGCGGCGGCGGGAGATCAGACACAGGCCCGCGCCGACCGTCGTGCCGACCAGAACGCCGGTTTGCGCCAGCCCGGCGTACCAGAACCCGGCAACCACCGCGCTGGCCGCGAGGGCACTGGTGGCGTAGAGCGTGGTGCCGCCGAAAATCTGTGGCACCCGGTGCGTGGTGATGTCCCGCAGCGCGCCGCCGCCGACCGCGGTGATGGTGCCCAGCAGCAGGGCGGGCACCCAGCCGAGGCCGAGCGCCAATGTCTTCTGTGCGCCGGCGGTCGCCCAGCAACCGAGGGCCAGTGCGTCCACGTAGGGAAACACCGCACGCCAGCCGCGACCGCCGATGGGCATCAGGAACGCGATCGCGGCACCGATCACCGCACACAGTGCGTAACGAAAGTCGGTGAGCGCCACCGGCGGTCCGTGTTGCAACAGGGTGTCGCGGATGATGCCGCCGCCGAGCCCGGAGAGCAACGCCAGGGTCAGAAAGCCGATGGGATCCATGCGCTCGTCGCGGGCGACGATCCCACCCAGGATCGCGTTGGTCAGGACGCCGGCCAGGTCGATGACGGCGAACAGCTCGCCGATGGTCGACACGGGTTATTCGGGCAGGCGGAGTTCGGGCTTCTCGACCTCTTCGATGTTGACATCTTTGAAGGTGATGACCCGGACCTGCTTCACGAATCGCGCCGGCCGATACATGTCCCAGACCCAGGCGTCGGCCAGCCGAAGCTCGAAATAGACCTCGCCGTCGGCGTTGCGCGGGATCAGCTCGACGCTGTTGGCCAGGTAGAAGCGGCGCTCGGTCTCCACGACGTAACTGAACTGCCCGACGATGTCCTTGTACTCGCGGTACAGCGAGAGCTCCATCTCGGTTTCATACTTCTCGAGATCCTCGGCACTCATCGGCACAGACTCATCGGTTCAGCGGTCCTTCGGTTCTTGCGGGCCATGTCTTCTTCGGATTGGCGACTAGTTCCCATTTTTCCTCACCCGGATCGGCAGCGCTGCCCTATCGCCGGGTTGGCAGCCAGCTTGCGCACATTGGCGAACGAGAAGCGGTGCTCGAGGCACGGCCCAAGTTGCGCCAGTGCCGCGGTGTGCGCGGGGGTGCTGTAACCCTTGTGGACCGCGAACCCGTAGCCCGGATGCACGGCATCCATCTCGACCATCAGGCGGTCGCGGCTGACCTTGGCCAGGACGCTGGCCGCGGCGATGCAGGCGGCCGCGGCGTCCCCGCTGACCACCGGCAGCGACGGCACCGGCAGGCCCGGTACCCGGAACCCGTCAGAGAGTACGTAGCCCGGCCGTAGAGACAGCCCCGCGACAGCACGGCGCATGCCTTCGATGTTCGCGATGTGCACCCCGCGCCGGTCCACCTCGGTCGAGGGAATGAACACCACGTGGTACGCGAGGGCGTAGCGCCGGATCAACGGGAACAACCGTTCACGTTCGGCTTCATTCAGCTTCTTCGAATCATCAAGGGCCGCCAGGCTTTCCAGCCGATTCGGCCCTAACACACAAGCTGCGACGACGAGCGGGCCTGCACAGGCCCCGCGGCCCACCTCGTCCACCCCGGCCACGGGCCCCAACCCGCCGCGGTACAGCGCGGACTCCAAGGTGCGCAGGCCCGTGGACTTGCGGATCACCGTGCGAGGTGGCCAAACCGGCACGGCAAAACCTATTGACCGGTCTGCGGATTGACCGTGACCACACCGCCCCAGCGCGACGGCGGCCACGCGATGAACCGGGCCTTCCCGATCACATTGGCTACCGGCACGGTTCCCGCCATCGGGTCACCGGTGCACATCAGCGCGTTGATGGCGTCGGCCGGCGTGTTCGTGCAGTGGGCGCGCGAGTCGGCCGAGTGGGTGCGGTTGTCCCCCATCACCCAGAGCCGGCCGTCCGGCACCTTCACCGGGCCGAACTCGTTGCCCAGGCACGGGTCCGTCGCCGGGTCGACCATCATGGTCGCCGGATCCAGGTACGGCTCCTTGAGCTTCTTGCCGTCGACCGTCAGACCCGTCGAGTTGCGGCACTGCACCGTCTGGCCGCCTACCGCGATCACGCGCTTCACCAGATCGTTCTCGTCAGGCGGCACGAAGCCGATGAC
This sequence comes from Mycolicibacterium aubagnense, assembly GCF_010730955.1. Taxonomy (NCBI): domain Bacteria; kingdom Bacillati; phylum Actinomycetota; class Actinomycetes; order Mycobacteriales; family Mycobacteriaceae; genus Mycobacterium; species Mycolicibacterium aubagnense. Next base: position 5,643,985 of record NZ_AP022577.1, on the reverse strand, counting down.
CGAGAGCGCGTTCTGGATCCAGCGCATGGTCGGGTTGTCCGAGCGAATCGACTTGTAGCTGATGTTCCAGTTCGGCGGGCCCTTGAAGACCACGACGTCGCCGGGCTCGGGCGCGCCGAACCGATAGGTCAACTTGTCGACCATGATCCGGTCGCCGACGCAGCCGCTGCAGCCATGCAGCGTGGGCTCCATGGACTCCGAGGGAATCAGGTACGGCCGCGCGACGAATGTCAGCACGACGTAGTACAGCAGCACCGCGGTGAGGACGAGGACAACGCCTTCGCGCAGCGCGGCCAGCTTCGACTTCGGCTTCTCGCCGGCCTCGTCAGCCTTGCCGGCCGAGTCGGCGGTCGCAGTGGTGTCGGCGTCGTCCGTCGTCGGACTGTCCGGAGTGGTGCTGTCTTCGCTTGGGCCGGTCACGGCACCAGGCTAGTCAGTTCGGCAGCGAGGTCGCCGAACAAGCTCAGCGCTTTTCCTTGATCTTGGCCTTCTTGCCACGGAGCTCGCGCAGGTAGTACAGCTTGGCGCGACGCACGTCGCCGCGGGTGACGACGTCGATGTGGTCGATATTCGGCGAGTGCACCGGGAAGGTCCGCTCGACGCCGACGCCGTAGCTCTCCTTGCGGACGGTGAAGGTCTCACCGATACCGCCACCCTGGCGACGGATCACGACGCCCTTGAACACCTGGATGCGGTGCTTGTTGCCCTCGATGACCTTGACGTGCACATTGAGGGTGTCGCCGGGGTTGAAGGCCGGGATGTCGTCGCGCAGCGACGCCTGATCGACGAAGTCCAGCGTTTTCATCGGTGACACTTCCTTGCTAACTCGCGGGCTACAGCCGCCGGACGCCATGCGGCGCGACGGAAAAGCCATTCTCTTTACGGACGTACTTGGGCGGATGCCGCAGCGGGCGGGGACACATCCGAAACAGACGCCGACCCCGCGCCCAGCGCGGACAACTGCTCAATTGTGCCAGACAGCCGCCGGGTGACGAAATCGTGACCCCACCGGGCCTGGTGCAGCAGACATCACACTCTGCGCTGTCACAGACGCCACACCCAACACAGCTTTACCCGTTACGCTGATCAACCAGAATTTTATCCGTCGTGAGGTTTAGGAGAACCATGCGCCCGCAGCCGTCGAAGCTGCTGAGCATCACCGCTGCCGCGGCAGCAGCGGTGATGCTCACAGCTGGTTGCGAGGCGAAGGTGTACGGAGCGCCGCCGCAGAACCGGATCGCGCTGACCGTCGTACCGGTGGTCAGCGCGCTGGAGATGCCGGAAGCTCCGGCCGCCGAACCCGCTGCGGCCATGACAGGCCTCGATGCCCGCGAACGCAGTGCCACCACCGATGCCTCGGCAGCCGGGGCGTCGATCAGCACCGCGGTGCTCGATCGCAACACCGGCCAGGTGATCGCCACCGGCGACGGGTCCGCGATGCCCATCGCGTCGGTGGCCAAGCTGTTCATCGCCGACGATCTCCTGCTGCAGGAGGCCAAGGGCCAGATCGAGCTCACCGCGGCCGACCGCCAGTCGCTGGACACCATGCTGCGGTCGTCCGACGACTCCGCTGCCGAGGTCTTCTGGAACCGCAGCGGCGGCAACAACGTCATCACCCGCGTGGCAGCCCGCTACGGTCTGACCGGAACCTCGGTGCCCTACGACGGCAAGTGGTGGAACACCATGAGCACCCCTACCGACCTGGTGCATTACTACGACGAGCTGCTCAACGGCTCCGGTGGGCTGCCCCCAGAGTTGGCCGGCATCATCCTGGCCGATCTGGCCGCATCCACGCCCTCCGGCGCCGACGGCTACCCGCAGCGCTTCGGCATCCCGGATGGTCTGTACGGCGAACCGGTTGCCGTGAAGCAGGGCTGGATGCCGGAATGGAACGGCAACAACTGGATGCACATGTCCACCGGCGTGATCGGCGCGGACCGGCGCTATGTCATGGCCATCGGCTCGCTGCAGCCCACTGATGACGCCACGGCCCGCGCGACGATCACCAACGCCGTCAAGACGATGTTCCCGGGCGGGCGAATCAGCTAGCCGGGGCAAGCGAAGCGACGGGAATCCGTCCTAGCCCGAGCGATCCGGGTTCAGCAGGTCCGGCCTGCGCTCGCGCGTGCGCTGCAGCCCCTGTTCGCGACGCCACGCCGCAACCTTGGCATGGTCGCCGGACAACAACACCGGAGGCACCTCGAGGTCCCGCCAGACCGGTGGCCGCGTGTAGCTCGGCCCCTCCAGCACTCCCCCGACGTGCGCGGAATGTGAATCATCTTGGTGCGACGCCGGATTGCCCAGGACGTCGGGCAGCAACCGAACCACGGCTTCGATCATCACCAGTGCCGCGGATTCGCCGCCGGGCAACACGTAGTCACCGATGGACACCTCTTCGACCCGCATCCGCCGCGCGGCATCATCGGCGACCCGCTGGTCGATGCCCTCGTAGCGACCACAGGCGAACACCAGGTGCGGCTCGCCCGTCCAGCGGTGCGCATGCTCCTGGGTGAACAACCGGCCCGCCGGCGTCGGGACCACTAAAACGGTTTCCGGCGTACAGATTTCGTCGAGCGCGGCACCCCAGACCGGCGCCTTCATCACCATGCCGGGCCCGCCGCCGTACGGGGAATCGTCGACCGACTTGTGGACGTCATGCGTCCAGTTCCGCAGGTCGTGGACGCCCAGCTGCACGGTGCCGTTGGCGATCGCCTTGCCCGGCAAGGACTGCTGCAGCGCATCGAGATACGCCGGGAAAATGGTGACGACGTCAATCCGCATGGGCGTCAATCCAACTCGAGCAGGCCGTCCGGCGGATCGATCTCCACCAGACCGTCGGCCAGCGACACCGTCGGCACCATAGCGGTGACGAACGGCACCAGTACCTCGGCACCGGCTTCCGTTCGGATGGACAGCAGTTCGCCGCCCGGAGTGTGCAGCACCTCGGTCACCACACCGATGTCGACGCCGTCGACGGTGCGGGCCTTCAGCCCCTCGAGCTGGTGATCGTAGAACTCGTCGGGCTCTTCGATGGGCGGCAGACTGGCGGAATCCACCAGGAACAGCGTGCCGCGCAACGCATCTGCGGCATTGCGGTCGGCCACGCCATCGAGCCGCACCAGTAGCCGGCCGCCGTGCTCCCGGGCCGATTCAACAACGTAGGTGCGTTCGGGGCCGGGATTACGGGCCCCCGGCCTACCACGCAACGATGATCCCGGCGAGAAACGCTCACCGGGATCATCGGTACGTATGTCAACGACAACCTCGCCGCTGATGCCATGCGCCTTGACGACGCGGCCGACCACGAGGTCCATATTTACTGGTCGGTATCCACCACGTCGACGCGGATGCCCCGGCCGCCGATACCGGCGACCAGCGTCCGCAGCGCGGTGGCCGTGCGGCCCCCGCGCCCGATGACCTTGCCCAGGTCGTCGGGGTGCACGTGCACCTCGACGGTGCGACCGCGGCGGCTGGTCACCATGTCGACCCGGACATCGTCGGGGTTGTCGACGATCCCGCGGACCAGGTGCTCTACGGCGTCGACGACGACGCTGCTCATTCGGCGGGCGCTTCGGCCTCGGCCTCGGTGGTAGCAGCCTCGCCGGCAGCGTCTGTAGCCTCGGCGGCGGCCTCGACGACCTCGTCCTTCTTGTCCTTGCGCTTCTTCAGCGTGACAGCCTCGCCACCGGCAGGGGCGTCGGCGTTGGCCAGCGCGGCGTTGAACAGGTCCAGCTTGGAGGGCTTGGGCTCCTTGACCTTCAGGGTGCCCTCGGCGCCCGGCAGGCCCTTGAACTTCTGCCAGTCACCCGTGATCTTCAGCAGGGCGGCGACCGGCTCGGTCGGCTGCGCGCCGACGCCCAGCCAGTACTGCGCGCGCTCCGAATCGATCTCGATCAGGCTCGGCTCTTCCTTCGGGTGGTACCGGCCGATGACCTCGATGGCGCGGCCATCGCGGCGGGTGCGCGCGTCGGCGACGATGATGCGGTACTGGGGGTTGCGGATCTTGCCAAGCCGGGTGAGCTTGATCTTGACAGCCATGTTCTGCACTTCTCCTGATGATTGCCACGCTGCAATTCAGCGACTCAGGCGGATTGCCCGGTCCGGTCTTGCCTCACGTGTGTGACCGCCGCGCGACGCATTGAACGAGTCGCCGACAGACAGCCGACCATTCTGCCAGAGCAGCTGCGACCGGCCCAAATCCCGCGGTGACCCGCCGGGCGGCCGCTCGGCGCGAGGTGCGCGATCAGACCACGCGGTCGAAGCACTTCGTCTCGACCCGGCGCGTCATGCGCCAGCCCTCCGCCGTGCGGAGGAACTCATCCTCGTACCAGAGACCGCAGAACAGCACCTGACTCTGCGTGTCCGCGTTCGCCGCCGGCAGCACCATCGGGTTGAAGCAGATGGTCCGCGACTTCGCGGTGTCCCCGGTGATGGTGACGTCGAAGTTACCGAGCATGTGCGCATAGGCGGGAAAATTCGGCAGCACCTGGGACAGCCATTCCTTGACCTCGGGGAAATGCCCGTCGATACCACCCATCGCCCGGTAGTCGATGTAGGCGTCGGGCGTGAAAACCTGTGCCAGATCATCGAATCGGCGGATGTCGATGGCCGTCGAGTACGCGATCAACAGTTGTTGGATTTCCAGACGGTCCGAGATCTCTTCCAGACTCAACATGGTCCGATTGAACACCACCGGGGCGCCGCTGAGACGGCACAGTCCAGGTTCGGCCAGTAGGCTGCTGGCTCCATGGGAAGGTTCGCAACGGCCGTCATGGCCGCGCTGACGCTCGTGGTCCTGGTCGCGCCGCCGCTGGCGGCCGCTGATCCCGACATCCAGCCGGTCGGCACCGTGCCGATCCCGGCAGGGCCGGCCCCGGCCTGGATCGTCGCCGACATGGATTCGGGCCAGATTCTCGCCGGCCGCGACATCGACCTGCGGCACCCGCCCGCCAGCACCATCAAGACGCTGCTGGCGCTGACCGCGCTCAGTGAGCTGCCGAGCCTGGAGGCCACCGTGACCGGCACCGTCGCGGACACCCAGGTGGAGTGCAACTGCGTCGGCATCGTCCCCGGCCACGTGTACACCGCCCGCCAGCTGCTGGACGCGGTGCTGCTCGCATCGGGCAACGACGCCGCCGACGCCCTGGCCGACATGATCGGCGGCTACGACGTCGCGGTCGCCAAGATGAACGCGAAGGCCGCCTCCATCGGCGCCGTCGACACCCACGCGGCCACCCCGTCCGGGCTGGACGGCGCCGGCGGCTCGGGCTGGACCACGCCCCGCGACCTGGCGATCATCTTCCGCGCCGCCATGGCCAACCCCTACTTCGCGCAGATCACCGCGCAGCCCGCCGCGACGTTCCCCGGAAAGAACGGCAACGAGCAGATCGTCAACGAGAACCAGCTGTTGCAGCGGTACCCGGGCACCATCGGTGGCAAGACCGGGTTCACCGACGCCGCCAAGAAGACCTACGTGGCCGGCGCGGACCGCGGCGGACGCCGACTGGTCATCGCCATGATGTACGGCATGGTGCACGAGGGCGGTCCGACCTACTGGGATCAGGCCTCGCAGTTGCTGGACTGGGGCTTCGCGCAGGACCGCTCGGTCAGCGTCGGTTCGCTGTAGACGAGCGAAGCGACGGGGATCACCCGGGGTAACTGATACCCGACCGGAATCTCGGCGCGAGCTCATCGCAGCCTGCGGTCCGTAGCGTCGGCGCTCGTGCGCAGACTGTTCACGGCCGCCGTACTGGCCCTCAGCACGGCACTGGCGACCCCGATCGCCGGCGTCGGCGGTGCCGACTATCGGGCGGCAGCCGAACCCTCCGTGCAGCCTGCGGGCGCGCAGGCGCTGGCCAATGGCCCTGCCAAAGCGTGGCTGGTCGCCGACTTGGATACCGGCCAGGTACTGGCGTCCCAAGACCCGGGCGGCTCGTACGCCCCGGCCAGCACCATCAAGCCACTGCTGGCCATGGTCGTGCTGGACAACCTGCGTCCGGATGCGCTCGGACGGGCCAACGAGTCACACACCAAGGTCGAGTGCTCGTGCGTCGGGCTCAAACCCGGCCAGGTGTACTCCGTGCGCCAGCTCTTGGACGGGTTGCTGATGGTGTCGGGCAATGACGCCGCCAACATGCTGGCCGACATGCTCGGCGGGCAGCGCGTCACGGTGGCCGCCATGAACCGCAAGGCGGCTTCGCTCGGTGCCCGAGGCACACGGGCCGGCTCGCCGTCCGGGCTCGACGGACCCGGGTGGGAATCGATCACCACACCGCGCGACCTCGGGGTGATCTACCGCGCGGCGCTGACCTATCCGGTGATCGCCGAAATCTTCCGGCAGACGTCCGCCGAGTTCCCCGGCCGGACCCTCACCGGACAGAACGAGCTGCTGACCAGATACCCGGGCGATTTCGCCGGCAAGACCGGCTACACGGACCTCGCCCGCAAGACGTACGTCGGTGCGGCACAGCGCGGGAATCACCGGCTGATCGTGGTGCAGATGTACGGCACCGGCGATCTCTACGGACAGGCGACGCAATTGTTCGACTGGGGTTTCAGCCAATACACCTGAGTCAGTAGACGCGGCCGCGCAGGATCACCAGCGCGGGGTGGTCGAGCACCCCCGGCACCCGCGGGTCGTCGGCGTAACAGACCAGGTCGGCCGGTGCGCCGTGCTCAAGTGCCGGACGCCCCAACCACTTTCGCGCGTCCCAACTGGCCGCCCCCAGCGCTTCCGTCGAGCTCAGACCCACGCGGCCGAGGGCGGCGACCTCGTCGGCGATCCGGCCGTGGGCGATCATGCCGCCCGCGTCGGTGCCCGCATAGATCGGCACCCCGGCCTCGTGCGCGGCCCCGACGCGCTGCGGGCACGTCGCGTACAGATCGCGCATGTGCTTGGCGTAGGCCGGGAACTTGGCCGCCTTCTCCGCGATGCCGGGGAAATTCTCGATGTTGATCAGGGTCGGCACCAGCGCCGTACCGTGGGCCAGCATCAGTTCGATGGTGGCGTCGGTGATCCCGGTGCCGTGCTCGATACAGTCGATGCCGGCGTTGATCAGCCCCGGCAGCGCCTCCTCACCGAATACGTGCGCCGTCACCCGTGCGCCGTTGGCATGCGCGGCCTCGATGGCTTGTTTGAGGACGCCGTCGGACCACAGTGGGGCCAGGTCGCCCACTCCCCGGTCGATCCAGTCGCCGACGAGCTTGACCCAGCCGTCACCACGACGGGCCTGTTCGGCGACGTACTGCGGCAGCTGCGACTCGTCCTCGATGTCGATCGGCAGCCCCGGCAGGTAGCGTTTGGGCCGGGCCAGGTGCCGACCCGCCCGGATGATCCGTGGCAGGTCATCGCGGTCGTCGAAGCCGCGGGTGTCCACCGGCGAACCGGCGTCGCGCAGGAGCAACGCCCCGGCCTGCCGCTCGGTCTCGGCCTGGCGCTCTGCCTCGTCGAGCTCGACGGCGCCGCCCGGACCGAGGCCCACGTGGCAGTGCGCGTCGACCAGGCCGGGGATGATCCAGCCACCGTCGAAGATCGTCTCCGCGCCGGCGACGGGTTCGGCCGACAGCACCCCGCCGTGTATCCACCACTGCACCTCGTCGCCGTCGGGCAAGCCTCGACCGCGCACGTGCATCGGGGCGAGCGGAGCGACGGGAGAAGCCGCTGCGGTCACGCTATTTCTTCGGGAACTTCAGCTGCGACAGATCGAAATCGGCAAGGCCCGGCGGCAGCTCGTTGAGCCCCTGGGGCATGTTGGACAGGTCCGGGAAGCCGCCCGGCAATGCGCTGGGATCGAGGCCGAACGGGTTGGCGGCCTTCGGCGGCGTCGGCCCCCGCCCGCCCTTCTTCTTGCCGGCCTGCTTGTTCTTGCCCTTGGCGGCCTTGCGGGTGTTCTTGCGGCCGAACGGCATTCCCATCTGACCGGCCATCGCAGACATCATCTTGCGGGCCTCGAAGAAGCGGTCGACCAATTGGTTGACGTCGGCCACCGTCACGCCGGAGCCGTTCGCGATGCGCAGCCGCCGCGAGGCGTTGATGATCTTCGGGTCGGATCGTTCAGCGGGGGTCATACCGCGGATGATGGCCTGAATGCGGTCCAGGTGGCTGTCGTCGACAGCTGCCAGGGCTTCCTTCATCTGACCGGCACCGGGCAACATGCCCAGCAGGTTTCCGATCGGACCCATCTTGCGGATCATCAGCATCTGCTCGAGGAAGTCCTCGAGCGTGAGCTCGCCGGAACCGATCTTGGCCGCGGCTTCTTCGGCCTTCTTCTGGTCGAAGACCTGCTCGGCCTGCTCGATCAGCGTGAGCACGTCACCCATGCCCAAGATGCGCGACGCCATGCGGTCGGGATGGAAGACGTCGAAGTCTTCGAGCTTCTCGCCGGCGGAGGCGAACAGGATCGGCGCGCCGGTGACCTCACGCACGGACAGCGCGGCACCACCGCGGGCGTCGCCGTCCAGCTTGGTCAGCACGACACCGGTGAAGCCGACGCCCTCACGGAAGGCGTTGGCGGTGGTGACGGCGTCCTGACCGATCATCGCGTCGAGGACGAACAGCGTCTCGTCAGGCTTGACGGCGTCGCGGATCGCGGCGGCCTGGGCCATCAGTTCTTCGTCGATACCGAGGCGGCCGGCGGTATCGACGATCACGACGTCGAAGTGCTTGGCCTTGGCCTCGGCCAGACCCGCGGCGGCCACCGAAACCGGGTCACCGGTGGTCATCTGATCGATGGTCACGCCGCCGGGCGACACTCCCGGGTGCGGGGCGAAGACGCTGACGCCCGCCCGCTCACCGACGATCTGGAGCTGACTGACCGCACCGGGGCGCTGCAGGTCGCAGGCCACCAGCAGCGGCGTATGTCCTTGCTCGGCAAGCCATTTCGACAGCTTGCCGGCCAGGGTGGTCTTACCGGAACCCTGCAGACCCGCGAGCATGATGACCGTCGGCGGGGTCTTGGCGAATGCCAGCTGACGCGTCTCACCACCGAGGATGCCGATGAGCTCCTCGTTGACGATCTTGACGACCTGCTGCGCCGGGTTCAGCGCACCGGAAACTTCGGCGCCCTTGGCGCGGTCCTTGATCCTGCCGATGAACTCGCGCGTCACCGGCAGCGACACGTCGGCTTCGAGCAGTGCCAGGCGGATCTCGCGGGCCGTGGCGTCGATATCGGCGTCGGTCAGCCGGCCCTTGCCGCGCAGACCCGACAGCGCACCGGTCAACCGGTCGGACAGGGATTCAAACACGGGACAAGCCTAACGGGCGGCTGGGTCTGGCCTGGAGCGCACTGTCGTGGATAGTCTGGTCACGCACGTAGCCAGATCGTCCCGGAGGCCCTGTGACAGCGATCGACATGCCCCTGCCCGGAGTACACCGCGCTACAGACGATGTGGTCGCCACCACGCACGTCAGCCAGTGCACGCTGTGCGAGGCGCACTGTGGAATCCACGTCACGGTGACCGACGGCAAGGTCAGCCGCATCGAGGGCAACCCCGACGACGTCTTCTCGAAGGGCTATATCTGCCCCAAGGCCACCGCTATGGGTGCCCTCCACCACGATCCCGACCGGCTGCGCACCCCGATGCGGCGGGTCGGCGACAGTTTCGAGCCGGTGAGTTGGGACGAGGCCTTCGCCGAGATCGGGGCCCGACTGCGTCGCATCCGCAAGGAGCACGGGGTCCGCTCGGCCGGGATGTACCTGGGCAACCCGGCAGCGCACAGTTCGGGCGCGTTCTACGGCCTGATGTTGCGGGCGGCCCTGCTGACCCCGAACTTCTTCTCGGCCTCCACGCTCGACCAGATGCCTCACGAATATGCCGCGTGGCGGGTCTTCGGCTCCAACGTCCTGGTCCCGATCACCGATATCGACCGCACCCAGCGGCTGGTGATTCTCGGCGCCAACCCCGCGGTGTCGAACGGTTCGATGTCGATCATGCCGGGCGCCAAACGCCGCATCAAGGCGATCCGCGAACGCGGCGGCACCGTCGTCGTCATCGACCCCCGCCGGACCGAGACCGCCCGGATGGCCGACCAGCACGTGTCGGTGCGCCCCGGCGGCGACGCGTACCTGCTGCTGGGCATGCTGCACGTGCTGATCAATGAAAACCTTTGCGATACAGCGGCTCTCGATCAGATCGCGACCGGATGGCACGAACTCAAGGGATTGGTCGGCGGCGCCAGTCCGGAGGCTGTCGCACAGCGCGCCGGGGTGGACGCGGAGACGATCCGCACCTTGGCGCGCGAGCATGCAGCCGCGGAATCGGCCGCGATCTACGCCCGGATCGGGATCTGCCAACAACAGACCGGGACCCTGGTGAGCTGGCTGGTCATGGTCCTCAACACGGTCACCGGCAACCTGGACCGCGCGGGCGGAACCATGTTCTCCACGCCGATCGCCGACCTGCCACGGCTGGCCAAGTATGTCCCGGTGGGACACGGGGCGTGGACCGACCGGTCCGGCCGCTACCAGTCCTTCCGTGCCGAGCTGCCCGCCGTCGCGATGGCCGACGAAATCCTCACCCCCGGGGACGGCCAGATCCGCGCGATGATCACCTACGCCGGCAACCCGGTGTCGTCCGTCCCACAGAAGGGCCGACTCGGCGAGGCGCTGGCATCGCTGGATCTGTATGTGGCAGTGGATATGTACGTCACCGAAACCACCCGGCACGCGGACTTCATCCTGCCGCCGGTGTCACCGCTGGAGCGCGAAGACGTCGGGCTGTTGACCACGATCTTCAGCGTGCGCAACAACATTCGCTACCAACACCGGTCCTTCGACCCGCCCGCAGGCGCTTTGGAGGACTGGGAAATCCTCAGTCGCCTGACCATGGAACTCCTCCCGGCTCCGCTACGGCAATTGACCGCGCCGCTGCGCACCCCGCTGATCCAGTTCGCCAACCCGATGCGGATGGCCGCAGTAGCGCTGGCAACCGGACCTTATGGGCGAATCCGCAAGGGCCGCAAGGGAAAGTCAATGGACGACCTGCGGTCCAGCGCCGGCGGCCTGGACCTCGGTCCACTGCATCCGCGGCTGCGCAAGGTGATCGCCACCCGCGACCGCAAGGTGGCCCTGGCGCCTCCCGAGTTCGTGGCGGCCGCCGTCCAGCTGCTCGACAAGGCGGCGAACAACACTGACGACTCCGGCCGCGATCTGCAGCTCATCGGCCGGCGTCAACTGCGCAGCAACAACTCCTGGCTGCACAATCTGCCGTCGATGACAGGCGGCTCCAACAAGTGCACGCTGCTGATGCATCCCTCCGATGCTGATGCGCGCCGGCTCACGCAAGGCGACATGGTCCGGATCACCTCGGCGGTCGGGCGCATCGAGCTGCCGCTGGACCTCAGCGACGATATCCGCCCGGGCACCGTTGCGGTTCCGCACGGCTGGGGCCACACGAACACCGGCTGGCGCCATGCCGATAGCCTGCCCGGCGCCAATGTGAACGACCTCCACGATCCGGCGTTGGTAGACCCCTTCACCGGGACGGCGGCCGTCAACAACACCTGGGTCAACGTGAGCGCCGGCTGAACCGGTCTCAGCTGGCGGCTGTTGCGGGCTTGACCGGCGGCGGGGCGGGCAGCACCGCATACAGATCCTGCTCGAACGCGGTCCGGGCCTCGGCGGCCGTGAAGGCCTCGGGAACCGCCAGACCGAAGGCGTCGACGACGGTCGCGCCGAGCGTCGTCACCTTCGCCCAGGCGACGTCCACGTCCTTGTGCTCGACCACGGCGGCCAGCCGGGCGAGTAGGCCGGGCCGGTCGGCGCTGCGAATCTGTACCACCAGTTCACCAGCCGAGGAGCCTGCAAACCACCGCACGCGCGGCGGCGCGATCGCGTGGTAGCCGGGCACGGCTGCCGGAATCTCACCGGCGCGCCGGGTCGGGGCAGGTGTTTCCTCGTCGCGCTGCTCCAGCGCGGCGATCACGTCCAGCTCACCGTCGAGCGCCAAGATGAACTGCTGGCGCAACAGTTCGGCGGCCGGTGGCGAGCCGAAGTGCGGCGACACCACGAACGTGTTGATTGCCAGCCCCTCGTGGCTGTTGACCGACGCCGAGTGCACGCGCAGCGAGTGCAGCGCCAGGACCCCGGCCGCTTTGGACAGCAGGCCGCGCCGGTCCGGAGCGATCATCGTGACGTTGAACAGGTGTGGGCTGTCGGCCACCGCCAGCTCGACATGGACACCGGATTGGTTGGCCCGCGAAAGTAGTTGCGGATCAATGGGGTCGGGGTGCGGCAGGCTCTCCCCCGCCATCACCAGCCGGCACCGCCGGACCAGATCGCCGATCAGAGAAGCCTTCCAGTCGCCCCACACACCGGGGCCGGTGGCCAGTGAATCTGCCTCGGCCAGCGCGTGCAGCAACTCCAGCAGCAGCGGGTCGCCGCCGAGCGCGTCGACCACCGCGGCAATGGTCTTGGGGTCCTGCAGGTCTCGACGGGTCGCGGTATCCGGCAGCAGCAGGTGGTAGCGGACCATCTTGACCAGCACCTCGATGTCCGCCGGCCAGAGGCCCAGTCGGAGACCGATCTGGTTGGCCAGCTCGGCACCGATGGCGCTGTGGTCGCCGCCCCGCCCCTTGCCGATGTCGTGCAGCAGCGCGCCCAACACCAGCAGATCGGGCCTGTCCACCCGGGTGGTGAAAGCGCTTGCCCGGGAGACGGTTTCGATCAGATGCCGGTCGACGGTCCAGATGTGGACGACGTCGCGTGGCGGTAGATCGCGGATCGCGCCCCACTCCGGGAACAACCGGCCCCACAACCCGGTCCGGTCGAGGGCTTCGACGGTGGCCACCGCGCCCGGCCCGGCCGTCAACATCACCAGGAGGTCGTTGAGTGCTTCCTTGGGCCACGGGGCCCGCAATTCGGGCGCCGACTCGGCCAGCCGCGCCAGCGTCGAGGCCGCGATGGGCAGTCCGTTGGTGGCCGCCGCCGCGGCCACTCGCAGGATCAGGCCCGGATCGCGCTGCGGCTTGGCGTCGCGAGCCAAGATGACCTCACCGCCGAACTCGAGCACGCCCTCGTCGAGCGGCCGTCGTACCGGTCGCTTGAGGGCTGCGAAGCCTCTGCGCGGCAAGGCATTCCCCGCGGTACGCACACCGGCGTCCACGTAGAAACTGATGGTTCGGGCAGCATCGCTGATCATCCGCGCGAGATCGAAGCGGTCACCGATGCCCAGCGCGCCGCCGACCTCGTCGGCGTACTGGGCCAGCACCATCTCGCGTCCCTTGTGCGAAACGCGATGCAGTTCGGTGCGGACGTTGAGCAGGGCCAGATGCGCCTCGCCCAGAGTGCCGATCGGTGATGCCACCGAACGGCTCGGGTAGACATCGGCCAGCTGCGCCATGGCCAGCGCGTTCAACAGCTGCACATCACGCAGGCCGCCGCGGCCGTTCTTCAGATCCGGCTCGGCACGGTGCGCGATCTGACCGGAACGCTCCCACCGCGCCGCGGCATGCTCGATCAGTTCGGTGAAACGGGACGTGATCCCGGTCCGCCATTGCCGCCGGGCACCGCCGACGAGTAGGGACGACAGATCCGAATCGCCGGCGATGTGCCGCGCATCGAGCATGGCCAGCCCCGCGGAGATGTCACCGGCCGCGGTCTTGAGTGCCTGCGGCACGGTCCGGACGCTGTGGTCCAGATGAATGTTGGCGTCCCACAACGGGTACCAGAGCGCCTCGGCGACCTCGGTGACGACGTCCTTCGGCAGATCGTCGTGCAAGAGCATCAAATCCAGGTCCGAGTACGGCAGCATTTCCCGCCGTCCGAGCCCGCCGGTCGCCACGATGGCGAAGCCGCTGGTCTCGGTGATACCGATCTCGGTTGCCTTTGCGGCAAGCCAGAATTCGTACAGATCAACCAGAGCTTCGCGCAACGCCGCCGAATCGAGCCGGCGCGCGCCGCCGGCGAGCAGCTGCTCGACAGCGGCGCTCAGGTCGCTTGCCGGACGGGGTGATCCCGCTGCCGAAGCCTGCGAAACCGAAGTGTCGTCGGCCCCGGCAGCGGAATCTGGTGTCTGCATGGTCATCTGGTGGTCAGCTGCCGTCAGATGGCGTCGCTGCCCCGTTCGCCCGTACGGACGCGCACCACGGTCTCGACGGGCGTGACCCACACCTTGCCGTCACCGATCTTGCCCGTCCGCGCGGCCTGCACGATGACATCCACGACCTTGTCGACGGACGCGTCGTCGACAATGACCTCGACCCGCACCTTCGGCACGAAGTCCACCGAATACTCGGCGCCACGGTAGACCTCGGTGTGGCCCTTCTGCCGCCCGTAGCCCTGCACCTCACTGACGGTCATCCCGAGGACGCCCATCTGCTCCAGGCCGGTCTTGACGTCTTCGAGCGTGAACGGCTTGACGATCGCCGTGATCAACTTCATTTGATCAATTCCTTCCAAATACCCGTGGCTGCCATCTTGAATTCTTCCCGATCATCACACGAGTTCATAAGCGGTTTCCGCGTGCTGCGATTCGTCGATACCACTCGCCTCATCTTCCTCGTTCAGCCGCAGCCCGATTGTGTACTTGATGATCAACGCCAGGATCAGCGTGGCAGTGAACGAGTACGCCAGCACGGAGAACGCGCCGACGGCCTGCTTCTCCAGCTGGGCCCAGCCGCCACCGTAGAACAAGCCCTTGACCGCAGCCGGCGCTTCGTCGGTGGCGAACAGACCGATCAACAGCGTGCCGGTGAGACCACCGATCATGTGCACGCCCACGACGTCAAGCGCATCGTCGAAGCCGAGCTTGAACTTCAGGCCGACGGCCAAGGCACACACCGCACCACCGATCAGGCCGATCGCCAGCGCACCGACGACGTTCACCGACGAACAGGACGGCGTGATGGCCACCAGCCCGGCGACGATGCCCGACGCGGCACCCAGCGTAGTGGCATGTCCGTCCCGGATCCGCTCGACGAGAAGCCAGGACAACATTGCCGCAGCGGTGGCAATGGTCGTGGTGGTGAAGGTTTCCGCAGCCGATGCATTTGCCGACAGCGCCGAACCGGCGTTGAACCCGTACCAGCCGAACCACAGCAGGCCGGCACCCAACATCACGAACGGCAGGTTGTGCGGCCGCATCTTGGTGGTCGGCCAGCCCTTGCGCTTGCCCAACACGATGCATAGCGCCAGACCGGCAGCGCCCGAGTTGATGTGGACGGCGGTACCACCGGCGAAGTCAATTGCGTTGAGCTTGTTGGCGATCCAGCCACCGTGATGGATGACCTTCCCGGCGGCATCCTTCACGTCGAAGTCGAACACCCAGTGCGCAACCGGGAAGTAGACGACCGTCGCCCACAGTCCTGCGAAGACCAACCAGCTGCTGAACTTCAGCCGATCGGCAACCGCGCCCGAGACCAGGGCGACTGTGATGATCGCGAACATCAGCTGGAACATGACGAAAACGAGCGCAGGGATAGTGCCGAACAGCGGGATGTCGACTTCCGGTACGGCGGCGACTGCCGCAACACTGCCGCTGGCGGGCACGGCGGCTACCGCCGCGGCACCGTTGACGGCAGTGAACATGCCCTTCAGCCCGAAGAACTGAGCCGGGTTGCCGAACAGATTGCTGGTGTCATTGCCGAACGACATCGAGAAGCCGTATAGGACCCACAACACCGTCACCAAGCCCATAGCGCTGATGCTCATCATGATCATGTTGAGCACGCCACGGGCACGCACCATACCGCCGTAGAAGAACGCCAGGCCTGGCGTCATCAGCAGCACAAGTGCGCTGCTGGCCAGCATCCAAGCCGTGTCCCCGGAATTGGGGACACCCATTATCGGGAATCCATCCACTGGCCGCTTCCTCCTTCACCTATGTCACGGGCGGATGCCAATGACCTAGGCCAGAACTTTGCGCATCGGTTGTTTCGCCGACAGCGCGCGCGCGTTTCACATATGTGAACGGATTGACCAGTTACGTTTCGGCGCGGTTAATGACACCTCTCACGCCTGCTGAGCAGACGCGAAAACCTCCAATTTCGCGGGAAATACGGGGTTTTCACTCTCCCCCGCGAGCGGGCGGCGCCCCCAGCTCGCGGGGGTTCGGTTATCCCAAGAGGGCGTCGACGAATGCCCCGGGTTCGAAGGGCGCCAGGTCGTCCGGCCCCTCGCCGAGGCCGACGAGCTTGACCGGCACACCGAGCTCCTGCTGCACCCGGAACACGATGCCACCCTTTGCGGTTCCGTCGAGCTTGGTGAGCACCACGCCCGTGATGTCGACCACCTCGGCGAAGACGCGGGCCTGCGGCAGGCTGTTCTGTCCGATGGTGGCGTCGAGGACCAGCAGCACCTCGTCGACCTTGGCGCGCTTCTCGACCACGCGCTTGACCTTGCCCAGCTCGTCCATCAGGCCGGTCTTGGTGTGCAGGCGGCCCGCCGTGTCGACCACGACCACATCAGCACCCGCTGCGATGCCCTTGTCGACGGCGTCGAACGCCACGGAGGCCGGATCGGCGCCCTCGGGACCGCGCACGATGTCGGCGCCGACGCGGGCGCCCCAGCTCTGCAGCTGGTCGGCAGCAGCGGCGCGGAAGGTGTCGGCCGCCCCGAGCACGACGCGGCGGCCGTCGGCGACCAGCACCCGGGCCAGTTTGCCGACGGTGGTGGTCTTGCCGGCTCCGTTGACGCCGACCACCAGCAGCACCGACGGCTTGTCGGCGTGCGGGAGTGCCTTGATGGACCGGTCCAGGTCGGTCCGCAGTTCGTTGATCAGCACCTCGCGCAGCACCGCGCGGGCATCGGCCTCGGTGCGCACGTTGGCCTCGGCAATCCGGCTGCGCAGCGCGGCGACGATCGATTCGGTGGCGACCGGCCCCAGGTCGGCGATCAGCAGGGTGTCTTCGATGGACTCCCAGGAGTCCTCATCCAGGTCGCCGCCGCCCAGCAGGCCCAGCATGCTGCGACCCAGCGTGGTCTGCGACTTGGCCAGGCGGCCCCGCAGCCGCTCCAACCGGCCGGCAGTGGGCGCGATCTCGTCGCGCGGGGCGACCTCGGGTTCGGGTTCGGGTTCGGGTGCAGCCTCGGGTTCGGGAGCGACAGTCGGCTCCGGCGCCGCCACGATGTCCGGCTCCGGCTCGGCCAGGACTTCCGGCTCTGCCACGACTTCCGGCTCCGGGAGCTGGACATCGGCAATGGTCCGCTTGCGCGAATCACGCGGAATCTCGGCGTCGTCGCCGACGGTCGGCAACTTCTCCGCGGTGTCGGAACTACTGAACGTGATGCCCGACGACGCCGTGTAGCCGCCGGAGCGGTCCAGCTTCGGCGTCTCCTCCGGCGCGGCGAGCGAGATGCGGCTGCGCCGGTAGCGGACGAATCCGACGACCAGGGCAGTGACAACGAGAACTGCGACGACCGCTAGCGCGATCCAGAGACCTTCCGACACCGTGCCATTCTGTCAGCCGCACCGTAGCTGCCCGCGCGTGGCGCTGACTCTGCGGTAGTGGCCGGGGAAGTGTGAGTGGCCGCCGCACTGGACGCCGGGGGAACCCTTACGAGGGTTTGGAGACCAACTCCTGGCCGCGCATGCGCTGCGAGATCACCTGCGTGATGCCGTCGCCCTGCATCGTGACGCCGTACAGCGCGTCGGCGACCTCCATGGTCGGCTTCTGGTGCGTGATGACGATCAGCTGCGACTTCTCCCGCAGTTGCTCGAAAAGGCTGATCAGACGGCGCAGGTTCACGTCGTCCAGCGCGGCCTCGACCTCGTCCATGACGTAGAAGGGTGACGGGCGTGCCCGGAAGATCGCGACCAGCATCGCGACGGCAGTCAGCGATTTCTCACCGCCGGACAGCAGCGACAACCGCTTGACCTTCTTGCCCGGCGGACGGGCCTCGACCTCGATGCCGGTGGTGAGCATGTCGCTGGGGTTAGTCAGCAGCAGCCGGCCCTCGCCGCCCGGGAACAGCGTCGCGAACACCTGGGTGAACTCCTGCTCGACGTCGGTGTAGGCCTCCGTGAACACCCGCAGGATGCGCTCGTCGACATCGGCGATGACGTCCATCAGGTCCTTGCGCGCGCCCTTGACGTCCTCCAGCTGAGTGGACAGGAAGTTGTAGCGCTCCTCAAGCGCGGCGAACTCCTCGAGTGCCAAAGGGTTCACCCGGCCGAGCTCGGCCAGTTCCTTCTCGGCCTTCTTCGCGCGCCGCTCCTGGGTGGGCCGGTCGAACGCCATCGGCACGGGCGCGGTGACCTGCTCGCCGCGTTCCTTGGCCTGCTCGTATTCGGCCATCTCCAGTTCGGTCGGCGGCAGCGGCACATCCGGGCCGTACTCGGCGACCAGGTCGGCCACCGCCATCCCGAACTGCTCGAGCGCCTGTTGCTCAAGCTGCTCGATGCGAAGGGCCGCTTGCGCTTTCGCGACCTCGTCGCGATGCAACGCCTCGGTCAGCGCGCCCGCGCGGGCGCTGAGTTCGGATACTTCCGCCCTGACGCGCGTCAATCCCTCTGAACGCTGGGCTCGCTCGGTGGCCAGTGCGTCGCGCTTGCGTGCCGCCAACGCCACTGTCGCAGCGAGCTTTTCGGCAACCAGCCGGCCGGAGTCGGCAACCGCGGCGGCGACCTTCGCCGCGTTCTCCCGCGCTTCCCGGGCCCGCGCCGCCCGCGCCCGGGCCTCACGTTCGGCCGCCGCGGCTCGGCGCAATGAATCTGCCCGTCCGCGAACGGCATTCGCTCGTTCTTCAGCGGTCCGCACCGCCAGCCGGGCCTCGACCTCGACCGCTCGCGCCTCTTCGGCGGCCGCCGTCGTCTCGGAGCGGTCGACGAACTCGACGTCGAACATCGGCTCCTGCTGGGCGTTGTGCAAGCGGTCTTCCAGCTCGGCCAGCTCGGCCAGCGTGCGGCCGCGGCCGGCTTCCAACTCGTCGCGCTGCGCAATCAACTGCTGCCATTCGGCATCGGCGGTCCGGGCCTCCTGCCCCAGCCGAGCCAGGTGCTCGTAGACCGACGAGATGGTGGCATCAGATTCATGCAGCGCGGCCAATGCGTGTTCGACGGCATCCCGCCGAGCCGACTGTTCGGCGAGCGCGCCCGCCAACGCGGCACCGAACTCGCTGGTCTGTCGCTCGGCGTCGATCAGCGCGGCGCGTGCCTTCTCGACCTCGGATGTGATCTCCAGCGCGCTCGGCTTACGGTCCGACCCGCCGCTGACCCAGCCGGCGCCGACCAGGTCGCCGTCCGCGCTCACGGCCCGCAGCTCCGGGCGCGCCGCGACGAGCTCCAACGCCGCCGGCAGATCCGCGACCACCGCAACGCGCGCCAGCATCGCGCTCATCGCGCCCGCGAGCCGGGACGGCACTTCGACCAGATCCAGCGCCCACTGGGCACCGGACGGCAATTCCCCACGCGGCGAAGCGGTTTCACCGGGCCAATCGCCGAGCACAATGGCCGCGCGACCACCGTCGCCCTGCTTGAGCGCGGCCACCGCGGCGCGGGCGGCGTCGAAACTCTCGGCCGCCAGGGCGTCCGCTGCCGCACCCAGCACGGCCGCGATCGCCGTCTCATGACCGGGCCGCACCTTGACCAATTCCGCTACCGAGCCGAAAAGCCCTGAGCCGTCATGGTTTTTCAGCAGCCACGCGGACCCGTCTCTGAGGTCGAGAGTCACCGACAAGGCTTCGATGCGGGCCCGCAGCGAAGAAACCTGGTTCTCGACGGCACGCTCGGCAGCCTGCAACTCCTCGACCCGTGCGTCGGCCTGACGCATGGCCGTGATGGTCCGATCGTGATGCTCATCGAGCCCGTACTCGCCGGCATCCAGCTCACCGACCTTGCTCTGCACAAGTTCGAACTCGGCCTTCGCCTGCTCGACCCGGGCGGCGGCTTCCTCGATGCTGCCGGTCAGCCGGACCGCGCCCTCGTCGATCGACTCGATGCGGGTGCGCATGGTGTCGACCTGACCGGACAGCCGGGCCAGTCCTTCACGACGGTCCGCCTCGGCCCGCGCCGCCGCCATCTGGGCCCGCTCCGCGTCGGCCGCGGCACGTTCACACTCGGCCAGCGCACCGCGGGCGGCCTCCAGCCGGGTCCGTGACTCGGCGAGCTCGGCGAGGAGTTGTTCCTCGTGCTCCGCGACGGCGTCGGCCTCGGCATCCAGCGCATCCGGGTCCGGCCCGGTCGACATCTCGGGATCGGAGTCCAGCAGGGTGGTGCGCTCGGTGGCGATGCGCACGGTGGCGCTGACCCGTTCCGCCAACGCGGACAGCCGGAACCAGGTCTGCTGGGCGGCCTCGGCACGGCCGGACAAGCCCGACACCGCTGCTTCGTGGCCGGCCAGTTCCGCTGAGGCGGCTTCCAGACGCTCGGTCACCTCGCCGTGCTCGCGACGCAGCGCGGTCTCGGTCTGGTTGGTGTCGTCGAATTCGGCCTGCCGGGTCACGAGATCGTCGGCGGCCAGCCGCAGCCGGGCGTCACGCAGATCGGCCTGGATGGTCTGGGCGCGGCGCGCCATCTCGGCCTGCCGGCCCAGTGGCTTGAGCTGACGACGCAGTTCGGTGGTCAGGTCGGTGAGGCGGGCCAGGTTGGCCTGCATGGCGTCGAGTTTGCGGACCGCTTTTTCCTTGCGCCGGCGGTGCTTGAGCACGCCGGCGGCTTCCTCGATGAAGGCGCGACGGTCCTCGGGGCGCGATTCCAGAATCTCCGACAGCTTGCCCTGGCCGACGATGACGTGCATTTCGCGGCCGATACCGGAGTCGGACAGCAGTTCCTGCACATCCATCAGCCGGCAGTTGCTGCCGTTGATCTCGTACTCGCTGGCGCCGTCGCGGAACACGCGGCGGGTGATCGACACCTCGGAGTATTCGATCGGCAGGGCGTTGTCCGAGTTGTCGATGGTCAGTGTCACCTCGGCCCGGCCCAGCGGGGCTCGCGACGAGGTGCCGGCGAAGATGACGTCTTCCATCTTGCCGCCGCGCAGGGTCTTGGCGCCCTGCTCGCCCATCACCCAGGTCAGGGCGTCGACCACGTTCGATTTGCCCGAACCGTTCGGCCCCACCACGCAGGTGATGCCGGGTTCGAAGCGAAGAGTCGTCGGCGACGCGAAGGACTTGAAGCCCTTCAACGTCAGACTCTTCAGATGCATGGGGTGAAACCCTACCGTCGCGCCGGTTAAATGCCGGGGACCCCTGCCCTAATTGCCGCACTCCTCAACGCGGCTCGTGGCCCCCGCTTGATCGTCGTACGGCGGGGCTCCTACCGCTCGGAAAAACCGTCGATCGGGTCGCCCGCGGCGGCCCAGTCGTCGACCACGGTGGTCACCGTGCCCGGGGTCGTGCCACCGCGCAGGAGTTCCAACAACCGCTCGCAGTCGGCGCGCGAACCCTGCGCCACGACGTGCACGCGGCCGTCCGGCTTGTTACTGGCGTAGCCGGTGAGGCCCAACTCCAGTGCCCGGGCCCGGGTCCACCACCGGAACCCGACGCCCTGCACCTGGCCGTGTACCCACGCCGACAGCCGGACTTCCTCGGTCACTTGTCGGCGAACTCGAAAGCGACTTCGGTGCCCGCCTTCAGCGTGCGGCCCACCGTGCAGACCTTGTCGATGGCCCGCTCGACGACGATCTTCAATCGCTTGACCTCGTCCTCGGACAGGCTCGAGAGGTCGAGTTCCATGGACTCCTGCAGCAGCGGATAGACCTCGTTCTCCCGGTCCGGCGGTCCCGAGACCCGGATGGTGGCGTCGTAGTCGTCGCCGAGCCGGGTGCGCAACGGCGCGTCGCTGCTCATCCCGCTACACGCCGCCAAGGCGATCTTGAGGAGTTCACCAGGGGTGAAGACGCCCTCGACGTCCTCGGATCCGACGAGGACCTCTGCTCCACGCGAGCTGTACCCGGTATAGCGGCGCACCCCGGTCCGTTCGACCCACAGTTCCGTCATGCGTCATTTGTACCGTGCCCGGGGGGCCGCTTTGCTGCCGGTGACCCTGGTGAGCCGGTGTTACGTTGAATGCCAGCACAATTCATTGGGGGAACCAGCCATGACGTATCCGCCGCCCAACCCTGGGCCGGGGGCCCAGCCGTGGCAGCCTGCACCCGGCTACGGACAATCCGCCGGGTATGGACAGGCGCCGGGCTACGGGCAACCGGCCGGGTACGGACAGCCCGCCGGCTACGGGCAACCGGCCGGGTACGGACAGGCACCCGGGTACGGACAGGCACCCGGGTACGGACAGGCACCCGGGTACGGACAGGCCCCGGGCTATCCGATGGGTCCCGGCTACGGACAGCCGCCCGGGTATCCGATGGGGCCCGGCCATCCCGGCGCACCCCAACCGAATAATCAGAAGAAGCTGCTGATCGGCGGGCTGGCCTTGTTGGCGGTGATCGGCATCGTGATCGGCGTGGTCGTGTGGACCTCGGATTCCGGTAGCGGGCTCAGCGCCCTGGGCGGCAACTCCGACGAGGAGCAGATTCGCAGCTTGATGAGCTCGCCGACGTCGTTGAAGGACCACCGGTGCGCAGCAGACGACAAGTTCCTCAGCAAGTATCCCGGCCTCGCCGACGCCTCGGGGAAGAAAGCGCCCGTCGGCCCCAAGGTGAAGGTCACCGTCAACAGCGTCGACGTAACCGGCGACCGTGCCACCGTGAACGTCACCACGCATGCCGAAAGTGGGAGGGAGACAACCACCACCATCTACTTCCGCAAGGAAGGCGGCGAATGGAAGTACTGCCTCACCGATTCGCCGGAGATGCAGAAGATTCAGCAGCTGCCCGGGATGAAGTAGGGCCGGGCCGACCGGCGTTTCCGGTGGTAGGCGGTCCGCGGTGTTACGTTGGACGGCAAGCACAGTTCACAGGGAGCGACCACATATGACCTATCCCCCGCTCGGGCCGCAGCCAGGCTCTCAGCCGTGGCAGCCGCCGCAGCAGCCTGCACCCGGGTTCCCGCCGAGCGGCTACGGCCAACCGGGATACGGCCAACCGGGTTACGGCCAACCGGGATACGGCCAACCCCAACCCGGACCCACGTACGGCCAGCCCGCCTACGGGCAGCCGACCTACGGCCAACCCGGGTACGGCCAACCGGGCTACGGACAGCCGCCGGGTTACCCGGTAGGTCCGGGATTCCCCGGCGCACCGCAACCGAAATCGAATGGCCCGAAGTGGGCGCTGATCGGTGGCCTGGCGGCCATCATCGTCATCGGCATCGTGCTCGCCGTGGTGCTCATCTCGAACTCCGGTGGCGGGCTCAGCGCTCTGGGCGGCAACTCTGACGAAGATCAGATTCGCAGCCTGATGAGCTCCGGACCGTCGTCGATCAAAGACCGAGCCTGCGCCAACGACCAGAAGTTCTTCAGCAAGTTCCCCGGCATCGCTGACAGCACCGGCACCAACCCGACCGGCGCCAAGAGCAAAGCGACCGTCGACAGTGTCAACGTGACCGGTGATACCGCCACCGCGGAAGTCACCGCGACGTCGAGCACCGGCCTCGAGCGTTCCGGCACGCTGTACTTCCGCAAAGAAAGCGGTGAGTGGAAGATCTGCTTCACCGACTCACCGCAACTGAAGCAGCTACAGAACCTGCCCGGCATGAAGTGACCGACCTGTAACTTGCCCGGCCGCGGTTGGCATTTCGGGCAGTCAAGCTGGTGTTACGTTGGACACCAAGCACAGTTCACAGGGAGCGCGCAGACATGACCTATCCCCCGTCCGGCTCGGATCCGGGCGCTCAGCCCTGGCAGCCGCCACAGCAGCCGCCCGAGGGATACGGCCAGCCCGCGTACGGCCAACCGGTCTACGGGCAACCCGGCTATGGGCAGCCTGCCTACGGACAACCGACCTACGGCCAGCCTGAGTACGCGCAGCCAACCTACGGCCAGCCACAGTACGGGCAGCCTGCCTATGGCCAGCCGCAGTACGGCTACCCCGGCGCCTACGGCCAGCCCGGCTACGGGCCGGTCCCCGGGTATCCGATGGGTCCGGGATACCCCGGCCAGCCCGGGTTCCCGCCGCCCGCTCCGCCCAATCGGAACCGAATGTTCGCGCTCATCGGTGCGGGGATTTTCGCCGTCGTCCTGGTCGTCGTGGTCGTCATCCTCATCGCGACGTCAGGTTCGGACTCGCAGTCGGCGTCCGGCAACAGCGGAGTGACGGCCGCCGTCCCGGCGTCGGAAGAGGATCAGATTCGCGACCTCATGACGGCGCGCATCGACACCTTCGACGATTTCAAGGCGCACTCCTGCGCCAATGACGTCAAGCTCTACGACAAGCTGCCCTCGATCGCAGGCAAGTTCGACAAAGGCAGCGACAGCCCTGGTCCGACCGGCGGCGCCGAGATCACCGACATCAACGTCAACGGCGATCGGGCGACGGTGGACGTCAAGTCGTCCAGCGGGACCACCACGAATGTCCCGCTGCGTAAAGAAGGCGGCGAGTGGAAGTTCTGCATGACGGATTCGCCGAAGTTCAAAGGTCTGCCCGGACTGAAGTAGCCGGTACCGTCAGATCCCGCGCGGGATCCGTGGCCGCGGTTGGCATTTCGGGCAGTAGTACGACGAGCGGTTCATGAACTTCTCCCGCCGGATCGCCGTGCCACAGCGGCGGCATGGCTCACCCTCCTGGCCGTAGGCGTCCAGTGACCGGTCGAAGTATCCGGACTCGCCGTTGACATTGACGTACAGCGAGTCGAACGACGTGCCGCCTTGCGCCAATGCCGAATTCATCACATCTGCCGCGTGGCCGAGCAGTTCCCCGAGCCGGCGCCTGGCCAACGCCGAAGCCGGCCGAAAGCCGTTGACCTGCGCTCGCCACAGCGATTCGTCGGCGTAGATGTTGCCGACACCCGACACCACGGTTTGGTCCAGCAGCTGACGCTTGATCTCAGAGTCCTTGCGC
Organism: Mycolicibacterium aubagnense; assembly: GCF_010730955.1. Taxonomy (NCBI): domain Bacteria; kingdom Bacillati; phylum Actinomycetota; class Actinomycetes; order Mycobacteriales; family Mycobacteriaceae; genus Mycobacterium; species Mycolicibacterium aubagnense. The sequence goes on along the minus strand of NZ_AP022577.1, from coordinate 5,619,156 downwards.
CGCAAGACGTTCACCACCGAATCCGGATCGAATGCGGGATCCAGCGGATCGCGCGCGATGTGCGCCACGGGCAGCGGGACGATGCTGCCGTCGACCTCGACGAGGTCGCAAACCTGCCAACCACCAAAGGTGCGTTGGTCGACGAAGCTCAGCTCGGTGCCGTCGTCGAGCACGGCCGTGATCCGCAGGTGCGACGGCCGCGCGGGAGGCCCGATCAACATCTGGCCGCTCATCCCCAGGTGCACCACCAGCGCCTCGTCACTGTCCAGAGTGAGCCACAGGTACTTGCCGCGGCGCCCCGTTCCCGTGATCCGGCGTCCGGCCAGCCGGCCCGCCAGATCCGCGGGACCGTTGTCGTGCCGTCGCACCGCGCGCGGGTGCAACACCGTGACAGTGGTGAAACCCTTTGTCACGAGATGTGTTTCGAGGCCGCGACGGACGACCTCGACTTCGGGGAGTTCAGGCATTGCTGACGGCGTCAGAGTCAGGGTGGACTTCGGGACTGGCTTCCAGCACCTGGTACGCCGCCGCGGCGGCATGTTGTTCGGCTTCCTTCTTGGTGCGCCCGGTGCCTTCGCCGTAGTCGACGCCGCCGACCACCGCGCGTGCGGTGAACTCTTTGTCGTGCTCCGGGCCCGTGGACGTCACGATGTACGACGGGACGCCGATCCGGCGGGCTGCGGAGAGTTCCTGCAGGCTGGTCTTCCAGTCCAGACCCGCGCCCAGACTCGCCGCGGTATCGAGTGCGGCGCTGAACAGTCCCATCACCACGGCCTGGGCCACCTCGTGGCCATGTTCGACATACGTTGCGCCGAGCAACGATTCGAGTCCGTCAGCCAGCAGATTGGCTTTCTGCGCACCGCCGCTGGCCATCTCGCCCCGGCCCAGCAGCAGGTAGCCGCCCAGCCCGTCCGGGGGCAGGTTCCGCGCGATTTCCGCCAGTGCCTGAGTGTTGACGACCGCTGACTTGAGCTTGGCCAACTCGCCTTCGCTGCGGTCCGGGTACCGGCGGAAAATCTCGGCGGTGATCACCAGACCGAGCACGGCGTCGCCCAGGAACTCCAACCGCTCGTTGGTTGGCAGACCGCCGTTCTCGTACGCGTAGCTGCGATGAGTCAGAGCCACAGTCAGCAGATCGTCGGGCAACCGCACGCCCAGCGCTGCGAGAAGCGGCGCACGATCTACCGTCATAGACCGCCCTCCGGCGAAGCACCGTCGGCGTCGGGGCTGTCCGGCATCAATGCCGACAACTTCGCCCACCGCGGGTCGATCTTGTCGTGGTGATGGCCTGGTTCGGCGTCCAGCAGGCGCACCCCGCAATCGGGGCACAAGCCCGGGCAGTCCGGGGTGCACACCGGCGAGAACGGCAGCGTCAGCCCGACCTCGTCGATAATCGACTGCCCGAGGTCGACGGTGTCATCGACGACGTGACCGACTTCGTCTTCCTCCGTGGTGGCCTCGGTCGTGCTGTCGGGGTAGGCGAACAGCTCGGTGAGGTCGACCGTGACATGCCCGGACAGCGGGTTGAGGCACCGCGAACACTCGCCGGAGGTCGGCGCGGATACCGACCCTGTCACCAGCACGCCTTCGGACACCGACTGCAGTTGCAGATCGAGGTCGATCGGCGCGCCGGCCTCGATCGCCATCAGATCCAGGCCGATCCGCTCGGGACTGGGCACGGTTTCGACGTGCGTAATCATCGACCCGGGCCGTCGGCCCAATCGCGCAATGTCAATGGTCAGCGGTCTCGGGCCAGGCATTGGACAATCCTACGTCGGCGCCGGTCATCGACCGGACGCCATTCCCGCCAACCGATTCAGCGCTGCGCGTAGTCGTGCGTGCCCGCTGCGGTACGCAGCTGGTGCCGGCCCCGGCTGACCGAACGCAGCGTGCCCTGGAGGTGCTCCTCGAACTCGGCGAGCTTGGTGTCGACGTAGATGTCGCATTCGCCCCGCAGGCGGTCGGCCTCGGCATGCGCGGAATCGACCATGCGGGTGGCCTCGGCGTGGGCGGTCTGGACCACCTCGGTCTCCGACACCAGGCGCTGCTGCTCTTTGATGCCCTCCTGCACGGCCTTCTCGTACGAGAGGTTGCCGCTCTCCAGGAGCCGGTCGACCTCGGCCTTGGCCCGGTTGGTGCTGGCCTCGTACTCGCGCTTGGCGGTGGCGGAGATCCGGTTGGCCTCTTCACGGGCCTCCCCGACCATGCGCTCGCTGTGCGCACGCGCCTCGGCGACCATGCGGTCGGCCTGAGCCTTGGCGTCGGCCAGCAGCCGGTCGGCCTCGGACCGAGCGTGATTGACCAGGGAATCCGCCTCGGCCGTGGCCGACGACACCATCGAGTCGGCGTGCTGCTTGGCTTCGCGCAGCATCCCGTCGCGGGCATCCAGAACATCCTGGGCGTCGTCCAGTTCACCCGGGATCGCGTCCTTGATGTCGTCGAGAAGTTCCAGGACATCGCCCCGCGGCACCATGCAGCCCGCGGTCATCGGCACTCCACGTGCCTCTTCCACGATCGCGCCGAGCTCGTCCAGCGCCTCAAATACTCGGTACACGGCAACATCCTCCAGGCGTAGTTGTTGTTACCAGTGTGCCTGGTGTTACTCGTGTGACTCCGCTTTGGCGGCCGGTGTGTCGCGCAGAACTATCCAGCCAGCTTGGCCTGCAACCGCTCGTTCACCGCTGCCGGCAGCAGGTCGGTGACGTCGCCGCCGAGGGCCGCCACCTCCTTCGCCAACGACGACGACACGAAAGAGAACTGCGGCTTGGTGGCGACGAAGAAGGTGTCGACACCGGCAACGTGTCGGTTCATCTGCGCCATTTGCAACTCGTACTCGAAGTCGGTGCCGGTGCGCAGTCCCTTGACGATGGCCGTCAGCCCGCGCGCCCGGGCGAAGTCGACGACAAGCCCCGATCCGGTCTCGGCACGCAGGTTCGGCAGGTGCGATGTCGCCTCGGTGATCATCGCGATGCGTTCCTCGCCGGTGAACATGCCCTTCTTGTTGGGGTTCACCAGCACCGCCACCACCACCTCGTCGAACTGGGCTGCCGCCCGCTCGAAGACGTCGAGGTGACCAAGGGTTATCGGGTCGAAGGATCCCGGGCAGACCGCACCGCTCATAGCCCAAGACGGTACAAGGCCCGGGCAATGCCGGCGCTCAGCCCGCCCACTCCGCCATCTCCAGCCGGGTGTCGCCGTACCGCCGCTCGCGCAGCACGGTCCAGCCGACCGGCCAGACGAGCGCCGGGCCTGACGCCGGGCGCTCGATCACCGCGATCGCCCCCGCCGCCAACCAGCCACCTGAAACCAGCTGTCCGACAATGGCTTCCACGTCAGCGGCCGGTACGTCGTACGGCGGATCGGCGAACACCAGGTCCACCGGCCGGGTCGCGGACGTCCCCGCCACACTGGACGCCGTGGCGCACCGCACCGCCGCGCCGTCGACCCCCAGCTCGGCGATGTTCCGTGCGATCACCGCCGCGGCGCGCCGGTCGGACTCGACGAACAAGGCCGAGGCCGCGCCCCGCGACAGCGACTCCAGTCCGAGCGCTCCCGACCCGGCGTACAGGTCGAGCACACGGGCCCCATCGAAATCCACCCGGGCCGCCAGCACGTTGAACAGCGACTCGCGCACCCGATCCGTCGTCGGTCGAGTCCCTTTGGCGGGCACCGAAATCCGGCGGCCGCCATGGCGGCCGCCGATGATCCGGGTCAGCTGATCACCACGAGCAGATCGCCACCCTCCACACCCGCGGTAGGCGTGACGGCGATCCGCGCGACAGTGCCGGCCTTCGGTGCGGTGATGGCCGCCTCCATCTTCATCGCCTCGATCGTGGCGATGGTCTGGCCGGCATCCACCTGGTCGCCGACCGCAACGCCGACCGTGACCACACCAGCGAACGGAGCCGCCACGTGGTCGGGGTTGGTGCGGTCGGCCTTCTCGGCAGCCGGCACGTCCGCGGCGATGGCGCGGTCACGAACCAGCACGGGCCGCAGCTGACCGTTGATGAGGCACAACACGGTACGCATGCCGCGCTCGTCGGGCTCGGACACCGCCTCCAGGCCGATCAGCAGCTCGACGCCCTTCTCCAGCTGCACGCGATGCTCTTCCCCGCGGCGCAGACCGTAGAAGAACTGATTGGCACTGAGCCGCGAGGTATCGCCGTATTCCTCGCGGTGCGCCAGGAACTCCTTCGTCGGTCCGGGGAACAACAACCGGTTCAGCGCGCCCTGGCGCACCGGACCCGGCGCCGCCAGCTGAGCCTCGTCCTCCTCGGTCAGCTGCTGCTCCGGCCTGGCCGGGCCGCGTCCCTCCAGTGCCTTGCTGCGCAACGGCTCCGGCCAACCACCGGGCGGGTCGCCCAACTCGCCGCGGAAGAATCCGATGACGCTGTCCGGGATGTCATAGCGGGACGGGTCGGCCGCGAAGTCGTCAGCGGTGACGTGGGCACCGACCAGCGAGAGGGCCAAGTCGCCCACCACCTTGCTCGACGGCGTCACCTTCACCAGGCGGCCGAGGATCCGGTCGGCACCTGCGTAGGCGTTCTCGATCTCCTCGAACCGGTCTCCCAGGCCCAGCGCGATCGCCTGCGTACGCAGGTTGCTGAGCTGGCCACCCGGGATTTCGTGGGTGTAGACGCGACCGGTCGGCGATGGCAGGCCGGACTCGAACGGCGCGTACACCCGGCGCAGCGCCTCCCAGTACGGCTCCAGGTCGCAGACCGCCGCCAGCGACAGCCCGGTGTCGTACTGGGTGTGCGCCGTCGCCGCGACGATGGACGACAGCGCGGGCTGGCTGGTGGTGCCGGCCATCGGTGCCGAGGCACCGTCGACCGCATCGGCACCGGCCTGCCAGGCGGCCATGTAGGTCGCCAGCTGCCCACCCGGGGTGTCGTGGGTGTGCACGTGTACCGGCAGGTCGAAGCGAGACTTCAACGCCGACACCAGTTTTGCCGCTGCCGGCGGCCGCAGCAGGCCGGCCATGTCCTTGATGGCCAGCACGTGCGCGCCGGCGTCGACGATCTCGTCGGCGAGTTTCAGCCAGTAATCCAGGGTGTAGATCTTCTCGCCCGGGTTGGTCAGGTCGCCGGTGTAGGACATCGCGACTTCGGCTACCGCAGAACCGGTTTCACGCACCGCTTCGATGGCGGGGCGCATCGAGGACACATTGTTCAGCGCGTCGAAGATGCGGAAGATGTCGATGCCGGTGGCCGTGGCCTCTTCGACGAAGGCCGACGTCACCAATTCGGGGTACGGCGTGTAGCCGACGGTGTTGCGGCCGCGCAGCAGCATCTGCAGACAGATGTTCGGCAGGGCCTCACGCAGTGCGGCCAGCCGCTCCCACGGGTCTTCCTTCAAAAAGCGAAGGCCCACATCGTAAGTGGCACCACCCCAGCACTCGACCGACAGCAGCTGCGGCGTCGACCGGGCGATGTACGGAGCGATCTCCAGCAGGCCGGTGGACCGCACGCGGGTGGCCAGCAGCGACTGGTGCGCATCGCGGAAGGTGGTATCGGTGACCCCGACGGCCGGGCTGTCGCGCAGCCAACGCGCGAAGCCCTCCGGACCCAGTTCCACCAACCGCTGCTTCGAGCCCGCGGGCGGCGCGGCCTTGAGGTCGACGGCGGGCAGCTTGTCGCGCGGGTATACCGCTGACGGGCGTGGTCCGTGCGGCTGGTTGACCGTCACGTCGGCCAGGTAGTTGAGGATCTTGGTGCCGCGGTCGGCGCTGCTGCGCGCGGTCAGCAGCTGCGGACGTTCGTCGATGAATGACGTCGTCACCTTTCCGGCGACGAAATCGGGGTCATCGAGCACCGCCTGCAGGAACGGGATGTTCGTTGAGACACCGCGGATACGGAATTCGGCCAGGGCCCGCTTGGCGCGCGCCACGGCGGTCGTCAAATCCCTTCCGCGACAAGTCAATTTGACCAGCATGGAGTCGAAGTGCGCCGAGACCTCGGCGCCCAGGTTGGTGCCGCCGTCGAGCCGGATGCCGGCGCCGCCCGGGGTACGGTAGGCGGTGATGCGGCCGGTGTCGGGACGGAAGCCGTTGGCCGGGTCCTCGGTGGTGATACGGCACTGCAGCGCGGCGCCGCGGGCCTGCATGGTCTCCTGGCTCAATCCCAGCTGCTCGAGCGACGAACCGGAGGCGATACACAACTGCGAGGCGACCAGGTCGACGGCGGTGATCTCCTCGGTCACCGTGTGCTCCACCTGGATGCGCGGGTTCATCTCGATGAAGACGTGCTGGCCGCGCTCGTCGACGAGGAATTCGACGGTGCCGGCGCACGAGTAGCCGATCTGCCGGGCGAAGGCCACGGCGTCGTTGCACATGCGGTCGCGCAGTGCGGGATCCAGGTTCGGCGCGGGGGCCAGCTCGATGACCTTCTGGTGGCGGCGCTGGACGCTGCAGTCGCGCTCGAACAGGTGCATGACGTTGCCGTGGGTGTCGGCGAGGATCTGCACTTCGATGTGCCGCGGGTTGACGACGGCCTGCTCCAGGAACACCGTCGGGTCACCGAACGCCGAATCGGCTTCGCGGGACGCGGCTTCGATGGCCTCACGGAGGTCGGCTGGGTCTGCCACCCGGCGCATACCGCGACCGCCACCACCGGCGACGGCCTTGACGAACAACGGGAACTGCATGTGCTCGGCGGCCGCGAGTAGGTCATCCACCGACGACGACGGCTCCGACGAGGCCAGCACGGGCAGCCCCGCGGCGCGCGCGGACTCGATGGCCCGTGCCTTGTTGCCGGTCAGTTCGAGGATGTCGGAGCCAGGTCCGACGAATGTGATGCCCGCGGCAGCACAGGCTGCCGCCAGTTCGGGGTTTTCGGACAGGAAGCCATAGCCTGGGTAGATCGCGTCGGCGCCGCACGCCACGGCCGTCGCGACGATGTCATCGATATTCAGGTACGCCCGGACCGGATGGCCCTTCTCGCCGATCTGGTACGACTCGTCAGCCTTGAGCCGATGCAGCGAATTGCGATCCTCGAACGGGTACACCGCGACGGTGGCGATACCCAATTCGTTGGCTGCGCGAAAGGCCCGGATCGCGATTTCACCGCGATTGGCCACCAGGAGTTTGGAAATCACCCAGTGACCCTAGCGGGTACGGCCAACTGGCGCGCTAGATCAGCGTGGACCAATAACTCCAGAATCGATCAAGGATCAGCAACGCAATCGCGGTGACCCACACGGCGTACAGCGGCCACCGCCACTGGTACAGGGCGTGCAACGCTTTGCTACCGGCCAAGGGCCGCAAGGCAATTGACGACACCACGACCAGCAGCGCCACGGTGACGACCCAAACGACCATGCAATACGGGCACAGAGCGCCGATCTCGTACAGGCTCTGGTAGATGAGCCAGTGCACGAACACGGCGCCGAGCAGCGTGCCACCGGCCAGACCGGCCCAGTACCACCGCGGCAGCCGAATCCCCGCCACTGCCAGCACACCTGTGACGATCACGACGCTGAAGGCGGCGATGCCCAGGAGCGGGTTCGGGAATCCGAACACCGAGGCCTGCTTGGTCAGCATCACCGATCCGCACGACAGCACCGGATTGATGCTGCACGACGGGACGTACGACGGGTTCTGCAGCTGCCGGATCTTCTCGACCGACAGCACGAACGCGGCGGCCTCGCCGAGGATGCCCGCGAGCAGAACCCAGACGGCGGCGGGGCGGCTGATCGCTACCCCTGCCGGCCGTTCGGAGGTCTCGACGTCGGTCACTGGTGCGGCGCCGGAGCGGGCTGCGGTGCCGGGGCGCCGGGCGCGGGAGCGGCGGGGGCCGCCGATGCCGTGGCCAGGTTCGGCAGGTCGGGCGCGATGGCCTTGATCTTCTCGATCAGGCTGGCCGGGTCACCGTTCGGGACCAGGCTGGTCTCGGTGCCGTTGATCTTGATGGTCGGGGTGCCCTGAATCTGCGCGTTGCGGGCCATGTTGTTGACCATCTCGGTGTAGACGCCGTTCTCGACGCACTTGCTGAGCGGGTCGTTCGGGCCGACGGCGACGCCGGACTGGCGCGCGTACTCCAGCAGTTTGGCGTTGTCCGGGAAAGTGGCCGCGGTTTCCTCGGGCTGGTTCTTGTAGAGCGCCTCATGGAAGCGCCGGAACGCGGTCTTGTCCTCGTCGGCGACGCAGTACGCCATGGCTCCCGCGCGGGTCGAGTACGACTTCGGGTCGCCACGGCCGATGATCGAGACGATGTTGTAGTCGACAGCGATGTCGCCGTTGTCGATCAGCTTGGCGATGGTGGGGCCGTACGTCTTTTCGAAGACGCCGCACACCGGGCAGAGAAAGTCCTCGTAGATCGAGAGGGTGACCTTCGGGTCCTTGGTGCCGGGGTTGGTGACGACGTTGCTGGCCGCGATCTGGACGGCCTGCACCTTGTGTGGGTCGGCTTTGGGCTTGCCGTTCATGACGATGTACGCCACCAGGACCACCGCGAAAACGATGACCAGCGCGGTCAGCCCGCCCTTGACCACCCAGTCCCGCTTCCGGTCCGCGGCCTTCAGGTCGTAGCTGGCGTTCTTCGATGACTTCGACGATTTCGACGGCACGGCGTCAAGGGTACCGACGCCATCGGGAAAACCCTGCCGAAGCCCGCCGGACCGGGCCTCAGCGGGTGAGGTGAGCCCGAAATGCGGAGACGAAGTCCGCGGTCGCCGTCGCGCTATCGCCGCCGAGCGGGAAGAAATTCGCGAACGCGTGGACCAGCGAGCCGTACCTGCGGTGATCGACCGGCACCCCGGCGGCGGCCAGCGCCGCGGCGTAGGCGTCGCCCTCGTCGCGCAACGGGTCGAAGCCACCGGTGAGCACCAGCGCCGGCGGCAGCCCCGACAGATCGTCGGCCAACAGTGGCGACACCCGCGGGTCCGACGGCTCGAGCGCCGACTCGGCCAGGTAGTTCGCCTGGAACCAGTCCATGTCGATCTTGCTCAGGAAGTAGCCGTCGGCGAACAGCACCTTCGACCGGGTGTCCCCGGCGAAGTTGGTCACGGGATAGATCAGCAACTGCAACGCCGGCCGCGGCTTGTGGTTGTCGCGGGCCAGCTGAGACACGACGGCCGCCAGGTTGCCGCCGGCACTGTCGCCGCCGACCGCGATCTTCGCCGGGATCGCGCCCAGACGCGCGGCGTTCTCCACACACCAGAGGTAGGCGGCGTAGCAGTCATCGGAGGCGGCCGGAGCCGGGTGCTCGGGAGCCAGCCGGTATTCGACGGACACGACGTGCACTCCGGCGTCACGACAGATCAGCCGGCACAGACCGTCATGCGACTCGATGCCGCCGACGACAAATCCGCCACCGTGGAAGAAGACCAGCATCGGGGCGGGGCCGGTGACGTCTGGCTGGTAGTGCCGCGCGCGCAGCGGCTCGACGGGACCGGGGATGGCGAAGTCGGTCGTCGTCACGGCGATGGCCGGGTCGAGGTACCGCGACAGCGCGGTCAACTGCTTTCGCGCGACGTCGATGTCGCTGCTGACGACCAGGCCACCGGCGCCGCTCGCGTTCTGCGCCGCCAGCATCAGCTGAAGGGTGGTGTCGAGGGTGTTTCCGTCGATGGTGACCCGGCGCCCGCAGAGCAGGACCCGCTTCAGCCAGTCAGGGATCTTGGGCAGCAGCCGAAGGGCGACGCCGCCGATCTTGGTCATGACCGTCAAGCGCAGCGGGCTGGGACGGCCCGCGACCGGATGCTCCGGCCGGCCGACCAGTTCGGCGTGATTTGTCGCCGCGGACTGCACAGCATCGCCTGGCATGCTCATGGTCATGGCTGATCCTTCAGGTGTTCCGAATCCAACGCTGATGCTCAACGACGGTACGTCCATCCCGGTGGTCGGCCTCGGAGTGTGGCAGACACCTGCAGAGGACACCGAACGCGCCGTCACGGCAGCATTGCACGCCGGATACCGACATATCGACACCGCCGCGGCCTACCTCAACGAAACCCAGGTCGGCCAGGCCATCGCCGCGTCCGATGTCGCACGTGAAGACATCTTCGTCGTCACCAAGCTGTGGAACTCCGAACAGGGCTACGAGAAGACCCTCGCCGCGTTCGACGCCAGCATGGCGCGGTTGGGGCTCGACTACCTGGACCTCTACCTGATCCACTGGCCGACGCCCGCGCAAAACCTGTTCGTCGACACCTTCAAGGCGTTCGCTCACCTGCGTGACCAGGGCCGGATCCGCGCGATCGGCGTCAGCAACTTCGAACCCGAGCATCTGAAACTGCTCATCGATGCGACGGGGATCGTGCCGGCCGTCAACCAGATCGAACTCCATCCCCGCCTGCCACAGGCGGAGCTGCGCGAGACCCATGCCCGGTACGGCATCGCCACCGAGGCCTGGAGCCCACTGGGGCAAGGATCCCTGCTTCAGGACCCGGCCGTCACCTCCATCGCCGAGCGCCACGGAAAAACGCCAGCACAGGCCCTGATTAGGTGGCATCTCCAGCTGGGTAATATCGTCATCCCGAAATCGGTGAACCCAGAGCGGATTGCGAGCAATTTCAACGTGTTTGATTTCGAGCTGAGCGAAGCGGACATCGCGTCCATCGCGACCCTCGACAACGGCACCCGCCTGGGCCCGGATCCACGAACATTCAACTTCACAGGGTAGGTGACATGGCCTCCGCAGAGATTCCCAATGTGGCGCTCCACGACGACAACACGATTCCGGCGCTCGGCCTCGGTGTCGCCGAGCTGTCGGACGCCGAGACCGAGCGCGCCGTCTCGGCTGCGCTCGAGATGGGTATCCGGCTGATCGACACCGCAGCCGTCTACGGCAACGAAGAAGCCGTCGGCCGGGCCATCGCCGCGTCGGGCATCCCGCGCGCCGAGATTTTCGTCACCACCAAGCTGGCCAACGCCGACCAGGGCTTCCAGGCCGGCCAGGACGCCCTCAAGGTCAGCCTCGACAAGCTCGGCATGGAGTACGTGGACCTCTACATGATCCATTGGCCCGCCGGCGACATCAGCAAGTACGTGGACAGCTGGGGTGCACTGATCAAGGTGCACAACGACGGCAGCGCCAAGTCGATCGGCGTCTGCAACTTCACCGACGAGGACCTGTCCACCATCATCGACCTGAGCTACGTCAGCCCGGTGGTCAACCAGATCGAACTGCACCCGCTGCTCAACCAGGCGGCGCTGCGCGCGGTGCACGCCGAGCGCGGCATCGTCACCCAGGCCTACAGCCCGCTGGGCGTCGGCAACCTGCTGACCAACCCGACCGTGCAGTCCGTCGCCGCCGAATACAGCAAGACGCCGGCCCAGGTGCTGATCCGCTGGAGTCTGCAGCTGGGTAACTCCGTCATCCCGCGCTCGTCGTCGCCGGAGCGCATCGCCGAGAACCTCGATGTGTTCGGGTTCGAACTGGCCGCCGAGCACATGGCTGCCCTGAGCGGTCTGGACAACGGCACCCGGTACCGCCCGGACCCCGCCACCTACACGGGCGTCTAGCCCGCCTGCGGTTCCTACTCAGACACAAATGGTCGTTCTCCCATCGGGAGGACGACCATTTGTGTTTAGCACGAACGCGTTCGGGTAGCGACGGAGCCCGCCCTCGCTTGGCTGTCACAGATGTGTCCAGTGCGTCGCATGTGTCAATTGTCGAACAACTCGCAGCAATTCATTTGTGTTAACTATCCCCCTATTACCGCTGGTGCGTTAATTTGATATTGCGTCCACACAATCCGACGCGACCACGCAGCCTAAAAGTAGGGGGTTCAAGGAAATGGCTCGTCTATTTGGTAGCACCTCAGAATTAACGATACCGACAATTGCCGGCATCTCCAAGCGCTTGGCGTTGGGCGCCGCAACAATGGGGCTCGGCGCATTAATAGTTTCGGGCGCGACCGGCACGGCCTATGCCGACACCTCCCATTCGGGAAGCACCACCCACAGCACGACAGCCAAGGCCGGCGCGGCCAAATCAACGCCGAAAGCAGCCGCTGCTACCACCCCCAAGGCAGTAGCAGCCACGCCCAAGGCAGTAGCAGCCACGCCTAAGGCACTTGCAGCCACGCCGAAGGCAGCAGCGGCGGCCAGCCCGGTATCCGGCATCGCGGGTGCACTGGACGGCACGGTCAAGACCGTGGCCGGCGCACTCGACGGCACCACCCACACCCTCGCCGGCGACCTCGACGGCACCACCCACACCCTCGCCGGCGACCTCAACGGCACCACCAATACCCTCGCCGGCGACCTCGACGGCACCACCCACACCCTCGCCGGCGACCTCAACGGCACCACCAATACCCTCGCGGGCGACCTCAACGGCACGTTGTTGACCATCGGAGGTTTTTTTGGGCGTCACTGACAGCGCTTAGGCGCGAATTCGATATCCGAGCGCGGTCAATACGGCCGATTACTCAATGGCGCCATTCTGTCGGCGGAATTCAGGTAGCCGCTATCAGTAATTTCGCCGCGTTCGCCACAATGCTGCGGCCAGGTATTGGTTGCCGGGATGTATTAGCTCGGCAACCAATACTCTGCGCAATCGACTAGGACAGGCCCGAATTAGCGGTGCCGCCATCCAGCGGTCTTTCAGCAAACAAATCAGCACCTGTTTTCGTGCAGAGTCATCCCGTGGGCAACAAAAGCCCGAAGATTTCATTCTGTTCTGGCGATCGCTGCCGGAGAACTGCGCTGTCGGCGCCTAACCTGTCGGGCAGGTCGCGGCGGCATCGCGGAGAACAGGCACCGACGGCTCATCGACCGGGAGTCCGTAGCCGCGCAGCACCGCGATGTACTGCACCGCGTACTGGCACCAGAACCCGTGGTTGGGCGGCATCCAATCCGACGGCTGCTTGTCCCCTTTGTCCTGGTTCGATTTCCCGGACACGGCGAGGAGATTCGCCGGGTCGTTGGCGAAACGCACCCGCTGGTCCTGTGGCCAGTCCCGGGCCCCCAGGTCCCAGGCCAGTGCCAGCGGCACGAGGTGGTCGATCTGCACCGCCGCGCCGACCTGGTTGCCACGCGTGAAGGCGATGGTGTCGTTGGTATACGGGTCGCGCAGCACTCCCGTTTTCACAGCCTGCGGGCAGCGCTTGAGCGACACGATGGTCTTGTCCGTGAGATCGCGGTTCAGGATGTCGTTGCGGGTGTCGCAGCCGTTGTGGCCGTCGGGCGCCGAGTTGTCGTCGGTCCAGGGCTCGCCGAACGCCGCGCGCCGGTAGTTGGGGTCACGCATGCGCCGCGGGATGACAGCCACTCCGGCCAGGATGTCGGTACCGGGGGCGACGGTCGGTGTGACGGCGCCGTCAGGGCCGTCGGCGACCGCTGCGGGTTCGTCGGCCGTACCGACCTGGACGGCCACGACCACCGCCAGCACCACCGCCGCCATCAGCCACAGCAGGCGCTTCACCAGAGCTCCCGTCGCTTCGCTCGCCTGGTCACGCCTTGTCCAGGTACTCGACGCGATCGGTGTCGACGAATTGGGCGGCGAGCGCGGACATCCCCGGATCGTCCGGATTCTGCGCGTAGGCCGCCTGGCAGAACGTGCGCGCCGACTCGATGACTTCCTGATGGTCGGCCAGCGACAGGAACCGCAGATACCCGGCCCGTCCGGACTGATTGAGCCCCAGCACATCGCCCTCGCGACGTTCCTGCAGGTCCAGGTCGGCCAATTCGAAACCGTCGAGGGTGCCGGCTACCGCCTGCAGCCGGGCGCCGGCCTTCGAGCCCTCCGGCAGCTTGGTCGCGAGCAGGCAGAGGCTGGCGTGCGAGCCGCGACCGATGCGACCCCGCAGCTGGTGCAGCTGGCTGATCCCGAAGCGGTCCGCGTCCATCACCACCATGACCGTCGAGTTGGGCACGTCGACACCAACCTCGATCACCGTGGTGCACACCAGCACATCGATCTGCCCGGCCCGGAAGGCCGACATGATGGCATCTTTCTCGTCACCGGGCAGCCGGCCGTGCATGAGCCCCAGCTTCAGCCCGCTCAGCGGCCCGGTGCGCAGCTTGTCGTACAGCTCGACGACGGTCACCGGCGGCGGTCCGGCCTCTTTGCTTTCGGTCTGCTTGTCGTTCTCGTCGATCCGCGACGCCACCACGTAGGCCTGCCGCCCCGCTTGGACCTCCTCACGGATGCGGGCCCACGCCCGGTCGAGCCACGCCGGTTTCTGCGACACGAAGATGGTCTTGGTGTCGATCGGCTGGCGGCCCCGCGGTAGTTCCCGCATGGTCGAGGTCTCCAGATCGCCGTACACGGTCAGCGCGACGGTGCGCGGGATCGGGGTGGCCGTCATCACCAACAGATGCGGTGTCAGACCGTCAGGGGCCTTGGCACGCAACCGATCTCGCTGTTCGACACCGAACCGGTGCTGCTCGTCGACCACAACCATGCCGAGCCGGTCGAATTCCACGGCGTCCTGCAGTAGGGCGTGAGTGCCGATGACGATGCCGGCCCGGCCGCTCGACACTTCCTCACGCACCTGGCGCTTCTGTTGTGCCGTCATGGATCCGGTGAGCAGGGCCACCGAGGTCGCGTTGTCTGGTGCGCCGAGCTGGCCCGCCATGGCCAGCGGCCCGAGGACGTCGCGAACCGACCGGGCATGTTGCACGGCAAGCACCTCCGTCGGCGCGAGCAGCGCGCACTGGTAGCCGGCATCGACCATCTGCAGCATGGCCAGCACCGAGACGATGGTCTTGCCCGAGCCGACCTCGCCCTGCAACATCCGGTTCATGGGCCGGGACTCGGACAGCTCGGCCGACAGCACCTCGAGCACATCACGTTGGCCCGCCGTCAATTCGAACGGCAACCGGTCGCGCAGCGCGACGGCCAGACCGTCGTCCCTCGGCGGCGCCGCCGGGCCGGATTGCGACTGTGCGCTGTGCCGACGGGCGGCCAGCGCCCACTGCAGGCCGGCGGCCTCATCGAAAGTCAGTCGCTCCCTGGCTTGTTCGCGGTCCGCTTCCCGCTCACCGAGGTGGATGTCGCGCAGCGCCTGATCCTCGGAGATCAGACCGCGTTGCACCCGAATCGATTCCGGCAGCGGGTCGGGCACCGGGTCCAGCACGGCGAGCACCTGCAGGATGCAGGCGTAGATGTCCCAGCTCTGCACCTTGGCGCAGGCCGAGTAGATCGGGAAGAACTCCCGCTCGAAAGCCGACATCTGCAGTTCGCCATGCATTTTCTCGGAGGCGTCGGCGATCTTCTTCAGCGCCGGCGAGCCGAACGTGCGGCCCGCACCCGAATTGAGGACCAGATGCGCGGGATGCGTCAATTGCATTGTGCGCCCGTAGAATCCGACGACACCCGACAACATCACCCGGGTGCCCTCGACGAGGGATTTCTTGAGAAATTTGGCGTTGAAAAAGGTTGCGGTGACCTTCGGATTACGGTTGCCGAGGGTGACCACCAGGTATTCGCGCTTGGGCGCCCGATTGGTCCAGCGCGTCTCGGCCTTGGTGATGACGTCGACGAACGTGACGTGGTCGCCTTCCTCCGGCAATTCGGTGTCCTCGCCGAGCACCGTCATACCCTGGCTGTACTTGCGCGGATAGTGCCGCAGCAGATCGTTGACGGTGCGGATCCCGAAGAATTCTTCCAGTGGCGCAGCGGATTTGGCGCCCAGTACGTGCACCAGCGAGTCGGTCAGCGCGACCACCGCTACTCCACCCCGATCAGTAACGCATCCCCACGGTGACCGGTGTGATAGGTCACCAGCTCAGCAGCCAGATGTTCCTGGCGCACATGTTCGGCCAGCGCGGCGCCCACCTCGGCGTCGACCCCCGCGCCGGTCAGGACCGTTACCAATTCTCCGCCTGAGGACAGCAACAGGTCGATCAGCCCGCTGGCCGCACTCACCAGATCGTGGCCGACGATCAGTACCTCGTCACCGGCGATGCCCAGACCGTCGCCGGGACGACATCTACCGGCCCAGGTCAACGCCGCCTCGGTGGCGATCCGCACCGATCCGTGCCGAGCACCTGCCGCCGCGCGTGCCATGGTGTACCCGTCGTCGACGGCCTGACGCGTGGGGTCGTGCACGGCCAGCGCCGCCAATCCCTGCACCATGGACCCGGCCGGTACCGGCACCACGTCCATGCCCCAGCTGATCGCCGTGGCGCAGCCGGCCACCAGCTCCTCGGCAGCGAGAAAACCGTTGGGCAGCACCATGATCTGGGCGGCGCCGGTGCCGACCAGCCCGGCCAGGAACTGCTGTGCGCTGACGGGCCCGCCGTCCGGCCGCAGCACGTGCGCGCCTTCACCGCCGAACAACTCCCCCGCACCGTCGCCGTCGACGATCGCCAGCACGGCGCGGTCCCGGCTCCAGCCGCCCGACGGCCGGGCACCGGCGGCCCCGATCAGCGCGGTGACCTGAATTCTGCTGACAGTGCCCAGGTCGAGGGCGGCCTCGATCGCGGCGCCGGCATCGTCGGCATGCACGTGCACGCTGTACTGGATACCCGCGATCGCGGCGGCGATGGCCACTGATTCACCCAGCCGCAGCAACCGGGCGCGCAGCACTTCGACGCTGTCCGGGTGGCAGTCACCCAGCAGGTACATCACCTCGAATTGTGGTGGTGCGCCGTTGATCTCAAGATGCCCGTGGTCGTGGTCCGTGCGCGGGTGCGCGGCACCCGGCTGGTACTGGGGCCGCGGGGCCGAGGCACCCGACAGCGTCGCGGTCAGCGCGTCGAGCAGGACCAGTAACCCGCGTCCGCCGGCATCCACGACACCCGCTTCGGCCAACACGTCGAGCTGATCGGGGGTGCGCTCGAGCGCTACCGCCGCGGCATCCGAGACCGCGGCCACCATGGTCGCCAGGTCGGTCACGCCGTTCTGGTTCTCGGCTTCCAATGCGGCTGCCTGCAGCACCGACACGATGGTCCCCGGCACCGTCTGCCCTACCGACGCGACCGCGAGGACCTGGGCATGATGGAGGGCCGCTGTGAAGACCGGCGTGGTGATCTCGCCACACTCCCTGTCCTCGCCGCGTTGCAGCGCGGCCTCAGCGGTGACGTCTGCGATGCCCCGCAGAATCTGCGACAGGATCACCCCGGAATTACCCCGGGCACCGCGTAACGCCCCGGCCGATACCGCGGCCGACACCGCCACCACGTCGTTGCCCGCCGCCTTCACGGCCTCGTCGGCCTGTGCGGCGGCGGCGCGCATGGTGAACAACATGTTGGTACCGGTGTCGGAATCGGCGACCGGGTAGACGTTCAGCCGGTTGATCTCATCGGTGTGGGCGATCAGATGCAGAACCGCGGTGTGAGCCCAGTCACGTAGCGCGATCCCATCCAGCGGACGGGGTGTGCCACCCACGTCAGCTGACATGTGACCTCCATCGCGCCTACCCGGGTTCACCCCGACTCTCCAGTCGCCCGCCCTGTACCCCTCGGTGCCCGTCAGCCTAGCCACTGGCCCCGACAAATCTGCTGACCAACTCCCATGGAACCCCTGCCACCAGACCCATTTTGGTGATCGTCAGGACGCCCGGTATCCTGGTCAGGTTGTCTGTTCGCGCCGCGCAAGTCTGTGGCCGTCGGACTCAGACCCCAAGTACTGATTTTCGAGGAGTTCTTCATGGCCGCCGTGTGCGACATCTGCGGAAAGGGACCGGGCTTCGGTATGTCCGTCTCGCACTCCCACCGTCGGACCAACCGCCGCTGGGATCCGAACATCCAGACCGTGCGTGCCGCCGACCGTCCGGGTGGCAACCGCAAGCGTGTCAACGCCTGCACCTCCTGCATCAAGGCCGGCAAGGTCACCCGCGGCTAGTTTCGGCTACCCCGGGGCCGATTGCTTCCGCGTACAACTGAAGCTGTACACCTAAGCGCTGCGCGAAACCCGCGCAGCGCTTTCGTGTGTCTTCAGCCCGACTTCGAGGCCCGCGCGACCGGCCGCTGAGTGCACGCCACATCGGCGTGGCGGCGCACAGCAACGCACGTTCGCACGAAGCAGAAGAATCAGGGCAGGCGCCAGTCGATGGGGTCCGCGCCGAGACCCGTCAGCAGCTCGTTGGCCCGGCTGAACGGACGAGACCCGAAGAAGCCGCGGGACGCCGACAACGGCGACGGGTGCACCGACTCGATGCTCGCGCACCGCTCGCCTGTGAGCATGGGCTTGAGGGTCTGCGCGTCCCGCCCCCACAGCACCGCCACGAGCGGCTGGGGCCGCGCGATCAGCGCCTTGATGGCGCACTCGGTGACGGCCTCCCAGCCTTTTCCACGGTGCGACGCCGGATTGCCCGGCCGCACCGTCAGCACCCTGTTCAACATCATGACGCCCTGCTTCGACCACGGGCTCAGGTCACCGCAACCGGGTGGCTCGTAGCCGAGGTCGGCGGTGTACTCGGTGAAGATGTTGGACAGGCTGCGCGGCAACGGACGAACCTCGGGAGCCACCGAGAAGCTCAGCCCGACGGCGTGTCCCGGGGTCGGATAGGGGTCCTGCCCCACGATCAGCACCCGCACCTCGTCGAACGGGAAGGTAAAGGCGCGCAACACATTCTCCCCCGCCGGCAGGTAGCCGTGGCCGGCCGCGTTCTCGGCGCGCAGAAACTCACCCATCGCGGCGACCTGCTCGGCGACCGGTTCGAGCGCGCTGGCCCAGCCGGGCTCTACCAGTTCCGGTAGCGGGCGGGCGGTCATGCGGGCACCTGAGATCTCACGGGTAGCCACCCTACTGACCGAACGATTCCCATCCGCCGACTCCATCCCACGACGCGCCGTCGAGGGTCACCCGCGGCGCACCGGGCAGGACGGTCCCGATGGCCCGCCACCCGTCCGGCAGTGCGCCACCGAAGGTGCCGACCAGCACGTGGTCCTCGCCGCCGCCGAGCACCCAGGAGCGGGCGTCGCCGCCGACCATCGCGGCCGCCGGCGTCAGCGTCGCCACGTCGGCCTCGAGCGCCGCCGTCGACAGGTCGACGGCCACGCCGGAGGCCGCCGCGATGTGGCCGAGGTCGGCGACCAATCCGTCGGACACGTCCGTCAGCGACGTCGCGCCCGCGGCTGCAGCAGCCGCCCCCTGCCCGTACCGCACGCGCGGCACCAGATGTCGTCGGCGCAGCTCGTCGAATTCATGGATACCTGTGTGCCACAGGGCATATCCAGCACCGGACCAACCCAGGTCACCGACCACCGCGACGGTGTCCCCCGGTTGCGCGCCGGACAGCAGTATCGGCGGACGGCCGCCCAGATCCCCGAGCACGGTCACCGAGATCACCCACTGCGGCGCCGCAACCAGGTCGCCGCCGACGATGCCGGCGCCGAATCTCGTTACCTCGGACCACATTCCGTCCGATAGCTGCTGCGCGTCCGCGGCCGTGGTGTCGACCGGCGCCCCGAAGCCGACGACGAACGCATACGCCCGTCCGCCCATGGCCTCGATATCCGCGGCATTCTGCGCAATCGCCTTGCGCCCCACGTCATGCGGCGTGGACCAGTCCCGGCGAAAATGGCGACCCTCCACCAGCATGTCGGTGGACACCACGGCCCGGCCGTCGGGCACGGATACGAGCGCGGCGTCGTCACCTGGACCGACGACGACCTCGGCGGGCTGGGTACGGCGGGCGGTCAAGCGCCCGATCACCGCGAACTCGCCGAGCTCCGCCAGGGTCTCCCCGGATTCGGCGCTGCTCATGGTGGTGGAGTCTAGGCCGCACGACGATCAAGCGGCGAGGCACGAGCCGCGTTGTGGGGGTACCTCCCGCTTGCGGGGGAGAATGCGGCAAGGCGATGATGCAGGCCGACCGCCGTCGGCCTGTCGGGGCGACCGGCGCTCTAGAGTTGCCGTCATGACCGAACCTGGTGACCTCGATGATCTGGATGGCCCGCCCCGCGGCGCCATCATCGCGGCCATCGTGGTGGCGGTCGCGGCGATCATCGGGTTGCTCGCGTACGCGGCGCTGCGTCAGGCGCCGGCCGACAAGCCAGTTGCCCTCCCGCTGGCCGACGCCCCGGCGCCGCAGGCCGACAGCGAGCAGTGCCGCGCACTACTGGCGGCGCTGCCGGACACCATGGGCGACTTCCGGCGGGCGACACTCGCCGTCCCGGCCCCTACGGGTGCCGCCGCCTGGCTGGGACCGACCGGTATCGACACCGTCGTGCTGCGCTGCGGTGTCGAGCGTCCCGACGGTTTCGTGGTCGGCGCACCCCTGCAGATGGTGAACGCGGTGTCGTGGTTCGAAGCCAGCGGCCCGAGCGCCAGCACCTGGTACGCCGTCGACCACGGCACGCAGGCGACTTACGTGGCGCTGACGCTGCCGCAGGGTTCCGGTCCGACGCCGATCCAGACCGTCTCCGAGCTCATCGAGAAGGTGATGCCGGCCCGCCCGCTGGACCCGGCGCCGGCCCGCTAGCGCAGGCCGGTCCCCCGTCCGACCGCCGTATCCACCATGACGCTCAGCAAGGTGGCGTAGTCGACACCGCTGGCGGCCCACATCTGCGGGTACATCGAGATGGTGGTGAAGCCGGGCATGGTGTTGATCTCGTTGATCACCGGCCCGTTCTCGGTCAGGAAGAAGTCGACCCGGGCCAGGCCCTGGCAGTCCAGCGCCTTGAACGCACGAATGGCCAATTGTCTTATCTCGTCGGCGGTTTCGTCATCGACCTTGGCCGGCACGTCCAGCTCGGCGGCGTCCTCGAGGTACTTGGTGGCGAAGTCATAGAACCCGCCACCCACACGAATCTCGCCCAGCTCGCTGGCCACGACGCGGCCGTCGGGGTACTCCAGCACCCCGCATTCCACCTCCCGGCCCGGCATCGCGGCTTCGACGATCACCTTCGGATCATGTTGGCGCGCATAGGCGATGGCCTGATCCAGCTCGTCCCACGAAGCGACCCGGCTCACGCCGATCGACGATCCACCGCGAGCCGGCTTGACGAACACCGGCAGACCCAGGCGCTCACGGTCGTCCAGGCTCAGCGTCACATCGCGCGGCCGCAGCACCACCTGGTCGCCGATCGGCAGACCGTCGGCAGCCAACAGTTTCTTGGTGAATTCCTTGTCCATCCCGGCCGCGCTGGCCAGCACACCCGCACCGACATACGGCACGCCGGCCAGTTCCAGCAGACCCTGGATGGTGCCGTCCTCGCCGTACGGGCCATGCAGGACCGGGAAGACGACGTCGACGGCCGTCAGGACCTGCGCGACACCGTCCTGCAGCGACAGCAGTTCGCCGCGGCGGTTCGGATCGGCGGCCAGCGTCAGCGCGGTGCCGGACGCGGTGGTGACGCCGGGCAGCTGCCCGTCGGTGATGGCGAGAGTCTCCGGACGCCCGTCGCCGAGCACCCACGACCCTTCCGGGGTGATACCGATGGCGACGACCTCGTAGCGGGCCGGATCCAGGTTGCGCAGGATGCTTCCGGCCGAAACACAGGAGATGGCGTGCTCCGAACTGCGTCCGCCGTAAACGACGGCGACCCGGGTACGGCCGGCGGCTCCTGAGGAATGAGGGGCAGTCACAACCTAGAGAGGCTAGCCCTCACCAACGTCGATCGGCACTCCGGTGTCGCGGCGGTCACCATCGCGGGTGCGCTTGACTACCCGAGCGCACCCGTGATGTCGGCCAGGAGGTCGTCGGCGTCCTCGATGCCGAGCGATATCCGCGCGAACCCCGGCGGCACCGCGTCGCCCCAGCGTGCGCGCCGGTCGACCGAGGTGTGGATGCCACCGAAACTGGTGGCGGCGACCAGCAGCTGACTGCGGTTGACCAGGTCGTGCACGGCGGCGGCGTCCGCGAGCTCGATCGAGACCAGACCGCCGAAACGCCTCATCTGATCCCGGGCCACCGCGTGTGCGGGGTCGGTCGGCAGCCCGGGATAGCGGACGGCCCGGACGGCGGGATGGGCATCGAGCGCCATGGCGAGCGCGAGGGCGTTGCCGCACTGCCGCTCGAATCGCAGACCGGCGGTGCCCAGGCTGCGCAGGGCCAGCCAGGCCTCGAAGTGCCCGAGAATCGCGCCGGACAGCAGCCGCTCGCGCTCGATGGCGGCCATCAATTCCCGATGGCATCCGGCGACGTAGCCCGCCAGCAGATCGCTGTGCCCGGACAACCCCTTGGTCGCGCTGGCCACCACCAGATCGGCGCCGAGCGACAGTGGCTGCTGACCGAGCGGGGTCGCGGCGGTGTTGTCCACCACCAGGGTCGCGCCGCGGGACCGGCAGATCGTCGACAACCGGTGCAGGTCGACGACGTCCAACGTCGGGTTGACCGGAGATTCGGCGACCACGACGTCGGCTTGCGAGATGTGCTCGGCTACGTCACAGATGTCCGCCGCGCTCGCCTCGACGACGGTGACGCCGCGGCCGGCGAGATGCTCGGCCGCGTACCTACGTACCTGGTAATAGCCGTCGGCGGGGACCACCAGGGTGGTCCCGGGGGTCGCCAGCACCCGCAGCGCGGACGAAACGGCGGCCATCCCCGACGAGAATGTCAGCGCCGCGATGGCGCCTTCCAGTTCCGCCAGGGCCGATTCCAGTTGGCGCCAGGCTGGATTGGAGTTGCGGCCGTAGAAGTCCAGACCGTCGGATTCGTCGTCGGACAGGTGATAGGCCGCCACCGGAACCGGTGGCGGCGCCACCGGCTGTCCCGGAACCCGTTGCGATGCAGTCGCTTTGACGCTACGGGTGGAATCGCCGAGCTGGCCGTCCACCGGTCACTCCGGCTTGGTGCTGCGGCCGAGCAACAGCGCGAACGCCTGGTCCACCGATAACCCCTTGTGGCACACCCGGTTCACCGCGTCGGTCAGCGGCATCTCGACATCGTAGCTCTCGGCCAGCGCCAGCACCGACTGGCAGGACGTGACGCCCTCGGCGACCTTGCCGCCGGCCGCGGCCAGCGCCGACTCGATGGTGCCGCCGCGAGCCAGACGCTCACCGAACGTCCGGTTCCGGGACTGTGGCGACGTGCAGGTGGCGACCAGATCGCCGACGCCGGCCAGCCCGGCCAGCGTTACCCCCTTGGCGCCGAGGGCAATTCCCAATCGCATGATCTCGGCCAGGCCGCGGGTGATGATCGCGGCCGCGGTGTTCTCACCGAACCCGGCACCCGCCGCCATCCCGCAGGCCAGCGCGATGACGTTCTTGCAGGCGCCGCCGATCTCGGCGCCGATCACGTCGGCGTTGGTGTAGGGCCGGAAGTAGCCGGTCGCGAACGCGCGCTGCAAGGCCACCGCACGTCCCGAATCGGTGCACGCGATGAGGGTGGCGGCGGGCTGCTCGTCGACCACTTCGCTGGCCAGGTTGGGCCCGCTGAGCACGGCGACCCGGCTCGGATCGGCGCCCGTCACCTGGACGATGACCTGGCTCATGCGCAACAGGCTGTCGAGTTCGATGCCCTTGGCCACGCTGACCAACGTGCTGTCGGCACCGAGATATCCGGTCCAGTCACTCAGGTTGGTGCGCAGTGTCTGGGACGGCACCGCCAACAGCACGGTGCACGCACCCGTCAGCGCCTCGGCGGGGTCCGCGGTTGCCTTGATGGACGCCGGGAGCTCCCGGTCACCGAGATATTTCGAGTTCCGGTGGGTCTCGTTGATCTCGCGTGCCACCTCGGCGCTGCGCGCCCACAGCCTCACATTGCTGCCCGCATCCGCCAGGACTTTCGCCAGTGCCGTCCCCCACGCGCCGGCACCCATCACCGCTGCCTCCACCACGGCGTCAACACTAGCCCCGCCGGGGCTTTGGCAGTATGGCGGTCATGAGCGGCGACCCGAGTGCGGAGACGGCCGGCGGTGCCGCCGATATCGGGTTGATCATCGCGGTGAAAAGGCTGGCCGCGGCGAAGACCCGACTGGCCCCGGTTTTCGTCGGCGATCTGCGCGAGCGGGTGGTCCTGGCGATGCTCCTCGACACCATCACCGCCGCATTGGCGGTGCCGGCCGTGGGTTCCGTGACCGTCGTCACCCCGGATGCGGACGCCGCCGCCGCGGTACGCGAGCTCGGCGCCGATGTCCTGCTGGACCCCACGCCGGCCGGCCACCCCGATCCGCTGAACAACGCGCTCGCCGCCACGGAGCTGGCTTTGCGGGACCGGGTGACGAACATCGCGGTATTGCAGGGCGACCTGCCCGCGCTGCGCACGGCGGAACTGGCCGACGCCATCGCCGGGGCCAGTCGGCATGCCCGCAGTTTCATCGCTGACCGGCACCGCACCGGCACTGCGGCACTGTTCGCCTTCGGCGCCCCGCTCGGCCCGGAGTTCGGTGTCGATTCCGCACGGCGCCATGCCGATTCGGGTGCGGTGGAACTGTCGGGCGAATGGCCGGGACTGCGCTGCGACATCGACACCCCGGACGATCTGGAGACGGCGCGCGGGCTCGGCGTGGGTCCCGCGACGACCCGGATCGTCGGCGCCCTGCGGTGAGGGCAGACGCCCGGTCTGACGGTCCAGGATCACCAACCATGTGGCCCGCACCCTGCCGATAGGGAATGATCGTCTGGGTGAGCGAAGCCGACACCCGATCGATGCAGCCCGAGCTGACCTCAGTCAACGGCCCGCCTGCGCGGGCGGCTGTCGACTCCGAGCCGGAGCCGCTGCCCGCGGCCACCGCGGATCCGACTGACGGCGCGCTACCCGATGACCGCTACCTCAACCGTGAGCTGAGCTGGCTGGACTTCAACGCCCGGGTGTTGGCGCTCGCTGCCGACCGGTCGCTGCCGCTGTTGGAGCAGGCCAAGTTTCTGGCGATCTTCGCGTCGAATCTCGATGAGTTCTACATGGTTCGGGTCGCCGGGCTGAAGCGCCGTGACGAGACCGGCCTTTCGGTGCGGTCGGCGGACGGGTTGTCCCCGCGCGAGCAGTTGCGTCGGATCGGTGAACGCACCCAGCAGATCTCGTCCCGGCAGGCCGCGGTGTTCGGTGAATCGGTCCGTCCGGCGCTGGCCGAGCAGGGCATCACCATCGTGAACTGGAGCGAGCTCGACGAGAGCGAGCAGTCCAAGCTGTCCACGTATTTCCACGATCAGGTGTTCCCGGTGCTGACACCGCTGGCCGTTGACCCGGCGCACCCGTTCCCGTTCGTCAGCGGCCTGAGCATCAACCTCGCCATCACGGTGCGCAATCCCGAGGACGGCACCCAGCACTTCGCCCGAATCAAGGTGCCGGACAACGTCGATCGGTTCGTGGAGTTGCACGAGCCCGGCGCGACGGCCGACGGCGTCAAACCGCGGGTGCGGTTCCTGCCCATGGAGGAACTCATCTCCGCGTTCCTGCCGGTGCTGTTCCCGGGGCTGGAGATCGTCGAGCATCACGCATTCCGGATCACCCGCAACGCCGACTTCGAAGTCGAAGAGGACCGCGACGAGGACCTGCTGCAGGCACTGGAACGCGAACTGGCGCGCCGCCGGTTCGGCTCCCCGGTGCGTCTCGAAGTCGCCACCGACATGACCGAGAACATGCTCGACCTGCTCCTTCGCGAGCTGGACGTGCACCCGGGCGACGTCATCGAAGTTCCCGGGCTGCTGGACCTTTCGTCGTTGTGGCAGGTCTACGGCGTCGACCGGCCAGATCTGAAGGACCGGCCGTTCGTGCCGAGCACTCCCCCGGCGTTCGGCGAGCGGGAAACCCCGAAGAGCATCTTCGCGACGCTGCGAGACGGCGACGTCCTGGTGCACCACCCGTACGACTCGTTCTCCACCACGGTGCAACGCTTCATCGAGCAGGCCGCCGCCGATCCGAATGTGCTGGCCATCAAGCAGACGCTGTACCGGACCTCCGGTGATTCCCCGATCGTCAACGCGCTGATCGACGCCGCCGAGGCCGGCAAGCAGGTGGTGGCGCTGGTCGAGATCAAGGCCCGGTTCGACGAGCAGGCCAACATCAAGTGGGCCCGTGCGCTGGAGCAGGCGGGCGTGCATGTGGTGTACGGGCTCATCGGGCTCAAGACGCACTGCAAGACGGCGCTGGTGGTGCGACGTGAGGGCTCGACCATCCGACGTTACTGCCACATCGGCACCGGCAACTACAACCCGAAAACCGCGCGCCTGTACGAAGATGTGGGCCTACTCACCGCCGCACCCGAGATCGGCGCCGACCTCACCGACCTGTTCAACTCGCTGACCGGGTACTCGCGCAAGGTGTCCTACCGCAACCTGCTGGTCGCCCCGCACAGCGTGAGGCGCGGCATCATCGAGCGCATCGAGCGCGAAATCGAAGCCAAACGGGCCGGCGGCGACGGCCGCATCCGGATGAAGATGAACGCTCTGGTCGACGAACAGGTCATCGACGCGCTGTACCGGGCGTCGCAGGCCGGCGTCCGCGTCGAGGTGGTCGTGCGCGGCATCTGCGCGCTGCGTCCGGGTGTCGCGGGGTTCTCCGAGAACATCGTGGTGCGCTCGATTCTCGGCCGCTTCCTTGAGCATTCACGGATTATTCACTTCAACGCCATCAATGAATTCTGGATCGGCAGCGCCGACATGATGCATCGTAATCTCGACCGTCGCGTCGAGGTGATGGCACAGGTGAAGGATCCGAGGCTCACCGAGGAACTGAACGGGATGTTCGATTCGACGATGGATCCGGCCACCCGCTGCTGGGAGCTGGGTCCCGACGGGCACTGGACGGCGTTGCCACGGGAAGGCGAGAAGGTGCGGGATCACCAAGTGTCGATCATGGAGCGGCACCGGACACCCTAGTTTCGCCCGGCACGTCGCGCACCGCGAAAACCTGATCCCGACAACCACACCCAGGAGCACAGGTGCCGAACAAGACGGCGCACGACACCCCCGAGACGCCGGTGTTCGCGGCCGGGGCGGTGTTGTGGCGCCCCGGCGAATCCGGAGATCCGCTGATCGCCGTCGTCCACCGCCCGCGTTACGACGACTGGTCACTCCCCAAGGGCAAAGTGGATCCCGGTGAGACCGAACCGGTTACCGCCGTGCGCGAAATCCTGGAGGAGACCGGCTATGAGTCGGTACTGGGCCGGCGGCTGGCGTCCGTCAGCTATCCCCTGGAGTACGGCACCAAGAAGGTCCGCTACTGGGCGGCGCGCACGACCGGTGGTGGGTTCAGCCCCAACGCCGAGGTGGACAAGCTCGATTGGCTACCGGTTGCCGACGCCATGCTCCGGCTGCAGTACCCGCATGATCGAAAGGTACTGCGGCGCTTCATCCGTCGACCTGCCGACACCCACACGGTGCTGATCGTGCGGCACGCCACCGCGGGGCGCAAGGCCCGGTACAAGGGTGACGATCAGCTGCGACCGCTCGACATGAAGGGCCGGGCACAAGCGGAATCGCTTGTCGGCCAACTGCTCGCCTTCGGCGCCAGTGACATCTACGCGGCATCGCGGACCCGGTGCCACCAGACCATGGAACCGCTGGCACAGGAGCTCGGTGTCCAGATCCGGGACGAGCCGACGCTCACTGAAGAGGCCTATGCGGCCGACGCCGATGCGGCACGGAAACGGGTGCTGAAGATTGCCGCGAAAAGCAACGACGAAACAGTCCCCGTCATCTGTACGCAGGGCAAGGTGATCCCGGGCCTGATTTCGTGGTGGTGCGACCGCAGTGGTATCCGGCCGGACAAATCGCGTAATCGCAAGGGCAGCATGTGGGTGATGACGCTGCACGGTGACGCACTGATCGCCGCGGACCACATCGGCAGCCCATTACCGACAAAACTCTAGCGGCCAGCCCGTTCAGGCGGCCCCACCCCACACACAGACACGCCGTGGATCGCAGGATCCACGGCGTGTCCGAGTCGGACCTATCGGTAGGGCTTAGCGGCGACCCTTCTTGGCGGGCGCAGCCTTCTTAGCCGGAGCAGCCTTCTTGGCGGGCGCAGCCTTCTTGGCGGGCGCAGCCTTCTTGGCCGGAGCCGCAGCCTTCTTGGCGGGCGCAGCCTTCTTGGCCGGAGCCGCAGCCTTCTTGGCCGGAGCCGCAGCCTTCTTGGCCGGAGCCTTGGTGGCGGCGGCCTTCTTGGCCGGAGCGACCTTCTTCGCGGGAGCGGCCTTCTTGGCCGGTGCCGCGGCCTTCTTGGCCGGAGCCTTGGTGGCGGCGGCCTTCTTGGCCGGAGCGGCCTTCTTCGCGGGGGCAGCCTTCTTGGCGGCACCACGCTTGGCCGGAGCTGCGGTCGCGCCGCGCTTCACCGCGGGACCTTCAGCCGAAAGACGCTGCGCACCAGACACAACAGCCTTGAACTGCGCGCCCGGGCGGAACGCCGGAACCGACGTCGGCTTCACCTTGACGGTCTCACCGGTGCGCGGGTTGCGCGCGACGCGGGCAGCGCGGCGACGCTGCTCGAAGACGCCGAAGCCCGTGATGGTGACGCTCTCGCCCTTGTGCACGGCGCGGACGATGGTGTCCACGATGTGCTCGACGGCCGCGGTGGCCTGACGACGATCGGTGCCCAACTTCTCTGTCAGGGCATCGATGAGTTCTGCTTTGTTCATCCAAAACCTCCGATGTCAGTGGCCCTGGGTGGACCGACTAATGCACACGGTAAACCCAGTACCCGCCGATTTCCAAGAGCCACGCCCAGTTTCGGGCATAGCTATAGCGGATTTCGGCAATCCGGTTGGCCCACTTGAGAGGTGGTTGACAGGTATTTCGAACCTGCTGCGGGGGCAGGGATTCGAGCTGCGCCCGAGTGCCGAAACTGCTCCGCGGGCCGTCGGACGGCACCCGCGGAGCAGCTCGTTCAGGCCGGCAGGGTGCGGGGTTTGTAGCTCGGTCGACGCTGCTCGTATGCCTCGATTTCGTCGCGTTTCCGCAGCGTAAGGCCTATATCATCAAGTCCTTCGAGCAACCGCCACGCGGTGTAATCGTCAATCTTGAAGGGCAGCACGACCGTTCCCGCGGTCAAATTCCGATCTTGAAGATTCACAGTGATTTCCAGCCCCGGGTTCTGCTCGATGAGCTTCCAGAGCAGCTCGACATCGTCCTGCGCGACCTCCGCGGCGAGTAATCCGGCCTTTCCTGAATTGCCGCGAAAAATATCTGCGAAACGCGACGAGATGACGACCCGGAATCCGTAGTCCATCAACGCCCACACCGCATGCTCGCGTGAGGAGCCGGTGCCGAAGTCGGGACCGGCGACCAGAACCGAGCCCCGGTCGAACGGCGGGAGGTTGAGGATGAACGACGGATCGGTGCGCCACCCGGCGAACAGTCCGTCCTCGAAACCCGTTCGGGTGACCCGCTTCAGGTACACCGCGGGGATGATCTGGTCGGTGTCGACGTTCGACCGGCGCAGCGGAACGCCGATTCCGGTGTGGGTGCGGAAAGCTTCCATGATGATGTGCTCCTAGCTCAGAACTGGGCTCAAGTCAGCGGGTGAGGACAGGGTGCCGCGCACCGCGGTGGCGGCGGCGACGGCGGGTGACACCAGGTGGGTGCGACCGCCCTTGCCTTGACGGCCTTCGAAATTCCGGTTCGACGTGGACGCGCTGCGCTCGCCCGGAGCCAGCTGATCCGGGTTCATGCCCAGACACATCGAGCAGCCGGCCTGCCGCCACTGCGCGCCCGCGGCGGTGAAAACCTCACCCAGGCCCTCTGATTCGGCCTGTGCACGCACTGCCATCGACCCGGGCACCACCAGCATCCGCACTCCGTCGGCGATCTTGCGACCACGCAGTACATCGGCCACCACGCGCAGATCCTCGATCCGCCCGTTGGTGCAGGAACCGACGAACACCGTGTCCACCGCGATGTCCCGCATCGGCATATTGGCCTGAAGGTCCATGTAGGCCAAGGCTTTTTCGGCGGCCGATCGCTCGCTCTCATCGAACATCTGTTCTGGATCCGGAACATTCGCGGACAGCGGCACGCCCTGTCCGGGGTTGGTGCCCCAGGTGACGAACGGGCTCAAAGTCGCCGCGTCGATGTGGACCTCGGTGTCGAATTCGGCACCCTCGTCAGTACGTAACGCCGTCCAGGCTTCCACAGCCGCGTCCCAATCCGCGCCCTTCGGCGCGTGCGGCCGGCCCTTGAGGAACTCGAACGTCGTCTCGTCGGGAGCCACCATGCCGGCACGGGCGCCGGCTTCGATGCTCATGTTGCAGATCGTCATCCGGCCTTCCATCGACAGCGATTCGATGGCGCTGCCGCGGTATTCGATGACATGGCCCTGACCGCCGCCGGTGCCGATCTTGGCGATCACCGCCAGGATGATGTCCTTGGCGCTGACTCCCGGCGGCAGGACGCCATCGACGTTGACCGCCATGGTCTTGAATGGCTTGAGCGGCAGCGTCTGGGTGGCCAGCACATGCTCGACCTCGGACGTGCCGATGCCCATGGCGATGGCACCGAAGGCGCCGTGCGTCGACGTGTGGCTGTCACCACACACGACCGTCATGCCGGGCTGGGTCAGACCCAGCTGCGGGCCGATGATGTGCACAATGCCCTGCTGCGCGTCACCCATCGAATGCAGGCGGATGCCGAATTCCGCACAGTTGCGCCGCAGCGTCTCAACCTGAGTGCGCGACACGGGATCCGCGATCGGCTTGTCGATGTCGACGGTCGGGACGTTGTGATCCTCGGTGGCGATGGTGAGGTCCGGGCGGTGCACGGGCCGACCGGCCAGACGCAGGCCGTCGAATGCCTGCGGGCTGGTCACCTCGTGCACCAGATGCAGATCTATATAGATGAGATCGGGTTCGCGGGCAGCGCCTTCGCCGGCGCCCGCGACCACCACATGGTCCGTCCAGACCTTCTCCGCCATGGTGCGTGGCTTGTTCGTCATGACTGTGCAGTTCCTTCCGCGATACCCGGGGAGGCTGACCTACCGTCTCACGATGCGGAACGCTAGTATCTCCCTGTGAGACAGGATAGCGGCATCGGCGTCCTCGACAAAGCGGTGGGCGTGCTGCATTCAGTGGCCGAGTCCCCATGTGGACTGGCCGAACTGTGCGCCCGCACCGGGCTGCCCCGGGCCACCGCACACCGGCTGGCAGCAGGCCTCGAGGTCCACCGGCTTCTGGCCCGCGACAACGAAGGACGATGGCGGCTGGGCCCGGCCCTGACCGAACTGGCGGGGCAGGTCAACGACCCACTGCTCAGTGCGGCAGGCGCGGTGCTCCCCCGACTGCGCGAGATCACCGGCGAGAGCGTGCAGCTGTACCGCAGGGAAGGGCTGGCGCGGGTGTGCGTCATGGCGCTCGAACCGCCGTCCGGCCTACGCGACACGGTGCCCGTGGGCAGCCGGCTGCCCATGACCGCCGGGTCCGGCGCCAAAGTACTGCTGGCGTACAGCGATCCGGCCACCCAGCAGGCGGTGCTACCGACGGCGAAGTTCACCGATCGCGTGCTCGCCGAGGTCCGCCGGCGCGGCTGGGCACAGAGCGCGGCCGAGCGCGAACCCGGCGTCGCCAGCGTCTCGGCACCGGTGCGGGACAACCGCGGCGCGGTGATCGCGGCGGTGTCGGTGTCCGGGCCGATCGACCGGATGGGCCGCCGCCCCGGTGTCCGCTGGGCGAGCGATCTACTGGCTGCGGCCGAAGCGCTCACCCGCCGGCTGTGACCCAGCCCAGCAAACCTTTGAATCCGCTGCATACGGCGGCGACGACGGCACTGATCACCTAAGTTCTTAAGGGACCCCGCGGAGTCGGGTCGCCCCCTGCAGGAAAGTAGGTTTCATCGTGTCGCAGCCACCACAGTGGCTGGCAACCGCACGGATGCTGCGTCGCACGGGCTTCGGAACCACCGGAGCCCAGGTGGACGCTGTGGTCAATCAGAACTGGTCGACCTACCTGGACACCGTGCTGAACCTCGATCCGAACGCCGACCCCGGCGCGATCGCGACCCCGATGCCGAAATCCGCCATCCCGCAGTATCCGCCGTCAGGTGCGTCGGCCACCGAGATCGCCGCCTTCGGCCAGGAACTCGTGGCGCGCATGCAGGTGCTGTCCGGCTGGTGGTTGCGCCGCATGGCCGCAGTGCAACAGCCCATCCACGAGAAGCTGACCCTGTTGTGGCACAACCACTTTGCCACTTCCGCAGAGAAGGTCAACGCGGCTCAGCTGATGGGCGAGCAGAACGAGAAACTCCGCACCCTGGCGCTCGGTGACTTCCACACCCTGGCGTACGCCTTGCTCACGGACGGGGCCATGCTGCACTGGCTGGACGGTGACGTCAACACCGCCGCGGCGCCGAACGAGAACCTGTCCCGGGAGTTCATGGAGCTCTTCACCATGGGGCATGCCAACGGCTACACCGAGTTCGACGTCAAGGAAGGCGCCAAAGCACTCACCGGACGACACCTGCGGCCCGACGGCAGCACCGTCGTCTACCCCGAACACCACGACGAGTCGAGCAAGACCGTGCTCGGCGTGACGGGCAACCTCACCGACACCGACTTCTGCGACATCGTGCTGCGCCAGCCCAGCTCCGCCGCTTTCGTCGCCAGAACCCTGTGGCGCCTACTGGCTTCAGACCAACCGGCCGCCCCCGACACCGTGACCCGCCTGGTCGCCGCCTACGGCCCGAACCGGGATCTCAAGGCACTCACCAAAGCGGTGGTGCTCGATCCCGAATTCACCAAGGCCGCCGGCACAGTGGTCAACACGCCGGTGGAATGGCTGATGGGCATCGTCCGTTCGCTCGCGGTCCCTCTCGACGACGACCACGTGCTCGCCGACCTCGACCAGGTGCTCCGCGTGATGGGCCAGCGCCCGTTCTACCCGCCGGACGTCGGCGGCTGGCCCCGCGGGCAGCTCTGGCTGTCGACCAACAGTGCGGCAGCGCGAGTCTGGGCCGCGAACCGGCTGCTGGCCCTCAGCGATATCAGCGCGGTCGAGAAGATGTCATCCAGTGAACGGATCGACGGCGTGGGTTACCTGTTCGGCATCGGCGCCTGGTCGGATCGCTCGGCGGCCGCACTCAAACCCTTGGCCTCCGATCCACACCGGCTGGTGGCAGCGGCCGTCATCACTCCCGAGTACGTGACGTCCTGAGGAGGTCGCACAGCTCCCATGCCCGAGCTCAATCGCCGCAAGTTCTTGATCGCCAGCGCCGGGGTCGGCGCGGCCGGTCTGCTCGGCGGCGTCGCCGCCGTCACGCTGCCTGATCTGCTCCACGAAGCCCAGGACCGCCCACTGCAGGCCAATCAGGGCATCCTCGTGATCGTCACCCTCTACGGCGGCAATGACGGCCTCAACACCGTTATCCCATACGCGGACAACGCCTATCACGATGCCCGGCCCGAACTCGCCTACAAGCCGGAGGAAGTGCTGCGGCTCGACCCGGCATTCGGGCTCAATCCCGCATTGACCGGGATGTCGAAGCTATGGCAGTCCAACAAGCTCGCGATCGTGCGCGGGGTCGGCTACCCGAAGCCGGACCGCAGCCACTTCCGCTCCATGGACATCTGGCAGACGGCCAATCCCGTCGACGCGGTCACCAGCGGCTGGATCGGCCGCTGGCTGGACACCAGCGGTGACGACCCGATCCGGGCCGTGAACATCGGCACCGTGCTGCCGCCGCTGGCCGTCGGCCAAAAGCACGTCGCGGCATCGCTTTCCGACTTCGTGCCGGCCATCCCGCCCGACGTCGCACGGACGTTGGCCGAGCTCAGCGCCGACGACCCGAACGACACCACCGCCATGAGCCAGGTGTGCGAGTCCTACCGGTCCAGTCACTCCACCAACAGCCGCTTCGCCCCGGTGATCAACGGCCGCCTGCAGACCATCGGCCAGGCCGACAACCAGTTGGCCAGCGACCTCGAACTGGTGGCCCGCTGCATCCGGGCCGGCGTGCCCACGCAGGTGTACATGACGCAACTGCTGGGCTTCGATACCCACGCCGATGAGCGCGCCCCTCAGCAGGCGTTGCTCAAGACCCTCGACGATGCCCTGACGCCCTTCTTCCACAAACTCCAGGGCACGCCCTACGGCCGCAACGTCGTCGTCCTGATGTACTCCGAATTCGGGCGGCGCGTGGCCGCGAATGCCTCGCAGGGCACCGACCACGGCACGTCGGGCCCGGTGTTCATCGCAGGCACGCCCGTCAGGGGTGGCTTCTACGGAGACGCGCCAAGCCTGACCGACCTCACCGACGGCGACCTGAAGACGACCGTCGACTTCCGTGACGTTTATCACGAACTGCTCCATGGCACCCTCGGCGCGGATCCGGAGCCTTCGGTGGGCCGCGGACGGCGGGACATCGGATTCCTGGCCGGCGGCAAGTAATACCCCGGGGAAGACAAAACGCCGGACCTGTTGTCAGGTCCGGCGTTCGTACGTACCCCCGATGGGATTCGAACCCACGCTACCGCCGTGAGAGGGCGGCGTCCTAGGCCGCTAGACGACGGGGGCTAGAACTTCCGGAGCGATAGCTTAGCCCAGTCGCGCTGACTGACCTAATCGCTCCGGCAGCTGGGGTACCAGGACTCGAACCTAGAATGAGGGAATCAGAATCCCTAGTGTTGCCAATTACACCATACCCCATTTGATGCCCATCACCGCAGGTCACAGGCATCTTCGGACCGAACCGCTCAGCGGATGTTCGCCGCTTTTGCTTTCCGGGCCGACGAGCAGACTACCAAATAGTTGGCGCCGAAATAAATCGCCCGCTCACAGCCCATTTCGGGCCGCCCGCAACCGCGCCAGACTGCGGTCACGGCCAAGCAGTTCCATCGACTCGAACAGGGGCGGGCTGATCGCCGCTCCGGTGACCGCCACCCGGATGGGACCGAACGCCTTGCGCGGCTTGAGTTCCAGACCGTCGAGCAGCGCCGCCTTGAGCGCGGCCTCGATATTGACGGTGTTCCAGTCCGTGACGGCCGCCAAGGCGCTCAGCGTGGCGTCCAGGACCCCTGCAGCCTCCGGCCGCAGTTCCTTGGCAGCCGACTTCTCGTCGATCACGTAGGCGTCGTCGTTGAAGAACTTCACGAGGTCCCACGCGTCGCCGAGCACGACGATGCGCGTCTGGATCAGTTCGGCCGCCGCGGCGAAACCCTTGTCGTCCAACGTGGTGTCGTGGCCGTGCTGTTTCAGGAAGACGTCGAGTCGTCTCGCGAAGTCTTCCGGTGCCAGCCGGCGGATGTGCTCGGCGTTGATGGCGTCGGCCTTCTTCTGGTCGAAACGTGCCGGGTTCGAGTTGACGTTGACCACATCGAAGGCGGCCACCATCTCATCGAGGCCGAAGATGTCGTTGTCGTCGGCGATACCCCAGCCCAGCAGCGCCAGGTAGTTCAGCAGGCCTTCCGGAATGAAGCCACGATCGCGGTGCAGGAACAGGTTCGACTGCGGATCGCGCTTGGACAGCTTTTTGTTGCCGTCGCCGAGAACACTTGGCAGGTGCGCGAATTGGGGCACCGCGTCAGCGACACCGATCCGGATCAGCGCCTGGTACAGCGCGATCTGCCGTGGCGTCGATGGCAGCAGATCCTCGCCGCGAAGCACGTGGGTGATCTTCATCAGCGCGTCGTCGACCGGATTGACCAAGGTGTACAACGAATCTCCGCTCGCGCGGGTGATCGCGTAGTCCGGAACCACGCCGGCGGCAAAGGTCGTCTCGCCGCGCACCAGATCCACCCAGGTGATGTCCTCGTCGGGCATCCGCAGGCGCAGCACCGGCTTTCGCCCCAACGCCTCGAAGGCGGCCTTTTGCTCAGCAGTGAGGTGACGGTCGTAGTTGTCGTAACCCAGCTTCGGGTTGCGGCCGGCCGCTATGTGCCGCGCCTCGACCTCCTCAGGCGTCGAGTAGGCCTCGTAAACCTCGCCCGCGGCAAGCAGTTTCGCGATGACGTCGCGGTAGAGGTCGCTGCGCTGCGACTGCCGGTAGGGCTCATAGGGGCCACCGACCTCTGGCCCCTCATCCCAGTTCAAGCCCAGCCAGCGCAGCGCGTCCAGAATCGCGTTATAGCTCTCCTCGCTGTCGCGCGCGGCGTCGGTGTCCTCGATCCGGAAGACGAAGTCGCCGCCCGTGTGTCGCGCGTAGGCCCAGTTGAAGAGCGCGGTGCGGACCAGACCGACGTGTGGGGTGCCGGTCGGTGACGGGCAGAAGCGAACCCTGACAGGTGTGGTCACGTTATTTCCCTTTACGTACAACAGGATTGGAGAGGGTGCCGATTCCTTCGACGGTGACGCTGACGGTGTCGCCGTCCTCGATCGGGCCGACGCCCTCGGGAGTTCCGGTGAGGATGATGTCGCCGGGCAGCAGTGTCATGACCGCCGAGACCCATTCGATGATGGCGCCGACGTCGTGCAGCAGTAGCGCGGTGTTGCTGTCCTGACGCTTCTCACCATTGACCTCGGTGCGGATGTCCAGATCGGCCGGGTCGACGGCGGTCTCGATCCATGGGCCGACCGGGCAGAAGGTGTCATGCCCCTTGGCCCGCATCCACTGGCCGTCCTTCTTCTGCTGATCACGCGCGGAGACGTCGTTCGCGATGGTGTAGCCGAGGATGAAGTCTTTGGCCTTGGCCGCCGGGACGTCCTTGCACGGGCGCTCGATGACAACCGCCAGCTCGCCCTCGTGGTGCACCGGGTTGGCATCGGCGGGCAACTGGATCGGAATGTTCGGCCCGATGATCGCGGTGTTGGGCTTGAGGAAGATCACCGGATCCTCGGGCGGTTCGCTGCCCATCTCGCGGGCGTGCGCGGCGTAGTTCTTGCCCATACAGACCACCTTGCTGGCCAGGATCGGCGCCAGCAGCCGGACGTCGGCCAGCGGCCACGAGCGTCCGGTGAAAGTTGGATTGCGGGACAGGTACTGCTCGGCAATTTCTTTGCAGACCGCATCGGAGTTCGGGTCACCCTCGATCACCACGAAAGCGACACCGTCTGGACTGGCAATTCGACCTAGACGCATCCGTCCAGCCTAGTGAGGGCCGCTGGTCAGCCCGCGAACTGGGCTTGAAGGAACGGAGTGGAGTCCGCCATCGAGGTCAGCACCGCGCTGGAGTGGTCGTCTTCGGGGTAGACGTGCAGCGCCACATCCTGGCCGTTGGCCTTGAGCTGGTCGGCGAACTTCAACGTCGACGACGGCGGCACATCGCGGTCCTTGAGGCCGACGCCCAGGAAGATCGGCCGGTCGTAGCCAGCGACCGGGGTGCCCATGAAGTCGGCCAGCGCGCCGCGCATGCCGGGTAGCGAGGCGAGCGGAGCGGCGAAGAACTGTTGCGGAGTCAAGCCATCGAGAGCCGCGCTCAGCGGCGCGGTGCACAGTGTCTCGGCTTTGTCGGCAGCGGCCAGTCCCGCCGGCGTCAGCACGCTGTCGACGGCGAGGTCCGGCCGCGCTTCCCGGAAACCCGCCAGAATGTAGGCGGCGTAGGCCGACGCGATAGGCCCCAAGCCGGGCGGTAGCACCATGTCGGGACCTGCGGTGATGACCACGTCATCGATATTGGCCGGAGTGCCGGTGGCCACCACTCCGCGATAGTCCAGGCCCGTCCCCCGGCTGAATTCGGTCGCCCACCGGGCGCTCGCCACCGCGGCGGCGCCGCCCTGGGACTGGCCGACCAACGCCCACTTCGGTGACAGCGGCAAGTCCAGGTGGTGCGCGGCAATCACCGAGTCGATGATGGCGTGCGCGGTGGCGACGCTGTTGAGAT
Source organism: Mycolicibacterium aubagnense (assembly GCF_010730955.1). NCBI lineage: Bacteria > Bacillati > Actinomycetota > Actinomycetes > Mycobacteriales > Mycobacteriaceae > Mycobacterium > Mycolicibacterium aubagnense. The sequence continues at coordinate 5,581,698 of NZ_AP022577.1, read as the reverse complement.
AACTCATCAGGCCCGGCGTGCCGAGGCCGGTGTAGTCGGAACCGACGACCACGTATCCCTGCTCCAACCAATGGGACAGGTATTCGTTGTCACGCTGGCTACGGGGTTGAGCCGAGGGCGTGCAGTCATCACCGAGGCCGACGGTGCCGTGCGCCCAGGCAAGCACGGGCCAGCCGCCCGGTGGCGCCGGTCCTTTGGGGATGAACACCACCCCGGTACTCACCGCAGGTGAATTGTGTTGGTCGGTAGTCGAATACAGGATTCGATAGGCGCGCGCCGCGGCGGCGACCGACAACACCGGATCCAGTGGTACCGCCGTGATGAGCGTGCCCGGCTGCGGCACCGGCGCGGCGAATGCCCGGGTGTCCAAACCTGACCAATTCGGAGCGGCCGCCGACGCCGCCGGTATCGGTACCGCCACCACCATCAGGCCGGCCGCGAAAGCCGCCGTCAACCGGGAAAGGTGCGCCCACAGAGCCATGTTGTCGAACTTAACGGTTTCCATATAGTGAGATATTCATTCATATTTTGAGAATGGCGATGGCACCATGAGCCCATGGTCACTTCCGTCTCAGCCGTCCGCCGCTGGTCGATGCTCGTGATCGCCCTCGGCTCGACGATGTGTGCCAACGTCTTCATCAACGGGGCGGCCTTCCTGATCCCGACGCTGCACGGCGAACGCGGGTTGGACCTGTCGCGCGCCGGGCTGGTGTCGGCCATGCCGAGTTTCGGGATGGTGCTGACGCTCATCGCCTGGGGCTGGGTCGTCGACCGCGTCGGTGAGCGATTCGTGCTGACGGCCGGGGCGTTGCTGACCTCACTGGCGGCGTTCGCGGCCGCCTGGGCCGACTCGTTGGTGGCGGTCGGAGCGTTCCTGCTACTGGGCGGCATGGCGGCCGCCAGCTCCAATTCCGCGAGTGGCCGGCTGGTCGTCGGCTGGTTCCCACCGGAGCAGCGTGGACTGGTCATGGGCATTCGGCAGACGGCGCAACCACTGGGAGTTGGACTGGGCGCCTTGGTAATTCCGCGACTGGCCGAATCTTCGGGAGTCTCCGCCGCGCTGTTGTTCCCCGCCATCGCCTGTTTGGTTGCGGCTGTGGTGACCGCCGCCGGCGTCATCGATCCGCCGCGGCCGCCCCGATCATCGGCCCCCGCAACCGATCTGGCCAACCCGTATCGCGGGTCCTCGGTGCTGGCCCGCATCCACGCGGTGTCGGTGCTGCTGGTGGTCCCCCAGTGCCTGGTATGGACTTTCTCATTGGTCTGGCTGATGACGGCACACGGCTGGTCCGCCGGCGCGGCGGGCGCGATGGTGACGGTCGCCCAACTATGCGGCGCGGCAGGGCGAATCGGCGCCGGACGGTGGTCCGATCTGACGGGTTCGCGGCTCCATCCGGTCCGGGTGATTGCCGTCTTGGCGGGTGCCACGATGGGGCTGTTGGCTCTGTGCGATTACTTGCACTGGCCGGTGGCGGTATTCGTCATGGTGGTGGCATCCGTTGTCACGGTCACCGATAATGGCTTGTCCTTTACCGCAATCGCCGAAATCGCCGGGCCATTCTGGAGCGGACGCGCGTTGGGCGTGCAGAACACCACGCAATTGTTGACGGCGGGCATCGTGCCACCGGCATTCGGGGCGCTGATCGGAGTCTTCGGCTTCCCGGCCGCGTTCGCGGTGTGCGCACTGTTCCCGGTATTGGCGGTGCCCTTGGTCCCGGTGACCGCGGATCCCTTGCGCGCCAGTTCCGTTGACGAGGACGAACGGTCGGAAGTGTAGCCACGTCGAGCGTGGGAACTGACGAGGCGACACGCCGACCGCAGCCTCGGCAGCCCCCACGCTCGGCGTCCGCCTTGCACCCGGCGGTACACGTCGACAGCGGAACGGGCTACGCGGGTGGGCACATCGGGCCGAAGCACTTGCCAGACCCCCGCGACGGCTCGGGCGCCGGCCGCGGTGCAGGTGGTGGCGGCGGCGCCTCGTGCACCGGCGGTGGCGGCGGAGGGGGTGCCTCGTGCACCGGTGCCGGCGGCGGTACTTCATGCACAGGCGGCGGTGCCTGCCGAACCGGAGCCTGCTCCTGCGGCGCCGGGGCTTGCCGTACGGGTGCCTGGCGAACCGGAACAGGTGGAGCGGTGGCCTCAGGCGCCGGGCCGTCGGGCGCCGGCACGTGATTCACCGGTGGCTTCGGCGCGGACTGCTGCTGAGGTGACTCTTGCGGGATCTGCTTCGCCGGAGGAGCCTGCGGCTCCGAAACCGGTGTTGGAGGAACCAGATTCGCCTCACGTGGCAGCGGTGCCGCGCTCGGCGGCGCCACATCAGGCGCGGGCGGAGTCGCGGCCTTCGGCGCGGCCGGCGGCACGACGGGATTCGGCACCACAACCGGGTTGGGCACCGTTGCCGATTTCGGCTCGTCAGGCGGCACCACAACCGGGTTGGGCACCGTTGCCGATTTCGGCTCGTCAGGCGGCACCACAACCGGATTCGGCGAACCGTCCTTCGGCACAACAGCCGTAGCTCCCGGAACGTTGTTCAGGCCAGAACCCGGTGTACGACCACTCGGCGCGGTCTGTGGTTTGCCTTGCGGTGCCGGCAGGGGTACCGGCGCGAGCTCGGGTGCGGTGAATCCGGCCGGCACCTTCGACGGCGGCGCGCTCGGCACGACCGCCGTCAACGCCGGCGGCGCCGAAGGTGTTTGGTGGTTGACAACCGGCGCGCCGGTGCCCGGAACCGGAGTCGCGGGCATCACCGCGGCAACCTTGGTGGCGGTCGCGTCGAGGTCCTTGGTGATATCGCGGGTGGGCTTGCGCCCAAGGTCGGTCAATAGCGGCCCGGAGGCAGCCGTCGCCTTGTCGGTGGAGATGAACTGGGCCAGTGAGACATTCAGGTTCACGACCGGCGACGAGACATGCGTGCTCGCAGCGGTGATCGAATGCGGGGCACTCCCGGCGGTGGCCGGCGGCGCCCAGTCACGACTGCGCGGATCGTGCCAGTCCCGGTTCATGTTCCAGTTCCGGTACTGGTTCGGTTTGAATCCGTGGGCCTGATCCCACTGTGTGCGTTCGTATACCGGATCGTCGTTCCGGAACTTCCATTGGTAGTACTGCTCGTACGGGTGATGGTTGTCGTACCAGGCCTGATTGCGCGGGTCGTCGGGATGGTCGCGCCGCTGGCCCCATTCGTTGCGGCCGCCTCGATCCCAGCCGTCGCGGTCGTAACCGGACCAGTTATAGCCGGACCAGTTGTAGCCCCGGCGGTCGTAGCCCCACCGGTCGTATCCCCACCGGTCGTATCCCCACCGGTCGAAACCGAGGAAGTCGTAGCCGTACTGGTTGTAGCCGCCGAGGTCGTAGTTGTACCAAGCTCCGGGGTTGTAGCCATACAGCTGCCCCCAGGACGGATCGTAGTTGCCGAGCTCTTGGAGGTTCGGCGTCAACGGCGGATCCACCGGCTGCGACCAGTCAGCGGCAGGCGCGTCGGGCACGCCTGGCGGCGGCGGGACGAAGGTGTCCGACATCTGGTCGACGGGGGCCGTGCTCCCGGCCGAATCCTGGTATCCCCAAGTAGGTGCGGTGGCGCTCATCAGTGCCACCTCAGGTGTCTGCGCGGCGCTGCCCGGATCGGCGGCCTGCGGCTCGGCGGGTGGCGCGGGCAACGCCGGCAATTGCTGCGCCGAATCAGGCGTGTATTGCAGAAGTTCTTGTGTCAGTTGGAGGTAGAGGTTCTGCAGACTCGCCCGCTGCGACGAGGGCGACAGGTAGTCCAGACCCTGCTTGGCTTCGTTGAGTGACGTACGAGCGGCCGTCAACTGATCGGGCGTGGGCTGCTGTCCGCTGCCCAGGATGTCCTGCGCCGCCTTCAGGTCGTTCACGACGGCCGTCAGCGCGACGTCCTGCGCGTGACCCGGAAACACCGTCTTCTCGACGCCCCAGAGCGTGCCTCCGGGCGTGGCCTCGTAGCACGCGCCCAGCACGCCCGCGACGAGGACCACCGTGACTCCGGCGGCGACGGCCGTTTTGCGCCTGCGGGTGCGCGGCAGGAGTCTGTGCCACCGCGGCGTGGGAGCGGGCGGCGGTACTACGTGGATGGGTGGAGAACTGAAAGTCGTCATGTCGACCTCCTCAACTACGACCGGTGGCCGTCGTCGCGTCGCTCCCGACCCGCGCGATTTCGGATACAAGTGCCCGTTGGTCCCGACCGGCTTTCAGGCCAACCAGAACTACTAAGCACAACTAAAGGCTACGCAGCCTCGGAGCACTCGCCAGTGCCTGAACGGGATTCTCATCAACCCATAGCGCGTACATAGCGACGCACAGAAACCGGTGGCGCCCAGTCGCTTTCGACACTCCCGTCACACGCGTCCGACCGCCGGCGTCAGTCAGCGCTGAGCGACGACGAACGACAACACGAATATCGCCACCGCACCGAACACCGCTGCGAAGAATGCGCCGCATGCGGCGTCGTCAAATCGTGGTCGCGCCGTCGCGACCACAACCGCTACCGCAGCGACAAGCAGCGCGCCGGCCGGCGCGAAGAGCCAGTAGAACATCAGGGGCGCGAGCGAGGTCGCGACCAACCCGAGGACATAACCACCGACCAGATACCGCGGATCGACCGTCCGCTCGGTGAGTGGATCGAGCAAGCTCTCATGCTCGAAGGACATGCGCACCCCCTCCGGTTGTCGTCCAGCCCCCGCTCACCGCCATGTCGACCCCATCGCAAGGGCCTGCAAGGACAGCAGCCCGATCACGAACCAACCGCTTACGGGTGCGACAACCAGCGCGACGGCCACCGTGCGCGACACCCGCGTACGGGGCAGTACCCCGGCAACCACCAGACATAGCAATGAAATACCAACCGCGACAGGTAAGTTCATTCCACCACCCGCGCCCATATACACGTCATCGTTCGACACGCTCACCGCGTCGACGGCGAGCAGCCCCCAGCCGATACCTCCGAGGACCGCGCCGGCGAGCACACCGCGAGTCCAGTCCGTATCTGTCAAACGTCCCCCCCGATCCCGCGCGCTCATGTTCCCCCGTCGTCGGCACACCTGCTGCCAACCCGTACTGCAGATGCACAATGCCCGCCGGGCTGGACACCGGCGGCGCGAGCAGCGTCAGGTTGGACGGCACCGCGCCCCCGTCGAACACTTTTTGCCGACCCCCAGCACAACAGGATGCACCCAAAGATCCATCCGATCAAACAGTTTTTCGCGCAACAGGGTCTGTACGAAGTTCAGACTGCCGACCACTTTGATGTGCTCGTGCCGCTGCCGGAGCTGCCGCACCTCGGTCGCCAGGTCCGCGCCGACCTGCTCCCCCGACGCCTCGTCGATCAGCGGAGCCTGCCAGCCCTCGAACGGAAATCCACCGTCGGGGTCTTCACCGGGTCCGCCCGGGGCCTGCCCGACGAGATCGAGGGTGGCGAACAAGGCGAGGCGAATCTGGCCCATTTCCAGCTCCTGACGAGTCGACCGTGCCTGTCGGTGAGATAGGCCACCGACCGCCGCCAAACTCATCGGGGCAGTCGGGCTACTTCCCGGAGAGCACCCGGTATTGCGCTGAAATCTGTTGGTTCACAGTGGTTTCATCGTCGGCAAAGACCTGGAACACGAACTTGTCGGTACGTGCGAGGCAGCTGAAGTGCCAGCTGAGGATGCGGAATGTCACAGTGGTATCCGGCTCCGCGTAGTCACTCGTCCGCTCGAAGCACCGGGCGCCGGGGAATCCCGGCACCGCCCCGGAAAGCGTCACGTTCGGTTCGTTGGAGATCGCGCGTGTCATGGAATCCAGTAAGTTCGCTGCAGATTGGGCATTCGGTGCTTGGTACACCCGACCCCAACGCTGGGTGACCCACTGCACGCCGGCCTGCTGGAACTGAGCGCCGGCCGTGACGGGGTCGGTCTCGAAGTGCAACCAGGCATTGGGTCGCCAGGTCCCGATCATGACGCCTTGCTGACGATCGGGCGTCGTCAGCGTTTTGGACAGCAGTTGGTCATTGCTCGGATCCTTGGCCAAGCCAGCGAGTTTCGCCGGTTCGGTCGGGACGAATCCGTCGATCAGAGGCGTCTGCCTGCCCAACAGATCGCCGGCCAGCAGCTTGGCCCTCACCTGAGGCCGACTGGAGGCCGTGCCCTTGGCCCAAACGTCTTGGAACAGCACGTAACGGCCGTGCGGAACAAACGAAACGACGACGGACTTGGTACCGACATCCCAGCCGACAGCAGGTACCGGATGGCCGCCGAGCGACAATTCGACGGGATAGGTGGGCAGACCGCCGGCGACCACCGGACCGATCTGCGCGACGAACTCAGCGGCCGCCGCGGCGGCCTGCCCGGCATCCGGAAACATCATCACCGCGTTGGTCAGATCCAGATCGGCGGTGCCGGCATTCATGGCCACCCGTGCCGACCCGAAACCCGCGACGAGGTTGTGTGCCTGCACTATGCCCTGCATGACGTGCCCATCAGATCCGCCGAGAACCAGCTCGGCGCCGAACGTCGGCGTGATGCTGTGCGTACTCAGCGGCACCGGGGTGCTGACACTCGAGTCGACTTCCCAAGGCCCGACGACGAATTCGGCCAACCGGATCGACTCGACCAGCGACTGAGTGATGGGGTCATCCCCGGCGCTGAAGAACGGCGTGCTCGGCTTGATCTGGTAGTTACCGGTCCGCAGCTGGCTGACGTCGGGTTCTGGGTCGCTCAGTGAACCTCCGAACCGCGCCGTGCCTGTGGTGGTCGTCGAACACGCCGTCACGGCACACAAGCAGGTCGCCACCACGAGCGCCAGCTTCCGGATCCCCACGATCCAACCCTAGCTGTGGCCGAGGCGCGCCAGCACGGATCGCACGCTCTCCGCCACCGCCTCGTTGAACGGCCCGGCGTCCCGTCGCAGGGTGCGCGTCCGGATCAGAACCGTGAGCATGACCCGCTCATGTTTGGGGCCGATGAGCATGCCGGCGTCGTTGGTCGAACCGTAATCCCCGCTGCCGGTCTTGTCCGCGCTGGTCCACTCCGCCGGCAGACCTGCGCGAAAGCGCCGGGTCGACGTGGTGGTCTCGGACATCCACCGCTGCAGCTGATATTGGCTCGCCCCGGGCAGTGCGTCGCCGACGAGGATGGCGCGGTACCCGCCGCAGAGGGCCCGCGGCGTCGTGGTGTCCCGCAGATCGCCGGGCGCCGCGTCGTTGAGGTCCGGTTCCCAGCGATCCAGCCGCGTCTGCGAGTCCCCGATCGAACGGGCGAAATCGGTGACGGCGGACGGCCCACCGATGGTGCGCAGCATGATGTTTCCCGCTGCGTTGTCGCTCTGGGTCAGGGCCGCGGCGCAGATGTCCCGCAGCGCCATCCGCGCACCCACCGCCGGACTCAGCACCGGCGAGTTGACCACGATATCTGCCGCGGTGATGGGCACCATGGCATCGAGATTCGCGTGACCGGTCTTGGCCATCTGCAAGATACGGGCCGCCGCATACGCTTTGAACGTCGAGCAGATCGCGAACCGCTCGTCGGCGCGGTGCTCGACCGTCGCCGATGATTCCAAATCCACTGCATAGACGCCGATTAACGCCTGATAGCGGTCTTCCAGATCTTCAAAGCTGGTTGGCTCTTCCGACTTGGCGGGCCGGCACCCGGCCAGTACACCCGTCGCGGCCAACCCGACGATGAAATCCCGTCGGTTCAGCTGTACCCCCACGTATCCCAGCCAATCATGTATCGGCGTGCTACGCCAAACGGGATTCTTGCGGGTTGCCCTTGGGCCGCACCAACAGGGCGGCCACCAGGAAGCACAATGCCCCGACGAACGTCCCGAAGTTGGCCAGCCACTCGTCGACCGTCACTCCGGTCCTGCGGACGAATGCCGCCAGCGCCGAGACCTGGAACGCGACGCAGCCCATCATGTTGATCCACGATGCCTGCCAGTCAACGGATTTCGGCGACCACAGGCCGACCACCATGACCGCCAGCAGACCACTGAGCAGGAAGGCCAACGACCCGGCGGCGTCGGGGGCCCACACGTAGCGCCGCTCGGCGAGGACAGCATGCGCCCACACCGCCGCGCCCGTGCTCACGTTGAACAGGACGGTGCCCATGAATTGGATTGCCGCCGACCACCATTGAATTCCCGGCGAGGCCAGCACATACTGCATCAAGGCGGCGGTGGTGAAGAACCACGACCCGATGAAGCACAGCACATTCGTCACACCGGCCCCGGCCACCGAGGGGAACCCGGGGACCGTGGCCAGCGCGAAGAACGACGACCCGACGGCGAACAGCCAGCACTGCCTGGTGAGGGTGGCAAGGCCGTTCATGCCGTTCACAGCATTACAGGTAGCTACGGATCCGCTCGCCGGTCTCCGACGTCGAAAGCTTGGCATCGCCACGTGTCGAAAGGTGCTCGGCCACGGCCTTGTCCACCCGGGCCGCGGCTTCGGTCTCACCGAGGTGAGTCAGCAACAGCGCCACGCTCATGATGGCGGCGGTCGGGTCGGCCAGGCCCTTGCCGGCGATATCGGGCGCGCTGCCGTGTACCGGCTCGAACATCGACGGGTTGGTGCCCGTCGCATCGATGTTGCCCGACGCCGCCAGGCCGATGCCGCCGGAAACCGCCGCGGCCAGGTCGGTGATGATGTCGCCGAACAGGTTGTCGGTGACGATCACATCAAACCGCTCAGGAGCGGTCACCATATGAATGGTCGCAGCGTCGACGTGCTGGTATGCGGTCTCGACGTCCGGGTACTCGGTGGCGATCTCGTCGACCGTGCGCTTCCACAGCGAACCGGCGTAGGCCAGCACGTTGTTCTTGTGCACCAGGGTGAGGTGCTTGCGCCGGGCGCGGGCCTTTTCAAAGGCGTAGCGCACGACGCGCTCGACGCCGAACCGCGTGTTGGTGGACACCTCGGTCGCCACCTCGTGCGGGGTGCCGACGCGGATGGCGCCACCGGTGCCGGTGTACGGCCCCTCGGTGCCTTCGCGCACGACGACGAAGTCGATGTCCGGGTTGCCGGCCAGCGGGCTGTCGACGCCCGCGAACAGCCGCGACGGCCGCAGGTTCACATGGTGATCCAGGGCGAACCGCATGGTCAGCAACAGGCCGCGCTCGAGCACGCCGCTGGGTACCGAAGGATCGCCGATGGCGCCCAACAGGATTGCGTCGTGCGTCTTGAGCTCGTCGACCATGCCCTCGGGCAGGGTCTCCCCGGTCTCGTGGTAGCGCTTGGCGCCCACGTTGTACTCGGTGCGCTCGACACCCGGCAGCACGACGTCGAGAACCTTCAGCGCCTCACCGATGACCTCGGGGCCGATGCCGTCACCGGCGATGACGGCGAGCTTCACGACAGGTCCACCAGTTCCAGCGTGGTCGCGCCGACGGCGTCGCCGATCGCGCTGAGCACGTCGGCCGGCACCTCGCGGTCCAGGCGCAGCATGACCGTCGCTCCGGAACCGTCAGAGTCCTGCGACATCTGCGCGGCCAGGATGTTGACGTCGGCGCCACCGAGGAGGGTGCCGATCTTGCCCAGGGCACCCGGCTGGTCACCGTAGTTGAGGATCAGGTTGACGCCCTGGGCGCGCAGATCCAGGTTGCGGCCGTTGATTTGGACGATCTTCTCGACCAGCTGCGGGCCGCTCAAGGTGCCCGACACGTTGACAACCGAGCCATCTGCCAGAACCGCGCGCACGTCGACGACGCTGCGGTGGTTGGGGCTCTCGGTCTCGGTGCTGAGGTTGGCTTCGACGCCACGCTCGGCGGCCAGCGCCGGGGCGTTGACGAACGTCACCTGGTCCTCGATGACGGCCGAGAACAGGCCGCGCATTGCCGAAAGCTTCAGAATCTCAACGTCTTCCGACGCCAGCTCGCCGAGCACCTCCACGTTCAGCGAAGCCGGCAGCGCCGGCGCCAGGGCACCGACCAGCAGACCCAGCTTGCGCACCAGGTCGAGCCACGGCGCGACCTCTTCGCCGACGACACCGCCGCCGACGTTGACGGCGTCCGGCACGAACTCGCCGGCCAGCGCCAGCTTCACGCTCGCGGCAACGTCGGTGCCGGCACGGTCCTGGGCCTCTTCGGTGGAGGCGCCCAGGTGCGGGGTGACGACGACCTGCGGCAGCTCGAACAGCGGGCTGTCGGTGCAGGGCTCGGTGGCGAACACGTCGAGGCCCGCGCCACGCACGTGGCCGCTGGTGATCGCGTCGGCCAGGGCCTGCTCGTCGATCAGGCCACCGCGGGCCGCGTTGACGATGATGACGCCCGGCTTGGTCTTGGCCAGCGCGTCCTTGTTGATCAGGCCGGCGGTTTCCTTGGTCTTGGGCAGGTGCACCGAGATGAAATCAGCGCGGCCCAAAAGCTCATCGAGGGTCAGTAGCTCGATGCCCAGCTGGGCGGCACGGGCCTGCGAGACGTAGGGGTCGTAGGCGACGATGTGCGCGCCGAACGCGGCGAGGCGCTGCGCGACGAGCTGGCCGATGCGGCCCATCCCCACGACGCCGACGGTCTTGCCGAAGATCTCGGTACCGGAGAACTTCGAACGCTTCCAGGTGTGCTCGCGCAGCGTGGCGTCGGCGGCCGGAATCTGGCGAGCCGCCGACAGCAGCAGCGCCAGGGCGTGCTCAGCGGCGCTGTGGATGTTGGAGGTCGGGGCGTTGACGACCAGCACGCCACGCGCGGTGGCGGCGTCGACGTCGACGTTGTCCAGGCCCACGCCGGCGCGGGCGACGATCTTGAGCTTGGGCGCTGCAGCCAGCACCTCGGCGTCCACCGTGGTGGCCGAGCGCACCAGCAGCGCGTCGGCGTCCGGCACGGCGGCCAGCAGTTCGGCGCGGTTGGGGCCGTCGACCCAACGGACCTCTACCTGGTCACCGAGGGCGGCGACGGTCGATTCGGCGAGTTTGTCAGCGATGAGTACGACAGGAAGGCTCACGCGCACAGACTAGTGGTCCGCATGGCTGTGCTTCCAATCGCGGTTGCCTTGATCTGGGTTGTCACCACGCGTCACTACCATCAAGTGGTGGACGTCACCGTCGTCGGCAGTGGACCCAACGGACTGGCGGCGGCCGTCGTCTGCGCCCGAGCAGGGCTGTCGGTCCGCGTCATCGAAGGCCAGCCGACCCCCGGCGGCGGCGCCCGCAGCGCCCCCGATCCCGAATATCCAGGCATTTTGCACGACGTCTGCGCGGCGGTGCATCCACTGGCGTTCGCCTCACCGTTCTTCCGTGATTTCGGCCTCGCGGACCGCATCACGTTGAACGTGCCGGAGGTTTCCTATGCCAACCCATTGCCAGGGCGTCCCGCCGCGCTGGCCTACCGCGATTTCGAGCGCACCTGCGCCGAGCTGGCTGATGGGGCGTCGTGGCGCTGGCTGTTGGGACCGATGGTGCAACGAAGCGAGGCTGCCGCCGCGTTCGTGCTCGGCGACAAGAGATCATTGCCGCCCGACCTGGTGACCTCGGCCCGGCTCGCGCTGCGGATGGTGACGCAGGGCAGTCCGGCATGGGGGCTGCTCCGTGGCGAGGACGCCCGCGCGTTGTTCACCGGCGTTGCCGCGCACACGATCTCGCAGATGCCTTCGATGACGTCCTCGGGCCTGGGCATGATGCTGGCCGTGCTGGCCCATTCGGTGGGATGGCCGGTGCCGACCGGCGGCAGCCAAGCGATTCCTGAGGCACTGATCGCCGACTTGCTGGCCCACGGTGGTGAAGTGGTGGTCGGCGAGGAGGTCACCGAACCGCCGCAGGGAGTGGTCCTCTACGACACGCCCGCCAAGGCGTTGTTGGACATCTACGGCGACCGGCTACCGACGCGCTACGCCGCGAGGTTGCGAGGGCTGCGGACCAACCCCGGCGTGGCGAAAGTCGATTTCGTACTGTCCGATGAAATCCCTTGGCGTGACTCACGATTGGCCAGCACGGTCATGATCCACCTCGGTGGTGAGCGGGCCCGGATGGTTCTTGCGGAACGCGAGATCGCGAGCGGACGGCACGCGGAGTGGCCGATGGTGCTCGCTGCCTCACCACACATCGCCGACCCGACCCGGATCGACGACCATGGCCGTCGACCGTTCTGGAGCTATGTCCACGTGCCCCGTGACTCACCGGTCGACCAGACCGAAGCGGTCATCGAAATCATGGAGCGCTTTGCCCCCGGGTTCCGCGACATCATCGTCGCGACCCGTGGCGTTCCTGCGTCGCAGCTGGCCGAACACAACGCGAACCTGACGGGCGGCGATATCACCGGTGGCGGCAACAGCGCATGGCGGGCGCTCGCCGGGCCGACGCTGCGTCTGAATCCGTGGGCCACGCCGATTCCCGGTGCCTATCTCTGCTCGGCCGCCACTCCCCCGAACGGCGGCGTGCACGGCATGGCCGGTCTCTACGCCGCCCGGACCGTGCTCCATCGTGAATTCGGAGTGAAGACGCTGCCGTCGCTGGCGCCATAGTGTTGGCTTGGCTCATGGCCAAGCTTTCTGTCATCTACTACTCCGCAACCGGGCACGGCACGTCCATGGCACAGCGTGTGGCGAGCACCGCTGAATCGTTGGGTGCCGACGTGCGACTGCGTCCCGTCGTCGAGACCGCGGACCCCGAGTCCTTCGCCCACAACCCGGCATGGACCGCGAATTACGAAGCGACCAAAGACCTTCCGACCGCCACGGGCGACGACATCGTCTGGGCCGACGCCGTGATCTTCGGCTCGCCGACCCGCTTCGGCTCGGTCGCGTCGCAGCTGCGCGGGTTCTTGGACTCGCTCGGCGGACTCTGGTCGCAGGGCATGCTGGCCGACAAGGTCTACGCCGGGTTCACCTCGTCCAACACCGCGCACGGCGGGCAGGAGACCACGCTGCTGTCGCTGTACATCACGCTGATGCACTGGGGCGGCATCATCGTCCCACCCGGCTACACCGACCCGCTCAAGTTCGCCGACGGCAACCCGTACGGCGTGAGCCTGCTGGCCAACCACGACAACATCCGCCAGTTCGACGACAACACCTACGCCGCGCTGGATCACCTGGCGGAGCGGGTCGTGAGCGTGGCCGACCGCCTCGGTTCGTAGCCCGTCACCCACGCTCGGCGTGTCGGCTCCTTTGCGGCACTTGCGATGTGAGCCCGTCAGCATGTGGTGACAACGTCAGCCCGAACTGACAGCTCCAGATCGGACATGTCGCCGAGAGCGGCTTCCGAAGGCTGAAACGACGAAAGGCCGGTTACCGCACGCTGTTTCGCGTGCAGTAACCGGCCAGTCGGCGCCTGAGCTTCAGAGACTAGGCGGTCTCGGTGATCGGCCGGTCGACCCAGCTCATCAGGTCGCGCAGCTTCTTGCCGGTGACCTCGATCGGGTGCTCGGCGTTGGCCTTGCGCAGACCCTCGAGTTCCTTGTTGCCGCCCTCGACGTTGGCGACCAGGCGCTTGACGAAGGTGCCGTCCTGGATGTCCTTCAGGATGGCGCGCATGCGGTCCTTGGTGTCGGCGTCGATGACGCGCGGACCGGACAGGTAGCCACCGAACTCAGCGGTGTCGGACACCGAGTAGTTCATGCGGGCGATGCCACCCTCGTACATCAGGTCGACGATCAGCTTGAGCTCGTGCAGCACCTCGAAGTAGGCCATCTCCGGTGCGTAGCCGGCCTCGACCATGACCTCGAAACCGGTCTTGACCAGTTCCTCGGTACCGCCACAGAGAACGGCCTGCTCACCGAACAGGTCGGTCTCGGTCTCTTCCTTGAAGGTGGTCTTGATGACGCCGGCGCGGGTGCCGCCGATGCCCTTGGCGTAGGACAGCGCCAGCGCCTGGCCCTCGCCCTTGGGGTCCTGGTCGATGGCGATCAGGGCCGGGACGCCCTTGCCGTCGACGAACTGACGGCGCACCAGGTGGCCGGGACCCTTGGGGGCGACCATGCCGATGGTGACGTTGGCCGGGGGCTTGATCAGGCCGAAGTGGATGTTGAGGCCGTGGCCGAAGAACAGCGCGTCGCCGTCCTTGAGGTTGGGCTCGATGTCGTTCGTGAAGATCTCGGCCTGAGCGGTGTCGGGCGCCAGCAGCATGATGACGTCGGCCCAGGCGGCGACGTTGGCCGGGGTGTCGACCTCGAGGCCCTGCTCGGTGACCTTCTCGCGGGACTTCGAGCCCTCCTTCAGGCCGACCTTGACCTGCACACCCGAGTCGCGCAGCGAAAGCGAATGTGCGTGACCCTGGCTGCCGTAGCCGATGACGCCGACCTTGCGACCCTGGATGATCGACAGGTCCGCATCGTCGTCGTAGAACATCTCAACTGCCACTTGCTTTTCCTTACCCTTGTTTCTGTTGTTGAAGCTCTGTTATTCGAAGTTTTGCTCGGGGTCCAGCTCGGTTACTTCGCCGCGCCGATGCCGCGCGGGCCGCGCGCCAACGAGACCACACCGGACTGCACCAGCTCGCGAATACCATACGGCTCCAGCACTCGCAGCAGTGCTTCGAGCTTCTCCTGGGTGCCGGTGGCCTCGACCGTCAGCGACTCGGTCGACACGTCGACGACCTTCGCGCGGAACAGGTTGACCGCCTCGATCACCTGACCACGGGTGGTGGCGTCGGCGCGCACCTTGATCAGCGCCAGCTCGCGGGAGACGGAGTTTTCCGGATCCTGCTCGACGATCTTGATGACGTTGATCAGCTTGTTGAGCTGCTTGGTGATCTGCTCGAGCGGCAGCTGCTCTTCGACGCAGACCACGATGGTCATGCGGGACATGTTCTTCTGCTCGGTGGCGCCGACCGCCAGCGACTGGATGTTGAAGCCGCGCCGGGAGAACAGCGCCGCAACGCGGGCGAGCACACCGGGGGTGTCCTCGACCAGGACCGACAGGGTATGGGTAGTCGTCATGGCACGCAGGTCCCTTCGTTCTTCGCGCAAGCGCTCATCACACCTGCTCCTCGTTGTCGAACAGCGGACGGATATCGCGCGCCGCCATGATCTCGTCATTGCTGGTGCCGGCGGCGACCATCGGCCACACCTGGGCGTCGGCCCCGACGATGAAGTCGATGACGACGGGGCGGTCGTTGATCTCCCGGGCCTGCCGGATGACGTCCTCGACATCCTCGGCGCGCTCGCAGCGCAGGCCGACGCAACCCAGCGCCTCGGCCAGCATCACAAAATCCGGGATGCGGTGCGAGTGCGTCGACAGGTTGGTCTGGCTGTAGCGCTCGTCGTAGAACAGCGTCTGCCACTGCCGCACCATGCCGAGGTTGCCGTTGTTGATCAGCGCAACCTTGATCGGTGCACCTTCGAGGGCGCAGGTGGCCAGCTCCTGGTTGGTCATCTGGAAGCAGCCGTCACCGTCGATGGCCCACACCTCGGCCTCCGGGCGGGCGAACTTGGCGCCCATCGCGGCCGGGATGGAGAAGCCCATGGTGCCGAGACCGCCCGAGTTCAGCCAGGTCTTCGGGTTCTCGTACTTGATGAACTGCGCGGCCCACATCTGATGCTGGCCGACGCCCGCGACGTACAGCGCGTCCGGTCCGGCGATCTGGCCCAGCTTCTCGATGACGAACTCCGGCGAGAGGCTGCCGTCGCTCTGCGGGCCGTAGCTCAGCGGGTAGGTCTCCTTGATGCCGCCCAGGTACGTCCACCAATCGGCCAGATCGAGCGTGTCGGCCGAGACGCCGTCGCGGCGCAGCGCCTCCAGCAGGTCCACGATGACGTTCTTGATGTCGCCGACGATCGGCACATCGGCGTGCCGGTTCTTGCCGATCTCGGCCGGGTCGATGTCGGCGTGGATCACCTTGGCGTCGGGCGCGAACGTCGACAGCTGACCGGTGACCCGGTCGTCGAAGCGGGTGCCGAGGGCGATCAGCAGGTCGCTCTTCTGCAGTGCGGCCACCGCGGACACCGTGCCGTGCATGCCCGGCATACCCATGTGCTGCGGGTGGCTGTCGGGGAACGCACCGCGCGCCATCAGGGTGGTGACGACGGGGATACCGGTCAGTTCGGCGAGCTCGAGCAGCTCCGCGGACGCCTCACCGCGGATGACGCCGCCACCGACGTACAGCACGGGCTTGTGCGACGCGGCGATCAGCTTGGCGGCCTCGCGGACCTGCCGGCTGTGCGGCTTGGTGTTGGGCTTGTAGCCGGGCAGGTCAATGACCGGCGGCCAGCTGAAGGTGCACTGCGCCTGCAGTACGTCCTTCGGGATGTCCACGAGGACGGCGCCGGGCCGGCCGGACGCGGCGATGTGGAACGCCTCGGCGATGACCTTGGCGATATCGTCGCCATTGCGGACCAGGAAGTTGTGCTTCGTGATCGGCATGGTGATGCCGGAGATGTCGGCTTCCTGGAACGCGTCGGTGCCGATCAGCCCGCGGCCGACCTGGCCGGTGATCGCGACCACAGGGATGGAGTCCATCTGGGCGTCCGCAAGCGGCGTGACCAGGTTGGTGGCACCCGGGCCCGAGGTGGCCATCATCACGCCGACCTTGCCGGTGGCGTGCGCGTAGCCCGACGCGGCGTGGCCTGCGCCCTGCTCGTGCCGGACCAGGACGTGGCGGACCTTCTTCGAGTCGTACAGCGGGTCGTAGACCGGCAGCACGGCACCGCCGGGGATGCCGAAGATGGTGTCGACATCGAGTTCCTCGAGCGACCGGACGACGGCCTGGGCACCGGTCATCTGCTGCGGGGCAACGGCTTTGGAAGAACCGTTCACCGTACCGCTGAGGCCACTGGGGCCGTTGGGCTGCTGCGTCGACTCTGGCGGTCGCGTGGTGGGTGCGCTCACTCTTGTCCTCTTGATCGTGTTGCGGTTTTGGCGTTCTCGGGCAAACAAAAAACCCCCGTCAGCGTGGGTGGCTGTACGAGGGTTGCGCGTCGATGCTTGTAGTCGGCTTACACAGCCTGGTCACGCACCAACGCGCCCAGTTACTACAAGCAATCCCGAGTTCTGCATAAGCAAGGACGGTAGTCCTCGCGGCGCGCGCAGGTCAAATCAGATCCACTGCAGGACACACCCGGCAACCCGCTGACGCGCCGCCTGGGAAGATGGCTGACGTGAGCCGCCGAACCGCTTCGCCCGCCGCCGGACCCGTCGTGATCAAGATCCCGGGGGTCGCCCATCTGGCGGTGGGGTTCTTCGCCATCGGACTGCTGGCCCTGGTGTTCGCCGGGCCGGCCTGGTGCGCGGCACTGCTCGTCATCCCGATCCTGTTGTCGGCGATGGTGATTCGCTACCGCACGGTGGCCGACAAGAAGGGCGTCACCGCGCGGTCGCTGCTCGGCAGCCGGACCGTGACGTGGCAGGACATCTCGGGTCTGCGCTTCGACGGCTCGAAATGGGCCAAGGCCGAATTGACCGACGGCACGGATCTGCGCCTGCCGGGTGTGACGTTCGCATCACTGCCCCTGCTGACCTCGGCCAGCGGTGGAGTCGTGCCCAACCCGTACAACGAATGAGCCGGCCCCGCTCAGTGCAGCGGGTTTGATCCGTTCAGCAGCATCCACACGCCGACGCCCGCACCGACGCCGATCAGCAGGCACAGGAACGATCCGATGAAGGGCCGCCGCGCCCAACCACGGCCGGCGTCGAAGCCGTAGAGCCCCGGGCCGGTGAGGGTCAGCCCCGCCGCCAGCACGATCATGGTCACCAGGTACTCGTGGCCTTCGGGCAGGAAGTACGGGAAGTAACCGTGCACGGGTTGTGCGGCGACCTCCACGGCCAGCGCGTTGACGAGATAACACAGGGCGACAGCGGCAGCCACCGGCGTGAAGAGCCCCAGCACCAGTAGGACACCGGCCCCGATCTGCGCACCGGTGGCGAGATAGGTCAGTATCCCGGCGTGCTGGAAGCCGGCCGCGGCGAGCGCGTGCTCGTATCCGTTCAGCCCCTGACCGCCCCACCAGCCGAACGCCTTCTGCAGTCCGTGGACCACCAGCCAGGCGCCCAGACCGACGCGCAACACCATGAGCCCCAGGTCCTGAGAGCCGCGGCGTTTGGCCACGCGCACGCGGGCCTCGGTCTCCGGATCGGGCTCTATCTCGGCGGGCCCCAATGCGTGCTGGGAGGCCTGCTCCGCACTCCGCTCCCGGGGTTGCACATACGGGAGCGGCTCCGGTTCGTGCATCAGATCGAACGCCATCGAGGACGGCGCCCCGGACGACATCGCCGACGGTGTAGCGGTGACCTCGGTTGCATCGTCGGACGACGCGGCGTCGAACCGCGGGATGGCGGTGGTCGCCGCCGTCTCACCGCCATCTGTACCGCCACCGCCGCGGTAGGTCGTGATGGGCAGGTCGTCTTCGGGATCGACCAGGCGTGCCGACGCGGGCCTGGCGGCCGGCTCATCGGGCCGTTGCCATGCACGCGGGTCATGGGAAGTACTGGTCATAGTTGCCAGGGTAAGTGCAATTGCACTGCTGACCGTGGATTTAAGCGGTGGTTTGACCGGCTTGTTCACGGGATTTGCCCACTCCGGCGCGCGGCCCCGACGTGGCGAGCACTGTCGAACAGTCCGTAACCTGGCGGGCATGACATTGCGGCGGTCGACGCGGACTGCGCTGACGAGGCCCGAACGCCGGCCGGAGCGTCCCAGCTCTGCACCCGCCCGACGGGTCCTGGCGCTGTGCGCCATCGCTTTGCTGGCGTTGCCCGGCTGCGCCCGTTTCGACTCGGCTGCGTCCGAGCCGTTCACCATCGAGCCGGACCTTGGCGGGGCGCCGAGCTCGACTCCGCCGCCGCCACCTCCGCTGCCGCCGACCCCGTTCCCGAAGGCGTGCCCGGCACCTGCCGTCCTGCAGGGCTGCCTGGAGAGCACCAGCGGCCTGATCATGGGTGGCGACAGCAAGTCGGCCATCGTCGCCGAACGGGTCACCGGCGCCGTCAAGAACATCGCCACGAACGCCGAACCCAAGGTCAAGACGGTAATCCCGGTCGACGCCTCCGGTGACGGCGGACTGATGGACATCGTGCTGTCACCGAGCTATCAGCAGGACCGGCTGATGTACGCGTACATCACCACCCCCACCGACAACCGGGTGGTCCGGATCGCCGACGGCGACGTGCCCAAGCCGATTCTCACCGGTATCCCCAAGGGCCCCACAGGCAACACCGGGGCGCTGATCTTCACCAGCCCTACGACCCTCGTGGTCCAAACCGGAGACGCCGGAAACCCCGCTGCCGCGGCCGATCCGGCTTCGCTGGCGGGCAAACTGCTGCGCATCGAACAACCCACGACGGTGAACCAGGCACCCCCGACCACCGCGCTGTCGGGCCTGGGTTCCGGCGGCTCAATGTGCATCGACGGCGCCAGCGGTGCGCTGTACATCACCGACCGCACCCCGACTGCCGATCGGCTGCAGAAGATCACCAAGGACTCGAAGGTGTCCACGGTGTGGAGCTGGCCGGACCGTCCCGGTGTCGCCGGCTGTGTGGCAACCGACAACACCGTCATGGTCAATCTGGTCAACACCAAGAAGACCGTCGCGCTGCGGCTGTCGAAGGACACGGGCGCGGTCACCGGTGACCCTGAGGCCCTCCGCACAGACACCCACGGCCATGTCTTCGCGCTGAAGCTCTCCCCCGACGGCAATGTCTGGGGGGCGACGATCAACAAGACGGCCGGCGACGTCGAGAAGTTCGACGACGTCGTGTTCCCGCTGTTCCCGCAGGGCGGATTCCCGCGTAGCACTGACGACAAGACGTAATTGGCGACCAACGTGCGAGGGGTCGCTCGATGATGCGCGCGTGCCCGGCCGACTTCGCTCGGCTGGCAGGCTATCTGGGTTTCGCCTGCGATGACGATTCGTGGGTCAAGCTGCGCAACCCACTGACCCTGGCCAACTGGACCATGCCGGTCGTCGAGCTGCTGATGCTGATCGGCGCGGCGCTGGCGTTGGCGTACGCGCTGCGGCGGGTCCGCCGGGACCCGACCGGAATCGCCATCTGGCTGGCGTCGGTGGCCTACGCCCTGGTGACCGAACTGCCCCGCCATCCACCCGACATCTTCGCCGGCACCCGGCTCGGGGTCATGTTGGTGCACAACGTGTTCAGCGTGGATTTCGTCGACGGACGGCTACCGCTGTACATCGTGGCGCTGTATCCGGCGACCATCACCCTGGCCTATGACATCGTCCGCGCCACCGGGGTGTTCGAACGGCGCGGTGCGGTCATCGGCGCCATCTGCGTCGGCTTCGTGCACGGCTGTGTCTACGGGGTGTTCGACCACCTCGGTCCGCAGCTGCGCTGGTGGGTCTGGAACACCGCCAACCCGCTGAACCACCCGACCCTGGGCTGCGTGCCGGTCAGCAGTTGGGTCAGCCTGGCGGTGGTCGGGCCTGCGGCGGTCGCGTTCCTGGTGCGGGTACTGGTCGAGCGGCGGGTGGAAGCGGGCGAACCTCCCGGGCTGCGGTCGCTGGCCTGGCGCATACCGGTCATCAGCGTGCTGGCCCCCGTCATCATGGGCCTGCTCAGCCTGCCCACATTGCTCTCGGCCCACCACAGCGCGACGCAGTACGCGGTCCTCGGCGTGGAGGTGACGGTGTTCACCCTCGTGGCGGTGCCGGTCCTGATACAGGACTGGCGGATCACGCGCCGCGTCGGCACGCAGCACCCGAGCCCGTACGTCCGCGTGTTCGGGGTGCTCTATCTACTCACCTTCACGGTGCTCTGGCTGGCCGCGCTGCCGGACTTCGCCGGCGCCATCGACGGCGTCACCGGCACCGGCACGCCGACCGGTAACCTGCCCTGCGCCGCGGTGTGTTTCGTGATCGCGGGCTACTGCGTCGCGGGCGTGTCGTCACTACGTCCGAGGACGACGCCCGCGCCGCAGGAGGCGCTGCACTAGCTGCAAGCCGCGATCACCAGTTCGCGGACGCGCGCCGCGTCGGCTTGGCCCTTGGTGGCCTTCATCACCGCGCCGACGATCGCGCCCGCGGCCTGGACCTTGCCGCCGCGGATCTTCTCGGCGATGTCCGGCTGAGCTGCCAGCGCCTCGTCGATGGCCGCCTGGATGAGCGAATCGTCGCGCACCACAACCAATCCGCGATCGTTCATCACCTGCTCGGGCTCACCCTCACCGGCCAGCACACCCTCGAGTACCTGACGGGCCAATTTCGCCGTCAACTTCCCTTCTTCCACGAGCTTGACCACCGCGGCGACCTGGGCCGGGGTGATGGCCAGCTCGTCGAGCGTCAGTTCGGCCTCGTTCGCCTTCTGCACCAGGAAGTTGCCCCACCACGCGCGGGCCGCCTCGCTGGACGCGCCGTGCTCGACGGTCGCCGCCACCAGTTCCACCGCGCCGGCGTTGACCAGGTCGCGCATCACTTCGTCGGAGACGCCCCAGTCGTCCTGAATCCGCTTGCGTACCAACCACGGAAGCTCGGGAATGGTGCCACGCAGCCGGTCCACCAACTCGGCCGACGGCGCGATGGGCTCCAGATCCGGCTCCGGGAAGTACCGGTAGTCCTCGGCGGTCTCCTTGCTGCGGCCGGACGTGGTGTGCCCGTCCTCGTGGAAGTGCCGGGTCTCCTGCGTGATGGTGCCGCCGGCCTGCAGTACGGCAGCCTGCCGGCGCATCTCGTAGCGGACCGCGACCTCGACGCTCTTGAGCGAGTTGACGTTCTTGGTCTCGGTGCGGGTGCCGAACTCCGCGGCGCCCTTGAGCTTGAGCGAGACGTTGGAGTCACACCGCATCGATCCCTGATCCATGCGCACGTCCGAAACGTCCAAGCCGCGCAACAGATCCCGCAGCGCCGTCACGTAGGCGCGGGCGATCTCCGGGGCGCGTTCGCCGGCGCCCTCGATGGGCCTGGTGACGATCTCGACGAGCGGCACACCGGCACGGTTGAAGTCGGCCAGCGAGGTGGTGGCGCCCGCGATGCGGCCGGTGTCACTGCCGAGGTGGGTCAGCTTGCCGGTGTCCTCTTCCATGTGCGCGCGCTCGATCTCGACGCGCCAGGTGCTGCCGTCCTCCAACGGGACATCGAGGTAACCGTTCACGGCGATGGGCTCGTCGTATTGGCTGATCTGGTAGTTCTTCGGCTGGTCCGGGTAGAAGTAGTTCTTCCGCGCGAACCGGCCCCACGGCGCGATGTCGCAGTTCAGCGCCAAGCCGATCCGGATGGCGGACTCCACGGCGGCCGCGTTGACCACCGGCAATGCGCCCGGCAGGCCCAGGCACACCGGGCACACCAGCGTGTTCGGCTCGGCGCCGAACCGGTTCGCACAACCACAGAACATCTTGGTCTCGGTGGACAGCTCGACATGGACTTCCATGCCCATGACGGGCTCGTACGTCGCGAGGACGTCGTCGTAGTCGAGAAGGTCTGCGTCAGCCATGCGTTGAATCCTAGTTGTCGTTCACCGGCCATTTCCTCGGCCCGGTTACCCTCCGCGGATGCTCGCACGCATCGGCGCCCTGCTGACCGCCTTCGCGCTGACCACCACGCCTGTCGCTGCGGCCGCTCCCGACGGCTTCGACCTGCAAGCGCACCGCGGCGGCCGGGGCGAGACCACCGAGGAATCGCTACGCGCCTTCACCAAGGCCATCGAACTCGGCGTCACCACGTTGGAGCTCGACATCGTCCTTTCCAAGGACGGTGCACCCATGGTGTGGCACGACCCGGCCATCCAGCCCGACAAGTGCACCGACACCGGCCCCGCCCGGCCCGGTGACCCGCAGTACCCCTACGTCGGCAAGCTCGTGCACGACCTCACCCGGGCGCAGCTGCAGACCTTGGACTGCGGCCGGTTGCTCAGCGGATTCCCGGCCGCCGAAGTGGTGACCGGGAACAAGATCGCCACCCTGGACCAGGTCTTCGCACTGGCCGACGCGCATCGGGCCGACGTCCGGTACAACGTCGAGACCAAGATCGAAGCCGACAAGCCCCAATCCTCCGCCACACCACAACAATTCGTCGACGTCATCCTCGGCGTCGTGCGGGCTGCCCACAAGGCCGACAAGGTCGAGATCCAGAGTTTCGACTGGCGCACCCTGCCGCTGGTCCGGCAGCAGGAACCCGGCGTCCCACTGGTGGCGCTGTGGGATGAGACGACCTGGGTGCCGAACTCGGCATGGACCGCCGACGTGAACCCGGCAGTGGTCACCGATCCCATCGCCGGGGCAGCGTCGGTCGGCGCGAACATCCTGTCCCCTGGTTATTCGGTCCCCTACGGGATGACCCCGAGAGATCCAGGATTCGCGCTCGTAGCCGACAAGGCATTCATCGACCGCGCACATGCCCTCGGGCTCAAGGTGATTCCGTGGACGATCAACGACGCCGACACCATGCGCGCCCAGATCGCCTCCGGCGCCGACGGCATCATCACCGACTACCCGAGCCGGCTGCGCGCGGTGGAGTCCGAGCTGGGCATGCCACTGCCACCGGCCTACCGCTAGCCGAAGAATTCCGCGGCGTCGTCGTACCGGGTTTGCGGCACCAGCTTCAGCTGACGCACCGCGTCCGCCAACGGCACCCGACCGATCTCCTGGCCCCGCAGCGACACCATCATCCCGTACTCCCCCGAGTGCGCGGCGTCGGCGGCGTTGATCCCGAACCGGGTGGCCAGCACCCGGTCATGTGCCGTCGGGATGCCCCCGCGCTGCACATGACCGAGCACGGTGGTGCGTACTTCCTTCCGGATCCGCTTCTCGATCTCGACCGCCAGCTGCTGGGCGACACCGGTGAACTTCACATGCCCGAATTCATCAATTCCGCCGTCGCGCAACTGCATTGCCCCCTCGGCCGGCCGCGCCCCTTCGGCGACGACGCAGATGAAGTGGGAATCGCCCCGCACGAAGCGCTGTTTCACCAGGCGGCACACCTCTTCGATATCGAACGGCTGTTCCGGGATCAGGGTCATGTGGGCGCCGGCGGCCATGCCGGCGCCGAGCGCGATCCAGCCGGCATGGCGACCCATCACCTCGACGAGCATCACCCGCTGATGCGATTCCGCGGTGCTGTGCAGCCGGTCGATGGCCTCGGTCGCGATCATCAGCGCGGTGTCGTGGCCGAAAGTGACGTCAGTGCAATCGATGTCGTTGTCGATGGTCTTGGGCACGCCCACGACGGGCACGTTCTCCTCGGCCAGCCAGTGCGCCGCCGTCAGCGTGCCCTCGCCGCCGATCGGGATCAGCACGTCGATGCCGTTGTCCTCGAGCGTCTGCTTGATCTGGTCCAGCCCGGCTCGCAGCTTGTCGGGATTGACCCGCGCAGTACCCAGCATGGTGCCGCCCTTGGCGAGCAGCCGGTCGTTGCGGTCGTCGTTCTTGAGTTGTTCCCGACGGTTCTCGAGCAGGCCGCGCCAACCGTCGCGGAACCCCACGACCGTCGAGCCGTACCGCACGTCGCACGTGCGGACCACCGCCCGGATCACCGCATTCAAGCCAGGACAGTCACCGCCACCGGTCAGCACGCCTATCCGCATGCCCCCATACTGCCGGGTTTTGCTTCGGCGAGCAGAACTACACCGGCGAGGGCAGGGCGCCGCGGGCGGCTTCGTAGGCCGCGCCGACGCGATACAGCCGGTCGTCTGCCAGGGCCGGCGCCATGATCTGCAGACCCACCGGCAGGTTGTCGTCGGGCGAGAGGCCCGACGGCACCGACATACCGCAGTGCCCGGCCAGGTTCAGCGGCAGCGTGCACAGGTCGAACAGGTACATCGCCAGCGGGTCGTCGACCTTCTCGCCGATGCCGAAGGCGGTGGTCGGGGTGGTCGGGGTGACCAGTACGTCGACCTTCTCGTAGGCCTGGTCCAGGTCGCGAGCGATCAGGGTGCGCACCCGCTGGGCCTGGTTGTAGTAGGCGTCGTAGTAGCCCGACGACAGGGCGTAAGTACCGATCATGATGCGGCGCTTGACTTCCGGGCCGAAGCCGGCGGCGCGAGTCAGCGCCATGACCTCTTCGGCGCTGTGAGTGCCGTCGTCACCGACCCGCAGGCCGTAGCGCATCGCATCGAAGCGGGCCAGGTTCGACGACACCTCGGACGGCAGGATCAGGTAGTAGGCCGCCAGCGAGTAGTCGAAGTGCGGACAGTCGACCTCTGTGATCTCGGCGCCGAGCTCAGTCAACTGGTCCACCGCGGCGTTGAACGACGACAGCACACCGGGCTGGTAGCCCTCACCGGTGTGCAGCTGCTTGACCACACCGATCCGGACGCCCTTCAGGTCACCGCCGGCGCCGGCCCGAGCCGCACCGACCACGTCGGGCACGGGAGCGTCGACCGAGGTGGAATCGCGGGGATCGTGGCCGGCGATCACCTGGTGCAGCAGCGCGGTATCCAGCACCGTCCGGGCGCACGGCCCGCCCTGGTCGAGCGACGACGCACACGCGATCAAGCCGTACCGCGACACCGTGCCGTAGGTGGGCTTGACACCGACGGTCGCGGTCAGCGCGGCAGGCTGACGGATGGAGCCACCGGTGTCGGTGCCGATCGCGAGCGGCGCCTGGAACGCCGCGAGCGCCGCGGCGCTACCCCCACCGGAACCACCCGGCACGCGGTTGACGTCCCACGGGTTGCGGGTGGGGCCGTAGGCCGAGTTCTCGGTGGACGACCCCATGGCGAACTCGTCCATGTTGGTCTTGCCGAGGATCGGGATTCCGGCGGCGCGCAACTTGGCGGTCAGGGTCGCGTCGTACGGCGACCGCCAGCCCTCCAGGATCTTCGAGCCGGCCGTGGTCGGGGCGTCGGTCGTGGTGAAAACGTCCTTGAGGGCCAACGGAACACCGGCGAGCGGCGACGCCAGCGGCTCGCCCGCGGCCACCTGCTTGTCGACCGCGGCGGCGGCGGCCAGAGCCTCGTCGGCACCGACATGCAGGAACGCGTGGTAGCGCTCGTCGGTGGCGGCGATCTGGTCCAGGTGCGCCTGGGTGACCTCGGTCGCCGACACGTCGCCCGCGGCGATCTTCTCGCCGAGCGTGGCGGCGTCGAAACGAATCAGGTCACTCACTCTGTTTCTCCCAAGATGCGGGGCACGGCGAACCGCCCGTCCTCGGCCCGTGGGGCCTCCGCCAGCGCCTGGTCCTGCGCGAGGCTCGCCACTTCGACGTCCGGCCGCGTGATGTTGACCTCTTTGAGCGGGTTACCGGTCGCCTCGATCCCCGTGACGTCGACGGCCTGAATCTTGCCGACGTGCGCCAGGATGGCATCGAGCTGGCCTGCGAAACTGTCCAGCTCACCGTCGGTCAGGGCGAGCCGGGCCAGATTCGCCAGATGGGCGACATCGTCCCGGGAAATCTTCGACACAGCGAAACAGCCTAGTGGGGGCCGGACGACGATCGACCGGCGAGGCACGAGCCGCGCTGTGGGGGCACCTCCCGCTTGCGGGGCAACGTGCGGCAATCGTGCCCGACCGTGACACGCACCGCACCCGCACGTCCTGCCGTAGCCACGACGCTATGCCAGAGTTGTGGCGTGTCCTCCTATCTCCTGCGGGTCCAGCTCGAAGACCGCCCCGGTAGCCTCGGCTCGCTGGCGGTGGCTCTCGGCTCGGTGGGCGCCGACATCCTGTCGCTCGACGTTGTTGAGCGCGGTCCGGGCTACGCCATCGACGACCTGGTGGTCGAGCTGCCGCTCGGGTCCATGCCCGACACCCTGATCACGGCCGCCGAGGCCCTCAATGGCGTGTATGTGGACAGCATTCGGCCCCACACCGGACTGCTCGAGGCCCATCGCGAACTGGAACTGATCGACCACGTGGCCGCCGCCAAGGGCAAGACGGCCCGCCTCCAGGTGCTGGCCGACGAAGCGCCGCGCGTTCTGCGGGTCGGCTGGTGCGTGGTGGTGACCGGCGGTAAGGAAGGCGTGGTGCCCCACCGCATCACCGGCAGCCCCGGTGCGCCCGAGACGCTCGCCGACTCCGCGCCGTGGCTGCCGCTGGAACACGCTGCCGCCCTGGACGCGACCGGCGACTGGGTGCCGCAGTTCTGGCGGGATATCGACACCACCCTGGCCGCGGCGCCGTTGGGTGACTCGCACACCGCGATCATGCTCGGGCGCCCGGGCGGACCGGCCTTCCGGCCGTCGGAGGTCGCCCGGCTCGGATACCTCGCGGGCATCGTCGCGACCATCGTGCGCTAGCTGGTCGCTCTGCGCCACTTCACCTGCGGGAATACGGTCGCTGCAGCGTCGAAACTGCTAGCGTGAGCCCACATCTCGCTGGAGGGTGCACGTGAGCACATTTCTGATCGTCATCGGTGTCCTGCTGATGATCGCGGCCATCGTTGTCGTGGTGCTCGCCTTCACCCGGGCCAAGAAGCCCGAGAAGCCAGGCGCCCGCCAGGACCCACTGAAGTCCGGCGAGATGCCGGTGTTCGGACCCAAGCAGCTGGGCCCTGGCGCAATCGTCAGCTACGGCGGCGTCGACTACGTGGTGCGGGGCTCGGTGACCTACCGCGAAGGGCCGTTCGTCTGGTGGGAGCATCTGCTGGAAGGCGTTCAGGGAGAACCTATCTGGTTCAGCGTCGAGGAGGACGAGGGACGTCTGGAACTCGCGTTCTGGACCAAGCGGCCCGACCTGATCTTGCAGCCCGGCGGCCCCCACACCGTCGACGGCGGGCAGTACAGCGAAGTCGAGCGCGGCACCGCGCGCTACACCTGCGAGGGCACCACGGGCCTACCGCCGCAGGGCGAGATGAACTACGTCGACTACGCCACCGCGGGCCGCGCTGCCCTGCTGAGTTTCGAGCAGTGGTCACCCAATTCACCATGGGAGGTGTCGACCGGCAAGCTCATGTTGCCCGGTGAGCTCACGGTGTACCCCGCTCCCCCCGCGGGTTCGTAGGTGCCATGACCAGGGGCAAGATGCTGATCCTCGCCGGAGTGCTGGCGGTCGCATCGGTGATCTGCCTGGCGATCGGCATCAGTACCGCCCGCACCGTGCAGTCGTACGTCAAAGATCACTATCAGAACGTCGGCAACAACACCTACCGATGCGACGGGTCGCCGAGCGACGTGGCCGACGACCTCGCCGAGGCCCACGCTCCGCAGGCACGCGCAACGGACAGCGGCAACTACTACCTGCGGTACAGCGACTCCATCGTGATCGTCGGGCCCGGCTCGGGTCAGTCGTGCGCCATCCGGTTGGAGAGCCTGAGCTCCGGATACAACCACGGCAGCTACTTCTTTCTGGGCCCTGGCTTCAGTCCGGGTTCCCCGTCGCACAGTTCCGGCGGCAGCTCGGGCGGACCGGGCGGCGTCAAGTGATACATCAGGCAATCAAGTGAAACCCGAGGAGACTCCGATGTACCTGGCCGCCATCGACTTCGGCACCGTCCACACCGATACCATCATCCAGAACGTCGTCAGCTCGGTGCTGTACTTCCTGGTGGGAGTGCTGGTGCTGGCCGCCGGCTTCCTCATGGTCGACGCGTTGACACCCGGCAGCCTCCGCCGGCAGGTGTTCGTCGAACGGCGGCCCAACGCGGTGGCTGTCACCGCCGCGATGGATATCTCGCTGGCCGCCATCATCATCACCGCGATCCACTCGAGCTCCGACCGTCTCGGGCAGGGTTTGATCGACACGTTGATCTACGGGCTGATCGGCGTCGCCCTTCAGGGGCTGGCCCTGGTGGCCGTGGAGTTGTTGGCGCCCGGCCACTTCCGGGGCGACATCCACGCCGAGGATTTCCACCCCGCCGCCGTGGCGGTCGCCGTGGTGCTGCTGGCCATCGGCGGCATCAATGCCGCCGCCCTCACCTGATGGTGACGGAAACCCCAGCGGCCCAGGCGGCCCCCGGACCTGCGGTCGGAACGCGTTGGCGCGCGCTGCTTTTGGCGGCGGTGTCGGCGTGCGCCGCGTGCGGCATCGTCTATGAGCTTGCGCTGCTGACCCTTTCGACGAGTCTGAACGGCGGCGGCGTGGTGTCGACATCGCTGATCGTCGCGGGCTACGTCGCGGCCCTGGGCGTCGGCGGGCTGTTGGCCAAGGCCCTGCTGGCCCGCGCGGCAATCAGTTTCATCGCGGTGGAGACGACACTGGGTGTCGTGGGCGGACTGTCGGCGACGGTGCTGTACGTGACGTTCGCTTTCCTCGGCGACTCCGACTGGGTGTTGGGAGTAGCGACAGCCCTGATCGGCGGTTTGGTCGGCGCGGAAGTGCCGCTGCTGATGACGCTGTTGCAGCGGGACCGGGTCGCCGGTGCCACCGACGCCGGCCGGGTGCTGGCCAACCTCAATGCCGCCGACTATCTGGGCGCCCTGCTGGGCGGTCTGGCATGGCCATTTCTGGTCTTGCCGCACCTGGGCATGATCCGCGGCGCCGCCGCCACCGGAATGATCAACCTGGCTGCCGCAGCGGTGGTTTCGGTCTTTCTGTTACGCCGCATCCTGAGCCGGCGCGAATTCATCGGCGCGCTGAGCGCCCTGGTGCTGGCGTTCGCGGTGCTGGGCGGGTTGTTGGCGGCCGCCGACGGCATCGAGACCACGTCGCGGCAGCGGCTGTATGCCGACCCGATTGTGGCCTATCGGCATTCGGCATACCAGGAGATCGTGGTGACCCGCCGTGGCGACGACACCCGGCTGTATCTCGATGGCGGATTGCAGTTCTCGACCCGCGACGAGTACCGGTACACCGAATCGCTGGTCTACCCGGCGTTGGGCCAGGGCGCCCGCTCGGTGCTCGTGATCGGCGGTGGCGACGGTCTGGCAGCGCGAGAATTGTTGCGTCAGAAAGGTATCGACAGAATCGTCCAGGTCGAACTGGATCCGGCGGTGGTCGCGATTGCGCGCACCACATTGCGGGACGCCAACGCCGATGCGCTCGACGATCCGCGCGTTCAGCTGATTCTCGACGACGCCATGACGTGGCTGCGGGTCCCGCACCCCGAAGTCGCGCCGCCGGGCGGATTCGACGCAATCATCGTCGACCTGCCGGACCCCGACAACCCGGTTCTGGGCCGACTCTATTCGACGGAGTTCTACAGCCTGGCCGCCCGGGCGCTGGCGCCCCAGGGACTGTTGGTGGTGCAGTCCGGCAGTCCGTACTCGACGCCGATCGTGTTCTGGCGCGCGGTGTCCACCATCGCGTCCGCGGGATTGGCCGTGACGCCGTACCACATCGAGGTGCCGACATTCGGCGACTGGGGTTTCACGCTGGCCCGTCGCGGCGCCGCGCCACCGGTGCCCATCCTACCCAAAGACGCTCCCCCGCTTCGCTTTCTGAATCAGCAGGTGCTCGACGCCGCCACCGTCTTCGCGCCCGACACTGCCCCCCAACACCTGCCGCCGTCGACTCTGGAGCATCCGCTGATCGTCGACGACATGCGGCGCGGATACCGCTAGTCGTCGGGGCTATCCTCCGCCGCTGGTCCCTCCTCCAGCAGCCGCCGGAAGCCGTCCTCGTCGAGGATCGGCACGCCGAGCTCAACGGCCTTGTCGTACTTGGACCCTGGTGCGTCACCGGCCACCACGTAGGCGGTCTTCTTCGACACCGACCCGGCCGCCTTGCCGCCGCGGACCAGGATCGCCTCTTTGGCCTCGTCGCGCGAGAACCCCGTCAGCGAACCGGTCACCACGATGGACAGCCCTTCCAGGGTGCGCTCGATGCCGGCGTCGCGTTCGTCGGCCATCCGCACACCCGCGGCGCGCCACTTGTCCACGATGGCGCGGTGCCAGTCGACGGTGAACCAGTCGATCACCGCCGCGGCGATGGTCGAACCGACGCCCTCGACCGCGGCCAGCTGTTCCTCGGAGGCTTCGGTAATCGATTGCAGGTCACCGAATTCCGCGGCGAGTGCGCGGGCCGCCGTCGGGCCGACGTGCCGGATGGACAGCGCCACCAGCACTCGCCACAGCGGCTGCTGCTTGGCCTTACCGAGGTTGGCCAGCAGACGTGCGCCGTTGGCGGAGAGCTCGCCCTTCTGGGTCTTGAACAGGTTGGTACGCAACAGGTCGTCAGCGGTGAGATCGAAGACGTCACCCTCGTCGGTGATCACGCCGGCGGCCAGCAGCGCGGTGGCCGCCTCATAACCGAGGCCCTCGATGTCGAAGGCACCGCGGCCCGCGACGTGGAACACGCGCTCGCGCAGCTGCGCCGGGCATGACCGGGTGTTGGGGCAGCGAATGTCGGCGTCGCCCTCCTTCGACGGCGCGAGGGTGCTGCCACACTCGGGACATGTTGCAGGCATGACGAATTCGCGCTCGGTGCCGTCACGCACGTCGACCACCGGGCCGAGCACCTCGGGGATGACGTCACCGGCCTTACGGATCACCACGGTGTCGCCGATCAGCACGCCCTTGCGCTTGACCTCGGTGGCGTTGTGCAACGTCGCCAGGCCGACCGTCGACCCCGCCACGGTGACGGGTTCCATATAGGCGAATGGCGTGACCCGGCCGGTGCGCCCCACACTGACCCGGATATCGAGCAGCTTGGTGGTGACTTCCTCGGGCGGGTACTTGTACGCGATGGCCCAGCGTGGCGCCCGGCTGGTGGCACCGAGGCGCCGCTGCAACGTCCGGTCGTCCAATTTGACCACCAGACCGTCGATTTCGTGATCGACATCATGACGATGCTCACCCCAGTAGGCGACGCGTTCGGCCACCGCGGCGATACCCGTGACGCGAGTGGTGTGGTCCGATACCGGCAGCCCCCAGGCCTTCAGCGCGCGATACGCGTCGTGCAGCGACGCCGGCTCGAAGCCCTCGGTAAGCCCCAGACCGTGGCAGATCATGTGCAGCCGACGGCGCGCCGTGACGGCCGGGTTCTTCTGCCGCAACGACCCTGCGGCGCTGTTGCGCGGATTGGCGAACGGCGCCTTGCCTTCCTCCACCAGGCTGGCGTTGAGCGCCGCGAAGTCCTCGACGCGGAAGTACACCTCGCCGCGGACTTCCAGCACGGCGGGGACCGGGAATTCATCGGTTCCGCTGAGCACCTCGGGCACGTCGGTGATGGTGCGGGCGTTGAGCGTCACATCCTCACCCGTGCGGCCGTCGCCACGCGTCGCGCCGCGGACCAGCTTGCCGTCGCGATAGACCAGTGCGAGCGCGACGCCGTCGACCTTGAGCTCGCAGAGGTATTCGAGGTCACCGCCCAGCTCGTTCGACAGCCGGGCCGCCCATGCCGTCAGCTCGTCGCTGTTGAACGCGTTGTCGAGCGACAGCATGCGTTCCAGGTGCTGGGCCTCCCCGAACTCGGTGGCGAACCCCGCACCGCCGACCAGCTGCGTCGGCGAATCCGGCGTGCGCAGTTCAGGGTAGGTATCTTCGAGTTGTTGCAGCTCTCCCAGCAGCTTGTCGAACTCACCGTCGGAGATGATCGGTGCGTCCTTGACGTAGTAGCGGAACTGATGGCCGCGAACTTCTTCGGCCAGTTCCTGCCATTGCCGGCGCACGTCGGGATCGGGTGAGCTCACCCGGTAAGGCTAGCGAAGGGGTCTGACAGGGCGAGTGCCGATAGGCTGGGCACGTGCCGCATCCGATCATGTTCGACGATGACGACCCCGGCCTGGCGGAGCTGCGGATGGCGGCCCTGAGCTTCCCCGAGTCCTTCGAGAAAGTGTCGTGGGGCCGGCCCGTGTTCTGCGCGCCCAAGATGTTCGCGATATACGGCGGCAACTCGAAGACGACGGGCGAAATGGTCGCGTACCCGCATTCGGTCCTGGTCAAGGTCGACGAGTCGGACCGCGCCGCACTGGAACAGGATTCGCGCTTCTACTACCCCGCCTACCTGGGCCCGTCAGGCTGGCTCGGGCTGGATTTCACCGCGGCGAAGGTCGACTGGGACGAGGTCCGCGAACTGCTGGACGCGTCGTTCCGGCTGATCGCGACGAAGCGGTTGGTCAAGCTGCTCGACGCGCCATAAGGTAAGCCTGCGGAGTAGACTCGAGTCCGTCGTCAAGTTGCCGAACCAGCTCGGCATAGACGCGAAATCCACTCTTCGACAACAGGTCTGCGACGGCATGCGGTTGGCGGCGGATGAACGTCAAGTTCACCCGCGCACCGTCGAAGTCGGTCAGCACGCGCGGTTCCTCCCCAACCTGGAATGCCAGAAGGACCACCCCGCCGGGCGCGAGCACCCGGTGGAACTCAGCAAACACTGCCGGCAGATGCGTGTCCGGGACATGGATGATCGAGTACCACGCGCACAGCCCGCCGACGCTGCAGTCGGACACATCGAGGTCCAGCATCGACCCCACCCGAAAAGACAGACCCGGGTTGTGCCGCCGTGCCTGCGCAATCATGTTGGGAGACAGATCGATTCCCGTGACATCCAGGCCGGCAACGGCAAGTGCCGCGGTGGCCACGCCGGTACCGCAACCCACATCGAGCACTCTGGTCCCGGGGTGCACCAGCGCGGCGAAGGCGCCGATCATGGCGCGATCCACCGGCCTGTCGTCGAGATGGCGCTGGAAGCGCGCGACGTAGTGCGCCGCACTGCGGTCGTAGCCGTCACGGGTCAATGTGACGAAGTCGGGTTCCACGGCAGCGTCGTCAGTCCTCGCGGAATCCGGGCACCCACTTCTCGACGATCTCGGCGTAGTTGATGGTCGCGTCCAGCTGCGCGGCAATGCCGAGCAGACCGCCGAGCACCCGGAACATCATCAGGTAATTGGCAGGCAGGTTCAGTTGCCTGCTGGTCTTGAACGTCGCGGCGAACTGCTCGCTGCGGATGTCCGCGGCGGTGGCGACGATGCCCTGCAGCCACTTGCGACTGAAGTGGAAGCTCTTGTGCCGCAATGGTTCGATGTACGGCAGTAGGTAGGCGTTGATCTCATCGTGAGACACCGTGGCCCCCGGCGGGATGAAGCCTTCCTCCCGCAGGTAGTCCGTCATCTCCTGCCACTTCTCGTCACGCGCAAGCCGCAGGATCGGCCCGGTCGCGCGCGGCAGACCGCCCTCGTGGACTGCGACGGCACCGAAATCCATGACGCCGAACCGGCCGTCGTCGAGCAACATGAAATTGCCGGGATGGGTGTCGACATGGAGCAGCCCACAGCGGTATGGGGCGCTGATGGTGACCTCGAGCAGCATGTGCGCGCACCGGTTGCGCTCGTCTTCGGAACCATTGGCGATGATCTCGGAAAGCTTGCGGCCCTCCATCCACTCGGTGATGACCACCTTCGGCGACGACGCGACGACTGCGGGCACATAGAACTGCGGGTCGCCGGCAAAGGCCTTGGCAAAGGCACGCTGATAGTCCGCCTCGATCCGGTAGTTCAGTTCTTCCTCGGTGCGCTCGATGAGCTCGTCGATGATGCTCTTCACGTCGGCGCCGGGCACCACCTGCTTGAACAACGACGTCAGCATCCGCAGCGTCTTGAGGTCGGCTCGTACCGCCTCCTCGGCGCCCGGGTACTGCACCTTCACCGCGACGCGGCGGCCGTCGCCCCACACCGCACTGTGCACCTGGCCGATGCTCGCGGAGGCGACCGGCTTGTCGTCGAAGGACTGGAAGCGCTCGCGCCACTTGGTGCCCAACTGGGCGTCGAGTACGCGATGTACCTTGTCTGCCGGCAGCGGCGGGGCGTCGCTCTGCAGTTTCGTGAGGGCTTCGCGATAGGGCTCGGCGTACGCCGGCGGGATGGCGGCCTCCATGACCGAAAGCGCTTGTCCGAGCTTCATGGCTGCGCCCTTGAGCTCCCCCAGCACCTGGAACAGCTGCTCGGCAGCCTTCTCGACCAGCTCGGCGTTGACATCCTCTTTCGACTTGCCGGCCATGCGCTTGCCGACGCCCAGGACGGCGCGGCCGGCGATGCCGGCAGGAAGGGTTGCCAGTTTGACGGCACGTCCCGTGCGGCCACGGCGAATTTCAGCCATGGCGTCGATCTTGTCTTTCTTAGCCGATCTTGACAACAACCGCTACGAAACCGGCACAACCACCAACTCGTGCGGCTGGTTGTTCATCGACACGCAGCCGTCGTCCGTGACGACGACGATGTCCTCGATCCGGGCACCCCAGTGCCCTGCGAAATACACGCCGGGCTCGACGCTGAACGCCATGCCCGGCTCGAGCGTCAGCGCATTCCCCGCCACGATGTAGGGCTCCTCGTGAACCGACAGTCCGATGCCGTGGCCGGTGCGGTGGACGAACACCTCGGCCAGTCCCTCGGCGGCCAGCACGTCGCGGGCCGCGGCGTCGATCTGCTCGGCGGTCATCCCGGGCCGGACCGCCGCCACCGCTGCCGCCTGTGCCCGCTGCAGCACCGAATACTGTTGCGCCACGACGGGATCGGGTTCGCCGATGCTGTAGGTCCTGGTGCAGTCCGAGTTGTAGCCGGGCTCGACAGGCCCGCCGATGTCGACGACGACGATGTCACCCACCTGCAATTCCCGGTTGGAGCATTCGTGGTGCGGGTCCGCCCCGTTCGGGCCGGAGCCGACGATGATGAACGCCACCTCCGAATGGCCCTCGGCGACAATCGCTTCGGCGATGTCAGCGGATACGTCGGCCTCGGTGCGTCCCGGCACCAGGAACCCGGGTACCCGCGCGTGCACCCGGTCGATGGCCGCACCGGCCTTCAGCAGGGCGTCGATCTCGCTGGGGTCCTTGATCATTCGCAACTGCCGAAGCACGTCGGTGGCCAGCACCGGCACGGCACCGAGGACCCCGGCCAGCGGTAACAGATGCAGTGCGGGCATGGCATCCGTCACCGCGACGGCACTGCCCGGCAACGCGGCAGCCACCAGCGCGTAGGGGTCGTCGCCGTCGACCCAATCCTGAACCGCCAGGCCCAGTTCCAGGATCGCCGACTCTTTCAGCGACGCCAGCTCCAGCCGCGGCACCACAACCGTCGGTGTCGCACCGTCAGCCGGCACGACGAGCGCCGTCAACCGCTCGAAGGTCTGCGCGCGCGAGCCCACCAGATACCGGAGGTCATACCCCGGGGTGATGACCAGCCCGGCCAGGCCGGCGGCGTGTGCGGCCGCGGCGGCCGAGCGCAGACGCGCGGCATAGACGTCGGTGTTGAATCGACCTGAGCTCATGGCAATAGGCTAGTGCGATGCTGATCGACATCCGTGACAGGCGGGCCCGAGTATGAACGAGCCGAGCGTGAGTCAGCCGATCCTGCTCCTCGACGGCGCCAGTATGTGGTTCCGCTCGTACTTCGGGGTGCCGTCCTCGATCACCGCGCCCGACGGCCGCCCCGTCAACGCGGTCCGCGGCTTCATCGACAACATCGCCGCCCTGGTTACCCAGCATCGCCCCAGCCGGCTGGTGGTGTGCCTGGACCTGGACTGGCGTCCGCAGTGGCGCGTCGACCTGATCCCGTCGTACAAGGCGCACCGGGTCGAAGAGATCACTGCAGGTGACGCCCCCGACATCGAGGAAGTGCCCGACGACCTCACGCCGCAGGTCGCCATGATCATGGAGCTGCTCGACGCGTTCGGTATCGCCACCGCGGGCGCACCGGGTTTCGAAGCCGACGACGTGCTGGGCACGCTGGCGACCCGGGAGCAGACCAGCCCCGCGATCGTGGTCAGCGGCGACCGTGACCTGTTGCAGCTGGCCAGCGATGACGAACCGGGAATCAGGGTGTTCTATATCGGCCGCGGCCTGGCCAAGGCCGTGCTCTACGGGCCCGCCGAGGTCGCCGAGAGCTACGGCGTCCCGCTGGATCGCGCCGGCGCCGCGTACGCCGAGCTGGCGCTGATGCGCGGTGACGCGTCCGACGGGCTGCCTGGCGTCGCCGGCATCGGCGAGAAGACGGCCGCCAGCCTGCTGCAGACCTACGGCTCACTGACGGCGATCGAGGCCGCCGCGCAGGACCCGACCTCGAAAATGGCTGCGGCGCAACGCAAGAAACTGCTTGCCGCCGCCGACTACATCACCGCTGCGCGCCCCGTCGTCCTCGTCGCGACCGATGCGCCGGTGTCGATGTCGACCGAATCCGACGCGCTGCCGCTCGCAGCCCGCGACCCGCAACGCGTGGCCGACCTGGCCGCCAAGTACGGCGTCACCAACTCGATCGCGCGGCTACAGAAGGCGCTCGACAAGCTATAGCGCGAGCTCCGCCAGATCTGCGCTCCGACGGCACACTCGGCGCGGATTCCTGGTGATCAGCAGCGAAAGCCCCCATCTCCGAGTGGAAGTGGGGGCTTTGCCGGCTGCTCGCGGGGAAACTACTTCGGGCGGCCTACCTCGTAGGTGCCGTTGTCGTCTTTGAAGGTGACCTTCACGGTGCGCTTGGTGCCGTCGATGTTCACGTCGCAGTCGAACGTCTGCCCGGACTTGACCTCAGGGTCGGCGCCGTTGTTGCACTTGACGTCCTTGACGTTCTTGGCGCCGTAACCATTGGTCTCGTCGGTCAGGACCTTCTGCACGCCGGACTGCGCGGCATTGACGTCGAGCTTGGTGGTGACGAAGAAGCCGGGCCACAGGAAACCGAGCACGCCGACGACCGCGACGATGACCGCGGCCACGACTCCACCGATGAGCAGCAGCGCCTT
This sequence comes from Mycolicibacterium aubagnense, assembly GCF_010730955.1. Classification (NCBI taxonomy): domain Bacteria; kingdom Bacillati; phylum Actinomycetota; class Actinomycetes; order Mycobacteriales; family Mycobacteriaceae; genus Mycobacterium; species Mycolicibacterium aubagnense. The sequence goes on along the minus strand of NZ_AP022577.1, from coordinate 5,544,365 downwards.
GTTCGACTTCTTGGCTGCCGGTGCGCCGAACTGCTGGTCGAACTGCTGCCCCGCGGCGCCCTCACCGAACTGCGGCTGACCGTACTGTCCCGGCTGGCCGTACTGGGGCTGGCCGTACTGCGGCTGGCCGTACTGCGGCTGGCCGTAGGCGCCCGGCTGGGGGTACGCCTGCTGTGGGTAACCCTGCGGGTACTGCTGCTGCGGGTAACCGGGAACCTGCTGCGCCCCGGGCTGCGCGGCACCGGGCTGCGCCCCCGGATACTGCTGCTGGTACTGCTCCGGGTTGTAGGCCGGCTGCTGACCCCACGCCGGGGCGGCAGTGGTCGGCTGCTCGGCGCCGGACGCCGGCTGCCCCCAAGCGGGCTGCTGACCTTGCCACGGCTGTGACGGATCAGTTCCCTCTGGACCGCTCATCGTCTCTCCTCGGTGCTCTACTACTCGGACATCATCCGGGCTGCTGGTCAACCACACTACCGGTGCCGCCGGTCATGGATGACCTGCACGCGGGACGCGTGTCTGGGCATTACTTAACCCGGCCGGCCTTAGTCTCGCGGTATGACGGACCAAATCCGGCTCGGCAACGCGATCTTGACCCGCGTCGCAGAAACCCAGGTTCAAATCCCCACGTCGCTGTGGCCGTCGACACCGCCGGAGGCCTGGCACGCCGAGGCCGAACTGCTCGCCCCGCGGTTCTGGAACCCCGAGACGGACCTGTTCCGCATCGCGATTCAAAGCTGGGTGTTGCAGGTCGACGGGCTGACCATCGTCATCGACACCGGCGCGGGCAACGACCGGCACCGGCCGCACATGCTGCCGCTGGATCACCTCAGCACCCCGTTTCTCGACACCATGCGCGCTGCCGGCATCGACCCGGCGGCCGTCGACGTCGTCCTGAACACGCATCTGCACACCGACCATGTCGGCTGGAACACCCAATTGGTCGACGGCGCCTGGGTCCCCACCTTCCCCAACGCCCGTTACCTGATGCCCCAGGCCGACTACCGGTTCTTCGCCCCCGACAATCCGGAAACCACCGACGAGATGCGAACGGTGTTCGAGGACAGTGTCATCCCCGTGGCGGACCAGACCGAGCAGTTCTCCGGTGACTACCAGCTGAGCGACTCGGCGTGGCTGCGCCCGGCCCCCGGTCATACGCCCGGCTCGTCGGTGCTGTGGCTGGATGCCGGCAAGCCGGCCGTGTTCGTCGGCGACCTGACCCACTGCCCCATCCAGATTCCCCGGCCGGATGATCCGTGCGCCTTCGACGTCAACGCGGCCGAGGCGACCGTCACCCGCAAGCGAGTGTTCACCGAGGCAACCCGGCGGCGGGCGACGGTGGTCCCGGCGCACTATGCCGGCCGTGGCGGCGCGACCATCGTCGCGCGCGGCGATGGGTTCATGGTCGACGACTGGCTGGACCTGGGGCCGGCCTGACGGCGCCCAGCAGCCGGTCGCCGCGCCTCACATGGTGTCTATCGCCACCACGCCGCGACGTACCGCACCGATGGCCCGCTTGGCCGTGGCGCGCAACTGCGGCGACGGCGCAGCAATGCGCACCTGGTCCAGCAAGTCCAGCACCTGACGACACCAGCGCACGAAATCGCCTGCAGGCAAAGCATTTCCATTGCCGTTGTCGGACATCAACAGCGCCGCGGTCAGGTCTCCGTAGGTCGCCCAGCTGTACATCGCCGCGGCGAACCCGGCGTCGGGTTCCCGGCTGAACGGCAGCCGATGCCTGCGCTCGTCGCCCCTGATGTCGGTCCACAACCGGCGGGTCTTCGCCAGCGCCCGCCGTACCTCGTCGGTGACCTGCTCGGAACCCGGCGGCACCGTCGGGCCGTCACCGCGCGACTCGAACAGCACGGCCGACAGCACCGCGGCCAGCTCGGCGGGGTTGAGTCCGTCCCACACACCGCCCCGCAGGCACTCGGCGACCAGAAGGTCACTCTCACTGTAGATCCGGGCCAGCAGCCGGCCGTCGTCGGTTACCGCGGGTTCGCCCTCGGCCCCCACGATGAAACCGCGCTCGCTGAGCAGCGCTGTGATCCGGTCGAAGGTGCGGGCCAGCGAGTTGGTGGCCGCCGCGACCTTCTGCTGGGTCTGCTCGTTGTCACGTTCGATGCGTAGATAGCGCTCGGCGGCACGCACTTTGGCTTCGCGGTCGGGCAGCTGATGCGCCGGGTGGCGGCGCATCTGCTCCCGCAGACCCGCCAGCTCCGGATCGATATCCGGCGTCGGCTCTGCGGCGCCGCGGCTGCGCCGCACCGACGGCACGTCGAGTGCTTCGGCCGCCGACAGCAGCGCCGACGCCAGGTCGCGGCGCACCTTGGGCTGCCGGTGTTCCACCCGCTTGGGCAGCGACATGCTGCCCAGTCGCTGCGACGTGCCCGCGTAGTCGGCAGCGGAAATCCTTCCCGCCCAACGATGTTCGGTGAGCACCAGCGGCCTGGGGTCGTCGGCGTCGAATGCCGGCTCCAGCACCACGGCCAGTCCGCTGCGGCGGCCGAGGCCGATGGCGATGACATCGCCCCGCTTCAGCGCGGCCAGCGCGTCGTTGATGCCCTTGCGGCGCGTCAGGCGCCCGGCTCGGGACTGCGCCCGCTCACGTTCGGTGATGCTCGCCCGCAGCCGGGCATACTCCAGCACCGAGTTCCAATCGCCACCCTGCGCTGAATCCGAACTCTCGCGTTGCTCGGCTGCAATCTCGGCGAGCATCCGCTCACCGCGCTTGATGCCACGCACCAACCCGGTGACCGATCGGTCCGCCTGGTACTGCGCGAACGACTGCTCGAGCAGCCGGTGCGCCGCCGCCGGGGTCATGTGCTGAACCAGGTTGATGGTCATGTTGTACGACGGCGCAAAGGAACTGCGCAGCGGGAACGTTCGGGTCGACGCCAGGCCGGCGACCTGCACAGGATCGGCCATCTCGTCGGTGGCGTGCCACAGCACGACAGCGTGGCCCTCGACGTCGATGCCGCGGCGCCCGGCGCGGCCGGTCAGCTGGGTGTACTCCCCCGGCGTCAGCGGGGCATGTTGTTCGCCGTTGTACTTGACCAGCCGCTCGAGCACGACGGTGCGGGCGGGCATGTTGATGCCCAAAGCCAGTGTCTCCGTCGCGAAAACGGCCTTCACCAGCCCCGCGGTGAACAGCTCCTCGACGGTGTGCCGGAACACCGGCAGCAGGCCGGCGTGGTGGGCGGCCAGGCCGCGCAGCAACCCTTCGCGCCACTCGTGATAGTCGAGCACCGCCAGATCGGACTCGGCCAGATCGGCGCAGCGCCGGTCGACGACCTCGGCGATCCGATCGCGTTCGGCCTTGTTGGTCAGCCGCACCGCCGAGCGCAGGCACTGCTTGACCGCGGCGTCGCATCCGGCGCGGGAGAACACGAACGTGATGGCCGGGAGCAGGCCGGCCTGGTCCAGCGTGCCGATCACATCCGGACGACTCGGCGGCCGGTACATCGCGGGCCGGCCGCCAGAACGTCCGCGTCCGTCTCCGCTTCGTCCCCGCGGCTGCCAGTCCATCAACCGGTCCGCCTCGCGGCGGTGCGCGATGTGCCGCAACAGCTCCGGATCGACGCGAGCAGCCGGTTTGCCCGAGCCCTTACCTCCACCTGCCCCCTTGGACAGGTCGAACAGGTCGAAGAGCCGCTTGCCCACCAGCATGTGCTGCCACAGCGGTACCGGGCGATGTTCGTCGACGACGACCGTGGTGTCACCGCGGACGGTCTGAATCCAGCCGCCGAACTCCTCGGCGTTGCTCACCGTCGCCGACAGGCTGACCAACCGCACCTCCTCCGGCAGGTGCAGGATCACCTCCTCCCACACCGCGCCGCGCATGCGGTCGGCCAGGAAATGCACCTCGTCCATCACGACGTGGGACAGGCCGTGCAGCGCAGGGGAATCGGCGTAGAGCATGTTGCGCAGCACTTCGGTGGTCATCACCACGATGTCGGCGTCACCGTTGATCGCCTGGTCACCGGTGAGCAGACCGATGCGTTCAGGTCCGTAGCGGGCCACCAGATCGTTGTGCTTCTGGTTGCTCAGCGCCTTGATCGGCGTGGTGTAGAAACACTTCCGGCCGGCGGCCAGCGCCAGATGCACCGCAAACTCGCCGACCACGGTCTTCCCGGCGCCGGTCGGGGCGCAGACCAGGACGCCGCGACCGTTCTCGAGCGCCACACAGGCCTTGGTCTGGAAACCATCCAGGGTGAACGACAGGCCCGAGGCGAAGTCGCGCAGCTGTGGACCGGGCTCGATTTCAACGGATACCGCCGCGCCCGTCGGGATCGGCGGCTCCGCCGCCCGAAACTCAGGTGGCGTCGTCATCGATGGTCAGCCGGGTCGGAGTGGGCACGGCAGATGGTGCATCGATGGGTTCCACCGACCCGATCGGGGCGGCCTCGTCGTCGGGAACGGCCTCGGCTTCGAGCCGGGCCTTGCGCCGGTCGTGGAGCCGGGCGACCTGAATCGACAGCTCCAGCAGGACCGTCAACGCCAGGGACAGCGCCAGCATGGAGAACGGGTCCGAGCCGGGCGTCACGAACGCGGCGAACACGAACAGGCCGAAGATCAGGCCGCGGCGCCAGGCCTTGAGCTTCTCGTAGGTGAGCACCCCGACCAGATTCAGCATGATGATCAGCAACGGGAACTCGAAGCTGATGCCGAACACGATCAGCAGATTGATCAGGAAGCCGAAGTACTGCTCACCGGACAGTGCGGTGATCTGGACGTCGCTACCGACGGTCAGCAGGAACGACAGCGCCGTCGACAGCACGACGTAGGCCATGACCGCGCCCGAGAGGAAGAGCAGTGCGCCGACACCCACGAACAGGGACGCGAACCGGCGTTCCTTCTTGTACAGGCCGGGGGTGATGAACGCCCAGATCTGGTGGAGCCACACCGGGCAGGCCAGGACGACGCCCGCCGCCATGCCGACCTTGAGGCGCAGCATGAACTGGTCGAACGGCGCCGTCGCGAGCAGCCTGCACGCGCCGTCCGGGGCGATCGACGCACGTGATGAGGCGGGAAGCGAACAGTACGGGCCGCGGAGCCAGTCACCGAGGCTGGGGAGCCCGAAGAAACCGTGCTCGTACCAGAAGAAGCCGACGACCGTGGTCAACAAGATCGCGAAGACAGCGATCAGCAGACGGGTCCGCAGCTCTTCGAGGTGGTCGACGAGCGACATGGTGCCGTCAGGATTGACCCGCGACCGTCGACGGCGCGGGTCAAGCTTTCGGAGAATTCCAGGTATTGGCACGGGTGTATGTAGGAGCCAACCGCCGCGCGCGCTGGGCCTGCGGCGGAATCACGGCAAAGGTCAGGCCGGGTGCTTGTCCGTGGCGTCCGGCGCCGGCTGCGGTGCGGGTGCCGGATTCTCGACGCGTTCGGCAGTGATGGGCCTCGGACTTGGGTGTGCGCCGGGCTGCACGGTCGATTCCCCGGAACCTTCCGACTGCATTTCCTTCAATTCGGACTTGAAGATGCGCATCGACTTACCAAGCGAACGCGCGGCGTCCGGCAGCTTCTTCGCGCCGAAGAGCAGAACGAACACCGCGATGACGATCAACCAGTGCCACGGTTGCAAACCGCCCAATTTGGGTCACCTCCAGAAGTTGAGGCCGAGTCTACTCGCCAAGACCGGGTTCATATGCCGTCAGCGCCGCTACCGCGGACTCCCGCACGCGGTCGGCGAGCGCCGGCGGGTCCAGGACCCGGACCGCCGAACCGAAACCGAGCACGAAACGGGCCATCCAGTCGTCCGACGCGTAGGTCATGGTGGCTTCCCAGCTGCCGTCGGGAATCTCCCGCTGCACCGCCAGCGGGTAGTAGTCGAACATCCACGACGCCGTCGAATCGATCAGCAGCGTCGCCACCGGCAAGCTCGGGTCCGCGGTCTCCGGGGAGAACAGCGACGTGTCCGGCTCGGCCTGCACCGCGGGCGCCGGGGGTGCCGCGGGTTCGTCCAGGGCAGTGGCATCGACGATCCGGTCGAAGCGGAACAATCGCACGCCCTCGGCCGTGCGGCACCACGCCTCCAGGTAGCTGTGATCGCCGATGAGCGCCACCCGGATCGGATCGACGACGCGCTGCGAGATGGTGTCGTGTGAAGCGGAGTAGTACTCCAGGCACAAGGCCCGCTTGTTCCGGACCGCGGCCCGCACCGCCGCGGTGGCCTTGTTCTCGACGTCGCCGGTGACCTCTGGCGCCGGCACCGCCGCCGCGGTTGCTCCGGCGGTGCCGGCCGCGGCCTCGATCTTGGCGATCACGCTGCGCGCCACGTCGGGATCGACAACGCCAGGTACGTCGACCAGCGCACGCAGCGCCATCAACACGCCGGTGGCCTCCGGCGAGGTGAGCCGCAACGCGCGGTCCATGCCGGCCGAGAAGATCACCTCGATGGTGTCGCCCTCGAAGTCGAGGTCGATCAGTTCACCGGGACCTCCGCCGGGCAGCCCACAGACGAACAGCTGCCAGAGGTCGGCTTCCAACTGCTTTCGCGTCACGCCCAGATCTGCCGCGGCCTTGGTGTGGCTGACGCGCGGATTGGCCTGGAAGTACGGGACCATGTTCAACAGCCGCACGAGGCGGGTGGACACGTTGCTCATGCGCGATCCGCCTGCGCTGCTCGCTCGATGCTCATGATTGAAGGCTCTCCCCCGCCTGCGCCCGTAACCGACCGATCACGTTGTCCCGCAAAGATTTCGGCTCCAGCACCACAGCGTCGGCACCATAACCGGCGATCTCGCGGGCCAGCCGGTCGACCATGCCGATGTCGACGACGATCTCGTCGCCGGCGCGCCCGCCGCGCGCGCTGGGTGACGTACTGACGGCCTGCCGGCGCAACGCCGTCGAGCGGCCCGCGGCCACCCAGATCCGAGCCTGCTCGCCGGCCGGCCATTCTGCGACCGCGCGGTGCACGATGTCCCGCAGGTTGACGCCGTCGGGCCGGGTGAACGCGCGGTCGGGCCCCACGGCACGTACTCCTTCGGCGATGCGGGACACCCGGAAGGTGCGCGCGTCGTTGCGGTCCCGGTCGTGGCCGACGACGTACCACCGGCCTCGGTAGGTGACCACGCCCCACGGCTCCAGCGTGCGGTCGATGTACGGCGCGCTCCGGTTCGGGCGATGCGCGAACTGCACGGCGCGACCGGAGTCGATGGCGGACAACAGAATTCCCAGGGCTTCCTCGGAACCGCGGAGCCCCTGGGTGGTGCCGGTGGTGATCGCGACACCGGCATCGGGTGCGTCGACGTCCACGCCCGCCGCCCGCAGCTTGAGGAGCGCGCTCTGCGTGGCGGTCACCATCTCCTGCGACTCCCACAGCTGGGTGGCGATCGCGACGACGGCCGTCTCGTCACCGGTCAGTTCGACCGGCGGCAGCTCGTAGGCGGTGCGGTTGATGCGGTATCCGTCGTTGACGTCCATCATCGAGGCGCGTCCGGTCTCCAGCGGGATACCGAGGTCACGCAGCTCGTTCTTGTCCCGTTCGAACATCCGGGAGAACGCCTCGTCGGTGGGCGGGTCCTGGTAGCCGGTGACGTTGGCCCGGATCTGCTCCGCGGACAGGTAGCTACGGGTGGACAGGAGCGCAATGACGAGGTTCATCAACCGCTCAACCTTGGACGTCGTCACGTCCAACAGACTAAGTGGTTAGCGTGGGTTGCCCGGCATGGGCGCGCCCGCCGCAAACGCGGCGGCACCCGTCACATGCTGGCGATCAGGCGGTTCACCCGCTCGTCGACCGACCGGAACGGGTCCTTGCACAGCACGGTGCGCTGCGCCTGGTCGTTGAGCTTGAGGTGCACCCAGTCGACGGTGAAGTCGCGCCCGGCTTCCTGTGCGGCGGTGATGAATTCGCCGCGTAGCTTGGCCCGGGTGGTCTGCGGCGGGATGTTGACCGCCGCGTCGATCTCCTCGTCGGTGGTGATCCGCGCGGCCAATCCCTTGCGCTGCAACAGGTCGAACACCCCGCGTCCGCGCTTGATGTCGTGGTACGCCAGATCCAGCTGGGCGATCTTGGGGTCGGACAGCTCCATGCTGTAGCGATCCTGGTAGCGCTGGAACAACTTCCGCTTGATCACCCAGTCGATCTCGGTGTCGACCTTGGCGAAGTCCTGGCTCTCGACGGCGTCGAGCTGGCGGCCCCACAGGTCGACGACCTGCTCGAGCTGCACGTCGGGCTCCCGGGTCTGCAGGTAATCCAGAGCGCGCGCGTGGTATTCGCGCTGGATGTCCAGCGCCGAGGCCTGCCGCCCACCGGCCAGTCGCACGGCGCGGCGTCCGGTCAGGTCGTGACTGACCTCGCGGATGGCCCGAATCGGGTTGTCCAGCGAGAAGTCCCGGAACGGGACGCCCGCCTCGATCATCTCCAACACCAGCGAGGCACTGCCCACCTTGAGCATGGTGGTGGCCTCGCACATGTTGGAGTCGCCGACGATGACGTGCAGCCGGCGGTATTTCTCGGCGTCGGCGTGCGGCTCGTCGCGGGTGTTGATGATCGGCCGGGACCGCGTCGTGGCGCTGGAGACGCCCTCCCAGATGTGCTCGGCGCGCTGGCTCAGACAGAACGTGGCGGCCTTCGGGGTCTGCAGCACCTTGCCGGCACCGCAGATCAACTGCCGGGTGACCAGGAACGGCAGCAGCACATCGGAGATCCGGGAGAACTCGCCGGCCCGCACGATCAGGTAGTTCTCGTGGCAGCCGTAGGAGTTGCCGGCCGAGTCGGTGTTGTTCTTGAACAGGTAGATGTCGCCGCCGATACCCTCGTCGGCCAGCCGCTGCTCGGCGTCGACCAACAGGTCTTCCAGCACGCGCTCGCCCGCGCGGTCGTGGGTGACGAGCTGCACGAGGTTGTCGCATTCGGCGGTCGCGTACTCGGGGTGGCTGCCCACGTCGAGGTACAGGCGCGCGCCATTTCGCAGGAAGACGTTGGAGCTGCGCCCCCACGACACCACTCGCCGGAACAGATACCGCGCCACCTCGTCAGGGCTGAGCCGGCGGTGACCATGAAACGTGCAGGTCACGCCAAACTCGGTCTCGATTCCCATGATCCGTCGCTGCACACAATCGAGCTTACGGGTTGGGAAGAAGTATTAGGTGGGCAACAGGCCGGGCATCACCGAGAGATACCGGCGGCCTGTCGCGCGGCTCGCACGAAGGCTGTCCTGGTCGTCTCGATTCCGTCGAGATAGCCACCCACCAGCGCGGCGTCCCGCAGCAACACCAGCGATGCCGCGACCTGGTCAGGATTGTCCCGTCCGCCGGCCGCTTCCCGCAGCGCACCGCGAAACCAGTTGCGGTGCCGGGCGATGAGTTGCCGTACCGGGCTGTCCGGCGCGGGGTACTCAGCTGCGGCGTTGATGAACGGACAACCCCGGGTGTGGTAGCGCGCGATGTCTTCGGCGATGCCGTCGATCACCAACTCCAGCATGTCGGTGTCAGGTCCGGCATTGGCGGCGGCGTCGCGGAAGTAACCGCGGATGGTCTCGTCTTCGAGCCCCAGATACGCCTCGACGAGACCTTCCTTGCCCTTGAAGTGCCGGTACATGGTGGCGCGCGTGACGCCCGCTTCGGCGAGGATCCGGTCGACACCGACGGTATGGATTCCTTCGCGATAGAACAGCGCGGCCGCGACGCGGAGCAAGCGCTCGCGCGGGCGAAGGGCCGTTTCGGCGGTATCCATACCCCAAGCGTACCCCCGAGCTAGAACGTTCTTTCTGAATTGGGGAACACGTCGCGATCCGCGGTGGTTACAGAGACAGAACGACCGTTCTATCTACTTCAAGGAGACGCCATGACCATCACCCCGAACGAACAGGCCGACATCGATCGCGCCAACAACTCCGGACAGCAGCCCGTCGTTTTCGTGCACGGCTTGTGGTTGTTGCCGAACAGCTGGGACAACTGGCGGACGATGTTCGAGGAGCGCGGCTTCGTCACCCTGGCCCCCGGTTGGCCGGACGACCCGGCGACGGTGGCCGAAGCCCGTCGCGATCCGTCGGTGTTCGCGCGCAAGAGTGTCGGCGAGATCACCCAGCATTACGCCGACGTCATCGGCGCGCTCGATCGCAAGCCTATCGTGATCGGCCACTCTTTCGGCGGTTTGATCACCCAGAAACTGGCAGGGCTGGGGCTCGCCGAGGTAGCAGTCGCCATCGATCCCGCGCCGTTCCGCGGCGTGCTGCCGCTGCCGATCTCCGCGCTGCGCTCGGCCTTCCCCGTGCTCGGCAACCCGTTCAACCATGGCCGCGCAGTCGCCTTGACCCCCAAGCAGTTCCGGTTCGGGTTCGGCAACGCGGTCTCCGAAGAAGAGTCGAACAGCCTGTACGAGAAGTACTCGGTCGCCGGCTCCGGCGTGCCGCTGTTCCAGGCCGCGACCGCCAACTTCAACCCCGCCACCGAGGCCAAGGTGAACACCAAGAACCCCGAACGTGGTCCGCTGCTGATCATCTCCGGCGAAAAGGACAACACCGTGCCGTGGGCCATCGCCAACGCCTCCTACAAGCGGCAGAAGAAGAACCCGAACGTCACCGAGATCGTCGAAATCCCGGGACGCGGACACTCGCTGATCGTCGACAGCGGTTGGCGCGAGGTGGCCGACATGGCACTGAACTTCGTCCGACGCTTCTGACACGAATTCCGCCCGCCCCCAGATCGGGGACGGGCGGAACCAGGCCGAGTCGTAGGCGGTCAGAACGACGTGTCCAGATAACCCGCACTCTGGTTGGCTTCGTCGTGGTTGGAGAAGTGCTCGCCCAGCACATAAGACGTGTGCGGGTCAGTCCCGTTCGGCACCAGCGGGTCGGTGTCGGCGCTGGCGATCGGGGCCAGCAGCAGGGCGCCGGCAATGCCGGCCACGGCCAGTCCGGGGGCGATGAACTTGATCGGATTCTTCATGATCGGCGCTTTCTGTCGACGTTGTCATCCGTTTTCGGACTGACTTCAGCATCACCTCTGACCAGGCAAAAGTCGTTCCCGCAGGCCTCCGTTTCGCATTGCAGCCAGCCGGTAGACGCGTTTGGGCGCCAGCCATGACGACGAACCGGCCGCCGGACACCACGCTGAAACACGTCGGCCAGACGGGCCGGACCCACAGTGGTGGGCATCAGGAGGGGAGCCACATCTTGATCAATCGACGGACGATGCTCGGCGGCGCGGGTGCAGTCGGCGTTGCGGCCCTTGCCGGCGCGGGCGCGGACCGCGCGTTCGCATCACCATTGCCGCGCACCAACACCGGGGAAGCCACCATGACCGATGACGCCGCCCGGTTCGGCAATCCCCGCATCCCGGCCGAATTGGACACGGCGCAGCCGCACGTGTTCCGCCTCGGTGCGCTACCGCCCAGCAAGTTCCACGGCGGGACGTTGCGCCAAGTCTCCGAAGGAGATTGGCCGATATTGATGGGACAGGAAGCGAGCGTAGTGATGGTCACGCTGGAACCCGGAGGCATCCGTGAACCGCACTGGCATCCGAGCGCCTGGGAGATCAACGTGATCACCCGCGGCGTGGCGACGTGGACCGTGCTCGATCCTCAGGGGCACTCCGAGCATTTCGAAGCCACCGTCGGTGATGTGGTGTTCGCGCCGCAGGGCTCGCTGCACTACTTCGAGAACAAGGGCACCGAAGAACTCGACCTATTGATCGTCTTCAATGCCAGCACACAGGAAGGCGAGGACGACATCGGCATCGGCGCGTCCATCAGCAAGCTGCCACCCGACGTTCTCAGCGTCGTTTTCGGCGTGCCCGCTGATACTTTCACCAAGTTCAAGAAGATCGACCAGTCGCTGACCATCATCAAGCGGCCCACCAACTGAGCCGCCTCAGGCCAGCGACAGGAACAGCTTCTCCAGCTCGGCCTCGGTCATCGGCGAACGGCCGTCCGCGGCGTTCCCGGTGAGGCATTCGCGCAGCCCGGTCGCAACGATCTTGAATCCGGCGCGGTCCAGCGCCTTCGAGACCGCCGCGAGCTGCGTGACGACGTCCTTGCACTCGCGGCCCTGCTCGATCATCGAGATGACTCCGGCCAGCTGGCCCTGCGCCCGGCGCAACCGGGCCAGCACCGCGGCCATGGCCTCTTCATCACCGACCACGTCGCACCTACCTTTCATCACACCCCAGCTAGCTGTCCGCTATACCCCACAGGGTATCAGCGCCCGCCGGCACGGCGCCGCATTTCCACAGCACCCGCAATTTCCTACCGCCAGAACTTCAGACGGGACGGCCGGTCGGTTTTGGGGTGGCCGTCACACCACTGGTCGGCGGGCACTGCCGCCTTGACGGTGTCCACGTGCATGCCACAACCCGACCAGGTGGTCTTGCCGCACACCGAACAACGTTTCGGTTGACACATGTTTGAACCTCTCAAGAAAGCGGGTCCGCAGACCGTTTTCCTTCGTTTATACATACCCCATGGGGTATTGGTCAAGGTTGGTTGCGCCTACGTCACGAGCACCACAATACCCTAGGGGGTATGGTACGTTAACCCCGTTGGACATACCCAGTGGGGTATGTAAGGGCGCGGCCGTTGTGCGACCGACACCCTTGCCCCTGCCCACGGACATGCAGCCCACCAGCGAAGGGATACGACGATGCCAACCGTCCTGGCGAGAATTTGGGTGCCCGCGGTGGTGGTGGTGGCCGTCGCGCTCGGCGCCGCGGCGGTCACGCAACTGCGTGGCGCTTTCGGCTCCGAGCCCATCTTCACCGCGACCGCCGGCAGCGCCGAACCACTCGAGCCCACGCACGTCAAGCGCGTGGTCTATGAGGTTTTCGGGCCCAGTGACACCGCAGGCAGTGTCAACTACCTCGATCAGAACGCACAGCCCGTGCAGACGAGTTTCCACGGCCTGCCGTGGACCGTCACGGTCGACACGACCGCTCCGGCCACGATCGCGAGTGTGGTGGCACAAGGCGACAGCGGCCGGCTCGGGTGCCGGATCACGGTCGACGGCGAGGCCCGCCAAGAACATGTCGTGACCGGGCACTCGGCCGACCAGCACGCCCAAACCTCGTGTCTGGTCAAGAACGCATGAGCGGCGACCACACCACGCGGCCGGCGTACATGCGCTTCATCCGGCGGTTCGCCTGGCCCATCATCATCGGCTGGCTGCTGCTGACCGTCGCCATGAATGTGCTTGTGCCGCAGATCGAGTCGGTGGCGCGCGACCATGCGGTCACGATGTCGCCGCAGGATGCCCCGGCGTTGATCGCTGCCAAGAAGATCGGCGCGACGTACCACGAGTCGGATTCCGACAGCATCGCGATGATCGTCCTGGAAGGCGACCAGAAACTCGGCGCCGAAGCGCGCGGCTACTACGACGGCCTGGTGCAGGCGCTGCGGGCGGATGCCAAGCACGTGCAGCACGTCCAGGACATCTGGGGGGATCCGCTCACCGCGGCAGGTGTGCAGAGCCGCGACGGCAAAGCCGCCTATGTGCAGTTGAATCTCGCCGGTGACCAGGGCAGCACGCTGGGCAATGAGTCGGTCGATCGGGTGCGCGAGATCGTCGACCGAGCGACGCCTCCCCCGGGTCTGAAGGTCTACGTCACCGGCCCCGCGCCGCTGACCACCGACATGAACGAAGCCGCCGACAAGAGCATGCTCGTGATGATGGGCGTGACCGGCGTGGTCATCATCGCCATGCTGGCCCTGGCTTACCGTTCCGCGGCCACCGTGGTGCTGGTGCTGGTCATGGTCGGCTTCGAGATGGGCACCGCCAGAGGCTTGGTCGCGCTGCTGGGAAACCACAACCTGCTGAGCTTCTCGACGTTCGTTGTCGCCATGTTGTCGTCGCTGGCCATCGCCGCGGGCACCGACTATGCGATCTTCCTGGTGGGCCGATACCACGAAGCACGCCAAGCCGGGCAGGACCCGGAAACGGCCTACTACACCATGTTTCGCGGTACCGCTCACATCATCTTGGGTTCCGGACTGACCATCGCCGGCGCCACGCTGTGCCTGCATCTGGCGCGGCTGTCCTACTTCAAGGCGTTGGGCATTCCGTCCGCGCTCGGACTGGTCGTGGTCGTCGCGGGCGCACTGACCGTCGCGCCGGCAGTCGTGGCCGTCGCCACCCGCCGCGGCCTGCTCGAGCCGAAACGGATGACCAAGACCAAGGGCTGGCGGCGGATCGGCACCGCCACGGTCCGGTGGCCGGCGCCGGTCTTCGTGGCGTCCCTCTTGGTCGCCCTCGTCGGAATCATGTTCATGCCCACCATGAAGCTGAGCTTCAACGATCGCTTCTACATTCCCCGCGGTCTTCCGTCGAACGTCGGATACGAGGCCGCCGAGCGCCATTTCAGCGCTGCCACAATGAATCCCGACATCCTGATGGTCGAGTCCGATCACGACATGCGCAACAGCGGTGACATGATCATCCTGGACAAGCTGGCCAAGGACATCTTCAAGCTGCCGGGAATTGCGATGGTGCAGAGCATCACTCGGCCATTCGGCGGCCCGACCGAGCACACGTCGATCCCCTTCCAGGTCAGCGCCCAATCGATTCCGATCCAGCAGAACCTGCAGATCATGAAGGACCGGATGGGCGACATCCTGAAGATGAGTGACGATCTCGGCGGTCTGATCGCGCCGATGAAGCGTCTGCAGACCCTGGTCGACCAGATGAGCGGCTCGACACAGCACCTGGCCGCCGACGTCCACCAGATGCACGCGACAGTGAACGAACTCCGTGACCATCTGGCCGACTTCGATGATTTCGCCAGGCCGCTGCGCAACTACTTCTACTGGGAGCAGCACTGCACCGACATACCTGTCTGTGCGGCAACCAGATCGGTCTTCGACGCGATCGACAACGTGGACACGTTCAGTTCGGACATGACCACGCTGGGCGCCGACATGGACCGCACTGTGGCACTGCTGCCCCAGATGAAGGCGCAGTTTCCGCCGCTGATCGCCACGGTGGAGTCCATGCGCGGCACGCTTCTCACGCTGCACAGCAGCTTCTCCGGCCTGATCACCCAGATGTCCGCCATGACCGACACCGCCGGCGCCATGGGCCAGGCCTTCGATGCGTCCCGCAGTGGAGACTACTTCTACCTGCCGCCAGAAGCGTTTGAGAATCCGGACTTTCAGCGGGGCCTGCGGCTCTTCCTCTCCCCGGACGGCAAGGCCGCACGCTTCATCATCACGCACGCCAAAGACCCGGCAACCCCGGACGGCATCGAAGCGGTCATGCCGACGCTCGACGCGGCACATCAATCCGTGAAGGGATCGTCACTCACCGACGCCAAGTTCTATCTCGCCGGCACCGCTGCGATCTACCGAGACATCCAGTCGGGCTCTCAGTACGACCTGTTGATCGTCGGGGCTGCCGCTTTGACGCTGATCTTCGTCGTGATGTTGCTCATCACCCGGGCACTGGTCGCGTCGCTGGTGATCGTCGGCACCGTGCTGCTGTCGCTGGGCGCGGCGTTCGGATTGTCGGTACTGGTGTGGCAGTACCTGCTGGGTCTCGAATTGAACTGGATCGCACCTGTTTTCGGCCTGATCATTCTGTTGGCGGTCGGCTCCGACTACAACCTGCTGCTGGTCTCCCGGTTCCAGGAAGAAATCGGCGCGGGGCTGCGGACCGGCATCATCCGCTCGATGGGTGGAACCGGCAGCGTGGTCACCACCGCTGGTCTGGTGTTCGCCTTCACCATGATGTCGATGGCCGCGAGCGACCTGAGCTCGATCGGTCAGGCCGGTACGACCATCGGGCTCGGCTTGTTGTTCGACACGCTGATCGTTCGGTCATTGATGACGCCGTCGATAGCCGCGCTGCTGGGCCGGTGGTTCTGGTGGCCGCTGCGGCCCGGCGCCAAACCCGCTGTGTCGTCCGAACAACAATCCGCTGTGCCCGTGGGCTGACCAATCAGCCGGGGCTCAGCCGCCCGGTGTCCGCGCCAAGATTGCCAACAGCAGTTCGGCGCGGACCCGGGCGACCGCCAGATCGCAACCAAGCAGGGCCTCTGCGGTTTCGATGCGCTTGCGCATCGTGTGCCGGTGTACGCCGACCGCCGCGGCCGCAGATTCCCAGTGGCCGTTGGCTTCCAGGTACGCACGCAACGACGTGAGCAACCCCGTACCGAACTCGGCGTCGTGGTCGAGGACGGGAGTGAGCACCGCCGCACCGAGCGCGATCAGCACGTCCCGGCTCTCGCCGAACGCCAGCAGCGTGCTGCCTGCCATCGCGGAGAATTCGAGCGGAGGACGGCCGCATTCGGCCACCGACGCCGCCAGCCGGGCGTTGTCGACGGCCTCGGCCAGTTTGGCCAGCGGCAGAATTCCGCTGAGCCCCATGCGGATGGTCCGGCGCAGCGACGGATCGATCCGGGCGGCCAGCGCGGCGGCAAACTCCTCGGCCTCCGCTCCCGGCAACAACACCGCCAGCCACGTGTCGGCACAATGCACGAATGTGGGCTGAGCGGCCTGGTCCAGCTGAACCAGGATCGCCGCGCTCACCTTCTTCAGTAGTTGTGCGGTATCGGCTTCGGCGCCCGAGTCCGAATCGGCCTGCACGACCAGCGCCCTGATCCGGCCCCGGTGATCGGCCGCGTGAGACAGTTGCGCCCAGGCCGGCTCCAGGTTGGACACACCGGTGAGAATGAGGCCCAGCGCCTGCTCATTGAGTCGCTGCTGCGCCTCCTTCAACCGCACCGGCTTCTCGAAATCCAACGCGAGCAAGGAGTTCGCGTGCCCCAACAGCACCTGATCGACCGGACTCAGGGCCGTCTCACTGACCACCCCGAGAACCCCGTGCGAACGGCCCCCTACGCGGATGGACTGCTGCGCGACGGTGACGCCCTCCGCCAGCACCGCGACGGCCGAGGCAGCCCCGGGCTCGATCGCATCACGCACCAGGTTGACGGTGGTGACGTTGAGATTGCGGGGGTGGGATGCGATCACCGTGCCCGACGGATCGAGCACCACGACGCTGGCCCGCAACGCCCGGCCCAGTTCGGCGGCGACCTCTTGAGGGCCGCCGCTGACGACCGCCCGGGTGATCCGCGGCTGCGCCCGGGATGCCCGCAGCACCGCGTCATACTGCAGCGCCGCGATCCGCGAACCGACCCGCTGGACGATCGCCGCGAAGGGTGTCCGCAAGGGAATCTCCAACAGCGGTAACCCCAGCTCCACTGCGGCGGATACCAATTCATCGGGCACCTCGTCGAAGGTCAGACCGATACCGAATCCGACTCCGGCAACGCCACTTTCGTGCAGGAGTTGGAGATAACGCCGCCGGTCGGCAGCGCCCGGTGGCAGACCGATCCCGGTGGTGAGCACCAGTTCACCACCGGACAGCCACTTGGCCGGGTCGGCCAACTCCGTGGTCAGTACCAAACTGATCTCGCTGTCGAGGCCGCCCGCACCGCCGCGCAGCCGGATCCGCAGATCAGCTTGGTCCAGTACCCATCGCACCGGAACCGTCACCGACATGAATGTACAGAATGTCGAAAAATTGCACCAAAAATCCCCGAATTGTCCGATGCTGAGGGATGTGTCCTGGCGCACACTAAGGCCGCCAGAGACGTGACGACCTTCCCAGCAAGAGAGCGACGGTACGAGATGCCCGACGGACTTCTACAGAACTACATCGACGGCCAGTTCGTCGATTCGGCGTCGTCGGAGACCATCGACCTGATCAGCCCGGTGGACGGCTCAGTGGTCGGACGGGCACCCGTGTCCAACCGCACCGATGTGGACGCCGCGGTGGCCGCCGCCGAGCGAGCGTTCGTCACCTGGGGCAAGACCACGCCCAGCGTGCGGCAACAGGCGCTCCTCAAGCTCGCCGACGCCATCGAGGCCCACAGTGACGAGATCGTCGAAGCGCAATGCCGCAACACCGGCCAGCTCAAGGCGATGATCGCGGCCGAGGAGGTCGCGGTGAGCGCCGATCAGGTTCGCTTCTTCGCCGGGGCCGCCCGCATGGTCGAAGGACTGTCCGCCGGTGAGTACATGGAAGGCTTCACGTCCTATGTGCGGCGCGAGCCGATCGGCGTCGTCGGTCAGGTGACCCCGTGGAATTACCCGTTCATGATGGCGATCTGGAAGATCGGCCCGGCCCTGGCCACCGGCAACACCGTCGTCCTCAAGCCCAGCGACACCACTCCCGAGAGCACGCTGGTGCTGGCCCGGATCAGCAAGGGCATCCTGCCCGACGGCGTGTTCAACGTCATCCTCGGCACCGGCGGCACCGGCGCCGAACTGGTCGACCACCCGGCCCTCGGCCTGGTGTCCATCACGGGTTCGGTGCGGGCCGGTGTCGCGGTAGCGTCGGCAGCCGCCCAGCAGCTCAAGCGCAGCCACCTCGAACTCGGCGGCAAGGCACCCGCGGTGGTGTTCGGCGACGTCGACATCGCCAAGGCCGCAACCGGAATCGCCCAGGCCGCGTTCTTCAACGCCGGCCAGGACTGCACCGCGGCCACGCGCGTACTCGTGCACGAGTCGATCCACGACCAGTTCGTCGACGCCCTCGTCGAGGCCGCACAAACCCTGCGGCCCGGGCTCCCCGATGACGCCGACGCGTTCTACGGGCCACTGAACAACGTCAACCACTTCACCGCGGTCAGCCAGAAGATCGCCGCACTTCCGGCGCACGCCACCATCGTCACGGGCGGAAAGCAATCGGGCGACAAGGGCTTCTATTTCGAGCCCACCGTCATCACCGGGGTACGACAGGACGATTCCATCGTGCAGGACGAGACCTTCGGGCCCATCCTGACGGTGCAGCCGTTCAGCTCCGACGACCAGGCCATCGACCTTGCCAACGGCGTCCGGTACGCCCTGGCGTCGAGCGTGTGGACCAAAGACCACGCTACCGCTGAAAAGTTCAGCCGCGCACTCGATTTCGGTGCGGTGTGGGTGAACTGCCACATCCCGCTGGTGGCGGAGATGCCGCACGGCGGATTCAAGTACTCCGGCTATGGCAAGGACCTGTCGATCTACGGGGTGGAGGACTACACGCGGATCAAGCACGTCATGAGTGCCCACGACTGATCCGTTCGCCCTTTCCTTTCCCACCGACTCGACCCCTCGCCGACAGGAGCTGCACCGATGACCGACACCTTCCATCCCCTCGACCCGCTGACCGCACCCGAATTCGCCAAGGTCGCCGAGATTCTCGCGACCGCGCACGGTGTCGGGGACGGCTGGCGGTACACCTCCGTCGAGATGGTGGAACCGGCCAAGGCAGAGGTCGCCGCCTTCGATGCCGCCGGCACGGTTCCGGACCGGCGCGCGCTGGCCACGGTGCTCGACACGTCGAACAACCGCACCTACAAGAGCGTGGTGTCGCTCTCGGCCGAGTCGGTGCTGTCGTGGGACCACATCCCGGGGGTGCAGCCCAACTTCACCGTCGATGAATGGGAAGAGGCCGACGAGGTGCTGCGCCGGCACCCGGACGTCATTGCGGCCCTGGCCAAACACGGCATCACCGACATGGACCTGGTGTTCATGGACACCTGGACCTACGGCGACGTCGTGATGCCGGAGCAGTACAAGGACCGCCGCCTGGGCTGGACCGACACCTGGGTGCGAGCCGCCGACGGTGCCAACCCTTACGCCGGTCCGGTCAACGGATTCCACTGTGTCATCGACATGAACACCATGGAACTGCTGGAGATCGAGGACACCTTCACCGTCGATCGCCCGGATATGATGGGCGAGTATGTGCCGCAGCACATTCCCGAGCGCATCCGCAAAGCGAGCACCCGGGAACCATTGCAGCCACTGAACATCACTCAGCCCGAAGGGGTTTCGTTCACGCTCGAGGGCAACCTGCTGAAATGGCAGAACTGGTCGCTGCGCGTCGGGTTCAACTACCGCGAGGGCATGACGCTGCACGCGGTCAGCTACAACGACAACGGCAACGTGCGGTCGGTGGCCAACCGCATGTCGTTCGCCGAGATGATGGTGCCCTACCGCGACCACTGCGTGGACCATTACCGCCGAACGGCTTTCGACATCGGCGAGTGGGGCATCGGCTTCATGACGACCTCGCTGGAGCTGGGCTGTGACTGTCTCGGCGAGATCCGGTATCTGGACGCCGTGCTACACAACAGCAAGGGCGAGCCGTACACCATCAAGAACGCCATCTGCATCCACGAGGAAGACAACGCCGTGCTGTGGAAGCACGTCGACCACCACGGCGGTGCCGAAGTGCGCCGCATGCGCCGGCTCACCGTGTCGTTCCACGTCACCGTCGCCAACTACGAGTACCTCACCTACTGGCGCTTCTACCAGGACGGCAACATCGAATGTGAGGTCCGCGCAACGGGAATCATGGTGGTGAGCAACTTCCCCGAGGGCCAGGCCCACCCGCACGGCACGCTGGTCGACAACCGCACCTACGCGCCCTACCACCAGCACTTCCTGGTCGCCCGACTCGACCTCGACGTCGACGGCACCGAGAACACGGTGTACGCCAGCGAGACCGAGATCGAACCGATGGGGCCGGACAACCCGTACGGACTGTCGCTGCGGCAGCGCAACACCCCGCTGCGCACCGAGGCCGAGGGCAAGCAGGACATGAACTTCCAGACCCAGCGGGCGTGGAAGGTCGTCAACGACAACGTCCGCAACGGCATCGGCACCGCGCCGGCCTACAAGCTGGTGCCCGGCGGCGCCTTCCCCGCCATGTTCGATCCGAACTCGCCGATCTTGGCGCGTTGCCGGGCCATCGAGCACACCGTGTGGGTCACCCCCAACTCTCCCGAGGAGCGTTGGCCCGCAGGTGAATTCGTCACGCAGAGCAAGCAAGACACGGGCCTGCCGATGTGGACCGAGGCCAACCGCTCGATCGAGAACACCGACGTGGTGCTGTGGTACGTGTTCGGCATCCACCACATCACGAGGCCGGAAGACTGGCCGATCATGCCGGCGGACACGGTCAGCTTCTGGCTCAAGCCGGTCGGCTTCTTCGACCGCAACCCGTCGATCGACGTGGCGCCGACGCCGCCGAAGGCCTGCCACCTGCCCACCGGATGTGAGGAGAGCTGACCCGTGAGCACCCCGCGTATTGCCGTCGCGTACCTCGCCACACCAGGCGGTAACGACGCCGTGGCCGTCGGCGAACAGCTCGCCCACACGCTCGGCGCAGAGATCGACCTCTGCATGGTGCTGCCCAGCGAGCGGCCGGCGCTGGCCGCCATCCCCGGAAACGTGCTGCTGCGCGAAGCGGAGGGCTGGCTTGCCGCCGCTGCGGCCGGGATCCGCAGTGACATCACGGTGACCACACACCTGAGCTTCGACGACTCCAGCACCAGCGGCTTGATCGCGGCAGCCGAGGACGTCGGGGCCGAAGCACTGGTGGTCGGCGGCGCGGGCGGTGGCATCGCCAGTTCGTTTTCGCTGGGATCGGTGGTCAACGACCTGGTCCATGCGTCTCCGATTCCCGTGGTCATCGCACCGCGCGGCGCGCGCCTGACGCGCAACGAGCGGATTCGGGAAGTCACCTGCGCGGTCGGCACCCGGCCCGGCGCCGACGCACTGCTGAAGTCCGCTTTGCGGCTCTGCCGAGACACCCAGACACCGCTGCGCCTGGTATCGCTCGTCGCCGTCGACAACTCCGACGATCTGGAGCTGGCGCAGCAACACGCCCACAACGCCCTGGATCAGGCGAGATCAGCTCTGCCGGAAGATATTCCGGTTACCTCGCGCGTCGCCTCCGGACCCACTGTCGAAGACGCCGTCACCAAGCTCGGCTGGCATGACGGCGACGTGATCATGGTCGGGTCCAGTCGGCTCGCACAGCCCCGCCGGCTCTTCCTGGGATCGACCGCGGCAAAGATGCTTCGCGTACTGCAGGTCCCCATGATCGTCGTTCCGAAAGATGAAGGGGCTGATAATGACTGAACAACTGGCCGATTCCGACCTCGCTCGTATAGAGCGGGAAGAAGGCCTCGTCGCCAAGGGCCTCGCCGCAGGCAGAATCGGCACGTTCACCGGGGCCATCCTCGGTATCTCCACCGTGGCACCGGGCTACACGCTCACCGCCAGCATCGGGCTGATCGTCGCGGCGGTGGGGCTGAAGATGCCGGCCATCCTGATCGCCGGCTTCATCCCCATGTTCCTGACCGCCTACGCGTATCGCGAACTGAACTCGCGGGCACCCGACTGCGGCGCGTCGTTCACCTGGTCCACCAAGGCTTTCGGGCCGTATGTCGGGTGGATGTGCGGCTGGGGCATGGTGATCGCCACCATCATCGTGCTGTCCAATCTGGCGTCGATCGGTGTCCAGTTCGGCTACGAGTTCCTGGGCAAGGTGTTCCACAACGAAAAGCTCGCCACCCTCTCGGCCGACAATGTCTGGGTCAACATCGGGTCCACCGTTGCGCTGCTGGCCATCGCCACCTACATCTCCTGTCGCGGCATCACGACCAGCGAGAAGGTTCAGTACGTGCTGGTTGGCTTCCAGATGATCGTGCTGATCACGTTCTCGATCGTCGCGATCGTGCGGTCGGGCGGCGTCGAGGGACACCTCACCTTCGACATCGACTGGTTCGACCCGTTCACCGGACTGACGATGAGCGCCTTCGTGATCGGTCTCATCGGGTCGATCTTCGCGTTCTGGGGCTGGGACACCTGCCTGACCCTCGGCGAGGAATGCAAGGACCCGACCAAGGTGCCCGGTCGCGCGGGCTTGCTCTGCGTCCTGTCGATCCTGCTGACGTACCTCCTCGTGGCGGTCGCCGTGATGATGTACGCCGGAATCGGTGACACCGGCCTCGGACTGGGCAACAAGGACAACGCGGCCAACGTCTTCGGCGCGCTGGCCTACCCGGTGCTCGGTGACTGGGGCGGCCCGCTGCTCCTGCTGGCGGTGTTCGCCTCGTCGATCGCCAGCCTGCAGACCACGGTCCTGCCGGCCGCCCGCACCATGCTCGCGATGGGCACCTACGGCGCCTTCCCCAAGCGGTTCGCCAGCGTCAGTCCGCGCACGCTGTCGCCGGTGTTCAGCACCGTCGTCGCCGGTGTCGTCACCGCCGCCTTCTACACCATCGTGACACTGCTCTCCGAGCGCACCTTGCTGGATACCATTGCCGCCCTTGGCATCATGATCTGCTGGTACTACGGCATCACAGCATTCGCCTGTGTGTGGTTCTTCCGCAAGGAACTGTTCCTCAACGCACACAACGTCGTATACAAGCTGGTCTTCCCTCTGCTCGGCGGCATCATGCTGCTGTCCGTCTTCGTCAAATCGGTGCTTGTCAGCATGGATCCGACGGCCAGCGGCAGCGGCGCAGAGATCGGCGGTATCGGCCTGGTGTTCTACCTGGGCTTTGGCATCCTGATCTTCGGCGCGGTGCTGATGCTCGTGATGCGCACGTCCCAGCCGGCGTACTTCCGGGGCGAGACGCTCACCATGGATACGCCGCCACTCCCCTGAGTCGGTTCGACGCGCCCCGTCATGCTTCGGCATGACGGGGCGCGTTGGTGTGAACTGTTCACGCGTCGTAGTCGACCGACACCGCCGCGCTGGTCGGATGCGACTGACAGGTGAGGATGTAGCCGGCTTCGAGGTCATCGCGGCCGAGGGCGAAGTTCTGCTCCATCTCGACGGTGCCGTCGAGCAACTTGGCTCGACAGGTACCGCACGCGCCGCCCATGCATGAGTAGGGCGCGCTGCTGCCCGTTTGGAGTGCGCCTTCCAAGATCGTTTCGCCGGCCTGGAGGCCGAAAGCCTGCTTCTTTCCGGACAATTGGAAGGTGACAGTTGCGGCCTGGTAGTCGCGTGCGGGCGCGTCGGTGCGGCCGAAGCCGGTGAACAACTCCAGATGGATCCGCTCCGGGTCGACACCACGGCCCATCAACGTCTCGCGCGCACCGGTCGACATCGCAGCGGGGCCACACAGGAACCACTCGTCCACCGTGTCGGGACGAAGGTCGGTCGTGAGCCAGCCGGTCAGGCGGTCCGCATCGATGCGCCCCGACAGCTCCGCGATGTGCCGCGGTTCGCTCGACAACACATGCCGGATTTCGAGGCGGTCGGCATAACGGGATTCGAGACGGTCGAGCTCGGCATGGAACATCGTCGACTCTCTGGTGCGGTTGCCGTAGATGAGGGTGAAGCGACTCTCGGTTTCGATCTCCATGACGGTCGCCAGGATCGACAGCACCGGGGTGATGCCGCTGCCCGCCACCAGACCCACGTAATGCTTGCGATGCAGCGGATGCAGCCGGGAACTGAAGCTGCCGGCCGGAGTCATCACGTCGAGGACGTCGCCGGCCTTGAGCTGATCGGCGACATATCCCGAGAACACCCCGCCGGGAATGTGTTTCACCGCGATCCTCAACTGCGCCCGGGTGGCCGGCGCACAGATCGAGTAGCTGCGGCGCACCCCTTCACCGCCCAGGTCGGTGCGCACCGAGACGTGCTGGCCCGGTTCAAAGCGGAACTGATCCTGCAGCGCCTCGGGAACGGCAAAGGTCACCAATGTGCTGTCGGCGGTGATCGGGTCGACCGCGGCCACCGGAATCCGGTGGAACACCGCATGCGGGGAACTCGAGCGGGCCGGCATCCGCACCGGCAGCAGTCGACCGAGGTTGCCGTTCAGTTGCTTCCACTCCCGGAACTGGTCGGAGTTGAGCTCCTGCCCGAACACGGTGGAAATCGCGGCGCCCCGGTCCAGGTACGCCTCCTCGTTGCGGCGCCAGGTCTTGGTGTACCGGTAGAAGGGCACCGACGGATGCAGGTGGTGCACCAGGTGGTAGTTCTGCGACAGCATCAACGGCGTGTAGAGCCACTCCATGCCGACGCGGGTTCGGGTCGCCCGGTAGCGGTCGCTGCGTTGGGTGTCCTCCAGGCCGTGGTGCGGCATCCAGTCGAACCACCACGCCAGGACCACAACCGCGATCCGTTGCGGGATGATGAAGACGACGGCCAGCGTCCAAAAGTGGCCCGACATCGACGCGACGATCAATCCGGCCACCGAAATGGTCACGCACGCCAAGGTTTCGACGACCTCCGCCTTCGGGCGACCACGTAACTTGCGGATCAGATAACCGCCGTAGGACACGTCGAGCAATGCCCACCGAAGCGGCAGCTGCCACGCCGGCCCATGGGAGGCGAAGGTGTCCGGATCGTTCTCGTCGTCGTTCGAATGCCGGTGGTGCTCGATGTGAATGAACCCGAACGAGGGGAACGAGATCATTGGTTGGACGAACGGCACCGCCAACCGTCCGACCAATCCGTTGACCCAACGGGTGGAACTGATGGCGTAGTGGATGGCGTCGTGAGCGACGGTGAACATCGTGAAGGACACCACCGCGTTGACCACAATGGGAACCCATGTCGGCACGGCGCCGACAAGGTATGCGACGGTGGACGCGGCGAATGCCACTGCGCCCGCAAGAAACAGCGCGACCGTCGGCCACGCCAACTTGGGTACCTGCTCGCCCGGATCCGGCAGCGCCGTTCGCGCGGCGGTTTGACTGTCCGCCCGATCGACCACTTCAACTGGCGACATTCGACACTCCGTCTTCCGGGCAACCACCGTCGGTTGCGTCTCGGAGAAAACGCTACGGACGCCGGCCAACCGATTGAATGTTCCAACGGGACGTCGATTTGGTATTTTCGGACAGTGGGAATGACCCCGGTCTGGGCGGTGCCGCGGGGCACCGAAGGCGTCCGCATCATGGTGCAGGGCGGCATCGCACATGGGATGACGCTCACGGAATGTCTCGCGGGTAGCGGACTGACCGAAGCCGGCCTCGATGACGAGAACGCCGAAATCTGGGCGCACCAGGAATTCGACGTCATCCGCAATCTCATTGCGGGACTTGGTGACAGGCCGGGCGTCGGCATCGAGGTGGGATTGCACTCCACACTCGGGCGGGCCGGCTTGCTCGGCTTTCTGATCCTGGCCGGCCCCACCCTGCGACAGGGCGTAGAGCTGATCCTGCCCTATCTCGCGCTCTCCCCCACCCACCTGCGGTTCTCGGTGGAGACCGACGACGAATACGGCTACCTGGTGGGCGATGACAGTGAATTGCCCACGGATGTCAGACCGTTCATCGTCGAGCGCGACCTCGCCGGATTCGTCGCCGCGACCCAGGGCGCGAACCTGGCGCTGACACCTGCGTGGGCGGAGACAACACTCGATGCCGACCGCGCCGCAAAGCTCGCCGAGCTGTGGCAGCTCCCTCAGTCCGCGGTACGTCACGGCCAGCGCACGAACCGCGTCGCCGCCACCCATGAAGTTCTGAACATGCCGTCGCCACTCGCCGACGCGAACACGGCGCGCAAGCTCGAACAACAATGCCGAGACGTGCTCGAACGCAGGCTGTCTCGCGTCGGCGTCGCAGGGCAGGTCCGCAGCCGGCTGCTGCACAACCCCGGTGAACTGCCGCCCATGCAGACCATCGCCGACGAACTGCACGTCGATCCCCGCACCCTGCGCCGTCGCCTGGCCACTGAAGGCACCTCCTACCGCGCGTTGCTCGATGAGGTCCGCCGCCAATTGGCCGTCGAACTGCTCCAGCAGGACCTGTCGGTGGAGGAGATTTCCCGCTATCTGGGGTATGCCGAAACGGCCAACTTCACCCACGCGTTCAAGCGCTGGGAAGGCACCGCGCCGAGCTACTTCCGCAGGTCGCGGTAGCCGTTCCCGGCGGCGCGCCACGGATGCGACAAAATGGAGCGCCGCGGCCACTCCAAATCGACAACCTGGACATGGCCATCGCGGCTCGAACGGCCAAGAATCAGCAGTGCACAAGCCGTTCGATCACCAGGAGCAACCGATGACCGACATCACCTATCGACTGGCGCAGAAGCGCAACATCGTCACCGCGCTGCCCGGTCCCCGATCGGCCGAAATGTCGGCGCGGCGGCAGGCCGCGGTCGCCGGCGGCGTGAGCTCCTCCGCCCCGGTCTACGCGGCGGACGCCGACGGCGGTGTGATCGTCGACATCGACGGCAACTCTCTCATCGACCTGGGCTCGGGCATCGCCGTCACGAGTGTCGGCGCATCGCATCCCGCTGTCGCCGCCGCGGTCGCGCAGCAGGCAGCCCGGTTCACCCACACCTGCTTCATGATCACCCCCTACGAGGGCTACGTGGAACTGGCCGAGCGGCTCAATGCCATGACCCCCGGCGACCACGAGAAGCGCACCGCATTCTTCAACTCGGGCTCCGAAGCCGTCGAGAACGCAGTCAAGGTGGCGCGGCTGGCCACCGGCCGCCAGGCCGTGGTCGCCTTCGACCACGCCTACCACGGCCGCACCAACATGACGATGGCGCTGACCGCCAAGGCCATGCCCTACAAGACCCAGTTCGGTCCGTTCGCGCCGGAGATCTACCGGATGCCGGCGTCGTACCCCTACCGCGACGGGCTCACCGGCGAAGCCGCGGCCAGGGCCGCCATCAGCCGCATCGAGACCCAGATCGGCGCCGCTTCTCTCGCGGCCGTGATCATCGAACCCGTTCAGGGCGAGGGCGGCTTCATCGTGCCCGCGCCGGGATTCCTTGCCACTCTTGTTGATTGGTGCAAGGCCAACGGCGTCGTGTTCATCGCCGACGAGGTGCAGACGGGCTTTGCCCGGACCGGCGCGTGGTTTGCCTCCGAGCACGACGGCATCGTCCCCGACATCATCACCATGGCCAAGGGCATCGCGGGCGGCATGCCGCTGGCCGCCATCACCGGCCGCGCCGACCTGCTCGATGCCGTACATCCCGGCGGCCTGGGCGGCACCTACGGCGGCAACCCCGTCGCCTGCGCCGCGGCACTGGCCACGCTCGACGCCATGGCCGAGATGGACCTGCCCGTCCGGGCCCGCGCCATCGAAGCCTCGGTATTGCCGAAGCTGCAGGCGCTGAGCGACACCGGAGTCATCGGCGACGTCCGTGGCCGCGGCGGCATGCTGGCCATCGAGATCGTCAAACCGGGAACGAATGAGCCCGATCCAGTACTTACGAAAGCCATTGCGGCAGAGGCATTCAAGCGCGGCGTCATCGTCCTGACCTGCGGCTCGTACGGCAACATCATCCGGCTGCTCCCGCCGTTGGTGATCAGTGACGAACTGCTCGACGAGGGCATCGCAGTGCTGGGTGACATCGTGCGCGAAATGGCGGCGGCCCGATGATCGACCGCGCCACGCTGCTCGAGTCCATGCCCACCGAACTGTGGCTCGGTGGCCTGCAGGTGCCCGCATCCACGGGAGCGCGGTTCGCCGTGCACGACCCGGCGACGGACGCCGTGCTCATCGAGGTCGCCGACGCCTCGCCCGCCGACGGCGCCCGCGCCCTCGGCGAAGCGGTTGCCGCACAGTCCTCATGGGCCGCCACCCCGGCCCGCGAGCGCGCCGAAATCCTGCGGCGCGCGTGGGAACTGGTGATGGAACGCCGCGACGACTTCGCCCTGACCATGACACTGGAGATGGGAAAGCCGCTGGCGGAGAGTCAGGGTGAGGTGAACTACGGCGGCGAGTTCCTGCGCTGGTTCGCCGAAGAAGCGGTCCGGATCAACGGCCGCTACACGCAGTCCCCAACCGGCAACGGCCGCATCCTGGTGACCAAGCAGCCCGTCGGCCCCACCCTGGCGATCACGCCGTGGAATTTCCCGCTGGCGATGGGCACCCGCAAGATCGGGCCGGCCCTGGCGGCCGGCTGCACCATGATCGTCAAGCCCGCGGCCGAGACTCCGCTGACCATGCTCCTGCTGGGCCAGGTGTTCGCCGACGCCGGCCTGCCTGCCGGTGTGCTGTCCATCCTGCCGACCACCGACGCCGCCGGCCTGACCGGACCGCTGCTGGCGGACCCGCGACTACGCAAGCTGACTTTCACCGGTTCCACCGGTGTCGGACGAAAGCTGTTGGCGCAGTCCGCCGATCGGGTGTTGCGCACCTCGATGGAACTCGGTGGCAATGCTCCGTTCGTGGTGTTCGATGATGCCGATCTCGACGCCGCAGTCGACGGTGCCATGGCCGCCAAGATGCGCAACATGGGTGAGGCCTGTACGGCTGCCAACCGCATCCACGTCGACAACGCGGTGCGCGCCGAGTTCACCGAAAAACTCGCCGCCCGCATGGCGGCGCTGAACACCGGCCCCGGCGACCAAAGCGGTAGCCAGGTCGGTCCGCTCATCACCGCCAAGCAGCGCGCCACGGTCGACGAGCTCGTCCAGGACGCCGTCAGCAAGGGCGCCACGGTGGCCACCGGTGGCAAACCCGCCCCCGGCGAAGGCTTCTTCTACCCGCCGACGGTGCTCGCCGACGTGACGGCCGATGCGCGCCTGTTGCGCGAGGAGATCTTCGGGCCGGTCGCCGCGATCATCGGATTCGACGGCGAGCAGGCCGGCATCGATGCCGCGAACGACACCGAATACGGCCTGGCGGCGTACGTCTACACGCAGGGCCTGGACCGTGCGCTGCGGGTCGCCGAGGCGGTCGAGGCCGGCATGGTGGGCGTCAACCGTGGCGTGATCTCCGATGTGGCCGCGCCGTTCGGCGGCATCAAGGAATCCGGAATCGGTCGTGAAGCCGGCAGCGAGGGCATCGAGGAATACCTCGAGACCAAGTACATCGCGCTGCAATAGATTCCGTCGCCCCTCTGCCCAACACGCAGACCTCCAAGTAAATAGACCGGAGTAGTTCTCCCATGCAGAATTCCGCTGCCCGGGTGTCTTTCGACGCCGACGGGCTGAACAACCACGCCCGCATCCAGTGGCCCGGGCATCCGCCGCTCCTGGCCGATGTCTGCGCCATGTTCGAGTCCTTCGGCCTGCGCGTCGCCTCCTACCACCACTCCGAAGACGCGGGGCACTGCTACGAGTTCGGCGACCTCTCGCTCTCTGAATCGACACGCGACCTGGTCGCGCAGGCATGCGAGGCCGCCATCGCGGGGCGCTGGAACGTCGACCGGTTCGCGATGCTCATCGCCGCGGCCGGCATCGACTGGCGCCGGGCGGTACTGGTCCGCGCCGCGTGCCGGTTCGTCCGGCAGACGGGGCTGGGGCTCTCGGAGGACTACATCGTCGAATCCCTGGTTGCCGCGCCCGAATTCGTCAACGCGCTGCTGGCGCTGTTCGACGCCCGGTTCAACCCGGACGCCGCCGCGGACGTCGAGCAGGCGGATCGCGAGGTCAGCGGTCTGGTGGATGCCGCGACCTCATTGGATGACGACCGGATCCGACGGGCTCTGCACGCATTCGTCGGTGCGACGTTGCGCACCAACTGGTTCCAGGTCGGGCCCGACGGCCGCCCCAAGGACTACGTATCGTTCAAGATCGACTCGTCGCGGCTGTCGATCACCGGACCCGTTGTCCCCTATCGCGAGATCTTCGTGCACTCCGACGCCGTCGAGGGCGTGCACCTGCGCAGTGGCGCCATCGCCCGTGGTGGGCTCCGCTGGTCCAACCGCGCCGAGGACTTCCGCACCGAGGTGCTGGGCTTGATGAAGACGCAGGCCGTCAAGAACGCCCCGATCGTGCCGACGGGGGCCAAGGGTGCCTTCGTCTTGCGTGCGGCCACTGTCGATCCCGCTGAGGGCTACCGCACCTTCATCCGCGGTCTGCTCGATGTCACCGACAACATCGTGGACGGCGCCGTCCGCCATCCCGACCGCACCGTGTGCCCCGACGGGGAGGATGCCTACCTCGTCGTGGCCGCCGACAAGGGCACCGCCACGTTCTCGGACCTGGCCAATGCCATTGCCGCTGAATACGGCTTCTGGCTCGGCGACGCCTTCGCCTCGGGCGGATCGGCCGGATACGACCACAAGGCCATGGGTATCACCGCCCGCGGCGCGTGGCTGTCGGTACGCCGGCACTTCGCCGAAGCCGGTCATGACATCGACGTCGAGCCATTCACCGTCGCCGGCATCGGCGACATGTCCGGTGACGTATTCGGCAATGGAATGCTGTTGTCCCGCAACATCAAGCTGGTCGCAGCCTTCGACCACCGGCACATCTTCCTCGACCCGAACCCAGACCCCGCAGCGTCATATCAGGAGCGGGCACGGCTCTTCGCCCTCCCCCGGTCCAGCTGGCAGGACTACAACCCGGCGCTGATCTCGTCGGGTGGTGGCGTGTGGTCCCGGGCCGCGAAGTCGATTCCGCTGTCGGATCAGACCCGGGCCAGGCTGGGCATCACGGCCGCCGAATGCACTCCCGACGAGCTGATCAACGCCGTATTGCGCGCACCGGTCGACCTGCTGTGGAACGGTGGCGTCGGCACCTACGTGCGCGCCGACGACGAGACCGACGCCGACGCCCAGGACAAGACCAACGACCGCGTGCGCATCACCGCATCACAGTTGCGCTGCAAGGTGATCGGTGAGGGCGGCAACCTCGGTCTGACCCAGCAGGCGCGTATCGCGTTCGCCCTGAACGGCGGCCGGGTCAACGCCGACTTCATCGACAACGCCGCAGGAGTCGCCACTTCCGACCTCGAAGTCAATCTGAAGATCGCGCTGGACTCCGGCAACATCGATACGGCCCTTCGCAATACGCTGCTCGCGGAAGCGACGGACGACGTCGCTGCGCGGGTGCTCACCGACAACGCCGACCAGATCCTGGCGATCAGCATGGCTGCGGCCGAGGCCGGCTCTCTGTTGGACCGGCACATCAGGCTCATCGGCAACCTCAAGGAGGTGGCCGGCGTCGATCCCGATGTCGAGGGGCTGCCGTCGAAGCAGGAACTGGATCGCCGTCGCGCCATCGGACTCGGACTGACGCGACCCGAAATCGCTGTGCTGCTGGCGCAATCCAAGAACCTGGTGTCGCAGGAGCTGTTGGCTTCCGACGTGCCGGATCACGAGATGTTCGTCGGCCGCCTGGAGCAGTACTTTCCGGCCACCATTGCCGAGCAGGCACGAGCAGAGATCGCGAACCACCCACTTCGCCGCGAGATCGTCGCGACCTCGGTGGCCGGTGAGCTGATCAACCGGGTCGGCCCGGGCACCATCTACCGCATGCAGGAACGTCTTTCGGTCAGCACGTCCGACGTGGCGATGGCGTACGCGACGGTGCGCGACATCCTCGATCTCGACGCCCTGTGGTCCGAGGTACTGACCGGAAAAACCGATGAGAGCGAGCGCATTCAGGCCCTGCTGGAGATCCGGGAGCTGCTCGAGCACCTGACGTCGTGGATCGTGCGCACCGGCGCGGGCAACCGTGACCGGGTGAGCGCGGCCGTCAGTCGGTTGATGGCGGTCAGCTCTTCCTGAGCTCCTCAGATACTACCGAGCGGTGTGCAGCCCTGCTTTTGGTGCGGCTATTCGAGGTGACGCAATGAAATCTCAAGTGCGGCATCGACTCGCGCGCGTTCGCCGGTCAGCATCAAATCGAGTTGCAAGCCACGAAACTGCGCCAGCAGGAGGGTAGCCAGCGCCTGCGCATCCTGTTGACTCCAGCCACCTGCGACGAGGATGCGGTCAGTCATCAGCTCGACCCAACCGTGGATCATCGATTCGATGAGCCGCTGGTCGCCCAGACTTCGGCTGCCGAAGAGTTCGAACAACAACCGGAATTGACGCTGCTCACGTGGCTCGCACAGGCGCGACCACAACGCCCGCGCCACATCGGCGACGGAATGCCCGGGCTTGAGGTCCAGATCGCCGGCCAAGCGCGCCTGGAAGTCGGCGCGAATGTGCTCCGCCACTTCGAGCACCAACTCGTCTTTCGACGAGAAGTGTCTGAGCAACGTCGCATGGGTGACACCGAGCGCCTCCGCAAGCCGCCGCAACGACAAATCCGCCAGACCATTGTCGAGCACGTACTCAGCCGCGGCGTCGAGCAGCTCGGGACGGCGGTGCTGAAATCGTGCCGTTCGCCCATCCATACGTGGTGACTCGCTGTCCATCGGTTGCCTCTCCTGCCAATCTATACAACCTCCCGATTTGTGCGTACCGTGTGGTACTAGTACCGAATGGTACGCATAAATCGGAGGTTCCCATGGCGACACGTCGTTCCGCCGCGCTGACGGCATTCACACTGCGCTATCTGGCGCGCAAAGTGTTCACTCCACGCCGTCCCGCGTCACTGGCCGATATCGGTCTGTTCACCGGTGCGCCGCAGCACGAGCACCTTGTCCGGATCGACGAGCTGATGCCCGTGCGGAGAATGCCCGCGTCGACTCGGCCCGTCACCTGGCCGGTCGGACCGCCCACCTCGCTACCGGCGACATACTCGTTCGAGGGCAGGACGAAGTCCACCGAGCAGCTCCTTGTCGACACCGACACTGCCGCCCTTCTGGTGATCGTGGACGGACAAGTCCGCTACGAGCGCTATTTCCTCACCGGCGGCCCGACGGTCAACTGGTTGTCGATGTCAGTGGCCAAGAGTTTCATCTCCGCCCTTGTCGGGATCGCGGTGGACGAAGGGCACATCGCCGACATCGATGCCGCGATCAGTGACTACGTGCCCGTCGACCCAGGGTCGGCCTACGACGGTGTCTCGATCCGCAATGTGTTGCAGATGTCCTCGGGCGCCCGATGGAACGAGGACTACAACGATCCGTCCTCAGACATCCACCAGCTCATTCAGGCGATGATGGGTCGGCGTGGCGGATTGGACGGTTTCGTTGCCAGGATGTCGACGGAAAGCGCACCGGGCACCGTATGTCGCTACAACTCCGGCGAGACGCAGATCCTCGGTGCGCTCATCGCACATGCCACTGGCCGAAGCGTATCGGAATACATGACCGACAAACTTGTCGAACCGCTCGGTTTCGAGTCGCCGAGCTTCTGGGCAACCGATCTACTCGGTACCGAAATGTCCTATGGGGGGCTCAATCTCACCACTCGTGACTATGCCAGGCTCGGCGAGTTGTATCGCAACAGCGGAATGTGGCACGGGCGGCAAATCGTCTCGGCGGACTGGGTGCGGGCCTCGACAACCATCGACTCGCCGATCCGCGAAGCCGGCCGACCCATCATCGCCGGCCACAGCATCGATCTGGGCTACGGGTACCAGTGGTGGATACCCGCCGGCGGCAAGGGCGATTTCAGCGCCATCGGCGTGCTCAACCAGTTGGTGTACGTCAACCCCGCCAGGGCAACCACCATCGTCAAGCTCTCCGCCAACCGCCGCTACGGCACGTCGACCTCCGAAGAAACCAATCGCGATCTCGAGAATGTCGAGTTCATCCGTGCCATCGCGGAGGGCATCGACTGACAGTCGGCCCCTGCCAGGTCGGAGATCAAGCGACGCCGCGCGTGGCCGACGGCTGGTGCTGGGTGATGCAGTGGATGCCACCGCCACGTTCGAACAGTGGACGTGCATCGAGGCTGACCACCCGGCGCCCCGGGTACTGCTCGGCCAGGATCGCGGCCGCGTCAGCGTCGCGCGGATCGCCGAACGCACACGCGATGACGCCACCGTTGACCACCAGATGGTTGATGTAGCTGTAGTCGACGTAGCCCTCGGCGTCGGTGAGCACGTCCGGCGCGGGAAGTTCGACAATGTCCCACGGCCGGCCCGCGGCATCACAGGTGTCGGCGAGCGCTTCGCGAATCTCTTTGCACACCAGGTGATCCGGATGCGCGTCGGAGCGCTGCGCGTGCAGCAGCAGGCGCCCGGGCGCGGTGATGGCAGCGACGATGTCGACGTGTCCACGGGTGCCGAAGCGCTCTGAGTCACGGGTCAGGCCGCGCGGCAGCCAGACGGCATGGTTGGCGCCGATGGTGCGGGCCAGCTCGGCCTCGACATCAGCCTTGGTGGCGCCGGGATTGCGGCCGGGGTCCAGTTGGACGGTCTCGGTGACCAGTACCGTGCCCTGCCCATCGACCTGGATGCCGCCGCCCTCGTTGACCAGATTCGAGGTGACCACCGGAACCCCGGCCCAACCGGCCACCGCGGCACCGATTTTCGAGTCCCGATCCCAGCGTGCCCAGTCCTGGGCGCCCCAGCCGTTGAACACCCAGTCCACCGCGGCCACCGACCCATCGTCGGCGTGCACGAAGGTCGGGCCGATGTCGCGCATCCAGGCGTCGTTCAGCGGCGCCTCGACGATGTCGACATCGGCGGACAGATAGCGGCGGGCGACCGCCATTTCGGCGGGGTCCACGACCATGGTGACCGGTTCGAATTCCAGCACCGCGTGTACCACGGCGGCCCATGTCGAGCGGGCTTCGTGCTGTTCGGTTTCGGTGTCCCCCAACGAATAACCTGCCGACGGGAACGCCATCCACACCCGGTCCTGCGGTGCACTCTCCGCCGGCATCACATAGCTGGTCACTTCACGACCGCCGTGGCCTCGTGGCCGGCGCCGTACGGGCGCTGCACGTCGACCGGTGCGGTCAGCGCGGCGTAGCTCTCCGGACGCCGGGTCAGCAGGAACGGGAACAGCTCCAGCCAGTCGCGACGCTGGTCCAGGTCCAGGTCGGCGACCAGCACGGCCTCCTCGTTGCGCGGCGCCTGCACCAGCACCCGGCCGTACGGGTCAGAGATGAAGGATGAGCCGTAGAACGTCACGGTGCCCTCGTTGCCAATTCTGTTGGGCACCACCATGAACAGGCCGCTGTTGATGCCGTTGGCGACGATGACCTGTTGCCACAGCGGCTGGGTGTCGAAGGCGGGAAAGACGGGCTCGGAGCCGATGGCCGTCGGATAGACGACGATCTCGGCACCGCCGAGCGAGTAGTTGCGGGCGACCTCGGGGAACCATTCGTCCCAGCACGTCGGCAGGCCCAGCTTGGCGCCGAGCCCCTCCGGGTCGTAGACCGGGTACGGGTTGCCCGCGGCGGAGGACGGCCCTGGACCAGGACGAAAATAGGTGTCCTCGTAGTAACCGGCCGAGATCGGGATGTGCATCTTGCGGGTCCGGCCGACCAAGTCGCCCGACGGGGACACCAGGATCGCCGTGTTGAAGCCCAAACCGTCTGCCGCCGGTGCCTTTTCATACAACGAAGCGTGCACGAAGACGCCGTTGGCCTGAGCCGCCTCGGCGGCCAGCGCGAACGTCGGCCCCGCGAGCAGGTCTTCGGCGGTGTCGCCGGGGTTGGGGCCGGCAGGGGTATCGGCGGGGTACCGCAGCAGCGTGATCTCCGGCAGACAGACCAGCGTGGCACCTGCTCCGGCCGCCCGATCGATGCCGTCTCGCAGCACCTTGGCGAGCTCGTCAGCCTCGGGACGCCAGCGGTGCTGCACCAGACCGACCCGCACCGGCGGTCGCGTCGACTCGATACTGCGGGACAGCGACTCGGGCGCCGTTGCGGTCAGGGTGATCATCAGCGGGACTCCTAAAACGAATTTGATTCGTTTTATTGTGGCCCGACTTACCCGCGCTTGTAAAGAGGTAGTAGAAAGATTCCATGGGCCGCCCCTCCAAACCGCTGCTTTCCGCGGATCGCATCGCCGGCGCAGCAATGGATTTGGTCAACAAGACGGGCGGCTTCACCGTCCCGGAACTGGCTCGGGCCCTCAAGGTCAGCCCGTCGTCGCTGTACAACCACGTCGCCGGGCGCGAACAGATCGTCGAGCTGCTACGCGAACGGGCGATGTCCGACGTCGCGCTGCCCGCCGACGACCCACTCCGCCCGTGGACGGACGTCGTCGCCGACATCATGCGGTCCTACCGCCAGAGCTACGCGCGTTACCCGCGGCTCATTCCCCTGCTGACCTCGCACGCGGTAAACAGCGACCACGCCCTCACCATGTACAACGTCCTGGCCGTCGCGTTCGGCCGCGCGGGATTCGATCCCGCGGACACCTTGCGCGCCATCACCCTGATCGACGCGTTCGTGTTGGGCTCAGCACTCGATGTCGCCGCGCCCGACGAACCCTGGCAGCCCGGCGCCGAAGTCAGCCCGGAGTTCGCCGCCGCACTCGCCACCGGCAGCACCAAACCCGAACGCGCCGACGACGCCTTCGAATTCGGCATCGCGGTGCTGTTGCGTGGACTGAAAGCCGTCTTGTCGTCCGAGTGATTACTCGGCCGCGTCGCCTTCGGGTTTGGCGTCCGGTTTGCTCTCGTCAGCGGCGGCTGTGCCCTCGTCCGTGGCTTCCGCCTCGGCCTTCGGCAGCACCGCATCCAGCGCGGCGCCGGTGATCCGGCGGAACGCGCGGCGCGGCCTCTTGGCGTCGAGGATCGCCACCTCGAGCGTGGCCGCGCCCAGTACGCGGTCCGCGCCGGCACCGGCATGCAGCGCGTCGACGGCAATCTTCACCGCGTCGGCCAGGCTCAAGTTCTCCTCGTAGGAGTCGTTGAGTGCGGTGATGATCGGCTCGGTGGTACCGCCCATCACGACGAAATGCGGCTCGTCGGCGATCGAGCCGTCATACGTGATCCGGTACAGCTCAGGGGCTTTCGTCTCGCCGTGGTGCGCCACTTCGGCGACACACAGCTCGACCTCGTAGGGCTTGGCCTGCTCGGTGAAGATGGTGCCGAGCGTCTGGGCGTAGACGTTGGCCAACTGGCGACCGGTGACATCGCGCCGGTCGTAGGCATAGCCCCGGGTGTCGGCGAACTGGATACCACCGCGACGCAGGTTGTCGAACTCGTTGAACCGGCCGACGGCCGCGAAACCGACCCGGTCATACAGCTCACTGACCTTCTGCAGCGACCGCGACGGGTTCTCCGCCACGAACAGCACGCCACCCTCATAGGCCAGCACGACCACGCTGCGACCCCGCGCAATGCCTTTACGTGCAAGCTCGGAACGTTCCCGCATCGCCTGTTCGGGCGAGATGAAATACGGAAAGCTCATCAGGCATTACCTCCCGCGCGGGTCCGGTTGGCGATGACTTCCCGGGCCAGCGCGGCGATGCGCTCCTCCGTGACCTCTTCGGCACCGTCGGCGCCGATGAGCACCGCGGTCGGGTAGATGCCGCGCGTCAGATCCGGTCCGCCGGTGGCCGAGTCGTCGTCGGCAGCGTCGTAGAGCGCCTCGATGGCGACCTTCAGCGCCGAATCGGCATCGCTCACATGCGAATACAGCTTCTTGATCGACGACTTTGCGAACAGCGACCCCGAACCCACCGACTGGTAGCCCTCTTCTTCGAAGTTCCAGCCGCCCGCGGCGTCGAAGGAGACAATGCGACCGGCATTGCCCGGGTCGGAGTCATCCAGGTCGTAGCCCACCAGCAGCGGCAGTGCGACGAAACCCTGCATCGCGGCGCCGAGATTGCCACGCACCATGGTCGCCAGCCGGTTCACTTTGCCGCGGAAGGTCAGCGGCACACCTTCGACCTTCTCGTAGTGCTCCAGCTCGACCGCGTACAACCGCGCGAACTCCACCGCGATGGCCGCGGTACCGGCAATACCGGTCGCCGTGTAGTCATCGGCGATGTGCACCTTCTGCACGTCGCGACTGGCGATCATGTTGCCCTGAGTGGCCCGCCGGTCTCCCGCGATCAGCACACCGCCGGGGTACTTGATCGCAACGATCGTCGTACCGTGCGGCAGATCGGAACCGGACCGAACCTCACCCGCTGAAGCCCAGTTGCTCCGCAGGTCCGCGGCCGGCAGCAGGTGAGGTGCCTGCCGGCTGAGAAAGTCCGAAAACGAGGACAGGTTCAGGTGCGGTGAGGTGACATCCAGTCGATCAGAGAAAGGCCCGAACGCTGGCGTCACTGGCCGCCCTTTTGGACGTACGCGCGCACAAAGTCCTCTGCGTTCTCTTCCAGCACGTCATCGATCTCATCGAGCAGGTCGTCGGTGTCCTCAGCGAGCTTCTCGCGACGTTCCTGACCTGCGGCAGACGGGCCGGAGACGTCGTCGTCCTCGCCGCCGCCACCGCCGCGCTTGGTCTGTTCCTGAGCCATCGCAGCCTCCTGATTGCTCGATTACTAACTTCACACTACCGGTCCGCGCCCGGGTTCCCCGGGAACACAAGCCATTACGTCGTGAGCTGTTCCACCAACTCGGCCGCACTGTCCACCGAATCGAGCAACGCGCCGACATGTGCCTTGCTTCCGCGCAGCGGTTCCAGCGTCGGAATCCGCACCAGCGACTCGCCGCCGAGGTCGAAAATCACCGAATCCCAGCTGGCCGCGGCGATGTCCGCACCGAACCGGCGCAGGCACTCGCCACGGAAGTACGCCCTGGTGTCGGTGGGCGGGTTGTCCACCGCGTCGAGCACCTGCTGTTCAGTGACCAACCGCTTCATCGAGCCGCGCGCCACCAGCCGGTTGTACAGACCCTTGTCCAGCCGCACGTCGGAGTACTGGAGGTCCACCAGGTGTAGGCGCGGGGCGTTCCAGCTGAGGTTCTCACGCTGCCGGAACCCCTCCAGCAGGCGCAGCTTGGCCGGCCAGTCCAGGATTTCGGCACATTCCATCGGATCGCGCTCCAGCAGATCCAGGACATGCGCCCAGGTCTCGATGACGTGGTTGGCGCGCGGGTCCGGGTCGCGCCGCTCCTGCAACTTGGCCACCCGGTCCAGGTAGATGCGTTGCAGCGCAAGGCCGGTGAGTTCGCGGCCGTCCGCCAGTGCCACAGTCGCACGCAGCGACGGATCCCGGCTGATGACGTGCACCGCGTGCACGGGACGAGCCAGCGCCAGGTCGGACAGCTCGATGCCCTCGGCGGCCCCGAACTCGATCAGGTCGAGCACCAGCGACGTGGTGCCCACCTTCAGATACGTCGACGTCTCGGCCAGGTTGGCGTCACCGATGATGACGTGCAGCCGGCGGTATTTGTCGGCGTCGGCATGCGGCTCGTCGCGAGTGTTGATGATGCCGCGCTTGAGCGTCGTCTCCAGGCCGACCTCGACCTCGATGTAGTCGGCGCGCTGAGTCAGCTGGAAACCCGGCTCATCCCCCGACTGCCCGATGCCGACGCGGCCCGAACCGGTGACGACCTGGCGGGACACGAAGAACGGCGTCAGCCCGGCGATCACCGAGTTGAACGGCGTCTGCCGACTCATCAGATAGTTCTCGTGCGTGCCGTACGACGCACCCTTGCCGTCGACGTTGTTCTTGTACAACTGCAGCCTCGCCGCCCCGGGCACGCTGGCCACATACCGGGCGGCGGCTTCCATGACCCGCTCGCCGGCCTTGTCCCAGATGACCGCGTCCATCGGGTCGGTGACCTCGGGAGCGGAGTACTCCGGGTGGGCGTGGTCGACGTACAGCCGGGCGCCGTTGGTGAGGATCATGTTGGCGGCGCCGATCTCGTCGGCGTCCACGATCGGTGCCGGTCCCGTGGAGCGGCTCAGGTCGAAACCACGGGCGTCGCGCAGCGGGGACTCGACTTCGTAGTCCCACCGCGTGCGCTTGGCCCGCTGGATGCCACTGGCCGCCGCGTACGCCAGCACCGCCTGGGTGGATGTGAGGATCGGGTTCGCGGTCGGATCAGACGGCGATGAAATGCCGTATTCGACCTCTGTTCCGATGATCCGTTGCATGCCGCACAGCGTAGACGGAGTGGCGATGCGTGGGCCCGAGAGGCCGGAGCCGAGCCCCGGCGAGAAGCCCGTCCAGCCACACAGCCGGGTGTCCATGTTGCACCATGGGGCGCATGACCACATCTGGGCGAGCGAAGCGACGGGACAGGCCATCGCCGAGCGAGCGGGTCGCCGCCGAAACCTGGTTTCTGCGGCGGGGCCTGCCCGCGGTGTTGCGCCCAGGAGCACTCGTGCGGCGGCTGTGGCAACGGTCGGCACCGGCGCTGGCCGCGTTCGCGGTCTTCATGGCGAACTCGGTCCTCGTCACCGCCGTCACCGGCCAACACACCATCAACATCGAAGGTCAACCCACGCGGACCGAGTGGTTCGTCCTGGCGTTGCTCCTGCTGGTGGCGCCGGTGGCCGCGCTGGCCGGCTGGCTGGTGTCGCGCATCTCGTCGTGGCACACGCGGGCCGCAGCGGCCGCGGTGTCGGTGGCGGTGTGCGCCGTCGGCGCGCTGCTCGGCGGTCCGGGACCAAAGGTCACCGGCAACGTCGTGTACGTAGGCGTGGTCATCGCCGTCATCCTGGTCTGCACAGCGACCGGCATCGGCTCCATCGTGGGCTGGGCCCTGGACGTCACGACCCACAATCTGACACTCGTCGGCAGTCTATTCGTGAGAGCCCTGCCGATCATGCTGCTGACCGTTCTGGTGTTCTTCAACACCTACGTCTGGCTCATGGCGGCGATCGTCAGCAGAGCACGCCTGTGGTCCGCACTGGGCTTCCTGGCCCTGATCGCCGTGGCATTCCTCATCACGACCACCATCGACCGGGTTCGGCCGATCCTGACGGCCGCCCAACCGGACGCGCCCGAGGCCGAGAACGCGATCCTGGCCGGCACCCCGTTCCAGAGCATGCCCCGGCCCGCCCATCGAATCCCGTTGTCCCGCATCGAGCGGGTCAACGTGGTGTTCGTACTGGCCATGTCCCAAGTGCTGCAACTGCTGATCGTTGCCCTGGTGGTCGCGTTCATCTTCCTGGTGCTCGGCCTGATCCTCATCAGCCCGAAATTGTTGGCGGAGTGGACGCGCAACAACGGCTCGCTCGACGGCACCGTCTTCGGCATGACGCTGCCGGTGCCGGAAGCGCTGATTCAGACCGCGCTGTTTCTGGGTGCGCTGACCTTCATGTACGTCACCGCGCGCACCACCACCGACGCCGAATACCGGGCCGAGTTCGTCGACCCCCAGATCGACAGCCTGCGCCGCCGGCTCGACGCCCGCGACCGGTATCTCGCCGACCGCGAACGAGGGTGAGGGCTGTGCGCGCGATTCCGAAGTTTCGCGCGGACGGCCCTCACCCTGGTCGTGACTACAGGTACTGCCCCAGGTTGGATTCCGTGTCGATCGCGCGGCTGGCGCTCGACGACTTGCCGGTGACCAGGGTGCGGATGTACACGATCCGCTCGCCCTTCTTGCCCGAAATCCGCGCCCAGTCATCGGGATTGGTGGTGTTCGGCAAGTCCTCGTTCTCCGCGAACTCGTCGACGATCGAGTCCAGCAGGTGCTGGATACGGAGGCCGCGCTGCCCGGTTTCCAGCACCGACTTGATCGCGTACTTCTTGGCCCGGTCCACCACGTTCTGGATCATGGCGCCGGAGTTGAAGTCCTTGAAGTACATGACCTCCTTGTCACCGTTGGCGTAGGTGACCTCGAGGAAGCGGTTGTCATCGATCTCGGCGTACATCCGGTCGACGACCTTTTCGATCATGGTCTTGATGGTCAACCCGCGATCGCCGTTGAACTCGCGCAGGTCGTCCTCATGCACCGGCAGGTCCTCGGTGAGGTACTTGCTGAAGATGTCCTGCGCTGCTTCGGCGTCCGGCCGCTCGATCTTGATCTTGACGTCCAGGCGGCCGGGCCGCAGGATCGCCGGGTCGATCATGTCCTCGCGGTTGGAGGCGCCGATGACGATGACGTTCTCCAGGCCCTCGACACCGTCGATCTCCGAAAGCAGCTGCGGCACAACGGTGGTCTCGACGTCGGAGCTGACACCGGTGCCACGGGTGCGGAAGATCGAGTCCATCTCGTCGAAGAACACGATCACCGGAGTGCCCTCGGAAGCCTTCTCGCGCGCCCGCTGGAAGATGAGCCGGATATGCCGCTCGGTCTCGCCGACGAACTTGTTCAGCAGCTCGGGACCCTTGATGTTCAGGAAGTAGCTCTTGGCCTCGCGGGCGTCGTCGCCGCGAATTTCGGCCATCTTCTTGGCCAGCGAGTTGGCGACAGCCTTGGCGATGAGCGTCTTGCCGCAACCAGGAGGGCCGTACAGCAGGACGCCCTTCGGCGGCCGTAGCGAATACTCCCTGTACAGATCCTTGTGCAGGAACGGCAGCTCCACCGCGTCGCGGATCAGCTCGATCTGCCGCGTCAGGCCACCGATGTCGCTGTACGCGACGTCGGGTACCTCTTCGAGGACCAGGTCCTCGACCTCGGCCTTCGGGATCCGTTCGAAGGCGTAGC
Source organism: Mycolicibacterium aubagnense (assembly GCF_010730955.1). NCBI lineage: Bacteria > Bacillati > Actinomycetota > Actinomycetes > Mycobacteriales > Mycobacteriaceae > Mycobacterium > Mycolicibacterium aubagnense. The sequence continues at coordinate 5,501,575 of NZ_AP022577.1, read as the reverse complement.
CGGCCTTGCTGTCGACCAGCAGCGAGTCACCGGGCCGCAGCTTGCGCGCCCGCTCGTCCAACAAGTCGTCGGTGTCGTCCAGCAGCTCGACGATCTCGGGGTCGAGGTATTCGAGCGCAATCAACGGCTCGGCGAGCCAGACGATGCGTTCCTCGTCGGCATGACCGACGACGAGGGCGCGCTTACCGTCGTTCAGGATTTCGCGGAGGGTGCTGATCTCGCCGACCGCCTCGAACGAGCCCGCCTCGACCACCGTCAGCGCCTCGTTGAGGCGGACTGTCTGGCCCTGCTTGAGCTCGGACACGTCGATGTTCGGCGACACCGACAGCCGCATCTTGCGACCGGAGGTGAACACGTCGACGGTGTCGTCGTCGTGAGTCAGGAGCAAGACGCCGTAACCGCTGGGCGGCTGCCCGAGCCGATCGACCTCCTCGCGGAGCGCCAGCAACTGCTGCCGCGCCTCTTTGAGGGTGTCCATCAGCTTGCCGTTGCGAGTCGTGAGCGAATCGATGCGGGCTTCGAGCTGCTGCACGTCACGCGGCCCGCGGTGCGCCGCGGCCGAGTTCGTCAGCTGCTCGCGCAGCGCCGCCGTTTCGCTACGAAGCCGCGCCAACTCGGCGGCATCGGTGCTGGACATGGGGTTCTGATGAGGTGTGCCCGGGTTGCCGAAGGCGTCCGGGCGATCCATTTCAGACATCTTGCGCTCCTTTCCCACACCGGAAGTTGGTGCGGCGGATACCTCAACGCTACCGGCGATCTGCCATTCATGGGCGTCGAAGGATTCGCGACACACGGGTGTTGCTCTGACCGCGCTGTTAACCTCATACGCAAGTCGGGCTCATCGAAAGGACCGCAGTGATCGTCAAATCCCTCGTCACCGGCATCGCAGCCACCGCCCTCGTCGGTGCGGCAGCCGTCGGTACGACTGTGGCTTCGCAGACGGCCATCCCGACCACTGGGACGCGGGCGGCGGTCGCGCCGGTCGTTCGCCAGGTGCCGCTGCCGCAGGCGCCCGCGCCGGGCCTGCAGACGTCACTGGTGTCGACGCTCACCGGGTTGACGGCCGCCGGGAGCTTCGCCGGTTCCAAGGGCAGCTACATCCAGGGCGGCGTCGGCCGCCTTGAGGCCATCACCGCCGACCGGGCGTACAGCAACGCTGTCAAGCAAGGCGTGTTCCCCATGAGCTTCGCCGTTGCCGACATCGACGACCTCGGAGACGGCACCGCGACGGCCAACGTGACAGCCACTGCCGCCACCGGCGCCACCGCGTCTGAGCCGCTGACCTTCGTCGCCGGCCCCAGCCCCACCGGCTGGCAACTCTCCAAGGGGTCGGCCATGGCCCTGCTGTCGTCGGTGAAGTAGGCATCAGGAGCAGCCCGGTGAAGCCGACCCGAGGGACCTTCATCGCCATCATCGCGGCGGCGATCGGGTTGGCCGGGTGCAGTGAACACGTCGAGCCGCCCGCCGACCCGATGCCCCGTTCCCTGCTCACCACCGACGCCAAGTCGCCCGCGGCAGCGCCGCTGCCGTCGCCCGACGCGCTTACGGCCGTGCTGTACAAGATCGCCGACCCCGCGGTGCCTTCGGCACAAAAGATCGGGCTGATCCAATACGGCACCGCCGAGGATCAGACCGGGTTGGACAACTTCACCAGGGCACTGCACGACAACGGCTTCAATCCGATGAACGTGACGGCGACGGACCTGCTGTGGTCGGCCGGGCAGCCGGGCGACATCATCGCCACGATCACGATGAGTTCCGTCGCCGCACCGGACAACAAGTTCACGTTCCCCATGGAGTTCAGCCCCATTCGCGACTCCTGGCAGCTGAATCGGCAGACCGCGAACATGCTGCTGAAGCTGGGGCAGCCGGGCGGCCCTGACGCCGCGACACCCCCGGGTCACTGAGCTGTCGATGTGGGTCGGATGGCGGCCGGTTTGAGATCGAGTTGTTGTCGGTCCGGCGGGGTCCGGTCAGCAGTGCGGACTAGATATTGCGCTTACGCCGCAGCGGCTGCGGCGTCACTGCGCCCGGTGCCAGTCGGCGCGCGCTGATCAGGAACGCCGTGTGGCCGCGCATCGAATGCTGCGGACGCACCGCCAGGCCGACGACGTCCCAGCCGCGCTGCAACGATTCCCACGACCGCGGTTCGGTCCAGCACTGCTGCTCACGCAGCGCCTCGACCGTCTTCGACAGCTGCGTGACGGTCGCGACATAGACGATCAGGACGCCGCCCGGCACGAGCGCCTTCGAGACCGTCTCCAACACATCCCACGGCGCCAGCATGTCGAGCACAACGCGATCGACCTGGCCACCCCCCGTCGCTTCGCTCGCCCCCGGCGCACCGTCATAGTCGTTGAGGTCGGCGATGACCAGGTTCCAGTTCTCGGGCCGCTCGCCGAAGAAGGTCTCGACATTGCGCACGGCATGCACGGCATGGTCGTCGCGCACCTCGTAGGACGTCACAGAACCGCCGGGGCCAACAGCCCGCAGCAGCGAACAGGTCAGCGCACCGGAGCCGGCGCCGGCTTCCAAAACCCTTGCGCCCGGGAAGATGTCGCCTTCGTGCACGATCTGCGCCGCGTCCTTCGGGTAGATCACCTGCGCACCGCGCGGCATCGACAGGACGTAGTCGATCAGCAGCGGGCGCAGCACCAGGAACGGGTCGCCGTTGGTGGATTTCACGACGCTGCCCTCAGGCTGGTCGATCACCGAATCATGGGCGACGATGCCGCGATGGGTGTGGAATTCCCCACCGGTCGCCAGCACCATCGTGTAGTGCCGGCCTTTGGCGTCGGTCAGTTGGACGCGGTCGCCGACGGTGAAGGGTCCGGTGATTCGCACCGGGTCAGCCTGCCAGCCGACCCGTTCCGGCAGACGGCCGGGGTTCGCGAATTCTGCGGACGGCCCGGCTGAGCCGATTTGTCGCTGCCGCGACCTAAGCTGCTCGCATGACTACCCCCACCGCCCCTGTCCGACGGCCGGCACTCTCGCCGTCGCGGGCCGGTGACTTCAAACAGTGCCCGCTGCTCTACCGGTTCCGGGCCATCGACCGGCTGCCGGAGCCGCCGTCGACCGCGCAGTTGCGCGGTTCGGTGGTGCACGCCGCGTTGGAACAGCTGTACGCGCTGCCCGCCACCGACCGGGTACCGGAGACCGCGTTGTCGCTGGTGACGCCGGCGTGGGATGCGGTGCTCGCCGAGAAGCCCGAGCTCGCCGAAGAGATCGCGCCCGAGCGACGGGAGGCGCTCCTCGACGAGGCTCGTACGTTGTTGTCGGGGTACTACCGGCTCGAGGACCCGACGCGTTTCGACCCGCACAGCTGCGAACAACGCGTCGAGGTCGAGCTGTCCGACGGTACGCTGCTGCGCGGATTCGTCGACCGGATCGACGTGGCGCCGACCGGCGAACTGCGGGTGGTCGACTACAAGACCGGCAAGGCGCCACCTGAAGCCCGGGCGCTGGCCGAGTTCAAGGCGATGTTCCAGATGAAGTTCTACGCGGTGGCGCTGCTCCGCCTGCGCGGAGTGGTGCCCGCGAGGCTGCGGTTGCTGTATCTGGCCGACGGTCAGGTGCTCGACTACAGCCCTGATCTTGCCGAGTTGGAGAGGTTCGAGAAGACGCTGATGGCCATCTGGCAAGCCATCCAGAAGTCAGGCGAGACGGGCGACTTCCGGCCCAACCCATCGAAGCTGTGTTCCTGGTGCACGCACCAACAGCTGTGCCCCGCCTTCGGTGGCTCTCCCCCGCCCTATCCCGGCTGGCCCGAGAATTTCGGGGCCGCATGATCGACTGCTACTACCGTCGGCGGGGCGCCGACGGCGATCTGCAGCGCTTCGAATCGACCGAGGGCACCGGCAGTAACTGGGATGCGAACATCCAGCACGGTTCGCCGCCGCTGGCGCTGCTGACCAAGTCGATCGAAGAGCTGGCCGCCGGCAGCGGCATGCAGGTGGGCCGGCTGACCCTGGACATTCTCGGCGCCATTCCCGTTGCGCCCGTTGCGGTTCGGGCGTGGGTGTCGCGGCCCGGATCACGGATCTGCATGATGACCGCGGAGATGACGGCCGCCCAGCCTGATGGTTCCGAGCGGGCGGTAGCGCGGATGTCGACGTGGCTGATCGCCCCCAGCGACACCCGCGACGCCGTACTGGACCGTTACCCGCCCATGACCCAGGTGCCCGATACCGGGTTCCGGCATCACTGGCAGGGCCGGCCCGGCTATCTGGAGACCGTCACCTGGGTGCCGCAACCCGACGACGCCAACGCCTCCGTGGTGTGGATGCGACCATTGATCTCGCTGGTGGACGACGAGGAGATGACCGATCTGCAGCGGCTGGCGATGGTCGTCGATTCCGCGAATGGCGTTGGCGCCGAGCTGGATCCGAATGAGTTCGTGTTCATGAACACCGACACCACGGTGCACCTGCACCGCACCCCGGTGGGCCCGGAATTCTGTCTACGGGCCCGCGGCTCGATCGGTCCGGACGGCCTCGGGTCGACGACGGCCGAGCTGTTCGACAAGCAGGGGTTCATCGGAACCTCGGCGCAGACGCTGTTGGTGCAGCGGCGCTGACCACACGTGCCGAGACAACACACGGCACGCGCCTGAGCACTTCACAAATACGCCGGTATAGGAAATTGTGCAGACCGGCCCCAAGTCACGCCGAAGGCGCTCATGCTGTAGGCGTGGAGGGTGTGGAGGGGTCGAAGCCTGCCGATCAAAGCCGGGGTCGCTTGTGGATTGCGGTCGGACTCTCGCTGACCGCATTGGCCGTGATCCTATTCGGGGTAATCATCGCATCGCACTCAGGAAGCAAGACCACGTCGTTACCCCACCCGCCGAGCACGTCGGTCCCACCTCCTCTCGAGCCGCGCATCACAATTGTTCCGCGTGACCCCAACAAGTCGCTCGGGACGCCACCCGAGACCCAAATAACGGTCCGACCCGATGCCGGGGAGCCTCAGAAGCCCATCACCGTGACCGCGCCTGCGCCGCAATCCCCCGTCACCGTCACCGTGCAGGCGCCAACGACGGTGGCCGCCCCACCACTCACCGGTGCTCAACCTGGCCCGGCCGCGAGTGCGCCTAGCGCAATTGGTTGGCCCGCCATGGTCAGCGCCGTCGCGACGTTACTCGTTGCGGCAACCGGGCTGATCACCGCGGTAACCGGATTGGTGAAAGTCATGCGTGCCAAAGCCTCAACCAAATCTGCTGCGACATAACGGATTTACCCGCACGGTCATGCCACGTTCGCCTCCCGAGGCCCGCCGACCACGACGACGTCGCCACCTTCCAGCGGCACCGCCCGGCCGATCATCTGACCGCTGACGTAGGCGCCGGAAGGCGCCGCCCGATCACCCCTCGGCAAATGATCTGTGTGCACCCACACCGCGGTCGGCGGGCCCATGGCTCGGCATATATGTAGCCCACCTTGGCATTCGGTGACTTAAGTCCCCCAACGTGGGGCCTTACGCGAGTCGCTCAGCTATCGAGTTCAGGCGTATTCACAACGAAGGCATCTGAATGACCAACGGTGCCGATGGGCCGCCGACCGCCGACCCAGTCGCCGGCCTGGAGATGAACCCGACCACGCTCAGGTCCTGGACGATTGACCAGGAGCCCGATCCGCCGGTTCGTTACCGATCGAAGCAGAAAGAGCAGAACTTAACGAAAGCTGATATAGCTATGAATCTCGCATATTCCACCAGAACGGGCGTCGTTCTTCCGTCCACCAGCCCGACGCTGTTGCGCGTTGCTGACTACGACTTCGGTGATGATGATTCGGCCGGTCTCCCGTTCGGCATGTCCCGGATCGAGGCTCCGATGTCCCAAGTGATCACCGATGAGGTCGACGGCGCCAGCCGGTACCTCACACTGGAGGTCGAAATACTCCTCATCGCCGCCCTCGGACGTGCGATCGACCGGGTGATCGGCCCGGGCCAGATCGTCCTCGACGTGGCCGCGGCAGACGAACGCGCAGGCGGCGCCCTGGCCGTTGTGCGCCGAATCCCGCTGCAGTGCGTGTCGTACGAAACGGTTTCGGCCACGGAAATGCTGCGCGGTGTTTGCGACGCATTCGGCCAGGCGATCGCCGATCCGGACCACGTGTCGGAAGTGTTTTTCAGCTACGGCATGACGCCCATCAATGGGGCTCACCCGGGGCCGGCTCATCTACTGGAGTTACGTGCCTACCGTGGCGATGGACTACTGCAACTGGACTGGTGGTACGCATCCAGCCGGTTTTCGGCCAATACCATCGAAGAACTGGCGGAACAGTTCACACTCGCCGCGATCGAGCTGACCGCTGAGGCTGAGCCAACGGTTCGTACGCCGGCAATCGACAGGTAACCCGGCAGCACGCGAGTACCGACGGGGTTCGCTGACGCGTATCGCAGGGGTTAAGGGGGGCACGCCTGCGTGGACCCCCGAGCCGGCGCCTGCGCTGCGGATCCGTCCCAAGGCCGAATGGCCCTAGATCGGGTGCTCGCCGCGGTGAATTATCAAGCTGCGTGAGGAGCGGAATTTCCGCAACGAAGAGAGGTCGGCAGCGCGCGAGCAGGTCGACTTGTCGCACCGGACTTGGGGTTTGGCGAAGACACCGAGGCAGAGCTGATCGCTGAGGATGTCGGCATCAGCGGTGGCGCAGCTTCCGCTGAGGAAGCCGCCGTTCATATCATCGACGACGACGTGCTGCCACGCTCGTAGTTCCGATCCGCTGCGATTGGCCGCAGGAGGACAACGGAAGCCTGCTGGACAATCGAAATCACTCCACATCGGGTCCGCGAGAACAGCAGATGCGCCCCAATCCCGGTGAACGGCGCCGTCACGCACCGGTCACGAGCGAGCCGAGCAACGCCACGGCGCACACCCCCATGATCATCACCATCGCCCAGCCCATGACGTTGGCAAAGCGTTTGTTGACGTGCTCACCCATGATCGATCGGTTGTTGCCGACCAACGTGATCAGCGCCATCAGCGGAGGAGCCAGTACCCCGTTGACCGCGGCGGCGTAGTACAACATCCGGAACGGCGGAATCCCGATGAAATTCAGAGCGACACCGACAATCGTGGCCAACGCGATCACGAGGTAGAAAGCCCGGGCTTCGCGGAAGGTGTACCCGAGCCCGGCTTTCCAGCCCAGCGCCTCCGACAGCGCGTAGGACGCCGAGCCCGTCAAGGTGGGCACGGCGAGAAAGCCGACCCCGATGATGCCGATCGCGAATAGCAGGAACGCAAAGTCGCCGGCAAGTGGCCGTAGTGCGGCGGCGGCCTGATCCGGTGTGTCAACACTGAACACGCCCGCTTGATGAAGGGTGGAGGCGCACGTCAGGATGATGAAGAACTGCACGAAATTCGAAAAGCCCATGCCGACCGTGGTGTCGACCCTCATGTTGCGAATGTCCCTGTCGTGCACCACCGGAACACCCTTGCCGTAGAACTGCATTCGGCCACGGGCGTAATCCTCTTCTGCCTCCTGGTCGGCCTGCCAGAAGAAGCAGTAGGGCGTGATCGTGGTGCCCAGGACGGCGACGATGTTGAGCACGTAGTCGCGCGACCACTCGACATGCGGAACGAATGTGCTCACCGCCACCGTGGGCCACCAAGGATGATGAATGACGAAGGCCGCCATGACATATGCGAGCAGGCTCAGGCTCGCATACTTCAGGAATCGGGCATACGCGGGGTACGGGACGAAAATCTGCAGCAGGAGTGAGACGCCCACGATTACCGCGAGCCAAGCCAGGAATGGGACGTGCACGAGCATCTGACCAGTGGCCGCCATCGCTCCCAGGTCGGCACCAACGTTGACGATGTTGGCGACCATGAGCAGGGACACAGCGACGAAAAGCACCCGACGCGAATAATGTTCGCGAAGCACCGACGCCAGGCCATGGCCGGTGACCATTCCGATTCGGCCACAAATCTCCTGGATCGCCACCATGAACGGATATGTCCAGGCAGCCACCCATAGCTGGGAGTAGCCGAACTGCGCCCCGGTCTGGCTGTATGTCTGGATACCGGACGGATCATCGTCGGACGATCCCGTCACGAACCCCGGACCAAGGACCCGCCACGCCGCAGACGCCCGGGCACGCAGTGACGCACGCGGCCCGCGAGACGTCATCGCAGCCGCGACGGGCAATGACTGCTTTTTCTCGGTCTGACTCTCATTTGTCATCTCTGCGGCAAGGTCGGCAGCCGGCGAGTCGAGGCCTGGCCGCAGGCGGTCGGGATTCACGCAGCGCGGGGCATCTCAGGTGCAGCGCCCGCGGATTGGTGCGAATCCGGATGGCTGCGGACGGGAGCCCACCCGACGTACGTCAGGTACAGGCCGACCACTGCGACCAACGCCGAGCCTGCCTGCCACCACGCAGCGGCACTGAGCGCAGAGTGGCCCATGGACAGATAGGCCTGCGGGAAGGCCATCAGCGCGATGCCCTTGACGATGCTCAGCCAGCCGAGCAGCGACACGATGGCGGCGGCCGGTCCACGCCAATAGGGATGCAGGACGATGACGACAAGGCCCATCGGCAGAACAAACGCACCGGCGACCCACGGCCATACGACATCCGCTGTGAACGCGTCGATCATCGAACGCATGTAGGCGGTTCGACCGATCATGGTCAGTGCCGCGATGAACAGATACGGACCCAATACGCGGGCGAACAGACGCGTCCGCGACTGGATGTGCGGTGTGATGCTCATGGCTACCTCCGTCGAAGGGACCCGTTGCCAAGACGATGACATGCCCCAGCATGACAGGGCGGCCAACCTCTCGTATGGCCATCTCATCGCGTGGCGACAACAGTCCAGTAGGGACCGAAGTCCCCAATCGTTCGCCGATCGTCAGACGATCGCGGGAATCGAAGTCGGTTGCGGCGACACCGTTCTGGCCTGTGTCGCCGCCGCGAACCGCTGCCCGTCCCGCCTAGACTGACCACCTCGTTGGAATCAGAATGATCTTTAGCGGAATCGACGCCACCGCCGGTGGTCAGGCCTCTTCCGCGCGCTCACACCGAATCCAGGGCCACACCGCGTGGCGTTTTTCGTCTCTATATTCCTGAGCGAACCGCCTGAATTCGCCACTGCCCTTTGGCTTGTGGCCGCGTTACGTCTCCGGGAGTTGAGCCATGACTGTTCTGACTACGACCGCCCCTGCTGCCGACGGTGTCGTCGCCGACGTGTTGGCTACCGCAGACCGGGTCGCCGACGAGCTGCGCGAGACCGCCGCCGCGCGGGACCGGGCGAACGCCGCGCCGCGTGACGAGATCGAGCTACTGCGCCGCAACGATCTGCTGCAGGTGCAGGAGCCGGTCGAATACGGCGGTTCGGGCTTCAATTACGCACAGGCGGTCCAGGTGACGAGACGGATCGCCCGCGGTGACACGTCGATCGCCCATCTCATCGGCTACCACTACGCCCAGACCCGGATCGCGTCGCTCTTCGGGACGCCCGCTCAAGCTGACGCGCTCTCCCGGAAAAACGCAGCCGAAAAGCTGTTCTGGGGTGGAATTCAAAATCCTCGCGGAGGCTCCGATCTGGTTTTGACCCGCGACGGCAACGGGTTCCGGCTGAACGGCAGCCGCACGTTCGCCAGCGGCGCGAGTACCGGCGATCAGCTGTCCGTCACGGCTTCACTCGACGGCGGTCTGGTGTTTCTGTCGCTCGACGTGCGTGGCGGCCGTCAGGGATTCACCTTCCTTGATGACTGGGACAACATCGGTCAGCGTCTGACGGACTCGGGCGGTGTCCGCGTCGTCGACGCTCGGATCGAGCATGACGAAGTGCTCGGCGAAGAACCGTTCGCCGGTTCGGATCCCACGCCGTACCAGACTCTGGTGACGCCCCACTGGCAGTTGGCTTTCGTGAATTTCTACCTCGGTACCGCTGAAGGGGCCCTGGCCGAGGCGTTCGATTGGACCCGGACCCACGGCTCTGCGTGGGAATCCTCGGGAGTCGAGCGGGCCACCGACGACCCCTACGTCCTGCAGACCGTCGGCGAGCTCGTCAGCCAGGTGCGGGCTGCCGCACTGCTGGCCGACCGGGCCGGCGATGCCCTGCAAGCCGCGCTGGACTTCGGGCCGGCCCTGTCCGAAGACCAGCGCGCGGAAGCCGCCGTGGCCATCTACGAAGCCAAGTACCTTTCCACGAAGGTCGGCTTGGAAACCGCCAGCCGACTGTTCGAAATCCAGGGCGCACGCGCCACGTCGACCAAATACGGATTTGACCGGCACTGGCGCAACTTGCGCACCCACACGGTGCATGATCCGGTGGCGTACAAGGCCAAAGAGGTCGGTGACTGGACCCTCAACGGTCGTCGCCCCGAGTTCTCGCTGTACCGGTAGACCGATGGCGATCACTTTGCACTGGTTCCTGCCCACCAATGGTGATTCACGCAGCGACCTGAGTCTCGGCAACGCGGTCGGCGCGGCAGGCAGCCGGGCGGCTGCCTTCGGCGCGGACCGCGCGCCGGACCTCGATTACCTCAGCCTGGTGGCCGGTGCTGCGGAGCGGCTCGGGTTCACCGGGGCATTGACCCCCACCAGTAGCTGGTGTGAAGACGCCTGGGTGTTCACGGCGGCACTGACGCAGCGGACCGAGCGGTTCAAGTACCTGGTCGCATTCCGACCGGGCTTGCAGGCGCCGACCCTGGTCGCCCAGGCCGCCGCCACGTACCAGCGGATTTCGCGGAATCGATTGCTGCTCAACGTTGTTACGGGCGGCGATGATGTCGAGCAGCGCCGCTTCGGCGACTATCTCGGCAAAGCGGAGCGCTATGAGCGGGCCGCCGAGTTCCTCACGATCTTCCGGCAGCTGTGGGCCGGTGATCCGGTGACTTTTACCGGCAAACACCTGTCGGTGGAGAACGCGACCATCATTCCTGCCGACACCTTTCCTGACATCTACCTCGGCGGGTCTTCGGCCGAAGCTCTCGAGGTGGCCGCCGAACATGCCGACGTGTACCTGACGTGGGGTGAGCCACCTGCCCAGGTCGCCGAGAAGCTCGATGCGGTGCGCCACCAGGTCAAGAATCTGGGGAGGGCGCGGTTGGCCGCGGGAGAGCTGCGGTTCGGGATCCGCTTGCACGTCATCAGCCGCCCCACCGAAGCGGAGGCGTGGGCGCAGGCAGACAAGCTGCTGGCAGGTCTAGATGCCGAGAGCATCAGTCGCGCTCAGCAGATTCAACGCAATTCGCAGTCGGAGGGCCAGCGGCGGATGTCGGCCCTACACGGCGGCCGGACTGACAACTTGGAGGTGTCCCCCAACTTGTGGGCCGGTATCGGACTGGTTCGTGGCGGCGCCGGCACCGCGTTGGTGGGCAGTCATGAGCAGGTTGCCGACCGCATCGCCGAGTATCACGAGCTGGGTCTCGACGAATTCATCCTGTCCGGATATCCACATCTGGAAGAGGCCTACACCTTCGGCGAGGGCGTCGTCCCCATTCTCGCGGAACGTGGACTGCTTGCTGATCGGCGCTCTTGAGCATGGTGCGAACCTCGGCGCCCCGGACGCACGCGCACATCGTCGCTGTCGCAGAAGAATTCGCGACAGCGGTGAAACCCGCTGCGGCCGAACGTGATCGATCCGGCGCCGTGCCCCGCGCCGAGGTTTCCGACTTCGACGAGCTGAGGCTGCCGGCAATCACTGTGCCCGTCGACAATGGCGGAGATGGGCTGGGGCCCAAAACGCTGGCCGAGGTCATCCGGATCGTGGCGGCAGCCGATCCGGCCCTTGCCCAGGTGCCACAGGGGCATTACCTCGCCGTGGACATCCTGCGGCTGCTCGGCACGCCCCTGCAGCGAGACCGCATCCTGCCCGCCGTCGCCAAAGGGGCGCGCATCGCTCCGGTGCTCGCCGAACGCGGTGGTCATCACGCCCAGGAACTCAAAACGCGCCTGGCCAAAGACGGCGCGCGCTGGCGGGTCGATGGCACAAAGTACTACTGCACCGGTGCCATCACGTCTCATTGGCTGGCAGTCAGCGCGCTGGATCCAGCCGACCGTCTCGTGCTGGCGTTCGTCAAACGTGACGCACCAGGTGTGACCATCGACGAAGACTGGGCCGCCATGGGGCAACGCTCGACCGTGAGTGGGACCACCACTCTGGATGGCGTCACGATCGACGTCGAACTGGTCGTGCCCTATTGGTCGGCATTCGAGAAGCCGCAACTGCTCGGCGCACGTGCCCAGCTGGTCCACGCAGCCATCGAAGCCGGTATCGCGGAGGGCGCCCTGGCCGACGCCGGCGAGTTCGTCCGCACCCGCAGCCGCCCGTTCTTCGAGGCGGTGCGTTACGGACGGGCCAACACGGCAAGCGACGATCCGCACATCTTGCTGCGATTCGGCCAACTTGCCACCCGCGCTCGTGCAGCAACTCAGTTATTACGCTGGGCTGCAGTAGAACTCGAAGACATCGGTCTCGAAGTCAGTGATCCCGACGCTGCCGCGCACGGCTCGATAGCGGTTGCCCAGGCCAAAGCCTTCGCCAGTGACGTCGCCGTCGAGGTCGCCAGCCAGGTGTTCGCGCTGACCGGGGCAAGCGGAACCGACCGTCGTCATGGCCTCGACCGACACTGGCGCAACGCCCGCACTCACAGCGTGCACGATCCCGTCGACTGGAAGTACCACCACATCGGTGCGTGGGAGCTTTCCCGCGTGGCACCGCCGAATCACGGGCAGATCTGACGGCACTTGCGATCCTGCGGATTCTGAATATCCGGACGCTGATCGGTACCCGATAGCGTCGCCATATGGCCGCGAATCTGGAAGAGGCGCAAGCCGTTTCACCCTCGCTGAAATCGCAGCCGTTCAAGCCGGCGGTGTTCGTGGCGGTAACGGCTGGACTTGGGTACGGCTTTGACTCCTACGCCGTGAACATCTACGGCTTGGTGCTGCCCGAGATCAAGAAGACCCTCCAGATCACCGAGGCTCAGGCCGGCTATATCGGATCGATCTTCCTGGTCGGCTACACCATCGGGACAATCGGTTTCGGTTTCGCCGCCGACCGGTGGGGCCGCAAGGCCACGCTGGGTGCGTCGATCCTGCTCTACGGCATCACCACGGCATTGGCCGGCATCACCACGAACCTGGCGACATTCACCGGCCTGCGCTTCCTCACCGGCGTGGGCGGCGCCGGCGAACTGGCGGTCGGCGCGCCCTACACCGCCGAGGTCTGGCCGACCAAGACCCGGGCGATCGGCGTGGGCGGGGTGATCTTCTCGTTGTTCTCGCTCGGCTACGTCCTCGCTGCGGCGGTTGCACTTGTGCTGGTGCCACGATTCGGCTGGCAATCGGCCTTCATCGTCGCAATCGTCCCCGCGGTCATCTTGTTCCTTGTCCGCCAAGGCATTACCGAATCGCCGCGCTATACCGAGGTCAACGAAAAGCGAAAGCAGTACGGCACCCCGAGGGCGAAGCTCTGGAAACTACCCGGGGTACGCCGGCGCCTGATCGTGGGCTGGTTGATCTACACGGCGAACGCGGTTGGCTACTGGGGCTCCACCCTGTTTCTCACGACGTACATCGTCAAGCGATTTCACGCATCGACGACCGATGCGATTCGCTACGCCCTGGTGTTCTTTCTGCTGCAAGTCGTCTTCGTGTTCGTCGGCACGGCGTTGGCTGACAAATTCGGTCGCCGTCCATCGGCGGTCCTCGGCGCCGTCATCGCGGCCGGTTCCTCTGTCCTGGCGGCCACTTCGGACTCGCTGGCCGAATACCAGGTCTACGGAGCAATATCCATCGCCACCCTCGGATGGCTGTGGGGCGTCGGGGACACGTACATCTCCGAGTTGTTCCCAACCGTGCTGCGTGGCACTGGATTTGGTGTCGCCGTCGGGGGCGGCCGCATTGTGTCGATCGCCGCGCCGACCGTCGTCGGTTGGGCCATCGGCCATTACGGCGTACAGACGCCCTACCTGGCGCTGTCCGCCATATGGCTGCTCACCGTCGTCGGCTACCTGTTGGGTCCCGAGACCAAGGGCAAGGAGCTCGACGACCTCGCCGACGAGGCGCTGCGCGTCTGAGTGCGCCGCAGATCCCAATTTCGATGACACATCGCGCGGCTACAACAATGCGCCCTCTCGGGTGATCGACGGCAGCACCGGCGCCACGGCAGGTTGCTGCCCGAAGGGAATGCGACGGTAACGCCGCAGGACAACGGCAGCGATCAAAGCCACAGTGCCGCCAACGCCTACCGGTAGCGCGGTCGATTGACGGTCAGACAGTATCGATTGGCACTGCTCGACATAGTTGCTCGTCACGAACATGGGTCCGCCGCTGGTGTGCTGTTCGAAGTTGAGTCGGTCTTGTTCTTGAGCGACTTCGAGGCGCGGGTGAAAGCCGTTCCCGCATGGGATTGGGGATCCGGCCCGGTCCACAGCTCCTAGATGGATTGGGGTTGCGGTGGATAGCAGCGCGCCGAGGACCGCAGCGGTACCGGCGAGCGACAGTATGCGACTAAACATGTTGCTCTAGTTCCCCTCTCGAGATGGTATGCCTACACCGGGGCGGCGCTGCCCGACCGTCGAATCTGTGCATGGTTCAATGCGCGACGTTTGCTCGCTGGCGGTGCCAGGCCGGCCTATCCGCCGGCAGCCTTCGAGTTGGCGGACGAGCCGCTCGGAGATGGGGCCGTCGGGGTGGTGCAGTGCACGCCAGGCGTCCAGCTTTTCCATGAGGGCATCGGGAACCGTGAGTTGTTCGCGCTCGACGATGGCTATCAACGACTCGATTACGCCGCCGAACTCGCTGATGCCAAGGTTGACGTATGCGTTGTTGAGTTCTGCAGGTGTCAGGCGAGAACCGATGGATTCCACCAATTCCCACGCGACGTCGGCCTCGCTGGTCAACGAAATCATTGGTACTCCTTGCGCTTCGAGCGCTGTTCGTCTGCCGTGACGGGCTCGACGGCAGTCAGCAACATTCACTCGGTGGGTCATCTCGTGAGCGGTGAGTTCATCTGGAAAGTTCCGGAGTTTTCGCGAACCGTCGTGGTGGTACCACCGCTTTGTATGGTTAGTCGTTGCCGAGGGCGGGAACCGAACGTCCACATCGCGTGATCCAGGGCACACTAACGCGCCGGTACCAGCACGTACCTTCGCCGCGAGGTCAGCTGGCGTCGATACTGACATTTCGCCGTCAGGTTGCTGAGGGCGGTCGGATGCTCGCGTCCATGGGGGCTGTTGTGGTGGCGGCTCGACCGAAGCCATTCTGGCGGCGATGCGCGCCGACTGGTTCCGACGCGCTGCAGGCCGGGAACAGCTCGTTGTTCACGTTGTGCGTACACACCGCGGATCACCGGCCAGAGTCCCACCGGGACCGCGACCACGAGTGCCCAAGGAAGGACCTGTCCGAAGCCGAAGATGATGCTGTCTAGTGGGTTCTGTGGACCCGCCGTGACGGTCAGCGAGTATCGGCGGCACACATGGATCGCCGCGGACAAACCTGCACGAGTGTGGAAGGAATCGGTTCAGCTGCCCGAACGGTAGCGCCCCACCGCGAAACCGCAGTAGCCGCATAGCCGGGCACCGGCGGCGACCATTCGGGTGCACTTTGGGCAGCCGTCCGTGGCGCGCTCCGCCGATCTCTCGCCCGCGGCCGACGGTCGTTTGCACAGCAGCAGTGAACCGATCAGTGCGACAACCAATGCTGCCCCCGCGACGACCAGCGGCTTGTCAGCGAACGACCAGTTCCGCCACGACCGGCCCTCAAGGGCAATGCCGTAAACGATCTGAACGCTGACGAAGACACACACCGCCACAGGCAATACCGCCAGATCGGCGCGTCCGCGACTGACCCATAGAGCACTGCTGGCGATGCTGGCAGCGGCCGCGATGAGGAACCATCCGCCGGAGGTAAACGGAATCATCAACGCGCCGAAAAGGATTCCCGTGGCGCCTGCCAGCGCGAGCAGCAACCCGACTCGGGCGATCATAGGCATTCCTCTTCACTTTCTTTGCTGCGTAATGCGTTTCAGTTTTTGCCACAGATGTCGAGAACCTGCTTGGATTCGCTGAACATCCGCTCGGGCCAGTCAACAGCGAGGGCGCCGGCCGTGACCGCGGCAAGGACCAGCCCGCTCGGTATGGCGAGCAGCAGGCGCCGACGCGTCGACATGACGTGTGGAAGTTCGGCGTCGGTCACTACCACCGCTATACCGCCGCTACCGGCGACCATCGGCTGCGCGTCAGTGGCCGCCACACCCGCGGCAAATACGCGCAACGGCGCAGATACAGCGAACACGGCCGATGGCGCCGCAAGACGACACGACGGCCCAATGCAGCACAGCATGTGCAATCCCCCTTGCGAACACAGGCCGCAAGCCCCCCGGCTCGCCTACACTTCGCGCGATAAAGCAAACAATCACATGAGCGGACTCGCTCGTCAACTCCTGCCGCGCGGTCGACACCGGAAACCGGCGGCGCATCCGCCCTCCCCGCACCTGCGATTGCACCAGGCACGACCGGGCTCTCGGCAGCCGCCGGAGCAGAACGTCAGTTGCCCACCAACCGGAAGCTAGAGCCGAACGTCCCAACATCCGTGCCAACGCGGTGAAACACACCACATGAACAGAATGCCGAATCTGTGTAAACATTCCTATGCACGCACCAGTTGGGTGCGGTGTGCAGTCGCTCTGGGGAGGGCGACAGATCAAGGGGGGAACTGCCGCGTGACCATGTCTGTTCGACCGAGTCGTGATCGCCGAGATACCAACATGATTGGCCTGGATTGGCTTGCCGATGTGGTACCCGAAGCGATGGCCGACATCCGCAACTCAGGCGGTGACACGCAGGCCTCAGATCAC
Source organism: Mycolicibacterium aubagnense (assembly GCF_010730955.1). Lineage (NCBI taxonomy): Bacteria > Bacillati > Actinomycetota > Actinomycetes > Mycobacteriales > Mycobacteriaceae > Mycobacterium > Mycolicibacterium aubagnense. The sequence continues at coordinate 5,484,765 of NZ_AP022577.1, read as the reverse complement.
ACCGACCAGGTCCGCGGCACCTACCGAATGCGACGTCGCCGCGCGACGGGGCCAATCGAGCCCGGCTCCGTGGCAGCGCGTCTGAACCGGTTGTTTGACACGGTCCGTCCGCCCGGCCGCGGACCGCTGCGCAACTTTGAGGTTATTAATGCCCTGCGCGCCCGCGGGATTGAGATGTCTGCGCCGTACCTGTCCCAGTTGCGCGCCGGCAGCCGCAGCCATCCGCGCCTAGATACGCTGCGTCCGCTCGCCGATTTCTTCGGCGTGTCCGTCGCCTATTTCACCGACTCCAGCAGCGCCTACACCAGGTACTTGGAGGCCGAATTGTGTTGGCTGGAAATGGCACACGACCCGCAGGTCCGCCAGATCACCACGGCGTTGCTCAGTCTGCCGCCCGATGTCCGCGAGGACATCCTGAAGTCCGCAGAGTCCGGGCACAGCGCCGCTGAATAGACGTCTGGCGATCGCGCGCTGGCCGACATCGGTATCCGTGCTGTCGCCGAGGTGACATTCACACAGTCGTCGCCGTTGACGACGCCCTGAATGTGTTGTGCGGGTGGGCGTTTACTCACGGTCGTTCGGTCGCGATCACTGGGTCGCGGGATTTGTGATGCTTCCGGTAGCCACGTAGCCGCGTGATTCAGCGGACGCATCGCTGGTGTGGTCCATTAGGGTGACCCAGATGGGGCCTGATGCTGCTGGGGGAATGTCTGGCCAAGCTGATCGAGAAGATCCATCGTCTGGCGAGTTGGCGCATCCGCAGACGCGGCGGATATTGAGTGTGTACGCCGCGTTGGGTTCCGGCCCGTTCGAGTTGATCGGTGCGGCGTTCGGCCGCCTCATCGAAAAGACGCGGCGTGCCCCTGAGCCGATTCGGCGAATACTGTGGGGTCAACGACGCTGACTGCGCGTGTGATCATCGAAAACCGTTGGGGCCGAACGACTGACAACGAGATGCAGACACACATTCCCACTCGGCGCGTCGACCACGGTGGTTGATGCTCGCGGGCCTCGCCGTGCTCGTCATCGACGTCAGGTTGGCCACCTAGGGAAATGCACCGGGACTCTACCCATGCCCCGCCCCTTTACCCTCCCCTGGGCCGATGATACTGATTGCACGCGGACGCTTCCGTCCGCTACTTTCAGCGCCGTTACCTGTCCCTACTGGGGCGGATGTTCAATGGAGCGGCCCCGATTGCGCGGCCAAATGCCACGCGCCAACGATGACCGCCCACTGAATAACACAACCGAGCAATGGCAGCCAGAAGCCGATCCTCCTGCGCACCAACATGATCAGTCCCGCAGCGGTGAGCGCGCCCGCGACCGCGACGGCCGCGATCTGCATCCAGATGGCCCAGGCGATCCATTTCTCGTCACCGCAGGCCTGGTAGGTGCAGTTGTCGATGCTCATCGGCAACACGATGCAGCTGAGCAGCGCTGCGACGGCACCGGCGAGCTGAATGACGATCAGCACCACGATGGCGACGCCGTCAGCGGTGCGCGCTCGCGTGCTGACCGCCGCCTGGGGCGCCGGTGCGGGCGTGGGGCTGGTTTCCATCGGTGCTCTCAACGATCCCCCGTTGATCTTGACACTGCCAATTATGACCGTCGAGCGTCGGTCAAGGCGGCCGGTTCGCCGACAACGACCGCAACTACAATATGTGTTTGCATCTATATAGATGAGTAGGCATACTGGCCTCATGGACGTCTTCGAAGCGGTCGCCGAACCGAACCGGCGCGCGCTGCTCGACGTACTCGCCGAAGGTGAACGCACGGCAGGTGAACTCGTCGCCACCCTCCCCGGACTGACCCAACCGACGGTCTCCCGCCACCTCCGGGTGTTGCGCGAGGTCGGGCTGGTCGAGGTGCGGCCCGACGCCCAACGACGTATCTACGCGCTGCGGGCCGACGGCCTCGTCGCGATGGACCAGTGGATCGAACGCTACCGCCGGTACTGGACCAGCCATCTGGACGCCATTGAGCGTCATCTGGATTCGACATTCGAGGAGGAACATGGCAGCCGCTGAACTCGAGGGCGTCGTCACCGTCGAGGGCGACCGCGCGACACTGACATTCGAACGGCGCCTGCGCCATCCCGTCGAGCGGGTATGGGCCGCGATCACCGAGCCCGCGCATCGTGACATCTGGATGGGCAAGACCGCAATCGACGGCCGCGTGGGCGGCTCGATCGAGACGGTCGCCTCCGGGCCGCCCGTGCCGCCGGAGATGAAGCGCATGACGGGTCGCATCCTCGTCTGGGATCCGCCGCACGTATTCGAGCACGAATGGCACCAGCAGATCGTCGAACCCGGCGTCGTCCGTTACGAACTCACCGCCGACGGCAGCGGCACGCTGCTCCGGATGACGCATCGCGGCCTCGGCGTGCCCAACGCCAACGGATTCCGGCCCGGCACGCAGGCTTTCCTGGACCGGCTGCAGGCACTACTTGACGGCACGCCACTCCCCGGCTGGCTGGAGCGATATGCAGAGATCGCCGGACACAGCCCGCTCGACGCCCCGCCCACAAACCCGAACGCTTAGGAGAACATGATGTCGGACAATGTTTTTCACGCCGCCCCGTCGGTGGTGATCGCCTACCAATCCGGATTCGGACACACCGCGGTTCTGGCCGAGGCAGTCGCGGCTGGAGCCCGGGCCACGGGCGCGGTCGTCACCCCCATCCGGTTGGGCGATCTCACAGACGACGACTGGCAGACCCTCGATGCGGCCGACGCGATCATCTTCGGAACCGCCACCTACATGGGCAATGTGTCGGCGGGGTTCCAGATGTTCGCCGAGCAGACGGGCCGGCGCTGCCAGCAGGGCACGTGGGGCGACAAGGTCGCAGCAGGCTTCACCAACTCGGGTTCCAAGAGTGGCGACAAACTCAATTCGCTTGTCTCACTGGCAATTTTCGCCGCACAGCATCACATGCACTGGGTGAATTTGGGCCTGGGCCCCGGGTGGAATCACTCCGCTGCCAGTGAGAGTGACCTCAACCGGTTGGGCTTCTGGTTGGGCGCTGCGGCAGCAACGGACGTCGACGCGAACCCCGACGAAGTGCACCCCTCCGATGTCGCGACGTGCGAGCACCTGGGCCGGCGGGTCGCCGAGGTCACCCAACAACTGGTCGCCGGACGCGCTGCGGCGCAGGCTATTACGGAAGCAGTTACGGCAGGGGCCTGAGCCCCTCGAGCATGGTGGGCACCAGCTCGGCGACCGTCGGGTGGATGTGCACGGTGTGCGTCATGGTGGTGTATGGGGCTTTCGCGGCCATCAGGTCGAGGATGCAGTGCACCACCTCGTCGCCGCCGACGCCGAGAATGGACGCGCCGAGAATCTGGTTGGTCTCGGCGTCCACCACGACCTTCATGAAGCCCTGGGTCTCCCCTTTTTCGACCGCCCGGCCGACGCGCGTCATCGGACGCTTACCCACCAACGCTTTTCGTCCTGACGCCCGGACCTGAGCCTCGGTCATCCCGGCCCGGCCCAGCGGCGGATCGATGTACAGCGCGTAGGTCGGAATGCGGTCGCTGACCCGGCGCGGTTCATTGTCGAGCAGATTCGCCGCGACGATCTCGAAGTCGTTGTACGACGTGTGGGTGAACGCGCCCTTGCCGTTGCAGTCCCCCATGGCCCAGATGTGGTCGACGGTGGTCCGAAGCTGATCGTCGACGGTGACGTATCCCCTGGAGTCCGTTGCCACCCCGATCTTTTCGAGGCCGAGGTCGTCGGTGTTGGGCACGCGCCCGACGGCGACCAGTAGGTGCGATCCGGACACAACGGCGCTACCGGTGCTGACTGCCACGCCGTCGCCGTCGCGCGATACCCGGATGTCGTTGGCGTCCAGGTGGATTGTGATGCCCTCACGTTCGAGGATGTCTTTGATCGCGGCGCAGACGTCGTCGTCCTCGCGCGAGGCCAGCCGCGGTCCGCGTTCGACCACCGTGACCTCGGCGCCGAACCGGCGGAACATCTGCGCGAACTCGAGACCGATGTAACTTCCGCCGATGATCACCAGATGGTCTGGCACCGTGTCGAGTTCGAGGATGCCGACATTGGTCAGGTACTCGACGTCGGCGAGTCCGGGGATGTCGGGGGCGGTCGCACGCCCGCCGGTGTTGAGGAATATCCGTTCGGCGGTGAGCTTCTGGTCGCCGACCTGGAGTGTGTGCGGGTCGAGAAAACGTGCGTGTCCGCGGACCAGCGTGCAGCCGTCCATGCCTTCGAGCCAGCTTTCGACGCCCTCGCGGTCCGCGGTGACGATCCCATCCTTGCGGCCCATGACTTTTGCGATGTCGACGGTCACGTCGCCAGTGCTGATGCCGTATTCGGCACCACGACGGGCCAGGTGTGCGGCATATGCACTCGCGACCAGCGTCTTGGTCGGGATACAGCCGTAGTTCACGCAGGTGCCGCCGACGAGCTTTCGCTCGACAACGGCGACGGTGTGGCCGGCGTCGACCAGCCTGCCGGCCAGCGGCGGCCCGGCCTGCCCTGCGCCGACAATGATGGCGTCGAATGCCTTGATCTCAGCCGACATACGGACCGATCGCACTCAGGGTGAAGGCTGCTACCGCGAAGCCGCCGGCGACCGCGATGACGTCCTCCGCAATCGCCACCGGCAGGTCGTGTCCACCATTGCGCGCCACCAGGATTCGGCGAGCGTGGAAACCGGCCATAGTCCCGATAACCGCGCCGATCATTCCGGCACCCGTGCCGATGAAAGTGTGGTGCCAGCCGGCGCCGATGACCGCACCCGCGAACGCGCCGGTGAATAGCCGAGCCCCGAACTGGGCCGGCACGGTCCGGGGCGGTGTCGAAGGCAACTGGTCGGTGATCAACTCGACCACCAGCAGAATGGTCAGCACCGTGACGGTGATCCAGTGGCCGACCCAGCCAGCCCAGGTGCCCGCGAGCGGCAACCAGCCGAGCTTGGCGCCCCACGCCACCACCGCGGGTGGAGTGAGCGCCCGTAGCCCGGCAACCACACCGATGAGTAAGGCGAACAGCAGTATCAGCGCTTGCGTCACGTGACCCTCCAGTCGGAAGTGCAGGTTGGCGAACCTACGGGGACGCTAACACCGGTACGGGTCAGAAGCGACAGAACCGAATGTCGGACGCCAGGATTGCCTTGGCCCCGATGACGGTCAGCTCGTCCATGATGGCGTTGACCTGGCGGCGTGGGACCAGAGCGCGAACAGCGACCCAGTCGGCGTCCGCCAGCGGTGCGATGGTCGGCGATTCGAGGCCCGGCGTGATGGCCGTCGCCTGCTCCAAAACGGTGCGGGGGCAGTCGTAATCGAGCATCAGGTACTGCTGCCCGAACACGACACCCTGGATGCGGGCGGCAAGCTGGTCGCGGGCGGCGTCGGGCGCGACATCAGCGCGCTCGATCAACACGGCCTCCGAATCACACAGCGATTCGCCGAAGGCCACCAGGTTGTGCAGCGCCAACGTCCGGCCGGAACCGACGACGTCGGCGATGGCATCGGCCACCCCGAGCTGGATCGAGATCTCCACCGCGCCGTCGAGGCGGATCACGGTCGCCTCAATTCCCTTGTCGGCCAGGTCTTTCCGCACCAAGTTCGGGTAGGCGCTGGCGACGCGCTTACCCGCCAGGTCGGCAACCGTCCAGTCCCGGCCGGCGGGCGCGGCGTAACGGAACGTCGACGACCCGAAGCCCAGGGCCAGCCGCTCACTGACCGGAGCCATCGATTCAGCGGCCAGGTCGCGGCCGGTGATGCCGAAGTCCAACTGCCCGGACCCCACGTAGATGGCAATGTCCTTGGGCCGCAGGAAGAAGAACTCGACCTTGTTCACCGGATCGACAACCGTCAGATCCTTGGGATCGGTGCGTCGGCGGTATCCGGCCTCGGACAGGATGTGGGCGGCCGACTCACTGAGCGCGCCCTTGTTCGGGACGGCGACGCGGAGCAGGCCGTTGGACGATGCGCCGGTCACAGCTTGCCGTACACGTCGTCGAGGGTGAGGCCACGCTTGATCATCAACACCTGCGTCCAGTACAGGAGCTGGCTGATCTCGCCCGCCAGCTCGTCGTCGCTCTCGTGTTCAGCGGCGATCCATACCTCGCCGGCCTCTTCGATGATCTTCTTGCCCAGATGATGCACCCCGGCGTCCAACGCCGCGACGGTGCCGCTGCCGGCCGGCCGGGTCTGCGCTCGCTCACTGAGCTCGGCGAATAGCGCATCGAAGGTCTTCACGGGCTGCAATTGTTTCACGCTGCCGACCTCGGCTGCGAATGAGTGCCGGTCGAGCCCTCGGCGGCCGTTCTTGACCCCGCCCTCCAAGCCTCTGAAAAACTTTGGTCACTTTGTTTACGCTGGTCACAGTAGGTGACTAGCGCCCCATCTGGCACGCCCACTTGTCGGTGCATCGAACTAGTGTTCGAAGTATGGGATTGACCGATCCGGACCTCGTCGAAGAGGTCTACACCGACCTCGACGCCGCGGTGGCCCGGGTCGCTGCCCTCGATTACACCGAACTCGGGGTGCCGGAACTGCTGGAATTACAGTCCCACCGCGAACGATTGCGGTGTGCCGCCGAAGCGGTCGATCACCGCATCCTGGCCGCCCTGACCACCCAAACCACCCCGAAAGAGATCGGGGCGAAGAACTGGGCCGACGTGCTGCGGATTCGCTTGCGCATCTCCGCCACGGAAGCCCGGCGCCGGGTCCGCGACATGGAGAACCTGGGCCCACGGTCAGGGCTCACCGGGGAAGCGTTGCCACCACGATGGGAGTCCGCCGCAGCCGCGCAGGCCGCCGGAGCGATCAACACCGAGCACATCGCGGTGATCGGCAACTTCATCGCGAATCTGCCCACCCGGGTCGACCTCACCACCCAAACCCAGTGCGAACAGACACTGACCGCCGGAGCCCGACACCAAACCCCCGAAGAACTCCGGGCCGCAGCCCACCAATTGCGCTACCTGCTCGACCAAGACGGGCCACTACCCGATGACGCCGAACGCGCCCGCAAACGCAGCGTCCGCATCGGCAAACAGCAACCCGACGGCATGTCCAAAGTCGACGGCTGGCTCGACCCCCAAGCCCGCGCCACCCTCGAAGCCGTCCACGCCAAACTCGGCGCCCCCGGCATGTGCAACCCCGCCGACCCCACCCCGTGCCAGTCCGGCACACCCAGCCAAGCCCAGATCGACAATGACACCCGCAGCACCGAACAACGCAACCACGACGCCCTCGCCGCCACGGGCCGTATCACCCTCGGCACCGACCTCGGCAACCACAACGGCCTACCCGTCACCATCGTGGTCACCACCACCCTGACCGAACTCCAACAGGGAACGGGGACCGCCCTCACCCACACCGGCACCAAACTCCCCATCCCGGACCTGATCCGGATGGCCAGCCACGGCGCCCACCACTACCTCGCGGTCTTCGACCAACACACCAACATCCCGCTCTATTTGGGCCGGGCCCGGCGCACCGCCTCCGCGGGGCAACGCATCATGCTGTTCGCGCGTGATCGGGGCTGCACCCGCCCGGGCTGCACCGCCCCCGCCTCCCGCTGCCAAGCCCACCACGTCGACACCGACTGGTCCGACGGTGGCCCCACCGACATCACCAACCTCGCCCTCGCGTGCGGCTGCGACAACCGCGCCGCCCACACCGGCGGCTGGACCACCACCATGAACAACGGCCGCGCCCACTGGACCCCACCACCACTACTCGACACCGGCCAACCCCGCACCAACCACTACCACCACCCCACCCTGTACCCGGCAGAGGAAGAAGGCGGCGACGACGATAGCGAAACCGACAGTCCCACAACCTAACCGGTACAACTGCCTGACGGGTTGCGCCGTGGGATCAACGCGCGCCCTATGACGAGCGGCGGCCAGAGACCGCATCAGCCGCCTGGTGGAGATTCCACCAAAGTGGCGGCCGGATTCTGTCCCTACGTCGCCATCAGCTCGGCGTGCATATCCTCCAGCGCAACGCCCTTGGTCTCCCGCACCCACTTGGCGACGAACACCAGCGACAGGAAGGCACACAGCGCGTAGAAGCCGTACGCGACGCCCAGCATGCTGCGCAGTTCGGGGAAGCTGACGGTGATCAGCCAGTTGGCGACCCATTGACCGGCCGCGGCCAGACCCAGCGCCGCGGCACGGATGCGGTTGGGGAACATCTCCCCCAGCAGCACCCACACGACCGGCCCCCAGGACATGCCGAAGGCCACCACGAACAAGTTGGCGGCGATCAGCGCGATGGGCCCCTCGGCACCGCTCAATTGCGGTACCCCATTCACCTGCGGGGCGGTGCCGAAGATGACCGCCATGGTGGCCAGCGTCAGCGTCATCCCGGCCGAGCCGATGAGCAGCAGCGGCTTGCGGCCGATCTTGTCGATCAGCAGGATCGCCACCACGGTCGTCAGGATGTTCACCACCGAGGTGATGACGGTGATGAGGAAAGATGAGCTTTCGTCGAAACCAACGGCCTCCCACAGCACATTCGAGTAGTAGAAGATCACATTGATGCCGACGAACTGTTGGAACACCGACAGCGCCAGACCGACCCAGACGATGCCGTAGAGGCTGAAGGGTCCGCCGCCTGGCTTACACATATCGCGCCAGGAGGGCTTCTGTTCGCTCTCGAGCGTCTGCTGGATGCGACCGATCGTGATCTCCAGATTCTTCTCCCCGAGCAATGTGGTGAGCACCTTGCGGGCTTCCGGAATCCGGTGCGTGGCAACGAGATAACGCGGCGACTCAGGAATGGTGAAGGCAAGCAGGCCATACACCACGGCAGGGACGACCATCAGGATGAACATCCAGCGCCACGCCTCCAGGCCCAGCCACAGCACGTTGCCCGCGCCACCGGCCAGGTGTGCCAGCATCGCGTCGACACCCAACGACAAGAAGATGCCGCTGACGATCGCCAACTGCTGCAGGGACCCGAGCCGACCCCGGATGCTCGCCGGTGAGGTCTCCGCGATGTAGGCGGGAGCGATCACCGACGCGATACCCACGCCGAGGCCACCGATGATCCGGAACGCCACGAGCACCCAGATGTTCCATGCCACGCCCGCCCCGAGTGCGCTGATCAGGAACAGCAGTGCGGCCAGTTTCATCACTGCCAAGCGGCCGACGCGGTCGGCCAGCCGCCCAGCCGTCATGGCACCGACCGCCGCCCCGAGCAGCGCCGAGGCCACGGCAATCCCCAACGACTTGTCGTCCACCTCGAAGTACAGCTGAATCGACTTCACCGCGCCATTGATGACGGCGCTGTCATAGCCGAAGAGCAGACCGCCGAGCGCCGCTACCGACGCGATGCGCACAGCGCTGCGGCCGGAGTCGAACTCCTCGTCGTCAAAGATCGCCGATGTGTCGTCACCGACCGGACCATGGGACATCGGACGTCCTTTCGCAGCGCTGCGTGTGCGTTCAACAATCGCACAGCAGACCGCGCTACGGGACCAGAACTGGCAGCTACGAACACATTTCGTGGTAGATGTTCCGGAGGTCGGCGACCCCCAGCCCGGCCAGCGATTCGATGTGCCGGCGGCGTGGTCCGTCCGGCACCGCGACGTCGTTCGGGACGACGAGCACGACGCAACCCGCGGCGTCCGCCGACTGCGCACCGGTCACCGAATCCTCGATCGCCAGGCAGTCCTCCGCCGAAACACCCAGCAGTTCCGCGGCCCGCAGGTATGGAGCCGGATGGGGCTTCCCGTCGGGCACCTCGTCGCCGCAGACGGTGACCGTGAAGTAGTGACTACCAATGGTTTTCAGTGCCTGTTCGGTCAGCGTGCGCCGGGTGTTGGTCACCAGCGCCAGCGGAATCCCGCTGGCGGCCAACGTTTCCAACAACTCCTGCGCACCGGGCCGCCAGGGCAGCCCCTGCTCGAACAGCTCACCGGTGTAGTCGTGCAGCCAGTCCGCCGACTCGGCCATGGATTCCGGGGTCGGGTCCAGGCCGAGGTCGTCGTAGACGATGCGCATGACGTTCTCTGCCGAGCCGCCGACCGTCGTCTCCCGCACGGCATTGGTCAGCACCCCGCCCTTTCGGGCGTAGAAGGCGTGCATCGCGACGTCCCACAGCTTTTCGGAGTCGACGAGCGTGCCGTCCATGTCGAACAACACGGCCTTGAACATCAATCCTCCGGGTTGTAGCCGAGGTTGGGGGCGAGCCAGCGTTCGGCTTCCTGCATGGTCCAGCCCTTGCGTCGTGCGTAGTCGGCCACCTGGTCCTGGGCCAACCGGCCGACGACGAAGTACTGCGACTGCGGATGCGAGAAGTACCAGCCGCTGACGGCGGCGCCGGGCCACATCGCCATCGACTCGGTCAGCTCGATGCCGGTTCGCTTCGTAACGTCCAGCAGATCGAACAGCGTCGCCTTCTCGGTGTGCTCAGGGCACGCCGGGTAGCCGGGTGCCGGCCGGATGCCGACGTACTTCTCCCCGATGAGCGCCTCGTTGTCCAGCTGCTCGTCGGGCTGGTAACCCCAGAACTCCTCGCGGACCCGTTGGTGCATCCGTTCGGCGAACGCCTCGGCCAGCCGGTCGGCGAGGGACTCCAGCAGGATGGCGCTGTAGTCGTCGAGGGCGGCCTTGAACTCGGCGATCTTGTCCTGGCTGCCGAGGCCTGCGGTGACTGCGAACGCGCCGACGTGGTCGGCCAGACCGGTGTCCTTCGGCGCGATGAAGTCGCCCAGCGACCGGTTCGGGATGCCGTCACGGTGCTCGCCCTGCTGCCGAAGGTTGTGCAACGTGGTCAGCACGTCGGTACGGGCCTCATCGGTGTAGACCTCGATGTCGTCGCCGACGGCGTTCGCCGGGAAGAAGCCGATCACGCCGTTGGCGCGCAACCACTTCTCTTTGATCAGCGTGTCCAGCATCTCCTGGGCGTCGTCATACAACTTGCGGGCGGCTTCGCCCGACGCCGGGTTGTTGAGAATGTCGGGGAACTTGCCCTTCATCTCCCAGGCGTTGAAGAACGGCTGCCAGTCGATGTACTCGCGCAGCTCGGCGAGGTCGTAGTCGAGAAACTCCCGAACGCCGACACCCTGGGCGGGTACCGGCGGCGTGTAGCCGTCCCACTCGATCGGGGTTCGGTTGGCGCGGGCCTTCTCCAGCGTCAGCATCGGCCGCTCGTGCTTCTGGGCGTGCCGTTCGCGCAGGGCGGCGTAGTCCTTCTCGGTGGCCTCCATCAGCGCGGGACGCTGCTTGTCGTCGAGCAGCGCGGCCGCGACCGGCACCGAGCGGGACGCGTCCTTGACCCAGACCACCGGACCGCTGCGGCGCGGCGAAATCTTCACGGCCGTGTGCGCACGCGAGGTCGTCGCGCCACCGATCAGCAGCGGGATCTCGAGGCCTTCGCGTTCCATCTCGACGGCGAAGTTCACCATCTCGTCGAGGGATGGCGTGATCAGGCCGGACAACCCGATGATGTCGGCGTTGTGCTCCTTGGCCGCGTCCAGGATCTTCTGGGCAGGCACCATGACACCGAGGTCGATCACTTCAAAGTTGTTGCACTGCAAGACAACCCCGACGATGTTCTTGCCGATGTCGTGGACGTCACCCTTCACGGTCGCCATGATGATGGTGCCGTTGGTGTCCTTGGACGAAGAGGAGCCGGACGCTGGATCATCGCCCGTCGCTTCGCTCGCCCCGGCCTTCTCCGCCTCGATGAACGGCAACAGGTACGCGACGGCCTTCTTCATGACGCGGGCCGACTTCACGACCTGGGGCAGGAACATCTTGCCCGCACCGAAGAGGTCGCCGACGACGTTCATGCCGTCCATCAGCGGGCCCTCGATCACCTCGATCGGCCGACCACCCGCGGCGGCGATCTCGGCGCGCAGTTCCTCGGTGTCGTCGTTGACGTGGGCGTCGATGCCCTTGACGAGAGCGTGCGTGATGCGCTCGCGGACCGGCAGAGATCGCCACTCCGCAGCAGCCGCGTCGCTGGGTCCTTCCCCCTTGGTGTTGAACCGTTCGGCGATCTCCAGCAGCCGCTCGGCCGCGTCCTCGCGCCGATTCAGCACGACGTCCTCGATGCGGTCCCGCAGTTCGGGGTCGATCGAGTCGTAGGGCACCAGGGCACCGGCGTTGACGATGCCCATGTCCAGCCCGGCCTTGATGGCATGGAACAGGAACACCGCGTGGATGGCCTCGCGCACCGGGTTGTTGCCGCGGAACGAGAACGACACGTTGGAGATACCGCCCGAGATGTGTACCCCGGGCAGGTTCTCCTTGATCCAGGCGCAGGCCTCGATGAAGTCGATGCCGTAGGTCGCGTGCTCCTCGATACCGGTCGCCAGCGCGAAGCAGTTGGGGTCGAAGATGATGTCCTCGGCCGGGAAGCCGACCTCTTCGGTCAGGATCCGGTAGGCGCGCCCGCAGATCTCCTTGCGGCGCTCCAGGTTGTCGGCCTGCCCCTGCTCGTCGAAGGCCATCACGACGACGGCGGCGCCGTACTTGCGGCACAGCCGGGCCTCGCGGATGAACTTCTCCTCGCCCTCCTTCATGGAGATCGAGTTGACGATCGGCTTGCCCTGCACGTTCTTCAAGCCAGCCTCGATGACCTCGAACTTCGAGGAGTCGATCATCACCGGGACGCGGCTGATGTCGGGCTCGGCCGCGATCAACTTGGTGAAGCGGTCCATCGCGGCGACGCCGTCGATCATGCCCTCGTCCATGTTGATGTCGATGACCTGCGCACCGACCTCGACCTGTTGGAGGGCCACCGACAGGGCGGTGTCGTAGTCCTCGGCCTTGATGAGGTTGCGGAACCGCGCCGAGCCCGTGATGTTGGTGCGCTCGCCGATGTTCACGAAGAGCGAGTCTTCGGTGATGTTGAGCGGCTCCAGGCCTGAAAGCCGGGTGGCCACCGGGATCTCCGGCAGCTCGCGGGGAGCCTTGCCCTCGACGGCCTTGGCGATCTCGGCGATGTGGGGCGGCGCCGTGCCACAGCACCCGCCGACCAGGTTGACCAGACCGGCCTCGGCGAACTCCTCGATGTAGCCGGCCTGACGCTCCGGGGACTCGTCGTACTCACCAAAGGCGTTGGGGAGGCCCGCATTCGGGTAGCAGGACACAAAGGTGTCGGCAATGCGCGCCACCTCGGCGATGTAGGGGCGCATCTCCGGCGCACCCAGGGCGCAGTTGAGGCCCACCGCGAGCGGCTTGGCATGCCGGATCGCATTCCAGAACGCCTCGGTGACCTGACCGGACAGCGTCCGCCCGGAGGCGTCGGTGATGGTGCCCGAGATGATCAGCGGCCAGCGGCGTCCCCGCTGCTCGAACAGCGTCTCGACGGCGAACACCGCCGCTTTGGCGTTCAGCGAATCGAAGATCGTCTCGATGATGAGGATGTCCGCGCCACCGTCGACGAGGCCGCCCGCCGCCTCGAGGTACGCGGCGACCAGCTGGTCGTAGGAGACGTTGCGGGCGCCGGGGTCGTTGACGTCCGGCGAGATCGACGCGGTCCGCGTCGTCGGCCCCAGGGCACCGGCGACATAGCGCGGTTTCTCCGGGGTGCTGAACTCGTCGGCGGCCTGACGGGCCAGGGCGGCGCCGGCGTAGTTGAGCTCGTAGCTGAACTCTTCCATGCCGTAGTCGGAGAGCGAGACCGCGTTCGCGTTGAACGTGTTGGTCTCGAGGATGTCGGCGCCCGCCTCGAGGTACTCGCGGTGGATGCCCTCGATGATCTGCGGCTGCGTCAGGGTGAGCAGGTCGTTGTTGCCGACCAGATCGCTCGGCCAGTCCTTGAACCGCTCGCCGCGGTAGCCGGCCTCGTCGGGCCGGTCCCGCTGGATCGCCGTGCCCATCGCGCCGTCGATGACCATGATCCGCTTGCCGAGCGCAGCCGTCAGTTCGGCGGTGCAGTCGGGGCGAATGTTCGGCGTGAAGGTTTTCGACACCGAGGCGTTCACGGGGGCGTTCACGTGCATTCCTTCCATTGCGGAAGGCGTCCTTAACTCTGCCGAGCGTGGCGGATTCCGGCACCGATCCGGATCCGTTGCAACGCCTCTCGACCTCAAAGAGTCTACGTCGTCACCTGACAGGCGTTCGGACGCCCACGTTGGACAGTTGTTTGTCCAGTGCAGTCACACAAACATGGTAGGCGCGCTATCAAACCGGTTTGCCGGCCCGACCCGCCCAGGGGTAGCACTCACGGGTGCCGATAAGGGCTTACGCTGGCGGTGTGAGCCCGTCCGACCGGCCCCTACCCCAGGGCCTTGACCTGCCCGAACTGCACGATGCCGTCGTCGTCGCAGCATTCGAGGGGTGGAATGACGCCGGTGACGCCGCCAGCGACGCCCTCGAGCACCTGGATGCCATGTGGGAGGCGCGGACCATCGTCGAGATCGATGATGAGAGCTATTACGACTACCAGGTGAATCGTCCGGTGATTCGCCAGGTCGACGGTGTCACGCGCGAGCTGGTGTGGCCGTCGATGAGCATCTCCCACTGCCGCCCGCCGGGTTCGGACCGTGACGTGGTGCTCATGCACGGCGTCGAGCCGAACATGCGGTGGCGCACCTTCTGCGCCGAGCTGCTGGCAATCCTGGACAAGCTCAACGTGCAGACCGTCGTCATCTTGGGCGCGCTGCTCGCCGACACGCCGCACACTCGGCCCGTGCCGGTGTCGGGCGCCGCGTACTCCGCTGACTCGGCCAAGTTCTTCGGGCTCGAGGAGACCCGCTACGAGGGACCGACCGGCATCGCCGGGGTGTTCCAGGACGCCTGTGTGCAGGCCGGCATCCCCGCAGTGACGTTCTGGGCGGCGGTGCCGCACTACGTGTCCCAGCCGCCGTGCCCCAAGGCCACCGTCGCGCTGCTCCGCCGGGTCGAGGACGCCCTGGACGTCGAGGTGCCCCTCGGCGACCTGCCGGCACAGGCCGAGGAATGGGAAGAGTCGGTCACCGAAATGACGGCCGACGACGAAGAGATCGCCGAATACGTGCAGTCGCTGGAGGAGCGTGGCGACGCCGAGGTCGACATGACTGAGGCGCTCGGCAAGATCGACGGCGACGCGCTGGCCGCGGAGTTCGAGCGGTACCTGAAGCGCCGCGGACGGTAGCGCCCCTCTCCGCGAGCGTGCGCGTTTGCACGCAACACGCGGGTTCTGGTGTGCAATTTGCGCACGTTCGCGGCCGCCGAGCGACCCCATTTGTCCGCAATCACGCGGTGTGTCGCAAGCAAACACGCACGCTCGCGGGTGTTTTGGTTAGACCCGGACGGGCTTGGGGGCCTTCCAGGTGCCGTCGAGCGCCTCGGGTTTGGGCCAGTACAGGCGCATCGCAATGGCGAACGGCCCGGCCGGGGCCGGCAGCCAATTGGCTTCGCGGGCCGGTCCGGGCGACGTGTTCTGCAGGTTCAGCGTGATGCCGCCGTCGGGGTCTTTGATCAGGGCGGGCAGCATCGCCGAGTTGATCAGATAGCGATTGATGGGGTTGGCCACCAGCAGGCTCTGCGGCATCTCGTACATCGTCACCGACCAGAAGGCGTTGACCGGCGGCAGCTGCCCCGGGGCGAAGCGCAGCGTGTAATTGTTGGCACCGGTGAGCGGCGCACCCGTGCTGTCGTTCGCGAAGCTGGGATAGATCGCCTCGGCCGCGGTGTTGCCATAAATCCCGAGCACCGCACCGGCCATGCGATACAGGTAGTTGCCCTTGAGATCACTTGCGGTGCCGAACAATTGGGCCGCCGTCACCTCGCCGGTATCGAACTTGTCCTTCTTGAAGTCGTTGAACGCCGCCCAGGCGTCGGCCATGCCGTCCTCGACAGCCTTGCGGTTCTCGGGGGTGAGCTGGTCGGCGCGGAAGCTCCCGTCGGGGCCGACGCCGATGGCGGCGAACCGCTCACGCTTCACTTCCTCGGCAGCCTGCGCCGGCGCGAACTTCATCACGAAATTGAGGATTTCGAAGAACTTCGGCGACGTCCGCTCGTCCTGCGCCGACAGCGGTTTCACGAAGTCGATGGGCGGGGCGGGTGGCGGCGGTGGCTGCTTGAGGAACGCCGAGAGCGGCGTCACGTGGTAACCCGCCTGAATCTTCTTGACGTTCTCGAGGTCCGTCGGCCCGAACAGCTGAGTTCGGTACAGCACGAAGGCCAGATCGGTGGAGCTGCGAATCACACGCTCGACGCCCGGCGGCGTCTCGCCTCGCCAATTCGGTCCGGCCAGAAGGTAATTGCCGGGGCCGTTGCCGGTGGTGCGGCTGCCGACGTAGGCGATGTTGTAGGTGTAGCCGTCGACGAACTGCAGCGAGTAGTAGCGGCCCGCCTCGACCGGCGGGACACTGAGCACCAACGGCTCGGCGCGCAGATCGGCGCCGAGGAACGAGTACGGCGTGTCCGAGTTGGGCGTCTGGATCGCCTTGTCCTCCGGAGTGAAGACGCGAGCGACGTTGTGGATCTCGTTCCATCCGCCCTTGTACTCGGGTCCGCCCTTGTCGGCGAAGTACGAGTACTGAATCCGGTAGTTGTCGACCATCGGAAAGCCGTAGGTGTAGGCGGATTTCGCGATGGCCCGCACCTGGTCCGGAGTCGGCGGGGACGACGGCGCCGGGCTCGACGACTCGTGGTCCGCGCACCCGGTGGCCGCCAACAGCATCGCGATGAGGCCGAGGCAGAAGAATCCAACCCGCATGGTCAGTGCTTGTCGAGCTGCTCGGTGTGCGTGCTGGATGAGCGGCCGAGCGCGGCCACCTCAGCATCCATCCGGGGCAGCAGATCGGGCACGAACTTGGCCACCGGCACCTCACCGATACGCGTCGCCAGCAGCGGTCGCAGCCAGCGCAGCGCGCCGACCCAGCCGGGGCAGTTGACCCGGGTCTTCCGTCCCTCGATGCCGGCGACGAAGGCCTCGCCGCACTTGTCGACCGACGTCGTCTTGCTGATGGGCCACGGCAGCTTCGTCAGCATCTCGGCGAACGTCGACAGATCGGACTTCGAGTCGCGGACCATCGCGGTGTCGATCCAGGACATGTGCGCCGAGCCGACGTCGACGCCGCGGTAGCCGACCTCGAGGCGCAGCGCGTTGGCAAAGTGCTCGACGGCGGCTTTGGAGGCGTTGTACGGTGCCAGACCCGGAGCAGCGGTGTACGCGGCCAGCGACGACACGATGAGCACATATCCGCGGCGGTCGAGGACCGACGGCAGGGTGGCGCGCACAGTGTGGAAGACCCCGAGCACGTTGATGTCGAGCAGCCGCTTGAAAGCCTCGGGATCGACCTGCAGCACCGAACCGTAGGTCGCGATGCCGGCGTTCGCCACCACCACGTCGATGCCGCCGAAACGCTCGACGGCCGCGTCGGCGGCGGCCTGCATCGACGACAGGTCACGGACGTCGGCGACCACCGGCAGGACATCGTCACCGAGCGTGGCAGCCGTGGCGTCCAGCGCCGCCGCGTCGACGTCGATCAGCACCAGTTTGGCGCCCTTACGGTGCAACCGGCGGGCCACCTCGGCCCCGACCCCCGCAGCACCACCGGTGATGAAGACGACTTTTCCGTACACAGAACCCATATTGGCAAAAAGTACTCTCACGGCGAAGTGACTAGAGGGTCACCCCGAGCAGTGCGTCGACCGTGTCCGCGACCAACCGCGGCGAGGCCGCGTCATGCCCGCCGTACTCGAGCGCGTCCGTCGACCAACCATCAAGGGCGGCAAGTACTTTCGGGGTATCCAGGTCGTCGGCGAGGTACCGGCGGACGCGATCGAGCAGATCGGTGGCGTCCGGGCCGGCGGGCAGTGCGGTGGCGGCGCGCCAGCGCTGCAGGCGCATCTGGGCCGTGCTGAGGACCTCGGGGCTCCAGAAGCGGTCGGTGCGGTAGTGCCCGGCCATCAGACCCAGCCGGATGGCGCCCGGGTCGACGCCGTCGGCCCGCAATTGCGACACCAGCACCAGGTTGCCGCGGCTCTTGCTCATCTTGTGGCCGTCCCA
Source organism: Mycolicibacterium aubagnense (assembly GCF_010730955.1). Classification (NCBI taxonomy): domain Bacteria; kingdom Bacillati; phylum Actinomycetota; class Actinomycetes; order Mycobacteriales; family Mycobacteriaceae; genus Mycobacterium; species Mycolicibacterium aubagnense. The sequence goes on along the minus strand of NZ_AP022577.1, from coordinate 5,466,829 downwards.
GCCGATCATCCCGCCATGCACGTAATGACGGGCGAAACGCCGCTCCCCCGTTACCGATTCGGCGTGCGCGGCGGAGAACTCATGGTGCGGGAAGATCAGGTCGCTGCCGCCGCCCTGGATGTCGAAGCCCGCGCCGACGCGGTTCAGCGCGATTGCGGCGCACTCGATGTGCCAGCCCGGCCGGCCCGCACCGAACGGCGACGGCCAACTCGGCTCGCCCGGCCGCTGCACGCGCCACAGCAGGGCGTCGAGCTGGCTGGCCTTGCCGGGCCGGTCGGGATCGCCGCCACGCTCACCGAAAAGCGCCAGCATGGTGTCCCGGTCGTAGCCGGATTCGTAGCCGAACTGGGTGGTGGCGTCGGCCCGGTAATAAATGTCGGGGTACCCAGGTTCATTGGGGTCGTCGACGACGTACGCGGCACCGGAGGCCAGCAGCTTCTCGACGAGCTCGACGACCTCGGCGATGGACTCGATGGCGCCGACGTAGTCGTGCGGCGGCAGCACCCGCAGCGCGGCCATGTCCTGCCGGAACAGTTCGGTCTCGCGGTCCCCGAGGGCGCGCCAGTCGATGCCGTCGCGCTCCGCGCGCTCGAACAGCGGATCGTCGACGTCGGTGACGTTCTGCACGTACTGGACGTCGTGCCCGGCGTCGAGCCAGTAGCGGTGCACCAGATCGAACGTCAGGTAGGTGGCGGCATGACCAAGGTGCGTGGCGTCGTACGGGGTGATGCCGCACACGTACATGGTGGCCTTCGGGCCCGCCGAGACCGGCCGGACCTGACGGTCGGCGGTGTCATAGAGCCGGAGTTCGGGGCCGGCCTGTCTCGGTCGGCCCGGCAGGTTCGGGACACTGGGCGCCAGCCACGATCGCATGGCATCGACTTTAGCCGTCGCCATTTCCGCCCATCGATTCGAGCAACCAGTAGTTCGATCAGCCCAGCGGAATGTCGTTGCCCGGTTTCGACTCCTGGTACTGCTGCGAGAGTTCTTGATACCGCCGACGAATGCGCGCGATGCGCTCGTGCAGGTCGCCGCGGCGCGGTTCGGGCTCGGCACCGGCGAGCTCACCAATTCCGTACGCCGTCCAGAACGCGTTGGTTCGGCGATAGCCGCCCGGCGCCAGGCCGAACAGTTCTTTGAGGATTCGCAGATCATGCGGAATCGCGAAGCTGTCGCGCGAATCCTCGTGGCTGAACAGGTAGTAGTAATTGTCGAATCCGGCCCACGTAATCGCCGACATGCACAAAGTGCACGGCTCGTGGGTGCTCAGGAATAGCAGGTCACCCGTCGCAGGGCGGTCTGCGATCTCGTAGAACTGATTGAGCGTGTTGATCTCGCCGTGAAAAAGCGGGTTGTCCGTTTCCGCGTTGGTCCCTGCCAGCACCAATGACAGGTCCGCTTTGTGCAGCAGGGCGGCGCCGAAGACCTTGTTACCGGCAACGACCCCCTGGGCGGTCAGCGGAAGAATGTCGCACTCGATCACGTCGAGCAGTCGCGAGACGAGGTCCATCTGGAAGCTCCTCACTGATGGTTTCCTTCGGGACGGGTTTTCGCCAGAGGCGGGTATCGTCCGCCTGATGGGGCCACCTGATGATCCCCGGGTCGCCGGACTGTTGTTGGCCGCAGGCGCGGGCCGTCGGTTCGGGATGCCGAAAGCCTTGGTGCCCGGCGCAATAGAGCGCGCTGTCGACGCACTGTGGTCGGGCGGCTGCACCTCCGTTGCCGTCGCTCTGGGCGCCGGATATGAGCGTGCCGCCGCACTTGTCCCCGACACGGCGTCGATCATCGAGGTGGCGGGATGGGAGGAAGGCATCGCTGCGTCGCTGCGCGCCGGACTCTCGGCGATCGATGCAGATGCCGCCCTGATCCATTTCGTGGATCTGCCGGATGTCGGCCCGGGCGTGGTCGCGCGTCTGCGGGCGCTGGCGAATCGAGAACAGCTCGCCAGGGCGACCTACTCCGGCACGCCCGGACACCCGGTCGTGATCGGCCGCAATCACTGGACCCGGGTCATCGCCGGCGCCCGCGGCGACCACGGCGCGCGTGACTACCTGAACAGCGTTGGCGCGCTTGATGTTCCGTGCGAGGATCTGGCAACAGGAATTGACACCGACACTCCCCACGGTGAATGGCCGACTCACCGGGGTGCAGCCCGGTGATGGATATCGCCGGTGCGGTCACGCAGCGGCACGCCCGTTCCCCCGGCACGCGTGCGAATGATCTCCGCGATGACCGCGATGGCGGTCTCCTCCGGAGTTCGACCGCCCAGATCCAACCCGACCGGAGATGACAGCCGGGCCAACTGACTGTCATCGATCCCCCGCTCGCGCAGCCGGGCCACCCTCTCGTCATGGGTTCTCCGCGAACCCATCGCACCGACGAAACCGATGTCGGGCAATGCCAGAGCCACCTCGAGGACCGCAATGTCGAAGCGGTTGTCGTGCGTCAGCACGCAGATCGCGGTGCGCGCATCGATCAGTCCGGCACCGGCCTGCTGTCTGAGATATCGATCGGGCCAGTCCACGACGACCTCGTCGGCCATCGGGAACCGGTCTTTCGTCGCGAATACTCCTCGCGCATCGCATACCGTCACGCGGTAGCCGACGAATGCTGCCGCGTGCGCAACAGCGGCGACGAAGTCGGTGGCCCCGATGACGATCATCCGCGGTTTGGGCGCCAGCACGCGTACGAAGACCACATCACCGTCCGGACAGGTCAGCGTCCCGCTGGTGGTCACCGAGTCGGCGGCGCGCACCACGGCGTCGTCCAGCGCGCCGTCGCCGAGGCTGCCCTTTACCGATCGGTCGGCGATCACCAGGCGACCGCCGGGCCGGCTGTCGGGCGGGGCCGGCTCGGCAGGGCTGACGAGTGTGGCGAGGATGGCGGTCTGGCCCCGGTCGACGACTTTCCCGGCGAGTTCGAACTCGTCGACGTTCGAGGGGCCGACACGTTCCACGAAGACGTCGATGGATCCGCCGCACAGCAGGCCGACCGAGAACACCGACTCATCGCCCGCGCCATAGCTGACCAGCCGCGACTCGCCTGAGGACAGCACCTCCAGCGCCAGTTCGTACACCGCGGATTCCACGCAACCGCCACTGATGGAGCCGACGACGCTGCCGTCGCCGGCCACCACCATCGAGGCGCCGGGGTCGCGAGGCGCTGATCCGCCGGCGGCGACCACCGTGCACAACGCCACCGACTCGCCGAGCCGGGTTCGGGCCAACACTTCCTCGATGACGTCCACGATCAATACTGCACCCTGTCGCTGTTACCCAGCCACGTCAGGAACGGCAGGAAAGCCTGGTCCAGGCGGTGCTGCTGGACCGGGACGTCCCACTCGTGCCGCGGCTTGTCGAACAGCTCGTAGAACGCCCTGTCGTCGAATCCGCCGACTGCCGCGTCATGGCGGTCGGCCGCGAAGACGATCCGATCGATCCTGGCCCACAACGTGGCGGACAGGCACAGCGGGCAGGGCTCGCACGACGAGTACAGCGTGTAGCCCGCCAGGCTGTGGTTCCCGACCTGCCGGCACGCGGCCCGGATCGCCATCACCTCAGCGTGCGCGGTCGGGTCGATGTCGTGCGTAACGCGGTTCTGCCCGGTCGAAACCAGCTCACCCGCGCCGACGATCACCGCACCGAACGGCCCACCGCCGGCTTCGACGTTGGCCGTCGCCAGGTCGATCGCGACGGCGAGCCACTTCGCGTCGGCCTCGATTGAAGCGTTCATCGTGATGTTCCTTCCTGAACCTGCCGCCAGATTCGGTCCCGCGACATCGGGAGTTCGTATGGACGCACGCCGATGGCGCGACGAATCGCGTTGGCAAGAGCGGGCGCCACGGGGTTGTACGGGGATTCGCTCATCGATTTCGCGCCGTAGGGACCGAGGTCGTCGGCGGTGTCGGCGAACAGGACAGTGGTCGGCGGAATGTCGGCCATCTGGGGCACGCGGTAGGTGCGGAACGTGGGCGTCGATACCCGGCCCGCTTCATCGATCATGATCTCTTCGTAGAGCGCAGACCCGATCCCCTGGGCAACGCCGCCTTCGACCTGGCCCCGGCACTGGGCCGGATTCACGACGGTGCCTGCGTCGGCCGCGTGCACCGACTGCAGTATCTCGACCGCCCCGGTCTCGGTGTTGACCGCGACCCGAAAACCCTGCACGTTGAACGCGATCGAACGCAGTTCCCCCGTCTCGACGCCGGTCGTCTGCAGACCGTCACCCGTCCGGTACTGCGGTGGCGCGGCCGCGATGACGTCGCCGAATCGCACCAGACCCCCGGAGGTCCGCACCCCACATTCGCCCAAGTCGCCGATTTCGCCGGTCAACTCGAAGACCGTGGCCAGGATCACCTCGCGCATCTTCGACGCCGCGACGTACAGCGCCTTGCCGGCGACCGTGGTCCCCGCCGAGGCGAAGGCTCCTGTGTCATAGTCAGCCGCGTCGGTGTCGCCATTGCGCAGCGTGATCCGGTCCGGCGTGGTGGCCAGCGCGGTGGCGGCGATCTGCGTGTGCACCGTCGTGGTTCCGTTGCCGAACTCCACGGTCCCGATTCCCACCTCGTAGTCCCCGCTCGGAGTGAGCCGAACGCTGACCGAGGAGAAATGTCCGCGCGGCGCCAGCGTCGCGATTGCCGACAATGCGATGCCCTCCCCGGTGCGCCACTGTGGCCCCGGCGGAACCTCGTCGCCATCGGCACCCGACAACGCATGTTCGACGAGGTCGAGGCATTGGTCGAGCCCGTAACTGCCATAGATCAGGTCTGGTTCGGGTTCTGGATGGGCGATCAACAGGTCGTCGCCGTCGCGAACCATGTTCGTGCGCCGAATCGTGAACGGAGAGATGTCCAGCTGCAGCGCGAGCTCGTCGAGCGCGCTCTCGATCGCGAATATCACCTGACCGAGTCCATATCCGCGGAACGCGCCCGACGGCGGATTATTGGTGTAGACGGCCTCGGCATCGACGCGTTTGACGGGGCATCGGTAGACGGACACCGACTCCGCGCAGCCATGGAACATGACGCCCGGCGAATGGTTTCCGTAGGCGCCGCCGTCGCTGAGCACGGCGATCTTCATCGCGGTCAACGCTCCATCGGAGCGGGCGCCGAGCGTGACGTCGATCCGCATGGGATGGCGATACGCGGTGGCCGTGAGCTCGTCGGTCCGCGACATCTCGTAGGCGACCGGCCGCCCGGTGCGCAACACCGCGAGCGCGACGAGGTCTTCGGTGAACATCTCCTGTTTGCCGCCGAAACCGCCCCCGACCCGCGCGGTATACACCCGCAGCCGGTCTTCGGGCATGTTCAGCAGTAGGCACAGTTCCTTGCGCACCAGGAACGGAACCTGTGAGCTGGTGCGCAGGGTGAGCCGGCCGTCGTCGTCCAGCCAGCCGATGGTTCCGTGCGTTTCCAGCTGAGCATGTGTCACCCGCGCGGTCTGCCAGGTACCGCCGACGGTGACGTCGGCGTCTGCCAGTGCCTCGTCGATGTCGCCGCCGAAGCCTTCATGCATCGCCGCGATCACGTTGCGCGACGCGTCGGCGACGCCGTCGTCCGGCGTGCGGTCCGGATGCAGCAGCGGTGCGCCCGCCGACCTCGCCTCCTGCGGATCGAAGACGCACGGCAGCAACTCGTAGTCGACGACGATGCGGCGTGCCGCGTCCTCCGCCGCGGCGAGCGTGTCGGCGACAACGGCCGCGACCCGCTGTCCGATGAAGCGGACGACCGGGTCGAACACCAGGGTGTCGTCGGGGTCGTCGGTCCGCAACTCGTGACGCGCGGTCGAAAAGCGTTGCGTCGCAACGTTGAAGTGCGTCAGGATCAGTTCGACTCCCGGTACCTGCTGGGCGGCCTCGGTATCGATCGCCAGAATTCGGGCGTGGGCGTGAGGCGAACGCAGCACGGAGATGTGCAGCAGCCCAGGCACGTCGATGTCGAAGGTGTACGGCTCGCGGCCGGTGACGACGCGGCGCCCCGCGGGCGGCCGCAATGACTCCCCGATGGCCGGGGCGTCCACGGCAACGGTTTCGCCGCTGCCCGTGACGGCGGCACGGATGGCCTGCCGAATCGGCCGGTACCCGGTACACCGACACAGGTTGCCCTTCATCAGCCGGTCGAGATCGCCGAGGTCGTCCTGCTTCAGGGTCGCGGCGGTGACGATCATCCCCGCGGTGCAGAAGCCGCACTGAAAGGCGAAATTGTCACAGAACGCACGTTGCATCGGATGCAACTCATCCCCCGCACCGAGCCCGGCAACCGTGGTGACAGCGCGGCCACCCACCCGGGCGGCGGGGTAGATACAGGAATGCACCGGCACACCGTCGAGGAGGACCGCGCAGGCCCCGCAGTCGCCGGCGTCGCATCCCTTCTTGACGTCGAGGTGCCCGGTTTCCCGGAGCAAGGTTCGCAAGCACTGCCCCGGGCGAGCGTCGGCCTCGACGGTCCTGCCGTTGACGTCAAATCTCATTCGCCCGCCATTGCGCGCCACGGCGGGTGCCAAGCGTCATCGCTCCAGTCTCAGACGTCGGGCAGAGGCAATGGGATTCGCATCGGCGACCAGGTCGTCGAATCGCCACGCCGCGATTCGCGAAATCTCGCTGAGCGCCGCCATGTGCTCGACCTGCGGGGAGTTCTCGAGCCGCCGCCAGCCGAGGGTCAGAATGTGTTCGCGACTTTCCAGATCCCGTAGGCAGATGATGAGGGGGAAGCCGAATTTGGCTTCGTAGGCAGCCGACAACTCGCCGAATTCCTCGGCCTCTTCCGCCGTGAGACCGTCGAGACCCAGGTAGGCCAAATCGACTTTCGACACGTTGTGTTCCTGTGTCTCGGCCAGTCCCGGGTACGCCTGCATCAACTCCATCTGCTCGGCGGGAGAGGCCGCGAGCAGAGCGGTCTGGACGGCAGCCCGCAGGGCGAGGGTGTCGGCGAACGGACGTTGCGCGAAGGCGCGTTCGACCGGCCAGGCGAGGCCTTGGTACAGGCGGGAGAAGGTCGCGACGAACTCATCCTTGGTCATCTTGTTGACAGCGTCGAGTCCGACTTCGCCGGTCCGTGGCGTGCCCGCAACCATCGGCCCACGGTTCGGACCGATGTGGAAGAACACAACGTTCAGGATGATCGCCGCAAGGGCACCGAGCGTGATGCCCGAGCCGCAGATGATCTGCGCCCAGGCGGGAAAGCTGTACTTCAGCAGGGGTTGCGCCGTGACCAGCATGCCGAGGCCGATTGCGGTACCGACGATCACCGCGTTGCGGTGATCGTTGAAATCGACCTTCGAAAGGGTCTGGATGCCCACGACAGCCACCGTGGCGAACAACGCCAACGATGCCCCGCCGAGCACCGAGTGCGGGATCGCGGCCACGATGGCCGCAGCTTTGGGCAGATAGCCCAGCACGATCATGATGACGCCCGCCGCGGCGACGACCCAGCGGCTCTTGACCTGAGTCAACCGGACGAGCCCGACGTTCTCCGCGAAGCAGGTGTAGGGGAACGAGTTGAGGACACCGCCGATCGTGGTCGCCATACCGTCGGCGCGCAGTGCTTTGGCGATGTCGTTGGCGCCCACCCGCTTACCGACGATCTCGGCCGTCGCGAACACGTCACCTGTGGTTTCCACCGCCGTGATGATCATGACGACGATCATCGAGATGATCGCGGTCGCGCTGAAAGCGGGCCAGCCGAAATAGAACGGAGTGGTCACGCCGAGCCAGTGGGCGGTACCGACTGCGCTGAAATCGACCTCCCCGAGCAGCGCGGCGACGGCAGTTCCGATGACCAGCCCGACAAGGACCGCGATCGTGGCCAGGAATCCGCGAAAGAGACGCTGCATGACGATGATGATCAGCAGGGTGCCCGCGGCGTACGCGAGGTTCTTCAAGGCCACATCGTTTTTCATCGCCTCGGTCGTCGTGCCGCCGACGATGTCGTTCGCCGCGACGGGTAGGAGCGCGATGCCGATGATCGTGATGACCGATCCCGTGACCACCGGTGGGAAGAATCGCAGCAGCTTCGAGAAATACGGCGCCATGATGAAGGTGAACAGTCCGGCGACGATCACCGACCCGTACACCGAGAGCAGGCCGGGTACCCCCGACAATCCGCCGGCTGTGCCGATCGCGATCATCGGGCTGACCGCCGCGAAGGTGACCCCCTGAATCAGCGGGAGTTTGACGCCCACTTTCCAGAACCCGACCGACTGGATGATCGTGGCGATGCCGCAGGTGAACAGGTCGGCATTGATCAGATGGATCATCTGCTCAGGCGAGAGCTTCAGGGCTCCGGCGACGATGATCGGAACCAGCACGGCTCCGGCATAGAAGGCCAGGACGTGCTGCATTCCATACACGGCGAGCTTGGGAATCGGCAACACCTCGTCGACCGGATGCACCGCCTTGCGGGCGACCTCAGGCGTGGTGGTCTCAGTCGGCATTGCACACCTCCAGGTGAGAACGAATTTCTGCGCGAACCTCCATGGCCAGCACGCCACTGACGCCCCGGCGCCAGTCCGCAGATCCGAGTGGGTCTGTGTAGTAGCCGGGTGCGGCCTCAACGTCGGATCGGAGAGTGTCGGCGCTGGGCAGTCCCGAATAGCGAAAGACCGTGGGCGCGGCCGTCGCGGCCGTGACGGCGAAGACCGTCGACCCGTCATCGTCACGGCGGCCGCTGACGACGGCGCCGGAGCGGCCGTGCTCGGCCAGCGCGATGGTGCGCAGTGCGGCGGTGGCACGCAATGCCCCGTCGGGCAGATGCAACGCACGCATCACCTCGCCGTGGCCCAGCGAATTGGTGCCGTTCCCCGTGACCAGATCGGCGACCGGTTCCCATCGGGTCTGGCCATCAGGAGTCCAGATCTCGGCCACCCCGTCGAGGGCAACGGCCAGCGACACCATCGACGCGGCCGCGAACGACCGGCAGATATTGCCGCCGACGGTGGCGACGTTCCAGATCTTGAACGAGGCGAGCAACGCGTTGGCGCACTCACCGAAGAGGTGCTGAGCGGGCCAGTCGGGTCGGCGGGGGTGGCTCACGAGTTCAGCGATGGTGCACGTCGCCGCGATGCGCAGTCCGCCGTCGGTGGGCTCGATGGCGCGCCAGCCCATTGTCGTGAGGTCGACGACGCCGGTGAGTTCGACCTGCGGTTCAGAGAACAGCCACGTTCCGCCGGCGACGACGGATTCGCCGTCGGCAAGGCGTAGGTCGGCGCGCGAGCGCGCGAATCGGTATCGGCTGACGGTGTTCAGGTCCATTGGGCTCCCCTCCTGCGGTCGCGCGGCGTGCTGTGTCGCTCAGCAGAAGTCCGGAATCGTGGCCCACGCCTGCGGCGCCTCGTCCGCGCCCTCGCGGGTGATGGTGGCCTGGATCAGGCCGTACGGCCGGTCGGCGGCGTAGAAGACCTCGTTCGGGTTCTCCAGCCCGAACGGGCTGAGGTCGACCACGAAGTGGTGTTTGTTGGGACACGACAACTTGACTTCCGCGACCACATCGAACGTTTCGAGGATCGCCTTACCGATCTCGAACAGCGTCTGCTGCAATGCGAGCGAATGGACACTGGCGAAGGTGCTGAGCACGACGTCGGTGATGGCGTCGTGCAGGGCGTTGAAGTCGAGGTCAGTGCTCAGGTAGCGCCACCACGCGGTGATGGACGTGGCCATGATGCGGTCGTCGGTCTCGGCGAGCGTGGTGTATTTGTCCCGGGGGAAGCCGTGGAACTCCGAGCCGGTCGACTTGAGCACGACGCAGTCCTTGATGCCGGACACCACCCACGTCATGTCCCCGGCCATCTGGACAACAGTCGTGCGGACAAACTTGCCGGCTCGGACAAACGAGTGGTCGTGCGGCTTTCCGTCGACGACGATCCGTTCCCACGCGTACTCCTGCGCCTCCCAACGGCCTCCGGTGACCCACTCGAAATCACCGACGAAGTGCCTGCCCACCGCAATCAGGAAATCCTCGGGTGACTTCACGCCCACTTCTTTCGCGTAGGCGTACACGGTGTTCTTCTGTGTGTCGGTCGCGACCACGTGCGAGTTGTCGCCCTCGTAATGGCAGGCGGTGAAATCGCCCCGCAACTGGGAAGTGACGTTCAGATCGATGATGCGATGGACGGGTGTATCCCGAACGATGCGGACGAGGCGGTTCTCCGCCTTGCCGTACTGATTCGATCCGAGGACGATGTCACCCACAGCCACGATTCCCCCTTGACGCGCGATAAACGGCTCAACCCCTGCAACGTACGTTTCAGATTTTGTTGTGGCATCACCAATTCGTTTCAACCGTGTGACGAAGTACCCGATTCGGGACGTCCGCCTCGGCATCGACCTGGGCGTTAACGGGTTGTAACAGTTTCATCGGGAAGAAGCGTTGCTGCAACGCTAGATTCAGGTCATGGATCTTCAGACGTTCAACTCTGCGTCGCCTGAGGAAGCCGTAGAGGTGCTACGCCCCTGCGCCGATATTCCGCCCTGGCTCAGCGCGGTTGTCGCGGGGCGACCATTTGCCAATGTCGGCGAACTCGAGTCGACCGCCGCGCGCGCCGCTGACGGCTGGAACGCCGACAGCCTGGATCAGGCGCTGGCCCAGCACCCCCGCATCGGCGAACGGGCCCGCGGAACGTCAGTCGAGTCCGGCCTGTCGCGCGGCGAACAGCCGGCCATACCGGACGAGCTTGCCGCGACACTGGCCAAGGCCAACGCGGACTATGAGGCGAAGTTCGGGCGCATCTTCTTGATCCGTGCGAAGGGCCGCAGCCCAGCCGACATCTACGCCGCCCTGCAACACCGGCTGTCACTCAGCCGCGATGAGGAAGCCGTCATCGCCGTCGGCCAGCTTCGTGAGATCGCACTCCTGCGACTGTCGGAACGGGTGACGCCATGACGTCACTGTCCACCCATGTGCTCGACGCGGCGCGGGGCGAACCCGCCGCGGATCTCGCTGTCGTCGTAAGCCGGAGCAATGAGCAGGTAGCGGCCGCCCACACCGACAGCGACGGCCGAATTCGCTGGAATGTCACGCTCAGTCCCGGCGACTACCGGCTGCATTTCGCGACGGGCGCCTGGTTCGCCAGTACCGGTCGGGAGTCGTTCTACCCCACGGTCGAATTGCACGTCACGATCGGAGCTGGCCACACGCACGTCGCACTGCTGCTGAGCCCGTTCGCGTACACCACCTACCGGGGAAGCTGATGCGCCAGGACCAGCCGGACTCGCTGGAGGCGAGAATCACGAGCCGCTACGCGTCGATGAGCCCACAGGAACGCCGCGCCGCCGACGTGCTGCTCGAGCACGCCGGCGATGCCTGTACCTATCACGCAAGCGAACTCGCCACCATGGCCGACGTGTCAAAGGCGACGTTCTCCCGGCTGGTGCGCACCCTGGAGTTCAGCAGCTTCGATGCCATGCGAGAACACCTGCGCGCGTTGCGGCGATCAGGCGTGCCCGTCACGGCCGAGGGCACGCCCGACGTCAGCGCGATCATCTCGCAGGACATCGCGAACCTGCATGCCATGCACGCCCAACTGGATGAGGCAGTGGTCGAGGCCGTTGCGGAGAAGATCGCTGCCGCACGTCGCGTCGCCGTCTGCGGCTATCGGAGCAGCCTGGCCGCGGCAACAGTGCTGAGGCTGAACCTCGCCCAGATGCGGCCCGACACCTGGCTGGCCCCCAATTCAGGTCAGTCCGTCGCCGAAGACGTCGCGGACTTCGACGAGCACGACCTGCTCATCGTGATGTCGTTCCGGCGCCACGGCCGGTGGGCCGGCGAACTCGTCGAATGGGCCGCCGAGTCCGGAATTCCGTTGGCGCTCTTCGCCGACGACCAACTTCGTTCGATCGCCGGCCGCGCCACCTGGTGGCTCGAATGCCCGAACGCCTCCCCCGGCGCCTTCGACAGTCACGCCGCCGTCATGAGCCTGGTCTCGGTCGTCTCAGATCGGGTTCTTGCCCTCATACCCGAGGGCGCGCAACGCATCGACCACGTCAACTCGGTCCACCAGACACTTGGCGCACCGCGCCCAGCAACGTATCGGCGAACTCGGGGCGGCACATGACGAAGTCCGGCAGGTACGGATCGGGCCGGTTGTATCGCAGCGGCGAGCCGTCCAGGCGCGACGCGAACAACCCCGCCGCCTGCACCACGCCGGCCGGCGCGGCCGAGTCCCATTCCCACTGACCGCCGGCGTGCACGTAGGCGTCGACGTCGCCGCGCACCACCGCCATGGCCTTGGCGCCCGCGGAGCCGATGCCGACCAGCTCCATGTCGAGCACATCGCGCAGCCACCACACCACAGCCGGGGGCCGGTATGTACTGGTGGCGACGCGAATGGGCCCTGGACGACGCGGCGGCGGGCCCGTCACGGTATCGGTCCGATGCACCTCACCATGCGCGGGCAATGCGACGGCCGCGTCGGTGATGGACCCGTGTGGGCTGCCGTCGCGCTGCCACAGTGCAATGTGGACGGCCCAGTCCGGCCGGCCCCGGCCGAACTCGCGAGTCCCGTCGACCGGATCGACGATCCACACCCGGTCCGAGCGCAGCCGAACCAGGTCGTCGGCGGCCTCCTCGGACAGGATGGCGTCGTCGGGACGGGCCGTGCGCAGCCGATCGAGAATCAGCGTGTTGGCGTGCCGGTCGCCGGCCGCGCCGAGGGTGTACGGATCGTGGGAGCCGAGCCGGTCGCGCACGGACAGCAGGAACTCCCCTGCCTCCTGCGCGACCTCGGCGGCCAGCGCAACATCGCTTCGCTCCACGCCAATGAGTATCGCCGAGGCCCACGTCACAGCCGAAACCGCCTATTCACAGCCAGATCGCAGGCTGCTGGCAGGTCCTGCCGAAATACGGCCCATAACATTCTGGAAACTATTTACCCACTGGTCATTAAGGAGGACGCCATGGGCGCCGCATCCATCGGCCCGGTCAAGCGCCGTCGGTCCATGCTCGTGAAGACGTTCGGGTTCGCGGGCGTCGCCGCGGCCGTGGCACTCGGCGCCTACGGCACGATCCACGCGCCCGCACCGGCCACCACTCCTGTCGCTTCGTCGGGCCACGGCGCGACGTCGGGCGAGTACGCCCAGCCGTCCGTCGGCGGCATGAACTTCGGCGCCACCGCCACCATGACGACGCCCAGCAGCGTCGAGGCCGTCCCCGTCGCTTCCCCGCCGGTCAAGGCCGCGCCGTACCACGGCTGATCCGACGCCAGGCACGTAAAAGGGCTCCGGGGGTTCCCGGAGCCCTTTTACGTTGTGGCACAGCCTACTTCGGCGTCACACCCGGAGCGCGGACCACCATGGGCACGGCCGGGAAGTACGACGCCATCTCCGATCGAGACCGGCGTAGCGCCGCGGTGCCGTAGCCGCGGTGCCGGTGCTCGGGGTGGACCCAGATCCGGACGTTGACCTCGCCGCCGACCAGTTCACCGAACACCATGCCGACCTTGGCACCGTCTTCCTCGGCGACGAACCACACCGCTTCCTCGGCGTTGACGCGGGCCAGAGCGGCCTTGATCTCCTCGTCCAGGTCGCCCGCGGCGCGGCCCGAACCGTCTCCGGAAGCGCCGACATCGGCGGTGCGGGTAGCGAAGATGTCGCGGTCGACGGCGCCGGAGAACGGGCGCAGCACCAGGTTGTCCCCGAAGCTGGCGGGGCGGTCTTTCACCGTGAAGGACAGTTGGCTGTTCAGGTCTTCGAGTTCGTCGGCAATGCGCTTGCGGGCGTCCTTGGTCAGCAGATCGAAGGACATCGCCATCACCTGCTCGCCGCCGACATGGGAGGTGCCGAGCAACGTGGCGATCGCATCAACGGCGGCGGCTTTGTCGTCGGCTTCGACGATGACGTCGAGTACCTCATGCCGGCGGTCCAGCGCCTTCTGGAGGGCATCGGTGATCTCGCGGCGGGCTGCGGCCTTATCGTGGTCGGTCATATCGCAAAAGCCTAGAGCACTACCGAGCGGTAGGGCTGCGTAAATCGGTTACCTGTGTGCAAACTGCGATCAAAACGCGGGCCACGGGATCGGCCGGTGCCGATCCGGGCTCGGCATGATCGGATTATCAAGCAGTTCAACAACTCTCGCCCGCAACGCGGCGATCTCATGCCGGGTCAGGTGCGGGGCCAGCTCCGCGGCGAGGCTGTCGTGCAGGGTGTCCCGCAACACGGCAACGGCACCGAGCACCTCCTCGTCGATGGGTTTTCCGGCCCAGCCCCACAACACCGTGCGCAGCTTGTCCTCGGCATGCAGGCTGACGCCATGGTCGACGCCGTACACCTGGCCGTCGACGCCCGCGAGAACGTGACCGCCCTTGCGGTCGGCGTTGTTGATCAGCACGTCGAACACCGCCAACCGGTGCAACCGGGCGTCGTCGGCGTGCACCAGCACCACTTCGTCGCCTTTGTGGTCGTAGGCCCGCAGGATCGGCAGGTAACCCGCCGGCACGTGGCCCGCCGGCACGAGGTCGACGAGGTCCAGGCCGGGCGCTGGTTCGGTCTCGCTGAGCGCGTTCTGGGCGAGCGTAGCGACGGGAAAGGCATCGCCGGGTTGGTCCACCCAGCGCTGCACCATGCCCGGGCCCGCCGGTCCGTCACGAATGATCGTGTGCGGCACCAGGTTCCAGCCCAGCGCGGCCGATACCAGATAGGCGGCCAGCTCACGGCCGGCCAAGGTACCGTCGGGAAAATCCCACAGCGGGGCCTCGCCGGAGATCGGCTTGTACACGCAGTGCAGCAGCGCGCCGTCCAGCTCGGCCTCACACAGGAACGTCGCGTTGCTGGCCGACCTGATGCGACCGAGCGCGGTCAGCTCCCCCTGCTGCAAAACGCGTTCGGAATCACGCCCTGCCTCATTCAGCGGGTTCATCGCCGGCATCCAGCACACCGCGTCGATACCCGTTGGTGCGCACGCAGATATGACCCTCGGGGTCCAGCGGTTCATCGCACAGCGGGCACGGCGGCCGGCCGGCGGAAATCACCCGATTCGAGCGGTTCGCGAAATCCCGGGCCGACTGTGGGCTCAGGAATACCCGCACGGCGTCGGGACCTTCCTCGGCGTCGTCGAGCACCACCGAGGCGTCGAATTCCGAGTCGCTGACCGCCAGCAGCTCCACCACCACGGTCTGGGCTTCGGAGTCCCAACCGAGGCCCATGGTGCCCACCCGGAACTCGGCGTCCACCGGCATGACGAGCGGATTCAGGTCGGTGACCTCGCCGGTGTCGGGCGGGATCGGGGTGCCGAACCGGCGGTTGATCTCTACCAGCAGCGCGGAGATGCGTTCGGCCAGGACCGCAACCTGTTGCTTCTCCAACATGACCGAGACGACCCGCTGCTCGTGCACGGCTTGCAGGTAAAACGTCCGGTTACCAGGCTGCCCAACGGTCCCGGCCACGAAGCGGTCGGGAGAGCGGAAGACGTGGATTTCGCGGGCCATGGCACCTTTCAAAATACCGGGTTACCGGTCTAATCGGTCGAGCCGCCGACGGTGGCGTCGGGTGTCGGCGCGGCCTCCTCGGCCTTGCCGGGCTCTTCGGGTTTGGGCCGCAGCGCGGAGCTGAGATCCGTGCCCGTGTGGTTGACGTGCAACACGAACGGCCGATGCGGCGTATAGCGGATGACGCTCATGGAGGCGGGGTCGGCGACGATCCGCTGGAAGGCGTCGAGGTGCACACCGAGGGCGTCGGCCAGCACCGCCTTGATGACGTCGCCGTGGGTGCAGGCGATCCACAGAGCGTCGCCGTCGTGCTCGTGCGCCAGGGCCCGGTCGATCTCACGGACCGCCGCGACCGCACGCGACTGCACCTGGGCCAGCCCCTCACCTTCGGGAAACACGGCGGCGCTGGGCTGCTGCTGGATGACAGGCCACAGCGGCTCTTTGACCAGATCGGCGATCTTGCGGCCGGTCCAGCCGCCGTAGTCGACTTCGGTCAGCCGGTCGTCGACGCGCGGCTCGAGGCCGAGCGCCGCGGCCAGCGGGGCGACGGTGTTCTGGCAGCGCAGCAGCGGCGACCGGACGATGGCCTTGACCGGCAGCTCACCAATTCTGTCGACGACGCCCTGCGCCTGCGCGCGCCCCTTGTCGTCGAGGTCGACACCCTCGGACCTGCCGGCCAGCGTGTGCGCGGTGTTGGACGTCGAACGTCCGTGCCGCAGGAGAATGACGGTCACTGCGCCTCCACCACCCCGGTGCCGAGCAGCGCCAGCACCGTCACGCCGAGCACCACGCGGTAGCCCACGAACCAGTACATGCTGTGCCGCACCAGGAATTTCAGGAACCAGGACACCGCGGCGTAGCCGACCACGAAGGCGATGGCGATGGCGACGGCCAGTTGGGGGCCGGTGGCGCTCATGCCTTCGGTGACGGGCTCGAAGGCATCGGGCAGCGAGAACAATCCGGAGGCGAGCACCGCCGGGATGGCGAGCAGGAAGCCGAAGCGCGCCGCCAGCTCGCGATTCATGCCCAGGAACAGGCCGGCGCTGATGGTCGCACCGGACCGCGACACGCCCGGAACCAGTGCCAGGCACTGTGCGAGGCCGACGATGACGCTGTCCTTCCAGGTCAGCTGCTCGACGTCGCGCGTCTGCTTGCCGAGGTATTCGGCGAGGGCGATGACGGCCGAGAACACGACCATCGCGGTGGCGACGACCCACAGATTCCGGGCGCCGGACCGGATCTGGTCCTTGAACAGCAGGCCCATGACACAGATCGGGATGGTGCCGATGATCACCCACCAGCCCAGCCAATAGTCGGCGCTCTTCCCCGTCGCTTCGCTCGCCCCGGCGGTCCGGCGGGCGGCGTCGGCCAGGCCACCGAACCAGGCGGTGAGGATGCGCCAGATGTCCTTGGCGAAATAGATCAGGACCGCGGCTTCGGTCCCCAGCTGCGTCACGGCGGTGAACGACGCACCGGCGTCGCCGGCG